>DASXEG010000066.1:0-17286 GCA_036490235.1 Candidatus Sulfotelmatobacter sp. | reverse complement strand
CGACATTCCTTCGCGGAGAAATTACAAAGATTTACAAAATTAGACGGAACTTAGTCCGATTCTGGGGTTTAATCGTATCAATAACTCCTGAAAACAACAGGGTGAGTAAGGAGAAACGGTAGCCCATCGGATGCTGACCCGAGCACGCCCCAAGCAAGCATCCGGTGGGTTTTTTGTTTTCTGTCAGATCTTTCTGGCAGCTGCCGGACGTACTATCTGATTCATTTAACAGCAGCTTCCAAGTCATCCGCGGCTTTGTCGATCCCGGCTGCTACGTTGGCCAATACATTCGCCACCATCGGAATCTGTGCGTCTGCTTTCTTCCATTTTTTCTCGTCCATATATTCTCGGACCGCTGCGATCGGTTTCGCACCATATCCGGTATAGGCCCCAGGAGCATAAACCTGGTTCTTGAACCATGGCCGCTCGGGCAAACCTTTTTCGTTAAGAAAGAGGCGTGAGATCGAAAGAAGGTCAGAATCTATTTTCTCAAGCGACTCCTGGGAAACATTTGAACTGGCTTTGAAACGGGCGAAGGCTTTCTCATAGCGCTCGGCGCTCTTTTTAAGAGCCTCGAGAGAGTTTTTCATCGGCGCAAAGTTCATGAACGGCGGAACGGTTTCAACCGGAGGCGGAACGGAAATTTTGTGCGGATCGGCGATGGCGTTGAATACGCCTTCCTGAAGTTCGAGATTGCGCTCGGTGAATTCGTCTTGCTTATCTTTTAAGAGCTTCTCCAGTTCGGTTTCGTATTTTCCAATGGCCTCGGATTGCGCGTTGTAGTCGTAGGGAAGCAGATCGGCGTCAGCCATTCGCATCATTGTCGTTCCGGCCGTCTGCGCCAGGGCGCGCCCGTAGGAGAAATCCGTATCGTCGAAGTGCGTATACCAATAGAAGTCGTCGTAGATCGAGTGGTACTGATCGCCCTCGTCTTCGCCGCCAAAACCAATATTCAGCGCAGGAATACCGGCGTAGTCCTGAAAGGCAGTGAAATCAGAACCGTCGCCGAGAGCTTCTACGCGAAGATCGGAAGACTTGCGAATCTGGCTGCGCTCGTCGGCATCTTTGGCGCGGGAGATCTCGCGGAGCCGGGCGCGATCGAGAACGGAAATGTTTTTTTCCGGATCGCGAATGTCGCGCGCCACAGCACTGATCATGGGCTGCAAATCCTGTGTGCCTCCGGCCTCGAAAAAGCCTCGTTCGTTGCCGTCGGTATTGAGGTATAAAACTGCGCGTTTCTGCAGTTCATCCCTGTGAGTCTCCACCCACTCGACCGATCCCAAAAGACCAGGCTCCTCGCCATCCCACGCGCAATAAATAATAGTGCGCTTCGGAGTCCAGCCGAGCTTGTGTAGTTCACCCAACATGCGGGCTTCCTCGAGTTCCGGCGCCATACCGGCAATGGGATCGTCGGCGCCGTTAACCCATGCATCGTGATGGTTGCCGCGAATGACCCACTGATCGGGTGATGAACCGGGCAGGGTTGCGATGACGTCGCGGATCGGCTTGATCGACCAATCGGAGAACATCGTGAGATGCACTCGCGCGGGTCCGGGGCCAACGTGATAGGTAATCGGCAAAGCCCCGCGCCAGGAGTCAGGAGCGACCTGACCTTCGAGAGCGGAAAGAAACGGCTGAGCGTCGGCATAGGAGATTGGAACAACGGGAATTTTTGTAATGGTTTTCGCATCTTTGATATCGAGGCGCTTCGCGCCGGGCACCGCTCCGACGCCGGGAGTTAGCGGATCGCCGGGATAATCGGTATCCATCACGCTGCCGCGTTGCACGCCATCGCGTGGGCGCCATCCGCCGCGAGGATAATCGTCGCCGTGATAGAAGCCATCGCCCCGAGGATCGGAGTAAATAATGCATCCCACGGCACCGTGCTCGGCGGCAACTTTCGGTTTGATTCCCCGCCAGCCTGAGCCATAGCGTGCAATCACAATCGCACCTTTCACGGAGACGCCCATGCGATCGAGCTGTTCGTAGTCGTCGCGGTTGCCGTAATTCACATAGACCAGCGGAGCAGTAACATCTCCATCTGCCGAATAGGCATTGTAGGTGGGCAGTTGCTCCGAAGTCTGATTGGAGGTGGGGTCGATGGCAAGTGCAGGCTCCTGCATTTTTGCGCGAAATTGTGTGGGCGAAATCAATTCAAGCGAGCGAGATTTGGGAGTCGGGAAAAGCACATCGAAGGTTTCGATGTGAGCATCGAATCCCCATTCTTTGAAGCGGGCCAGTATCCATTCGGCATTATCTTTGTCGTAGGGAGAACCCACATGGTGCGGGCGCGCCGAGAGACGCCGCACACTTTCGCGAATATTGCCGGCGTCGATTCCCTGCTGGAATTGCTTTTCCCAGTCACGTTCCGGCGCAGATGTTTTCGTGGTATAGCCGAGAAGAGGCGTATTCGCCGCCGCGTCAGGAGCGGATTGGGAAACTGCGAACTGACTGAATGAGAAAAGCAGAATATAAGTGGCCAGCGAGCGCAGGGATTTCAAGAATTTCTCCTTAGTGTGGAAGTTAACTGGGAAAAAATTCTAACACTGGAGTGAACCCATGATTTTCAGCGGGGGATCGAACGAACCGGGAGGTGTTTCCCGAGCTTTTCAAAATGGCGATCAGACGTCACCAAGGCTCCTCCGCGCAGGGATGCCAAAGCCGCTGCCATGCAGTCGATATAGTCATGAGGGCCCTGGCGAAAGGCGAACATTTTACGAAGATCGCCCAACCAGATAGAATGGGCAGATGCCGTCCCTTCCCGCTTCCCTTGCCTGGGCTCACCCGCTCGTTGCCGAGTGGTTTGTCCAGCGCTTCGGCACTCCCACTGAGCCCCAGGAGCAAGGCTGGCCGCATATTCTCGCTGGCCGGACGACTCTGATCTCTGCGCCCACCGGTTCGGGCAAGACTCTGGCCGCTTTTCTGGCCTGCATCGACCGTCTGGTGCGCAAAGCGCTGGCCGGCGATCTCGCCGACCGAACCGAGGTGTTGTACGTTTCTCCACTGAAGGCCCTCGGTAACGACATCCAGAAAAACCTCGAAGTTCCCCTCGGCGAGATTCTCGCCATGGCTGGTGAGCGCGGCCTGTTGATGCCGGAAATTCGCACTGCGGTCCGCACCGGCGACACGCTGATGCCCGAGCGGCGCGCGATGTTGAAGCGCCCGCCACACATTCTCGTCACCACCCCGGAGTCGCTTTACATTCTGCTCACCGCCGATAAAAGCCGCGCAATCCTGCGGGATATTCAAACCGTCATCGTCGACGAAATCCACGCCGTAGCCGATGACAAGCGGGGCGCGCACCTGACGCTATCGCTCGAGCGCCTGGACGCATTGACGCACAAGAAGCCAGTGCGCATCGGTCTTTCCGCCACGCAGAAACCGATCGAAGAAGTTGCCCACTTCCTCACGGGATGCTCCGATTCAAATGAAACGCAGCTTGGCCCCGTGATCGTCAATATCGGTCACAAGCGCACACTCGATATGGCGGTCGAAGTTCCTCCCATGCCGCTCGGCCCGGTCGCTTCCAACGAGATGTGGGAGGAGGTCTACAAGCGGCTGGTCACTTTGGTCGAGCAACATCGTTCCACGCTCGTCTTCGTCAACACACGTCGAATGGCCGAGCGCGTCGCTCATCATCTTGGCGAACTGATCGGCGAAGAGAATGTAGCGGCCCACCATGGCAGCCTTTCTCGCAAGCTGCGCTTCGCGGCAGAAAAGAAATTAAAAGAAGGGCAGATTCGAGTTCTCGTCGCGACGGCGTCGCTCGAACTTGGAATCGATATCGGCACAGTCGATCTCGTGGTGCAGATCAATTCTCCTCGATCCATCGCGGTCACACTGCAGCGCGTTGGCCGCAGCGGACACTGGCGCGGAGCAGTTCCGAAGGGCCGCTTGTTTGCCACCACGCGCGATGATCTCCTGGAATGTGCGGCGCTCGTGCGCGCCATCCGGCAGGGTGAACTTGATCGGCTGGAGATTCCCGAGTCGCCGCTCGATGTGCTCGCGCAACAAATTGTCGCGGCATGCTCCGCCGAAGAGTGGGGCGAAGACGCGATGTTCGCTCTCGCACGCCGCGCATATCCGTATCGAAATCTCGAGCGTGCTACCTTCGAAGCGATTCTCGAAATGCTCTCGGAGGGAATCGCCGCGAAGCGAGGACGCTACGGCGCATACATTCATCGCGACCGCGTGAATGGAAAGTTGCGCGCCCGGCGCGGGGCACGGCTGGCCGCAATTACCAGCGGCGGCGCGATTCCGGATAATTCGCTCTACGCGGTCGTCGCCGAGCCGGATGGTCTGGTGGTCGGCACGATCGACGAAGATTTCGCCGTTGAAAGTAACCGCGGCGACATCATGCTGCTGGGCAATACTTCATGGATGATCCGGCGTGTGGAAACCAATGCTGGGCGCGTACTGGTGCAGGATGCCCACGGCGCTCCGCCCACTGTACCTTTCTGGAGGGGTGAAGCGCCGGCTCGTACGCAGGAACTTTCCAACTACATTGGCGGCTTGCGGGAAACAATCAGCGACATGCTGCCGCGAACTTCGCCAGTTGGATTTTCAGCAACGCAGCCCGAAGTGGCAGCGACCGTCGCCTGGCTGAAAGAAGAATGCGGCCTCGATGACTCTGGCGCGGAACAGGCCATCGAATACATTCTGCAAGGTCGCGCCGTGCTGGGCTCCGTGCCGACTCAGACCACCGTAATCGCGGAGCGTTTCTTCGACGAAGGCGGCGGCATGCAGCTCATCATTCACGCCCCATTTGGCGGCCGCATTAACAAAGCCTGGGGACTGGCTCTTCGCAAGCGCTTCTGTGTCGGCTTCAATTTTGAATTGCAGGCTGCGGCCACAGACAACGGATTGAACATCGCCCTTGCCGAGCAGCACAGCTTCCCGTTGAAGGATGTTTTCAACTTTCTCCAGGCTCCGACCGTGCAGCCGATTCTCGAACAAGCGGTCCTCGATTCCCCGATCTTCGCCACGCGCTGGCGGTGGGATGCGAACCGGGCCCTGGCGCTGCTTCGCTTCCAGAACGGAAAGAAAGTTCCGCCGCAAATTCAGCGCATGAGGTCGGATGATCTGCTGGCGTCGGTTTTTCCCGATGCGGCTGCCTGCTTTGAAAACATTCAGGGCGCGCGGCAGATTCCGGATCATCCGCTGGTGAGCGAAGTGATGAAGGACGCGCTCACCGAAGCAATGGACATCGAAGGATTGAAATCTCTGCTGAGCGGCCTAGCAGACGGCAGCATTCGCTGCGTGGCCGTGGATACGCCTGTTCCTTCCCAGTTTTCGCACGAAATTTTGAATGCGAATCCGTATGCGTACTTGGATGACGCCCCGCTTGAAGAGCGCCGCGCTCGCGCCGTTCAGATGCGCCGGATGTTGCCGGAGTCAGTGCTCGAAGAAGTTGGCGGATTGGATCAGGCTGCAATTGCCCAAGTGCGGGCCGAAGCGTGGCCGGATGTTCGCGACGCCGATGAACTTCACGATGTGCTGCACACGCTGGTGGCGCTGCCGGAAGCCGGACTTCCCTATCGCACTGACGAATGGCGCTATCACTTCGAGCGACTGGTGGCCGAGGGCCGCGCCGCGTCTGCCAGTTCCCATGGCAAGTCTTATTGGGTCGCGGCCGAGCGGCTGAAAACCTTCTCAGTTCTCTTCCCTGACGCGAAATTGGAGCCGACACCCACCGAGGCCGAGCCCACAGTCCCCTCTCGCGATGACGCATTTTTGACCCTGGTTACAGGATGGATGTCACACCTCGGGCCAACCACTGCCGCAGGATTGGAAAGTATTCTGGATCTGCCGGCGTCTGAAATATTCGCCGCCCTGCTGCGCATGGAGGCGAGCGGGACCATCCTGCGTGGTAAGTTCTCCGACTCCACAAAGCAAGCGGGACCGTCGCAGGAGTCAACTGACTTCGATATCGAATGGTGCGAACGCCGGTTGCTGGCGCGCATCCACCGTCTTACCGTCGCGACGCTGCGCAAGCAGATTGAGCCTGTCACCAAATCGCAGTTCATGCAGTGGCTGTTGCAGTGGCAGCACATCGCTGCGGGGACGCAAGTGAACGGCGAGCGGGGCACGCTTGAAGTATTGCGGCAGTTGCAGGGATTTGAAATTCCCGCGAACGCCTGGGAGCGGCAGATTCTCGCGCGTCGCATTGTTGATTACGATCCCAAGTGGCTGGATCAACTTTGCCTGACCGGAGCGGTGGGCTGGGGAAGACTTTCGCCACATCCGGCAACCCTCGATACTTCTCCCTCCAACGGAAATTCGAGCACGCGCCAGCGGCGCGTGATTCCCACCAGCGTCGCACCAATCACGTTCTTCATCCGCGAAGATGCCGACTGGATGACGCCACGCCATCCCGCGACAGAATTGTCGGAAAATAACGGCCTGGGAAACGGCGCGCAGATCGTGCTCGATTTTCTGCGCCAGCGTGGCGCATCTTTCTTTGCCGACATCGTGCGAGGCACAAACAAACTGAAGGCGGAAGTGGAAACTGCTCTATGGGAGCTGGTAGCTGCCGGGCTTGTGACGGCTGATGGCTTCGACAACCTGCGTTCGCTGATCGATCCCAAACGGCGCGCGGGACAGGGCAGTGGAAAGCTCGCTCGCCCGCGGCACAATCCGGGCCGCTGGGCTTTGTTGCATGCGGAGGAAGTAGTCGAACGTTCTCGCGCGGTTGAAGCAGCCTGCTGGATGCTGCTGAGGCGCTATGGCATCGTGATCCGCGATGTGCTGGCGCGAGAAGCGAACTTACCGGCATGGCGTGAACTGCTGATGGCATTCCGGCGCCTCGAAGATCGCGGCGAAATTCGCGGCGGGCGTTTTGTGGATGGGTTTTTAGGCGAGCAGTTCGCTTTGCCGGTCGCCGTTGAATCGGTGCGCGCCATGCGCAAGAATGAGCCTTCCCAGGCAACGATTACGCTCTCGGCCGCAGACCCGCTGAATCTAGTGGGAATTCTTGTTCCTGGCGAACGCGTTCCGGCGATTTCCGGCAACAGCGTGACTTATCGCGACGGCGCGGCGGTACCGATATCGGTCGTCGCATCTGCAACCCTCGACACTGCTGCAGTGTAAGTGGCAGCAATCGAATTCACGTTTCAAGTGCTACTGCCGTTCCGTTATGATTCTCGGCGATGGCCAGCTCTGATAAAAGGATATTCCGCTTTGGCCTGTTCGAAGCCGATACGAGCACCGGCCAGTTGCGCAAGGCGGGAGTTCGGTTGCGCTTGCAGGAGCAGCCGTTTCAAGTTCTCGCTTTGTTTCTTGAACGCCCTGGCGAAGTAATTTCGCGAGAAGAGATACAGAAGAAATTGTGGCCTTCTGGGACGTTTGTGGATTTTGATCATAGCCTCAATACTGCGATCAACAAGATTCGAGAGGCGCTGAACGACTCTGCGTCGAACCCGCAATTCGTGGAGACCTTAGCAAAGCGGGGATATCGGTTTATTGCCCCGGTGAGCTCCGGAACGATCATCGCTGGAGAAGAGCAGGAGAACCTTGCGAGAAAAGGTTCAGCGCCGGAAGATTCTTCGGAACCGGTTTTCAGGCTCACGCGGGTGGAGGAAGTGCCGGTTGTGCGGCAGGTCTACGTTCGCGGGTTATTTCTGTCGCTCCAGATTATGTACCTGGTTTTCTACATTGTTACTTTGGCGCGACTGCCTGAGGCAGAGGATGTGCTGGAGCGATTATTGGGTACGCATCCCGCGCCAATCGTCATGGCGGTTCTATCGGCCAGCATCGGCATCCCGCTGCGCCTATACATGATTTCCGCAATTGCGTTTGATGTGAGAGATCTCAGCGACAAGTTTATGAAACTTTTTCCAGGTGTTCTTGTGCTCGACGAACTGTGGGCACTGGCCCCGTTCCTGCTGGTGCGGCAGATAGGTTTAGGGATGGCTCTCGGAATCACGGCGGCTCTCGCTTATGTCCCCTTTGCGCAACGGACTTTGATGCTGATGCGGCAGCGGACGGATGCCGGCTCCGCGATACCAGACCCGCACTAATAGCAAGATCAGCTACCGACGAAAGACCCAGCGATCACTGGCCAGAAAATTCGCGACGAAGCAAATCGAGATGCATGCAAGATTGGCGCTGAATACGGGCAGCTTTAAATTACCCACGAGCAACCTCATCAACAGCAGATTTCCCACGAGTGAGACCAACCCATTGCTCGTATGAAACCGTACCAGCCGAAAGAGAAAGTTTCGAATTCCTGTTTGCGTTCGCTCGCTCCAAGTAAAGCGCCGATGCCACATGAAATTGTGCAGAATGGCACATTCTACGGCCAATGCCGTGGCGGGAAGATAGTCGATTCGGGCGACAAGAACACTGATAGCTCCGAGCTGCACGACGATCCCAAGCGCACCGACCAGAGAAAATCTCAACAATCGCATGCAGAGCGCGTTGCTCACGGGAGTCTTTCCTCACGAAACAGCTGACGCGTGTGCAAGATCGTTGACGCAATCAGCATCAGGCTCATTCCTGCCATGGCAATCGTGCCGCCGAGATCAAACAGCTGGACCCCGCGGCCGAGGATTCGGATTGTCGAATGCCTGAGCAGCGCGATGTTTCCCGCGGCGAGAAGAATGCGAATCTCAGTCGGACTGAATTTCCAATAGGAGAGTCGAAATTGTCCCAGCACGTAAGTGGCAAGATACGACTCGATTGAAAGCATGAGGAAAGCGATTAGCATCCCCAGAGCAACAAAAGGGTGAACGTATCCGGAAAACGAAAGGCCGCCCATCAGGAACAAGGCAGCAATCGTGTCGGCGATGTGGTCGACATAAAAGCCGTAGCGCGGCCGCTGCCGGTTGCGCACGCGGGCGACCGTGCCATCGAGGCTGTCGCCGAACCAATTGAGAGCGAGAAAGACAATGCCGAACAGGAGCATCTGAGCATTCTTACGGGCGAGGACATAACAGACGCCGACCAGACATTGCGAGACAAAGCCGAGCAGAGTCAGGTGGTCCGAAGTGACCCAAGCAGGCGCCCGCTTTGCCAACCAGACAAGCGTTCGTTTTTCTATGCCGGCGATAAAGCTGCGCTGAATGCGGATAGCGGGTGCGAAGCGAACGACAGAATTCGTTTCCTGATGAACGGTACTCGACATGAAAACCTCCGTGATGCGCTACTTTGCCCGGAGGCGGACGGGGTTGCCATGCACGCAGCGTCAAATCGAGGTCAAGAAAAGATCACCGGATAAATACATTCAAAATGAACAAGATACGGAGGAATATTTTGAAGGCGTGAACGGAAAAAATCGTGACAGGTTATAGCAGAGCCAACTCACGCAGCCTTCAACATTGCCGTGACCGTCGTTCCGCTCTTCGAAGATTGAACTTCGAGGGTTCCGCCAAAGCGGCGCAGGCGCTCGCGCATGCCGATGAAGCCGACGCCACCGCGACCAACGGTATTTAAGTCGCGCTGCTTTTCCGCCGAGATGCCCCTGCCTTCATCACGCACAGCCACTTTCAGGTGTTGGCCGTCGTGACGCAGTGAGATGGCCGCGCTGGCGCTTCCCGAATGGCGATGTACGTTTGTGAGGCACTCTTGCACGATGCGGAAAATCGCGATTTCCAGGTCCTCGTGGAGGCGTCCGATGCCCTGGTCGATCTGCAGTTCGACTTTGATCTTGCTGCGCTCGGAAAAGCCATCCACATACCAGCGCAGCGCGGAGACGAGTCCGACTGCATCCAGCAGCGGAGGATGCAGCAAGTGGGACATGGTGCGAATCTCGCTCGAAACCTGATCGAGGAGAATAGTGCTGTCGGAAAGAGCTTTAGCCCCGGAGGCATCGAGTTTGTCGGCTTGCGCCGAGACAAGAGCGAGACTGATGCCGATCGCAGCCAGGATCTGTCCGGCGCTGTCGTGCAACTCCCGCGACACCCGCTTGCGTTCCTCCTCCTGAATGGTTTGTAGCCGCAGCGCGAACTCAGCCTGCGCTTTCTGCTGCCGAAGGTCGGTCACCAGAACGCTGATGACGGATTTGTCGCGGGTCAACGGAGTGAATGAAAAGTTTCCCGGTATCTGAACACTTTCGCTGCAAAGTAGGGTCATTTCATGGTCGCAAGGGGAGATCTGCGAATCACGAATCAGGGTTGCGCAAGAGGCAGAGTCGATCTCGGGAAGAAACTCATGCAACCGGCGGCCAATCAGGGTTTCGCGCCCTGCCCCCAGCAATGCCGCGAGAGCCCGATTGCAATAGATGAACGCGCCGTCAGAAGTGAGCATAGCCGCGCCCTGCTGCATGCGCTCAACTAGGTCGCTATAGGGTAAGTCCGAGCCTTCGAGGGTATAAACGCGGTCCCCTTCGGAATCCTGCACTACAAAGGCATCGACGCCGCCCTGGCGGATGGCCTCGAGCATCTGCTCGGTTTCTTTCTGGGATTGCGGACTCGAGGACGCTCGCGCTTTCACAGCCATTGAGGATGGTTAGATTATGAAACTGCGATTATTGGTTGGTTCGTCTTTACTTCTGTAACGCAGGCGTAATGTGATATTTAGGTACGGCGCGAGGGGGTGGCGCGAGTCTCTGAGAACGGATCTCCGCAGGCCAGATCTGCGGTGATAACAGCCACGAAGGGAGTGGCTTTTAAGCGACCTTAAGCATCGCCGTCACGACGGTTCCACCCTCTTGAGATTTAACATCCAGCGAGCCGCCAAATTGACGCAGACGTTCTCTCATGCCGAGAAAACCAATCCCCGAGCGTCCCTTTTCCGTCAATTCACGGCGTTTTTCCATCGAAATGCCTTTGCCCGTATCTTCGACCTTGATGATCAGATGGTCGCCATCGCGCCGCAATGAGATGGAGGCGCTCTTGCTGCCCGAATGGCGGTGCACATTGGTCAGGCATTCCTGAATGATACGGAAAATCGCAATTTCCATATCCTCACTGAGGCGTCCAACCCCTTCGCCGATGTTCAGATCCACGGTAATTTTGCTGCGCTCGGCGAACCCGTCCACGTACCAGCGCAGGGCCGAAACCAACCCAACGGCATCGAGCAGTGGCGGATGGAGCAGATGCGAAATAGTGCGAATTTCGCTCGAAACCTGATCCAGGAGGATTTCGGTGTCGGAAAGGGCTTTTACTGCGGTTGCATCCAGCCTCTGGGATTGCCCGCGCAGGACGCCGATATTGATTGCTATTGCAGAAAGCAATTGCCCCGCGCTGTCATGCAGTTCGCGCGCAATTCGTTTGCGCTCCTCGTCCTGCAGGGTTTGCAAACGGGCGGCGAATTCAACTTGCTCCTTCTGCTGACGGAGATCGGTTACCAGCACACCGGTTGCCGATTTATCCCGGGACAAAATTGTAAAAGACAAGTTGGCGGGAACGACGGTGTCGTTGGCGCAGTGCAGCGTCATTTCGCCCTCGCAGGTTGTGGCCTGCGCATCGCCGAGCAGCCGCTCATAAGCGGCCGAATCTGGAACAAAGTCGCGCAAAGACCGGCCGATCAGGTCTTCCCGGAGAACACCGAGCAGATCAGCCAGCGCGTGATTGCAATAAACCATCGTGCCTTCACAATTCACCATGGCAGCGCCCTGGTGCATCCTCTCGACCAGAGCGCTGTAGGGGAGATCGGCCCCTTCGAGTGCATAGACGCGATGGCCCTCCGGCTCCTCTACGACAAAGGCGTCCACCGCACCTTGCCGGATCGCCTCGAGGGTTTGTTCCGCTTCTTCGCTCAAATCCAAATCAGGTTCCATCGCAGGCCGAAAATTGATTTTATGGTCCATTGAATTCCACCGCGGTTCTCGTCACTTCCCGAAAGCGCATATTCATTGGCTGTCGGACATCGAACGCAATTGTAATCCTACCAGAGCCCGTTCATGGTCGCGCAGATCGCCAACAATCTTGCGCAGCGGTTGCGGGAGCTTGCGCACCAGGGTGGGGATGGCAATGATCTGGTCGCCTGCCGCCAACTGCGGGTGCTTGACCAGGTCGATCACCTCGATGTTGTAACGTCCCTGCAAATGCTCCTCACAGATCTTTTTTAGATTGGCAATGGCGGTTAACGACCGCGGGGTTTGCCCCGCAGTATAGAGGCGAAGCTCCCACATGTCGCTTTCTTTGCCCTTGCGCCGAACTTCTTCGAGCGAAAGTGGCTTCTCGGTCGTCTTGCCTGACTTCTTCATCCTTTATCTCCCTCTCTTACCGCTAATACGATCGGGACGTCCCGATCCGTTGCCTGCATCCGCTTTGCGGCTGGTCGCCATGGCGGCGCGATCTTCATCCATGACCCTTTCACGCCGATCTTCTTCAGCACCGAGGGTTTCTGCTTCCTGTTCCTCAATTTCAAAGTCCTTGCGCAACGCCAGGATGCGCGCCTCCAGGGCCTCGCGCTTGCGCTCGCGATCGCGGGTGATCCGTTCGACTTCCTGTTGCCGCAGCAACGTGGCAGCCTTCGAACGGGCCTCTTGCGACAGCCGCGAAGAGCCGGTGAGCACGCCTTCCGGACCCACGTAGACATCCAGCAGGTCCACACCACGATCGGTGAGTACGAACTCGCGTAATTGGTTGGAGTGCGCCATGCCGCGCGACTTGAGAACGTACAGCGCACGATTGCGCTCGCCATTCACCTCAAGATCGCGCACAAACAGCCAGGTATCTACGATCGAGGAAATCTCGACGTCGGTACTTTCGAGTGACAGGGTCCCGGTGGAAGTCAGGTTGGTCAGGAAGGCCGTGACCCCGCGGCTCTTCAAAAAGTCGATGAGGCGGATCAACATGACGTGCGCATCGCGGCGATTCCCCGCCTCAATCAGGCTGCCGACAGGATCGAAAACTACAACCTTCGGTTTGAAGTCGTGCACTACTTTGTGCATGATGGCCAGGTGCATTTCCAGCCCGTAGAACGAGGCACGGCTGGAATGAAAGCGGAGCAGGCCTTTCTTGACCCACTGTTCGAGATCCATGCCGATCGAGCGCATGTTGCGAATCATTTGTTGAGGCGATTCCTCAAACGAGAAATAAATGCTGCGCTCTCCGCGCCGGCAAGCCGCATCCACCATGTGCGACGCCAGGCTCGACTTGCCCGTGCCCGCCGTACCGGAAACCAGTATTGTGGTGCCGCGGTAATATCCCTGCCCGCCGAGCATGGCGTCCAGCCGCTCCACGCCGCTCGAAATTCTTTCGCCGCTTACGTCCTGGTTAAGGCCCAGGGACGTGACCGGCAGCACGCTGAACCCGCCTTCATCGATGAGAAAGGGATATTCGTTGGTTCCATGGGCGGTGCCGCGATACTTCACGACGCGCAGGCGGCGGGTGGAAACCTGATCGGTCACGCGATGGTCTAAAAGGATCACGCAGTCTGAAACGTATTCTTCCAGTCCGTGGCGCGTGAGAGCGCCTTCGCCGCGCTCGGCTGTGATGACCGCGGAGACCCCTTTATCTTTGAGCCAGCGAAACAAGCGGCGTAGTTCTGCGCGCAGGATGCCCTGATTCTGCAATCCGGCGAACAGATTCTCGATCGTATCCAGGGCGACGCGCTTTGCGCCGATGGCATCAATCGCCGCGCCGATGCGGATGAAAAGACCCTCGAGATCGTAGTCTCCGGTTTCATCGATCTCGCTGCGTTCGATGCGAACGAAGTCGACGATCAATTTTTTCTGTTTGGCGAGCTTGTCGAGATCGAAGCCGAGCGAACGCACGTTTTGGGTGAGCTCCGGGGCGGTTTCTTCAAAGGCCACGAACACGCCGGGCTCGCCGAACTGGGTTGCGCCGCGAACAATGAACTCCATGGCGAGAAGGCTTTTGCCCGCTCCTGCGGAGCCACAAATCAGCGTGGGCCGGCCTTTCGGGAAGCCGCCGCCGGTGACGTCGTCGAGGCCTCGTATCCCTGTAGGGGCTTTCGGGAGTTTGGGATTAGCGGACCTCCCGTGATCATTGGAGCTGGCGCTGCGCATTGGAGCAGTTACGCGGGGCATGGGCGTCTGAACTTACTCTATTCGTTATATCCCAAAATTCTAATGGATGAAGCGGCCAGATCGAAAAGTAGAGCCCGATCAGGTGGAACGCCATTGTACGCCAATAAAAGCGTGGCAAACTCTATTCAAAGCCCGGGGTCGATGCGATCTTCCTGCGTATATGGATGACATTTGCAGGAGAAATGTTTATCGCAAAAAAGTCACGGCGTTGGGCCGTGACTTTTAGCTGTCGTTAAATTTTGCGTCAGTTCGAAGCAAGGAATCTAATGCCGGCCGCCGCCTTGCCCGCCACGGCCACCGCGATCTCGCCCTCCGCCGCCTCCATGACGGCGTCCGCCGCGCCCTCGATCGCGTCCACCACCGCCGCCGCCGCGGCCGCCGCGTCCGCCACGATCTCCTCCGCGGTCACCGCCATGAGGAGGACGATCTCCGTGAGCACCCACCGGCACGCCCCCTTCGCGATTGAAGTTGGGTTCGTTCTCCGGTTCGTCGGGAAAATCGCCGCCGCCCTCGATCACGATTGACCCGGAGGTCGGCGCTGCGGGCGCTCCCTCCTGCGCGGCCGGCTCGCCGTTTCCGCTGGCTGCGCCTGGCGATTGCGACTGCATTTTTGCCCGCTGCTCTTTCAGAATCGCCTTGCGCGAAAGCTTGATGCGATTGCCATCAACGGCCAGCACCTTCACCAGCACCTGATCGCCCTCGTTCAACTCGTCGCGCACATCGGCGATGCGATGCTCCGCCACTTCGCTGATGTGCAGCAAACCTTCCGTACCCGGAATGATCTCGACGAATGCGCCGAAATCCGCCAGCCGAGTTACCTTTCCGAGATATGTTTTGCCGACTTCCGGTGTCGCGGTCAGATCGCCGATAATCTTCAACGCCTTCTGCGCCGAAGCCTGATCGCTGGATGCGACTTTGACGAGGCCGGAATCCTCGACATCGATCTTCACTCCGGTTTGATCGACGATCGAGCGAATCATCTTTCCGCCCGGCCCGATCAGATCGCGAATCTTATCGACAGGAATCTGCACGGTGTAGAAGCGCGGTGCGAAATCGGAAATCTTTTCGCGCCCAACCGAAATCACCGCTTCCATCTTTTCGAGAATGAACATGCGCCCGCGCTTGGCTTGATCGAGCGCTTCGCGCATGATCTGCGAAGTGATTCCGGCGACTTTAATATCCATCTGCAGGGCAGTGATTCCATCGCGCGTGCCGGCAACTTTGAAATCCATATCGCCGTAGTGATCTTCCGCGCCCGCGATGTCGGTGAGGATCGCGTATTGATCGCCTTCCTTCACCAGACCCATGGCAACGCCGGCAACCGGAGCCTTCAGCGGAACGCCAGCATCCATCATCGAAAGCGAAGCTCCGCAGACGGTAGCCATTGACGAAGATCCGTTCGACTCGAGAATGTCGGAGACGACGCGCATCGCGTAAGGCCACGATTCTTCCGACGGCAAAACCGCGGACACCGCGCGCTCTGCGAGTGCGCCGTGTCCAATCTCTCTGCGCCCCGCCCCACGCATGAACGCAACCTCACCCACACTAAAAGGAGGAAAGTTGTAGTGGAGAAGAAATCTTTTTTTGGCTTCGCCTTCGAAGCCTTCCAGGCGCTGCATGTCGTCGCTGGTGCCCAGGGTCGTAGTTACGAGGGCCTGGGTTTCGCCTCTGGTGAAAACGGCGCTGCCGTGAGTTCTCGGGAGAATGCCGGCTTCGATCCAGATTTCGCGGATTTCGTCGAAGGCGCGGGCATCGGGACGGCGCTTTTTTTCGATTACTTCCTCGCGGAAGATTCTTTCGCGCAGGGTTTCGTAGTAGTGTTTCAGCTTTGCTTGCGCTTCTTCATCTTCTTCGGGAATTGCAGCCAGCAGTTTCTTCTTTATATCTTTTACTAATGTGTAGCTTTCGGATTTCGGATGTTTTTTGGTGTCGAGCGCGTCGGATAATTCCTTGCCGACTTTCGATTTCAGTTTGTCGTAATACGGCTGATCGAATTCGGGTGGGGTGACTTCGCGCTTTTTCTTTCCGGCTCTCGATTGCAGATCGACTATGGCGGCGCAGATTTTTTTGATTTCGGTGTGGCCGAATTCGATGGCTTCGACGACTACTTCTTCGGTTACTTCCTTCGCGCCGGATTCGATCATTACGATGCCGTCGGCGGTTCCGACGACCATAATGTTCAGCTTCGATTCGCGCATTTCGTCATACGTGGGATTGATGATGAACTGGTCATTCACGCGGCCAACCCGCACAGCGCCGATGGGACCGAGGAAAGGAATATCGGAAAGGGTGAGCGCGCAGGATGCGCCGTTGATACCCATCACGTCGGGATCGTTGCTGCTGTCGGCGGAGAGGACGAAGGCGATTATCTGCGTTTCACACTTGAAGCCATCGGCGAACATGGGGCGGACCGGGCGATCGATCTGGCGGCTGGTGAGAACTTCGCGCTCGCTCATGCGGCCTTCGCGCTTGATGAAGCCTCCGGGGAAACGCCCGCCAGCGTAGGTGTATTCGCGGTAGTCGACGGTTAGCGGGAAGAAGTCGATGCCTTCGCGCGGGTCGGGGTTCGCGACTGCGGTCGCAAGAACTACGTTATCGCCCATGCGGACGACGGCTGAGCCGTGGGCTTGCTTGGCTAATTTTCCGGTTTCGAAAGATAGTTGTTTTCCGCCTGCGAGGTCGACTGTGACTGTACTGGGTTCTGGTTTCATTTTTTATCCTTTGGAACTGGGAGCTTTGAGCTGTGAGCTACGAGCTTTGAGCGCACGAATCGGGTCGATCCCGTGGAGGGATTGGTCTGGTGGGACGCGCTCAAATGATGCACGTGTGGAAGGTCCTTGACATGCTTTGCCGGCTTCTACGGAAGGCGGTCCTTAGAGATTTATCGGGTTCGGTCTCCCCACCCAAGCTAAAAGATGGCTTGGATGGGGCACCCTCAGTCTTTCTTGCTCTAAAGCTTTTTGAGGGGCCCGATTTACTTGCGGATGCCGAGCTTGCCGATCACGGTTTTATAGCGCTCGGAATCGTATCTCTTGAGATAGTCGAGCAAGCGACGCCGCTTGCTGACCAGCATGAGCAGGCCGCGGCGCGAGCCGTGGTCCTTCTGGTGCGTCTTGAAGTGATCCGTCAACTGGCCGATGCGTTCACTGATGATGGCGATCTGAACCTCGGGACTGCCGGTGTCGGTCGCGTGGGTCTGGTACCGGTCAATGACAGATTTCTTTTGCTCTCTGGCTAGCACTACCCTGGTGCACTCCTGTTCTTATCGATTGATCTTGGTGACAGTAATGAGGATAACATGCGAGCTGCGGTGAGAACAACCTGAGGGTATTCCGGGTACTGGTGTC
>DASXEG010000023.1:0-24223 GCA_036490235.1 Candidatus Sulfotelmatobacter sp. | reverse complement strand
ATTAGTTATCAGAACATTCCGATGAGCGAGAGCGGGAACAAGAACACCCCAGGAGCTCACGAGGGATGCGAAAGTTGTCACGGTCCGGCCTCCAATCACGTGGGGGGCGGCGGCGGCCGCGGCGTTGGCGGACTGATGAATTTCACCAAAGAGCGCCCAACAGCCGCCAAGAATGCGGTTTGTCTGCAATGTCACACTCGCGGCTACGTGGCGCTATGGCACGGAAGCAAACACGACGAAGCCAAGCTGGCCTGTGTTGATTGCCACCGGATTCACGGCGGAAATCTGAAGCTTCTGGCCGAGCCCACCCAGTTGCAGCTCTGTACCAGGTGCCACCAGCAAATCCGCACAGCTTTGATGAAACCCTCCCATCACCCCCTTCGTGAAGGAAAACTGGTCTGCACCAACTGCCACAATCCCCACGGCACACAGACTGAGAGGCTGATCGCAGCGAACTCGGTGAATGACAAGTGTTACGAATGTCATGGCGAGAAGCGTGGGCCCTTCCTTTGGGAACACCCGCCGGTTCGCGAGAGTTGCCTCAACTGCCATGACCCGCACGGCAGCTCGCATGAACCCTTGCTGGTCGTCAAAAAACCGCTGCTCTGTCAGCGTTGCCACTCCAACGCGGTTCACCCTGGGCAGCTTCTGACGATACCGGCAGGTCAGGGCACAAGCGTTTATCAACAGCCTGCTATGCTCCAGTACCGGGCATGTACCAACTGTCACGTCATGATTCACGGCAGTAATCATCCTTCAGGGAAATATTTCCATCGCTGAGTGGGACACTGTAATGAGACGAGGGAGGAAAATGAATCGGCAGGTTCCATTTAGATTCCCGGTATTATTGCTTGTGATCGGAGTGTTGGGGTGTGGAAGTTATATCCCCTCGGCTTGGGCACAGACGCAGAATGAGTCGACGGCGGCAGCAGCCGAAAGCTCCAGCTCCGGCAATGTATCCACCTCTTCTGGCGCCGCGCCTGCCGTGACCGGCAGTACTCCCCAGCCTCAACCAGATGCGCCACCGCTCTACTCGTCGCGCAACTCGCCTTTCGAATTGCAGAGACTTCGGGGGTTGAACACAAATCAATATTCTGGGATATTGCCCGATATTCATTTGCCCGCGGATCCCGGCTTGAATTCAGGTGAGGCAGCGGGTTCGGCAGCTTTGCCGACTACTGCAGATCCGAATTCGCCTCCGCCAGGCGAGCTAGGACGTGCGCCGGTCGCGGAAGATGCTAACGAACCCGGTTCTAATTTTCCGCCGTGGGCTACGTATTCCACTCAGGACGACATTGATCCCCGCGTGCAACCCAACGTCGGACTGCGTATGCCGCAATTCCTGGATGGTTTACCAGGCCTACCGCAGCTGCCTGCGTCATCCCGGCCCCGTTTGTTTCCCAATTTTTCCCCCGTTGTGCCCGATTTCGACCGGACGCTGATAGCTACCAGGAATTGGTCGGTGAAGGTTTCACTGGCTGACTTTGAGGTTTATACCGACCCGAACTCCGCGAAATTTAACGAGTTTCGTGACGTACACGACGGAGCGGTAGCCGGCGTCGAAGCCCACTTCCGCGATGGTATGCATTACCTGAATCTCATCGGGCGGAACCTCGGCCGGAAGGACGAAGACCTGAACCTCGAAGGAGGCACAGCCGGGAAAATTTTCATCAATTTTTATGACACTGAAGTCCCGCATAACTACATGTTCGGGGCACAATCGTTGTACTCGGGTGTTGGTACCGGCAATCTGACCATTTCCAATAGCATTCGCGCCGACGTTCAGAATTCAACCTCCATTTCCCAGGCGGATGCCAAGCTGGCAGCCTACGTCGGCCAGCAGGGTCAATCGGTCACCTTATCGCATGAGCGCGAAAAGGTCGGCGGTGACATAACCATCGACGCGACCTTCCCGTGGCGAATTAAGTTTGGAGCTCAGGATGAGTCCAGAGACGGCGAAAGGCCCTGGAGCACGTCATTTGGATTTTCCGAGTTTGTCGAGATTCCCTGGGCGGTCCACTACGACCAGTACGACCTGCACGTCAGCGCCGAGTGGAACAAGGACGAAAGCCGGGTTTATTTCCTGGCGGGATTCAGGACGAACCTCTTCGACAATCACGTTCAAACTCAGACCTTCAGCAATCCTTTCCGCAGCACCGACTGCGCCGATCTGGTGGGCACCTACGATTGCGGTCCCGCGACGGGGCGCATGGCTCTTTACCCGAGCAACCAACTCTATGAGCCCACAGCCATGATGGTGGTAAAGGATCTCCCTTGGGACAGCACCCTCAGTTGGACGGCTTCTACGGGCTTAATGTACTCGAACCAAACACTTCAGCCGTTTTCGACCAATACCGCCGATACCGTGTTCAACACAGCCGGCTTGCCATTTAACGCCACTGATCCAGCTGCACTCCCGCGAGCCACGACGGAAGGCAGCATCAATACCGAAAACGCGCAATTGCGTTGGAATGCGAAGCCGACCGATCATCTCCATTTGAATTTGGAGTACCGCGCTTATCGCAGCGCCGTGACCACTCCACGCTTCATCATCTCCGACTTTGTTCGTGAGGATCAGGATGTTCGCACTCCCCAGTCACTTGGAGACGTATTCAGCAATCTGGATATCGGCTATACCCGGCAGACGGCGACACTGGGCGCGAGCTATGACATCGGCCACGACAGTAAGCTCGGGTTAACCTACACGTTTGAAAACTGGGATCGGCGCTATCGCGAAGTCAAGTACACGGACGATAACAAGGTGAAGGTTTCGTATGACACCAAGGCCAGGACGTGGCTGGATCTCAAATCGTTGTACGAGCACACAGTGCGCACAGCCTCCGCGTACCACTTTAATGAGTGGCATATCGCGGAGGGCGATGGGGATGAATTCACAGCGCTGCCGATGCTGCACAAATTCGACGAGGCGCCGTACCATGAAGATGAGATTCAATTGATGGCGACGTTCTCCCTGGGAGACTCAATGAGCGTCTCTACGCATGGACTTTTCAGGGGAATACAATACGACGGCCAGACATTTGGCGTGCTGAATAATACGCACCAGGCTTACGGCGTGGACTACAGCTACGATGTCAGCGACCAACTGGGGTTCTTTGCCGACTACAGTTATGAACAGTTCCACCAGAAGATACATGACCGTCCGTTCAACCCTGGCGACGCATGCGATCCCTACACCCTGGCTCCTGGTTATGCCTCCTCTTGTAATTGGTTCGGAATTCCGCAGGACGCCTATAACACAGTGGGATTGGGAATGGATGCTTACTTCATTCCAAAGCGTTTTCACAACACCGTGTCATTCGCATTTTCCAAGACACACGGGATGCAATCGTATTCCGGCGGGGGAGGGGTGGATGATCCGTTCACGCCCACGAACCTCAACAATGTCGACAGCGTGACCAATTTCACGATCAACAACGAAATGGAATACAAATTCACCAAGACACTCGCTCTCGACCTCGGGTACCAGTACGAATTCTGGCATGACAACGATTACAACTACGTCGGATTCAATTACGTGAACCAGTTTAACTCCTTCAATTACTTCACACTCCCGGGCTCCAGCTTGATGATGGGTGGACTGCTTCCCCCCTTCTATCACGCGAACCTGGCGTATTTCCGCTTGAAGGTTGGCTTATAAAGGACAATGAGCTATTGAGTATGCGCAAGAATCACGCATTCAAGACCGCCAAGCTGTCACGGCTCTCCTTTTTCGTTATGGTCGTAGTGTTCCTCGCGCTGCCTGGATTCAAGGGAGCCAATCTGAGTGCACGGGCAACCAGCGCGCGGCCGGATGCGGCGTTGCAGGATCAAGCTGCAACCTCGTCACCTTGCAAGGGGATTCTTGCGCAGCCCGACGCGCTCAAGAAAACACTTCCGGAGGTCCCGAAATACCAGAAGACCTATGTGTTGGTGCTGGGAGGCAGCGCAAAAGACAAAATCACGTCTCCCACTTCGCCGGATATACAGAATCTCTCCGTAGAGATAAACGATGACCCGGAGTCCGCCGCGATTGCGAGCGACCTGCATATCGCGAACGTCCAGCGCGTGAAAGCCTCAGATCAATCGCCGGCGCAGTCTTTGGTGGATCTTGGCGCGGGAAAGACGGATGCTGTCATCATGTGGGCGCCGCTGGCTGGGGCCGCTATGAGTGATCTGGGCTTGGAGGACAAAATATCCCTGTATAGCGTGGATCGGCCGGAATCGGCTCCCGCCCCCTACACAGGCGCGTCCACGGAAAATCCGGATCCTTGTGCTGCCTCGATTTCGGACGACCTCGACTCCTTCGGCGTTCTACCGGGCGAGCTACTGGTGCCGGTGCACATGCGAGATCTGCTCAATACGCCGACGCCGACATTCAGTATGGCAGGCGCAGAGCGCGGCCAGCAGGTGTTTCAGCAAATTTGTGCGCGATGCCATGGCCAGTATGCGGTCTGGGACCGTGCCCTCGCCCCGGTGAACTTGTTGATATCGATCCGCAGGTTTCAGTTTATCGGTTTCAAGTACATCGTGATGAATGGCCGGGCGCAAAAAGGCATGCCGCCGTTGCGCGGAACGGTTTCGGAAGATCAGATAGGGCTGATTTATCAATATCTGGTGGCGCGATCCAGGCACGAACTGGCTGCCGGCAAAGCGGCTCCTGTTGCCAGCAAATAAAGCAAACGTGCATAATTAAATTCATGGAGGCTTCAATGCAAGTTACCGGTTTACCCCGAGTTCAAAGATTTTTCCTAGGTATTACGTTTCTCATATTGGCCGTCGGTTTAGCGTGGGGCCAGGGAGGTACGGTGGTCGGTACGATTCACCTGACCGCGACAGCACCACCCAATCCCGTTGTCAGAATGGGCGCCGATCCCAATTGCTTAAAGATCAATGCCGGAAAGCGCGTGTTTTTGCCTCTGGTCAACCGCAGCAGTGACGGAGGTTTGGAAAACGTTTTCGTTTATGTCAAGGGTTCCTTTCCGCAGGCACACGGCGGTTCTGGCAACGTCACCCTCAATCAACAAGGATGCATGTATCATCCGGATATCTTGGGCGCGGAAGTTGGCCAGACGCTCGTCATAAAAAACGATGATTCCACTCTGCACAACATCCACGCCATCGATCCTTCGAAGAAGTATGACTTCAACCAGAGCCAGCCAGGGGCGGGTCTCACCTTCGACGTTCCGTTGAAGTCTGAGGAAGTTATGTTGCACGTAAAGTGCAATGTTCATCCCTGGATGTCTGGCTACATTGGAATCGTTTCCAGTCCATTCTTCGCGGTCAGCGACGATAACGGTAAGTTCAAGATTGAAAATGTGCCGGCCGGTAAGCAGACCATTGAGGTCTGGCACCAGATGTACGGTCCCCTAACCGCGACAGTGGACGTCAAAGCTGGTGGTACCACGACGGCGGATTTCACCTATACCGGGAATGAAAAGCCGGCCTCCGCCAAGTCTTTGCCGATGCAGGAAATCACAATTCCAGACGGAACGACCACAGCCACGTTTATTCCCCCAACGCGATAACACAACAAATAAGGGTTCCGAAGCCTGCCGCTTTGCAGATTTCGGAACCCAAATTATTTGTACCCAGCCTCGTAATTTCCATTAGGTCTACGCGGATTCACTCCTTTCATTATTGTTGATCTTTACGGACTGGCGATGCTGATTTATGGCTCAGAGCCCAAACATAAGCTGCCACTGCGGATAATTGTGTCTTGGAAAGTTGCACACCTCCCATGGGTGGCATCGGACGTCGGAACTGCTTCGGTTTGGGCACGCCATCGGTGATCACTTTCAAGATTTCGGCAAAGCTGCCGTCAGTCCACAAATACTTCTGTTTAGTGAGATCGGGACCCACTTGCGACCCGGTGGCGCTTGCCCCATGGCAGCTGGCGCACGACGCACCGCCCTCTTGCCCGTGGAAGATGCGATAACCCAGCGCGATCATATCGGGCGACGAACTCTCGGGCACGGGGAGGTCGGCGGTGTCGCTTTTTGGAGGCGCTGAATCCGACTGCGCGATGTTGCCTGGGGAAGCTATATTGCTCGGGCGTGGCGTTGCCTTTGGCGCCGTCCCCTCAGGGTAGCCCGTATAGGCGATTCGATAAAGTCGTCCGCGAATGTCGCCCGGCATGTAGAGGGCAGTATCACTTGGATGAGCCTTCACCCATGCATCCGCGCCCGCGGGCGCTGCTTCGACCGGCGTTTTCCCGAGTAACAGCCCTGTGCCTACCATGCACGCCAATCTGGCGATCAAAAGTGCGTGTCGCATTGAAGCCTCCAAAGACTCTGGACCGAATATGGCAGAGATTCTATTACATCGTCCACTTCTCCAAGACCCAGCTTGACCTGTTCTGGTGACAAGACCAAGGATCTGGAACTCAGATCCAGGGGCGCGATCGAGGACAGAGATTGGACAATCACGGGAGCCGGACGAGTCAAAAAAAGTGGTGCATCCTCCGAAAGCTGCAAACTGGAATGCCGCAGGAGCTCAATCTTTACTTTGTTTCGGCGCCTGCTGGCTTTTCGGCGGTACAACGGGTTTGGGTAGCGCCGTCGATTCATATCTTGCCAGGCGAAGAGGACCGCTCGTATCGGGTAAATGTGGCGCAGGCGCACTATCAATTTTCTGAAACTGCAGCCCCGAACTCAAGTTGCCAAAGGCGCTGCGGCGCCACTCGCTGATGTTGGGCTCGCGCACTCCGGTGAATTCCTCCAGGAATTGCAGGACGGATGTGTGATCAAACTGCTGGCTGCACACGCGGCCTCCGGTCGTCCAGGGCGATACGATGATGCAGGGTACGCGGAAGCCGGCGCCGATGGGAAGGCCATGGACGAATTCGCCAGGAGTATCCGCGCCAGGTACTGGCGGGACCACATGATCGAAGAGCCCGTCGTTCTCATCGTAATTCAAAATGAAAACTGTCTTTTTCCAGACATCGGGGTTGGATGCAATGGCGTCAATCTTGCTGGCGATGAAAGCCGCACCCGCGGCCGGCAGGTAGTCCGGGTGCTCCGATTGATGACTCGTCGGGATAATCCAAGACACCGCAGGGAGCTTGTCGTGCAGCGCGTCGTATTCGAATTGACCTTCAGGACTGTGGACCATGCCTTTCGTGTAGAGAGCAGATCCCTTAGAAGCTTCCCTAAACACCTTGAACGTCTCCAGCAGGTTGCAACCGTAGTTGTCTTTCAGTTGATACACTTTCCAGCTGATCCCGGCGTTTTCCAATCGTTCCGCGTAAGTTGTCCAGCCATATCCTGACTCAGGTACCACGTTGTCGATAATCGGTCCACCATGCTTTCCTTCGGGGTCGACCGTTCCCGTCATCCAATACATGCGGTTCGGCCAGGTCGGGCCCATCACTGAACAGTGATAGGCATCGCACACTGTGAAGGCCTCGGCCAAGGCGAATTGAAATGGGATGTCTTCGCGGGTGTAATACCCCATGCAATACGGTCCATTGGCGCCGTCGGCCTTGCGATGCGCTGCCAACCACTTATCCATCCGGCCTCCGTTCCAGGCTTCGTGCTGTACGGCCCACGCGTGACTTGTGGAAGGAATCTTCTGTGCACAGGTCGCATGCGTGTCCAGGTGAAACGGAAGGATGTACTTGTCGGGGTTTTCCTCGTCGGGCTGATAGAAGACGGATCGGCCATGCGCGAGCTGAAGCGCGCGCGGGTCATCAAAACCACGCACCCCGGGCATGGTTCCAAAATAGTGATCGAAGGAGCGATTTTCTTGCATTAGCAAAACCACGTGCTTAACATCCCGCAGAGAACCATTTCTGCCAGCCGTCTGCGCCAGCATTCGCAGTACATTGGGCGGCATCAGACCCGATGCAGCACCGACGATAGCCATCCTGCCGGCGGCTCCTAGCAGTTGGCGGCGCGTAAGGTTCACGGAGCGTGTAGAAGAATCTGGAAGTGACTCATGTTTCATATGCGTTTGACCACAGACATTCGGAACGGCTAATCAGGTTCCTATTCTGAGCCCATCCTACATTATGTGAAAGCAATTGGGAGAAATGGTAGTGGACCAGTTGCGGAGTGAAGCCCCTAGCGCAATTCGAATCCCCAATTCTAGGGTTCCTTGAGGGCTTCGCGTGCCCGGGGCCGGGCTGTGGTATCCGCACACTCTGCAGTTGAGCGCGGTGTATTCTTTCTAGGTTTACCTCGGGCGGAAACCCATAATGCCAAATCGCGTTTGCGTCGAAGTCTGCGTAGAATCGGTGGAGCACGCTCGCGCGGCTGAACGCGGCCGAGCGGATCGCATCGAGCTTTGCACTGATCTCTCGTCGGGCGGAATCACTCCCAGTTTCGGCTTCATGCATACAGTGAGACGCCACGTGCAGATTCCCATCTACGCCCTCATCAGGCCGCACAGCCGGGATTTTTGCTACTCCGATCACGAATTTGAAATCATGCACGATGACATTGTTGCCGCCAGAGAATCGGGCATGAATGGAATTGTGCTCGGGATTCTATGTCGCGATGCTCGAATCGACATCGCGCGCACAAGAACTCTGGTCGATCTGGCACATCCACTCCCAGTAACTTTTCACCGAGCCTTCGACGAGTCGGCAAATGCGGAAAGTGCGCTCGAAGAAGTAATCCAGACAGGAGCTTCGCGGATTCTGACCTCTGCCGGCAAAAGCGCCGCCACAGATGGTCTTCCAACCTTGGCCCGTTTGATCCAGGCTGCTCAAAACCGCATTGTGATCATGCCCTGCGGCGGCATCAATGACGGAAACGCCTTGCGCATCATTCAGGAAACTTCAGCCCGGGAAATCCACACTTCTCTTGGAGGCTCCAACTCTTCGACTCACTGGGGCGCACGCCCAGCCGGTGACGGCGGCAGCTCTGACAAACTCACATCCGGCGAGTTTGCAACTGTTCTTGAGCACAGAGTCAATAAACTGGTCGGCGTGATCCGAGATATTTACCGTAGCGATCCCGTCAGATAGGGCGTTTTATCCCGTCAAAACCTGATTCAGCAATTGCTGCACAGCGCGCTTCGCTTCGAGGATCGAATATCGATGGTCCATTGCGCCGGCGAGATCGGTGTTGGCAAAAGCAATTCGTCCGAACGGCGCACGGCGTAGGATCTCGCGAGCGGCCGGCTCGCCGTTTTGACCGAAGAAGAATCCCGGTTGTGGGCTTAGGTAGGCGTGGCCCCAACGGTTCAGGATGATGCCCGCAATATCGTGATTCGCGTCGAATCCAGAACTGCTAAACATCTCCGTGAACTGCTGCGTGATTTGCTGTTCATAGTCGCGGAACGAAGTCCCGATCATTTCGGCGCGCCCGCGATGGCCTTGATCCTCGGTAGAGAAGCCCGGATACGAATACAAAACCTTCAAGTTCAGAACGATTGGAGAATCTGGACTGATGGTCGGCTCTTCGACCCCGGTGAGCGCCTGTTTGCAGACTTCCACGTAATTACCGACGCCTTCGAACCAGCGACAACCGCTCATTCCAAGCTTGTATAAGAATCGCCAATTTCTCACTGCGACATTGGCCATCATGCAGGGCGAGCGATAGAACTGGGCGTAAGCCTTTCGATGCATTTCAGGCAGATCCTTCACAATGTGCTTGCTGGTCCAGCACCCACCGGCCATGACAACGGAGCGACCTTTTACCCGGTAGATTTTGCCTGCCTTGAGATATGACACAGCGACGAAATGCGCCTTGTCGGGATCACCATCATGATGCACATCCACTACCGTTGACGACAGCCGAACTCTGGCTGCGCTCGACGGAGTGTCGAGCGCGCGAAAATTTACATTGTTCCCGCACACGCCTTCCACGCTGTGAGGGCCGTTCATGGCATTGGGAATAAGAGTTTTCAGCATCAAGCGAGCGATCGTTGAATTACCACCTGGAAACATCTGATCGGAACCGCCGTTTCCCTGGGGCAACGGATGCAGCATCTCGAAGGCATAATCCGCGTATGCAGAGAGGGCGTCCGGACCCAACCCTGAGCCCCCGCCTTCCACCGGCGAGAGAAACGTTCGAATCGTTTCGCGGCTCAGACCGAAGCGATTCATGTAATGCTGCTCGAGCGTGATGGAATCGAGATGGCGCGAAATGTCGTCACCTTCGACTTTCGGAGGTTCGAACTTTGTCTTCTCGCCCGCTTCGCCATTGAGCCAACGCAACCACTCAGCTCGCGTTCCCGTGGAAACAGGAGCGCCTTCGAGTTTTTTGCCCAAAGGATCGATCAGCCACATTCCCGGCTCTTGACCGAACTTCGGTCCGAACCAGAACCCGTATTGTCCGTGCGTCAGTCCGGTCGCCTCGTAGGGCGTTTTGGATAATTGAAATTCGGGGTCGCGCCCGCTCCATTTCTGATACGTCAGTTCAGGCGTTTTCAGTCCGATGGAGTCGTAGAAACTTGCCAGGAAACTATGAGGATATTGAATCTGGTAAATCGCCGATCCCTGATGCGCGATCAATCGCTTGCCATCGACCAGAAATTCGTTTTGTTTGGCCTCTCCACCAAAGATGGGATGGTTTTCGAGGATGAGACATTTCGCTTTCGAGCCTGCGTGGCGCTGAAAAAAGAGAGCTGCAGCTAAGCCGCTTATGCCACCGCCGACAATTACGCAATCGTAGGTTTCCCCGGTGTCGACGATGTCTTTCGGAAGTGAATCGTAGATGCCATCACGTATGGTGTGACCCGCATGGAGAACCGGCCAGGTATTGCCGTTCGAGTTTTTGTAATCGCCGACGCCTCCATATCCGGTGAAGTCATCGGACTCAGCGAGCAGATCGCGGGGAGTAACTCCACTCAGCAGGACCGCACCCGAGGCGAGTAGGGTGGATCCGAGGAAGTCGCGTCGCGTCATGGACGGTTTTGCTGCGGGCATTTCGTTTCGACGAGTCGGCCTCTTCAACAATAGTGCTCCACAAAAGGTAATCTTCTTTCGATCATGTGCGTTTCATTTGTTCTTGCACCGCGCGATAAGCCTGATCAATCGCCACATTGGTGTAAGCGCTGGCGCCCGCGTCCGAGTTCGCGATCGAGATCCGCCCGAATTGTTTTCTGCCGATCACGCAGGGGCGATCTTCGGGCTTCCAGTCGGGATCGGACAATGAATCGTATTCATAGGCGTATCCGTGCGCCCAGCGGTTCACAGTGATGGCGGCAATGTCGCGGGCGGAATCGAATCCGCCGGATGCGAGCATGCGATTCAGCTGGCCGCGGATGTTTCGCTCGAATTCGGAAAACGGCGTGGCGATGAGTTCGTATCTGCCCATGCGATATTGCTCGCGGCGCGGCTTGCCAGGCTGGCAGGGGGTTCGCAACATGAACAGAACCATCGGATCTTGCGGTTTGCTTGGAAACTGATACGCTCCCAGGCTCACCGGAAAATCGAGCATCGTGAAGCTGTGGTAACTTCCGGGCGACATGATCTGCCGTATTCCCAGCTTGTGGAACGAGGTCCAGTTGCGAATCGCCACGTGCGTGTAGATGAGTGGTTCCTTGACGCAATAATGCAGTGCTTCCTTTTGCGTATCGGGCAACTCGGGGCAAAGGTATGGAACCATGGTGTTGTAGCAGGCAAGAATGCAGCACGCCGCATTTACTTTCTTAAGTTTCCCTTTCTGCACATACAAGACTTCCGCATTTTTTGCGCTCTCGCCCTGCTCGGAATTACGCGCGCGCACTGCGGTTGAATTCAGTCGAAGCCGTATTGGAGACGATGAGCGATCAAGCTTGCCATAGTCGACTTGCGCTGTGACCACATCCTCCATGGTGTGACCGGGAATGGCTTCCGGAACCAGACTCCGCACGAGCAAACGCGCTATCGAAGCATTGCCGTCGGGAAAATGAAAGATGTAGGGTTCTTCCTTTTCTTCATCTCCGCCCAAATTCATTCCCTCGAAACCGGCATATTGGTACGCGCCGTAATCGTCGGGATTCCTGTAACAGGCGAGCGCAGAGACCGCATCGATTTGCAGCGCCCAAAGGTCGTTGGTATAGCTCTGAAAAAACGGCAGAACCGCGGGATCGGCTTTGCAGATATCGGTCAGGAATCCTGCGTAGCTGATCTTTGCCAGCCGTGCATACTTTTCTTCCTTGGACATGCCGGCCAGATAATCTTTTTTCTCGTCGTACAGCCGCGCAATCTCCTGCTGCACTTTTTCTGGCAATGGTGTTTTCTTAAGAAAATCGGGCCACGGATCTGAGCCCATTCCCGGAACTAAGCGATCTTGGCCAAACGTTTTCTTATCGAAGAAGCAGGCTGTACCGAGATGCGAATACAGTTTCTCATCGTAAGCCTTGTAGAAAACTTTGGTGTGGATGCCGAGATCTTGCAAAATGCCCTTGGCGACTTCGCTGTATTCGGACGGACTCTCGATCGATTGTGTTCCACCATTACTCAAAAGCAGCCGTCCTCCGACGTGGAACTCGTTTCGCCGCGCATGGCCTCCGAAGTCGTCATTGTTATCGAGGATCAGGATTCGTGCATTATTGCCGGCTTGCTTGCGATAGAAGTAAGCGGCGGCGAGTCCGCTGATGCCGGCTCCCACGACCACGAGGTCGTATGTTTCGTGCGTTTCGATGGGAGTGCCTGCCGTGTCCCAAAAAGTACCATCGCGGAGCGCGTGCGCCACGTCGAATGAACCCGGCGCGAGGCCACGCATTCCGGTGAGAGCGGGCGGATCGGTCTGGGATTGGCCGCCTTGATGGTTCCCGGCAAGACCAGGCAGTTGGGAGAGGCCCAGCGCGCCAACTCCCACGGCGACTCCGTTGAGGAAGTCCCGCCGCGTGATGGGACGGTCCATGCCAAGCTGTCGATCTCGATTTTCTTCATCCATGAATGGATGCGAAGACCTGATTCGAATTGCGCGCGATCACGAAAAGAGGAAACATGCCGGATAGGCGCTGCCCGTTTTCCCGCTGTTTCAACCGACCATAGCTTACTATAATTCCGCAAGGTTAGAGAAAACGGTGAAATCCGGGAAGAATCTCGCGAAATGCCTCCAGCAAATCCGCCGCTTCAGCGTATCTCAAAGCTGAGCCCGAATATGTTGAATCGCTATAATGAATGAGGGCATTTCTCGTATCAATGTACCTTGGTTAAGGCCGAATCGAATGCGACCTGAAGTCATCAAAAAGAAATGAAGAAAGCTCATCGTCATCCTCTTGGAAAGATTATCGAAGATCGCATTGCCATCCTTGATGGAGGCATGGGCACGACGATTCGCGCTTACCGGATGACGGAAACGGATATTCGAGGCGAGCGATTCAAGGACGCAACGAAAAGCCTTCTGAATAACGGTGACCTCTTCTCATTGACCCAGCCAAAGATGATCGGCGACATTCATCGCCGTTTTCTGGAGGCAGGCGCGGACATCATCGAAACCAACACCTTCGGCGCCACGAGCATCGCCCAGAGCGAATTTTTCGTGGCAGATCCGCGGGAGCACGGCGGCCGCAAGGATCCCGAGTTCTACCAGAAGATCATCGACGATAAGTTTCTCAATGGCCTGGCTTGGGACATCAATGAGCAATCGGCGCGGCAGTGCCGCGAATGGGCCGACCGTGTGGGAACAGCAACTTCGCGTCAGCGCTTCGTGGCCGGAGCGATTGGGCCGTTGACTGTTTCTCTCTCCAACTCGCCTGATGCCGACGACCCAGGATTTCGGGTAGTCACGTTCGATCAGGTTAAATCCGCTTATACGCAGCAGGTGCGCGCTCTCATCGCTGGCGGCGTAGACCTGTTGCTGGTCGAGACGATCTTCGATTCGCTCAACGCCAAGGCGGCGCTCGTGGCGATCCGCGAAGTCTTCGACAACGAAGGAAAAGAATTGCCAGTGATGATTTCGGCCGCAGTAGGGCGTGGTGGCGAGACGATGATCTCGGCGCAAACACCAGAGGCATTCTGGAACGCTGTACGACATGTAAAACCGTTTTCGGTTGGTCTGAACTGCTCTCTCGGGCCCGATCTCATGTATCCGTTCCTCGAGGAACTCTCGGAAAAGGCAGACGTCGCGATCTCCTGCTATCCGAACGCCGGCCTGCCGAATCCTCTGTCCGAAACCGGTTTCGATCTCCGGCCGCAAGACATGGCGCGTTATCTCTCCGAATTCGCACAGAGCGGGTTGATCAATATCGCCGGTGGTTGCTGTGGAAATACTCCCGAGCACGTCGAGGCGATTGCGAAGGCGCTCGAAGGCAAGCCTCCACGAAAATTTGGAATCCACCTCGCTGAAGAAACATTTGCTTCTCAGGACGAGATTGCGAGTCGAGCGTGAGCGCTTCCGATAGCGCCGACGCGTCTCAATTCAGGCCTCTTCGTCTCTCGGGCTCGCAGCCATTCACCCAACAGCGGGGCGTCTACATCATGATCGGCGAGCGAACCAATGTCGCCGGTTCGCCGAAGTTTGCCAGGCTGGTCAAGGATGGCAGGTATGAACCAGCAGTAAGCATCGCCCGGCAACAGGTCGAGAACGGGGCGAATGTGCTCGATGTCTGCATGGACGAGGGCATGATTGATGGCGTCACCGCGATGACGCGTTTCCTGCAACTCGTGGCGAGCGAACCGGAGGTGGCGAAGGTCCCCATCATGGTGGACTCGTCGAAATGGGAGGTCATTGAGGCGGGCCTCAAGTGCCTTCAGGGCAAGGGTATTGTGAATTCGATTTCTCTGAAGGAAGGCGAAGAACGGTTTCGCCGGCATGCAGCTACCATCTTGAAATATGGCGCTGCGGCGGTTGTGATGGCCTTCGACGAACAGGGTCAAGCGGCAAATTATGAGGACAAGATCCGCGTCTGCGAACGCGCCTACCGAATATTGGTTGATCAGGTCGGGTTCCCGCCCGAAGACATCATCTTCGATCCGAATATCCTCACCGTTGCTACAGGCATGGAGGAACACAACAACTACGCGGTCGACTATATCAACGCTGCTCGTTGGATCAAGGCCAATTTGCCGTTCGCGAAAGTAAGCGGCGGCGTCTCCAATATCTCGTTTAGTTTTCGCGGCAATAACGTAGTTCGCGAAGCAATCCATTCGGCGTTTCTCTATCATGCCATCGCCGCCGGAATGGATATGGGCATTGTGAATGCAGGCATGCTCGAGGTTTACGAGGAGATTCAGCCCGAACTGAAAGAACTGGTCGAAGATGTTCTGCTGAACCGCCGCTCCGATGCAACTGAGCGCCTACTCGAGTTCGGCGAGACGGTGAAAGGCGCGGGCGCCGCCACGACGGAAAAGAAAGCTGAAGAGTGGCGCAACGGAACGGTCGAGGAGCGGCTCGCGCACGCGCTGGTCAAAGGGATCGACACCTATATCGAGGCCGATGCTGAGGAAGCTCGCATCAAGCTGGGCCGACCGCTTGCCGTGATCGAAGGGCCGCTGATGGCCGGCATGGGCATCGTTGGCGATCTTTTCGGAGCGGGCAAGATGTTTTTGCCACAGGTGGTGAAGTCCGCGCGAGTGATGAAGAAGGCGGTTGCTCGCCTCACTCCTTATATGGAGGCAGAGAAGGAAGCCCGGGCCGCGGCTGGCGAAGTGGTTAAGTCGCAGGGAAAGATCATACTGGCGACGGTCAAAGGTGACGTTCACGATATCGGCAAGAATATCGTCGGCGTCGTTCTCGCCTGCAACAACTACGAAGTGATCGACATGGGTGTAATGGTTCCATGCGAAAAAATTCTGGAACGCGCCCGGGCAGTCAATGCAGACTTGATCGGACTGAGCGGGCTGATCACTCCTTCCCTCGACGAGATGGTGCATGTGGCGCGCGAGATGGAACGTCAGGGCTTCAAATTGCCGCTGCTGATCGGCGGCGCAACTACAAGCCGCACCCACACGGCCGTCAAAATTGCGCCACATTACACTGAGCCGGTAGTCCACATAGTTGACGCCAGCCGCGCCGTGCCGGTCACTACCAGCCTTCTAAGCGATGAGGGCAAGCCTGCGTTTGTGGCGCGGCATCGCGCCGAGTATCAGGCAGTCCGCAAGGCCCATGCTGCGCCTAAGCAAACTGTGGTCTCGCTTGAAGTCGCCCGCTCGCGGCGGACGCCGATTGTGTGGCGTGCCGAGGATATACCGTCGCCTGCTTTCACCGGCATCCGTGTGCTGGACAGCTTTCCGCTGGCGACTCTGCGCGAGTTCATCGACTGGTCGCCGTTCTTCCACGCCTGGGGATTGAAAGGTGTTTATCCTCGAATTCTCGATCACGAGGAACAAGGCGCGCAGGCGCGCCAGCTATTCAAAGAAGGCAATGCCCTGCTGGATCTCATCATTGAAAAAAAGCTCCTCACCGCGAGAGGCGTGTATGGTCTTTTCCCCGCCAACGCGGCAGGCGATGACGTTGAGTTATACGCGGACGGCACGCGCGAACAAATCCTTGGGCGATTCCACTTCCTACGCCAGCAATCCAACAAAGAAGGCGGCGAACCGTGCCGCTCTCTCTCCGACTTCATCGCGCCAAAGGAAACGCGCCTGCCCGACCACGTCGGTGCGTTCGCAGTCACTAGCGGATTTGGCTTGAAGGAACTCTGCGAATCGTATCGAGCCAACCACGACGATTACAACGCAATCATGGCAGAAGCTCTCGCTGATCGCCTGGCCGAAGCTTTTGCCGAGTGCCTGCACAAGTGCGTTCGCAATGAATGGGGCTATGGTTGTTCAGAAAACTTGAGCAGTGCGGATCTGATTCAAGAGAAATATCGCGGCATCCGTCCGGCGCCCGGTTACCCGGCGTGTCCGGATCACACTGAAAAAGGTACGCTCTGGCATTTGCTTGATGTCGAGGCGAACACAGGGATTCAGATCACCGAGTCGTTTGCGATGTGGCCAGGATCGAGTGTGAGCGGTCTTTACCTTGCCCATCCGGAATCGCGATATTTCGGCCTCGGCAAGATTGGTCGCGACCAGGTCGCCGACTACAGCGAACGTAAAGGAATGAGCGTAGCCGAAGTCGAGCGATGGCTTGGCCAAAACCTGAGCTACGACCCCGTGGAATAGCCAACATCTAAAGTAAACAAAGATGGTGAGCGCGGGAGGAATCGAACCTCCAACCTAGTGATTAAGAGTCACTTGCTCTGCCAATTGAGCTACGCGCCCTCACGGTGAATTCTTCCGGTGGGACAAACCATGATTCTAACATTTTCGATATAAGTGGTCTTTCGCTTCTTCTGTTTTTGTCACCAGTGGTCCAGAAGTTCACGTCACCAATTGTTCTTGCCGCTTGCGCGGCCCAGAAAACGCCGTCGCGCGACATGCACCTTCGGAACTGTGGCTTCGCATGCGAAGCGCCTCAGTTCGCGCTACCATTTCTTAAGCGGTCTGACTCCACTCGAAGCCAGGGAGGCCACTATGAACATTTTCGGTATGATCCGGAAAATTTCCCGACTTGCGGTTGTGATTGGTTTTTCTGCTGTGGCACTGTGGGCGCAGAGCGCGCCACCATCCGGCAATACTCCTTCATCTCCGCCGCAAGGGCGCCCAGAGCCATGCTGGAAGCAGGCTGGCATCACCCTGTCGATGATGGAACAGCATCAGCAGATCGAGCATGACGCGCATTCGCAGATTGCGAGCGCGTGCGAAGATTCGTCGCTGACGCCGCAACAGAAGCAGGAGCAGGTGAAACAAATCCGCGAGCAGTCGGAAGAGAAAACCAAGGCGCTGATTCCGGCTGAACAACTGAATGCACTGCATGCCTGCCAACAGCAACGGCACGGTGGAAACATGCAACACCATCCAGGCGCCGGGCCGTGCGGGAATTTTGAAGCACGGCAGCGACGGCAAGGCAATGCCAATGGCAACGAGAATGGAAATCCGCAACCGCCGCAGAACTGAACGCGAAGCTTAGCTTCGATGTCTCTGCCGGAATCTTAGGAGCGCTGCCGTGCGCTTGCCGCCAAGCCGGAAGAAGTTTCACTGGCAACCGGACGACGCTGAGGCAACGGCAGGCGCTTCTCGATCGTTCCGATCACCGGAGCATCTTCCATTCCATCGGCGTACGCCATGGAAACGAACCTCTGCTCCGAACACAAACGATCGATCAGCCGCTGCTGCCAGGAGTTGAGCACCGCGTGCGGAAGAATCGGGAAATGACGGAACATCCACAGAAAATACGCACGCTGCAAGAATGAAGGCATTAAGTAGCGCGGCCCGATAGGTGTCTGCACCTGAACCACACCGTCCGCAAGTTTATCAATCCACATGAATCGGCCCGCCCGTAAGCATGCAATTTTGGCTACAGCAATTCTAGGGCCGTAATTATTGCACCAAGGTATACAGAAAGGAAAGGGTTTTCTAATATTTTTGTGGAAATCAGGTGCCTATTTCTGGTAGGAAGTTCATCCGCAGGATCTGGGCCGCTACCCCAAATTTTCGGTCTGGAGCATTTTCCACCCGCAAAACGCGGGCTTCGCAGCATACCCAGCCCTTTTCCCCTGCCGTCAGCTCGGGCGGCAGGATCAGTACCATTTCCAGGTTTGAGCCTTCTTCAAGAGGGGATTCAGTATAGAGGAATACGCCGTTGGTGCTGATGTCGCGGGTTTCGGCGGCAACTTCCGGATGCGCGTTATCCGTTTTGAGGCGAACTGGAAGGCTTGTGACAGTTCTTGGCGCGGAGCGTCGATCGGTTTTGGTAGCCATTCTAAGCGTTTACTAATATACAGCCCTAAAGCTGAACGCCAGCGGAGGTTGTCCGCTGGCGTTCGATAGTATAGACGAATTGCGCGTTCCTAGATTTCCGGACGGCGCAACCGTGCGGCAGGCACTACCACTGCTTGCTCAATCGTGGGAACGTTAGTGCCGCGTAGCCTGGTTTCCGCTTCCGCCAGCTTGTCGGACTGACCGGTTTGATAGTAAGCCTGCACCAGAAGTTCCATGGTGAAGGGATTGTCGCGGTCTTCTTCCAGATAGTCGATGGCATCCTCATACTTCTTCTGATCCATGAGCAACGTGCCGGCAGCACCGTTGTAGGAAATCTGAATCACGCGATTGCGGCTGGCAGCGGCCATGGCCTCGAGCTGTTTGAGGGACTTGTCTGCCAAGGACGCGTCTCCAGCATGGGCGGCGCGCACGGTGCGCACGCGCAGGATGCGCGCGAGTTCGTCGTCCTTATCGGATTTTGAGATCACGCGGTGGCTGAGGGCAACTTCTGCGCTTTGGAGATAATTCAGAGAGACGTGGTCGTCGGCCTGGTACTCGGCTATGTGACGGAGAGCTTGCGCTTCCTGCAAGTCCTGTTCTTTTGCGTGGGCCGTTTCGGCGACCTCGAGGTAAAGCTTGTCGGCTTCGTCAAATTTGCCGTCGCGCACCCACGTCATGCCCTTCTGCATGGTATAGCTCAGGCGGTCGGCCTCGTTGTGGGCGTAGCGGATGGCTTTGTCGTACTCAACGCGAGCCTGCTCCTGATTGCCCATAAGAGCATAGGTATCGCCCAGGCCAACTTGCGATGTAACGAAATCGGGATCGATCTTCAGCGCCAGCCGGTAATGCTGCAGCGAGCCTTCGAAGTCTCCGGCCATGCGCTTGAGTTCGCCGTAAGAGTCCTGCGGATTCGGCTCTTTCGGTAACAGCACGACGTAACGATCCATCGCGGCGAAGGCTTTATCGAAATGACGGTTGCGGGCTTCTGCGTATGCGAGATCGTTCAGTGCGGCGGGAAAATTCTTGTCGATGGCGAGAGCTTTCAACATCATCGTTTCGGATTGATCCGCGCCCTCCTCGCCCATCAGCCAATTACCGGCGAGATAAAGAAGATGCTTGTCCTTGGGATACATCTCAAGCATGTCGTTCATGGCCGAGATGCCGCCGATGAAATCGCCTTCCTGAATTTTCGAAATCCAGGTAATCATCAACTGTTCACCGGGAGTAGTCTTGGGCGCGGCCGCGTTGGCTTTCTCGCGCGCATCGCTGGCCTCTTTGGGATCGCTGCTGTTGAAGGCGATCCAGGCCCACGCGACCGCCAGATCAGGATCTTCCTTCACCGCGGAGCGCCAGTCGTCATTGCAGCGCTCGAGATAAAGGTTCTCGTAATCCTGCATGCCCTTTTCATACAGCGCACGCGCTTGGGGCGATGACGTGGTAACAGGCATCGAAACCGTATTCGCCGGTTTGAGATGATGCGCGAAGGCAGGCGCAGCGAAACACGCAGAAAGAATTAGAACGGCGCAGATGGAGCGGCGCATTGGGTTCTCCGTAACAGAAGGCTTTTGGGGAGGAATACAAGGGCAGAGTAACAGCGAGGTAACCAGCCGAGTAGGTGACGGAAGGCGTTGGACCGGTGGTGCACGAGATCGAGCGATGGTCTCTAAAAGAGAAAAGCCCCTGCCGAGGCAGGGGCTGAGAACCACTGTGCAAAGTTAAAACTTGAAAATGGCCGCAAACTGCACGCCCCTTGGTCCGCCGCCTCCAAGGAACGGGTTGCCGATGCCTACGTCGCCGGTTGCCTCGATCGGGAAGTAGCTGTTAGCGGAGTAGCCGCCAGTATAGGCGCCTGCACCGTTAGTGGCGTTGGGCGCTCCAATATCCGCAATGAAGCCGGGCAGGAACGGATTGCAGAAGTTGGGATGGTTGAACAGGTTGAAGAACTCTGCCCGAAGAGTCATCTTGAGCCGCTCCGTGATCGGCGTGTCCTTGAAAACGGAGAAGTTGAACTCTTTAAAGGTGGGGCCCTGTAGAGAGTTGCGTCCTTCGGTGCCGAAGTGTCGTGTTCCGCTCACGCAATTGCTGTCGCCGTTTGAGGAAATCGCCGTCGTGTTGCCGAATGTGCAGGGCGCGGCGAATGCCGACAAATTGAGGTAGTCAGCCGGGTTGCTGGTATTGTATTGCGGCTTGGCAATCTCATCGGGACGGTCAAAACCTTCCCCTGCGCCGGAGTAGTCCCCTTCAAACTCGTAGTTGAGATGCCAGGGCTGACCATCCTGCAGGTTGAGAATGCCGTCCAGGCCCCAGCCGTTCTTCAACCTCTGCATCGACCCGCCCGCCCGCGGGAACTGGTAGACGAAGTTCCACGTAAAGCGGCGGCGAATATCATAGCTGGAATTCCCCTTGTCTCCGCCCGGGTTGGTGCTGTTTGTCGGCTGTGCTTCGTTGGGCTCGAAATCCTCAGAGTCGCTGGCATCGTCGATGGCATGCGACCAAACGAAGTTGGCTTGCGAAGTTAGACCGTGCCAACCGCTGGTTCGCAAACTGGCTTGCAGCGAATGATAGCTTGAGTTGGCCGACGCTTTTTCCTCGTTAAGGTAATAAAAATTCGGAGCAGCGGTGCGCGGTACCGAAGAACCGTAGTCGTACCCCGGAATCGGGCAGTTCGGAAAAATGTAACCGGCGCAAGATGGCCCGGAATCAAAGGCTGTGATTTGCGTCTGGCTGGGCTGGTTAATATCCAGGAACTGGAACAACTTGATCCCGACCGACCCGACATAGCCAAGCTGCAGCACGGTTTTGCTGCCGAGTTGCTGTTGGAAGTTCAGGTTGAAGTTCTGGACGTACGGCGTGCGCAGTTTCGGGTCGGAGTAGAAGAAATCTCCTTCGGGACCGAATCCTCCATAGACCGGAACCCCGGGAGTAATCACGGCGCCAGTAGCGCTACCCTCGCCCAGCGCATTGGGACCAAGGCCGGGATAGGCAGGTCCCGGACAGAAGATGCAATTCCACGGCAGGTGTCCCAAGAACATGTCCTGGGCAAACGCATCGTAGAACAAACCCCATCCTGCCCGCACCACTGTCTGTCCCTTGCCAGTCACGTCATAAGCTGCGGCCACACGCGGAGCGAAGTTGTTCAGGTCCCTGCCATACAACTGGTTGGTGGGCACGTTGTTCCCGCCATTCGAGAAATCAACCGTGTCGAACTGCTCATTCTCGGCTCCCGCCACTCCGAAGTAGTCCCAACGCATTCCGTAGTTCAACGTCAAACGTGGGGTTGCGCGGAAACTGTCTTGAATAAACAAGCCATCGCTATTCTGGTGGGTATGCCTTTCGGTATCCCCTTGTATCTGGCTTCCGCCGTCGTCATAGCCCTCCAGAAATGCCTCGAGCGCCGTAAGCCCATTTGGGTTTGCTATGGGATTGGTGGGATCTGCGATCGCGTCGAAGCTCAAGGTGCCCCTGAACTCGTGATCGAATAATTGCGCGATCGTAGTGCGCCGGAATTCGTAACCAAACTTCACGTCGTGCTTTCCGGATTTCCAGGAATAGTTGTCGACGAAATGCCAGTTGGCGTCGACGCGATTTTTCGCCAGTGAGCTAGTAGCCCCAAACTGAGAGAAACCGCCGACGTTGGTTGAAGGAAGACCGCCGTTATAGGTTGAGGTTATGCCGGTATCCAAACCTATGGAGTTCGGAATGAAGTCTTGGTCCTGCGCGAAAAATCCTTCCGCGAACCGGTTCCATCCCAGGCGGGCCTCGTTCACCTGGTTGGCGTTAACCACTTTCACATAAGAGAGCGAGATCAGCTGCACCCGCGTCGGAGTTACAGTGTCAAATCCCGGAAGCAGGCCGCCTGCGAGCTGTGCGAACGGGAAAGCCTGCGAGCTGTCGCCAATATAATAGCGGCCGGCAATCATGTTACTGGGGTTGAAGTTGTAGTCGATCTTGGCGATCGCGCTATCGACGCGGTTGTAGAAGCTCGTGGAGGTCGAAAGGTTATTAGTCAGCGTGCCGGTCGCAGGGTTGGTGCAACCATTTCCGTCACTGTATGCGCCGGCAATGTTGGGCGTCGGATATGGATTGCGGGCCAGGATCGCGGTCATCACAGGATTAACGGTTTCACCCAATGCGGTGATGGCAGTCTCCGATGCGGCAATGACAGCCGGGTCGGGCACGCAGGTGGTTCCGGCCTGCGCGCCGTTTTCGCGCTGGCCTTCATAATCGAGATAGAAGAAAGCTTTGTCTTTTACGATCGGCCCGCCCAGCGAGCCCCCGAACTGATTGTTATTGAACGGACTCTTGGGATCGGGGTCAAAGTTGAAGTAATTACGCGCTCCCAACTTGCCGGTGCGGAAATATTCCAGCAGCCCGCCGTGCAGTTCGTTGGTACCGCTCTTGGTCACGATGTTGATCACGGCGCCGCTGTTGCGCCCATATTCCGCTTCATAATTCGAGATCACTTTGAGTTCGGCTACGGCGTCGAGAGGCAAAATGGTTGCGGGGTCGCCGAACACTCCCGCTTCGTTGATCGCTGGGTCGTTACGGAAGCCATCATTCATATCGGTTCCGTCGAGCAGGAAGTTGTTTGCCCGGCCGCGCGAACCATTCATCGAGAAAACTCCGTAGGAGCCCGGCGAGTCCGAGATTTGATCGGGAGACCCGGCAATTCCCGGATTCAGGTAGACCAATTTTTGGTAGTCACGCCCGTTTACCGGAAGCGCCTCAATTGTCTGCGCGGTCAACGTACCGCCAAGCTCGGCTGAGGTGGTCTCCACCTGAGGCAATTGATCACCTGAAACCTCCACCTTGGTCGACACCTGGCCCGTCTTCATAGCCGCGTCGACGCGGCGCTCGCCAGCCACATCTACCGTGACGCCGGTCGCCACAAAAGTCTGAAAGCCGGTCAGCGTAATCGTCACCGTGTAGGTGCCGATTTGCAGTTCCGGCAAAGCATAGCTGCCGTCGGCACTGGTTTGGGTGGTGCGTTCGAGGCCTGTGCCTACGTTTTTGACGGTCACGTTGGCGCCGGCGACGACTGCGCCGGAGGGGTCGGTTACGGTGCCCAGGATCGTGCCACGAAAGGTCTGCGCGGAAAGGCTAAGAGCAGTCAGCAGCATAAACGCCAGAACAATGCGCGCTCTCATAAGAGTCTCCTTGAAACTGATCATTTTTTGGGAGGTGAATATTATTGCGGAGTGCCGGAGCGTTCTATCGAAACCCAGGCTGTTTCCCGAGAGGGGTGCAATTCCTTAAAAAATAACGAGATGCAACCGCCCCAACCGCAAACCAAACATTATCGAAAGCCCATCTCAAGAGTCAACCATGGAGTTGTGATACGAGCCATAGATATTACGAATGAGCCAATCGAAGGTAACTTTCGAGCCATGTCGATGTGAATATCTGAAAGAGAAAAGTGCCAGGTAACGAGTAGCGAGTTGCGAGGGGCGACGTTTTTCGAACCAACTACCGGATATTCAGCACTCAGAACTCGATACCCGCAACTAGAAGCTGATGGTCACGCCGCCACGAACCGACCTCGCCGACTGCACGAAGTAAACGGTTTGGCCGTCCTGGCCCATTACAGGCACGTAC
>DASXEG010000009.1:0-62592 GCA_036490235.1 Candidatus Sulfotelmatobacter sp. | reverse complement strand
ATTTAGACCTTTAGCACCAGCTTGCCGTAGTTCTTGCCTTCCTGTAGGAGCTTGTAGCCTTCAGTGGCTTGTTCGAGTGGGAGAACTTTACCGATCTCGGGCGCGAGCTTGCGTCGCTCGATCCATTGTGAGAGCTGCTTCTAGGCCGGTTCCATGATTTCTCGTTTTTGAGAAAGGTAAGTTAGCCACAGTTTTTGCACGCTCGCGGATTTTGCGTACATGGCTCGAGTGTCGAGTTGCGGTGGTTTGCCGGTGGCTGAGCCGTATTGGATGACGCGGCCGAAGTCACGCAGGCAGCGCAGACTTTTGGCGGTGTGCTCGCCTCCCAGCATTTCGAAAACTGCGTCCACACCTTCGCTGCGGGTCAGATTCTTGATAGCTTCCTCGTAATCCTCTTGCTTGTAATTGATGGGATGCTGCAGGCCGAGTCGTTTGACCTTCCTGAGTTTTTCGTCAGAAGATGACGTGCCGTACATCTCGATGCCGAGAATTTTTCCGATCTGGACGGCTGCGGTGCCTACGCCTCCGGCTACGGCGTGGATGAGGACACGTGGGGTCGCTTCGCTCCGCTGGACCGACGAGGGCGTCCGTCCCTCGATGGGCTGTGGTGTCATACCTGCTTGCCAGTAGGCCAGGTAGGCGGTGAAATAGTTGACAGGAAAGGCGGCGGCTTGTTCGTCAGTCCAATGGTTGGGGGTGGGCCAGAGCAGATTCGGGTAGGCGGCTACTTTCTCGGCGAAGGCTCCCCATTGTGTGTAGCCCATCACGCGACGTCCGGTGGTTTCCTCGACTCCGGCAAATTCGCGTCCGACGACGAGCGGCGGTGGGGGTGTACCGGGATAGGCGCCTTTAGTCGTCATCAGATCTGCGAAATTCATGCCTGCCGCGGTGACGCAGACGAGGGTTTGGGAAGGTTGCGGCGCGGGAACCGGGACATCTTGTGCGGCCAGCGCGTCTGGCCCGGTCTGGCTGGTGAGAACCAAGGCTTTCATGGGAAAAGTTTAGCAGGGCCGCTTGGCTCGACTTTTGAACAAAAGGGGTTCCCGCTCGACTTCGGCGACATGCCGCTGATTGCCATTGGGTATATACTCTTGGCGATAGTATTCGACCGCTCGGCCGCGCCTCTTTTGGCCGGGACGGGGCGTACATTCATCCCCCTTTCATTCTTGCGCGCCCCGCATAACGGAAAGGCTAGTTCCCCTTTGAGGCGAAGTGGAATGGGCACCGGTGCATCTACGCCATTCGTGTAAGTGGCGGAGTCCCGGAGGAGGTCCTTGTGGAACTAATTCTGATTCGCCTTATTTTTGTAGCAGTGGTTGCTGGCACCTGCTACGTCATTCATCCGTTCGGGCGTCCCGCGAACGTGGATGCTGCGATCGGGGCGATGGTCGGCGCGGCGATTGTCCTGTTCGAATGGAAGCTGCGCTCGGTCAGCCTGAAGCGGCTGATCGGAGCTGCCTTCGGAAGCATCCTCGGCATCTTCGGCGCGTTCCTCTTTGCTTTGGTCATTCGGAGCAGTGTGCCTGCCGGCAGCACGCAGAGTTTCCTGCAAATCCTGGTGATGCTGCTCATGGCGTATGTTGGCCTCGTCGTCGGGGCGAGTAAGGGTGATTTGCTCAACCTGGCGGCGCTGGGCGGGATTTTTGGCGGCGAGAAGCAGACGAAGAAATCGTACAAGATTCTCGACACCAGCGTCATTATCGACGGACGGATCGCCGATATTGCCGAGACCGGATTTCTTGACGGCATCATCGTTACGCCGCAGTTCGTGCTGCGCGAGTTGCAGCTTGTGGCCGATTCCGCTGACTCGTTGAAGCGGAACCGCGGCCGGCGTGGACTGGATGTTTTGCAGCGGCTGCAAAAAATGGCCACGTTGCAGATTCAGATCGTGGAGAATGATTTTCCCGCAGTTCGCGAAGTCGACCTGAAGCTGATCGAACTCGCCAAGGTGTATGAGGGAAAAATCATTACGAATGATTTCAATCTCAACAAAGTGGCGCAGCTTCAGGGCGTGGAAGTGCTGAATATTAACGAACTGGCGAATTCGCTCAAGCCGATCGTGCTGCCGGGCGAGATTATGAAAGTGTTCATCTTGAAAGAAGGCAAAGAGTACAACCAAGGTGTTGCATATCTGGACGACGGAACTATGGTGGTGGTCGATAATGCGCGGAAGATGATTGGAAAGACGATCGACGTATCGGTGACATCCGTGCTGCAAACGACAGCCGGAAAGATGATCTTTGGAAAGTGGGATGAACGGGCGTCGCGAATAAGTTCGCCGGCCCAACCGGTGGTCCAGACAATTCCGACGCCTTCGGGGGGAACCCCAATTCCTTCTAACGTGCTGGCCGAGACGAAGCCTACTCAGCCTTAGGATCCAATTCTGTTACGGAAACGACTGCGATCGTGTTGCCGTTCAAAGTGCCAGCAACTTTGACGCGATCTCCCGCCAGATGCTTCAGGGCGGCCGGATCGCCTGCGAGGACGTAAGCCTTCTCACCATCCACAAGAGCGAAATGCTCTCCTGCGTGGACACAGGCGCGGGTGCAATCCGCGGCGGAAAGACCTACCTTGGCGGAATGCTTGGCTCCGCATCGCGTGTCGGTGATCATTCCGGTGAAGGTTTCAGTGGGGGTTGTCGGAGCGTGAGCGGACTCCGTCTGCTGGGGCGTTATCGGCGCTGGCCCGGCCGCCTGGCTACGGGCGGCGAGGAAAAGCGCTGTTCCACAGGCGACAGCGGAGACGAGAAGCAGAATTTTGATGGACCCGCGGACTTTGATTTTTCGCATCGTAATCTTGGTGCGTGCAGGAGGCTATGAGGTTGCTTAATCGACGTTCATCAGGCTCGATTGCGGCCCGAATTGAGACTCTTTATTACGTGCACGTCATTATGTGCACGCCGGCCTCCAACCAAATGCTCATTGGTTTTAGATACGCTAACTGAATGACTCGCCGTCGGTTGTGACTCTTGTGGCGACTGAGAGCTTTTCTGCAAAGCGTTTGGCCATGCAAAACGTTCGCTTTGAGTGGGCGATTTCAACGGTCAAGAATAGTTTTGAGGATCATGAGTCTTGCAACCTATGGCGCCACCAGATGGGTAAACGGCGGAACGTAGGCTTGAAGGAAAACCAGAACGCCGACGAGGCAGGCCAAGGCGATGCTGTGCCAGAAGACGTAGCGCAAAATGTCGCCTTCGTGCCCGTACCACTCGGTGGCAGTGCTTGCGACTACGATGCTTTGCGCATCGATCATCTTGCCCATGACGCCGCCGGCGCTATTGGCCGACGCCATCAGAATAGGAGAAACGCCGACCTGCTGCGCGGAGATTTTTTGCAGGCTGCCGAACAGGACATTGGAAGCTGTGTCGGAACCGGTGAGGGCTACGCCCAGCCATCCGAGCAGCGTGCCGAAGAATGGATAGAGATGTCCCGTGCGGGCGAATGCTAATCCCATAGTCGCATCGAGGCCGGAGTAGCGGGTCACAATGCCGAGCGAAAGCATGGCGGCGATGGTGATTAATGAATAGCGTACATGCCAGACTGTCTGCCACCACATGACAATCATTTTCGGTAACGACAAGCCCATGATGAAGCCGGAAATGATTGCGGCGAAGAGGATTCCTGAGCCGGTGGCGGATATCCAGTTCAGACCAAAGACGGCAGCTTCGGCGGTTGGTTTGAGAACTACTGGGGGGACGCGCTGCACCATCCTGTTCAGGCCGCTGACGGGAATTTGCGGATTTGTAATCCTGCTCAGAGCTATTGGCCATGCGCTCATTGAGGTGAAGACTTTTTCCGGCGAGTTCATTATTTTCTTGCCGGTGGTCGTGCCCCAACAAAAGACCACAACACTGAGAACCATCCAGGGGAGCCACGCCCGGGCAACTGCACTGCGGCTGTAGCCGTGTGTTCCGCGGGCGGCGCGCTGCTGGCCCTGTTCGGGTCCGTTGTGGCCCCAGATTTGTTTCGGCTGCCAGATCCTCAAGAAGAGAATCAGGCTGGCCATTGAGCATAGGGCTGCAATGATGTCCGTAAGCCACGGTCCGTGGTAATTCGAGACTAGATATTGCGGGACGGCAAAGGTCACTCCGGCTACGGCGACTGCGGGCCAGATCTCCTTCATGCCTTTGTATCCGGCGTAGGCCCAGATCAGCCAAAAAGGTACAAGCACCGAAAAAAATGGCAGGATGCGCCCGACTTGTGCGCCCAGGGCGACCTCGCTGTATCCGGTAACCGCGGCAAGGGCGACGATTGGAGTAGCTAGGGCGCCATAAGCGACTGGGGCGGTGTTGGCGATGAGAGAAAGACCGGAGGCTTGCAACGGTTTGAAATCCAGGCCGATGAGAATGGCGGCAGTGACGGCGACTGGCGTGCCGAATCCGGATGCGCCCTCGAAGAATGCACCGAACGAAAAGGCGATTAGAAGTAGTTGCAAGCGGCAGTCTTGAGTGATGCCAGTCATACTCTGCTGCAATACTTTGAAGCGCCCGGTTTCGAGCGTCATGCGGTAGAGAAAGATGACGTTGAGGATGATCCAGCCGATGGGAAACAGTCCGTAACATGCGCCGTAGATGGCGGTAGTGCTGGCCGTTTTGAACGGCATGTGAAACAGGGCAACGGCAATTGCGAGAGCGGTGATCAATCCGAGAAATGCGGAGTAATGCGCTTTCATGCGGAAGATCGCGAGCGTTCCGAGAAGCACAATCACTGGCAGGGAAGCGCAAATGGTCGAAAGCCACCAGGCTCCGAGGGGATCGTATGCCTGCGCCCATGGTTGCGTAACTGGAACGCCAATCCAGGCGAGAGCGAGGATCGTGGCGACGACGAGCGCCATCAGCGCTCCCGGAACGGCTGAGGTTCGTTCGGGGGTTGGTTTTACTGCTGGGTTAGCCGGTGGACGCGCGATTCCGGACATGCAGCACCTCGAAAGGCGAGCGTCTGGAAAAGCAAATTGCCGAGTCGGTGAGAGGTCAGGATAGAGCGCCTGTGCCCTAGTATTCGCTTTTTTGCCGAATCGCTCGGGCGGAAGCCTACCACACGCTCCCACGGCGCACAAATCGCGCACTTACAAGGGAGACAGACCCTTGCGCGTAATACCTATCCGCGCTGCAGCCGGATGGGTGACGAAATCTGCCAGAGTGCGGCCAAGGATGCAGCTGCGGTAGCGATCGCCTCTTTTGACGAGTCGACGCCTGTATTCTGCGTCAGCCGCCGGAAGATCGGTTGCTTGGATGCAGGGACGGAAGCGCCGCTGAGGCGGGTTAGAGAACCTTCGAAAACTTCCTTGCAGTGCTGCTGGTCAACAGGTTTAAGAGCGGCTGAGCGAGCCATGATTTTGAGTGCCTCCCTCGTGTAAGTACTGTTTTAGAGCCGGGCACGCTCCATCACCATACTGTTATCTCCCGACTGGCCGAGGGTTTTGTCACTCATTCGCTCGTAGATGTGCACCTAGGCTTTCCGCAGACTTGAGATCCGCTTTTCCTAGTAGGGCGCCGTAACCACAGCATCTTCAGGATAGCCGACCATGCCGAACTCTGGAATGTCGAGACCTTCTTCTTCCACCTCAGGAGCTACGCGCATGCTTTTTACTTTATTGACGCACCAGAAGACGAAAAAGGTTCCACCGAAGGCCCAGGCGGCGTAGAGGGTCGCGCCGACGAGCTGGCAAAGGAACTGGCGAGTATCGCCATGGATCAAACCGGTCACGCCCTGTCCGCTGTGGCCGAGATAGCTGGTTGTGCCGATGCCGTTCCATCCCGCGCCGTAAGCGCCATCGGCAAAAATTCCGACACAGACTCCTCCCAGCCAGCCACAGTAACCGTGAACGGAAATTGCGCCGCAAGGATCGTCGATTCTGAGAACGCGATCGTTGAAGAGAACGCCGAGACAAACCAGACATCCGGCGATGCCTCCGATGATCACCGCGGAGGTTGGCGACACAAAGGCACAGGGCGCCGTGATGGCTACCAGGCCGGCTAACATTCCGTTGCAAGCCATGGTCACGTCGGGCTTGCCGAAGAGGATGTACCAGAGCAGCATGGCCGCGGCCGCGCCTGCGACGGCGGATAAGTTTGTGTTCATCGCGACCACGGAGATGCGGAGGTCGGTTGCGGCCAGCGTAGAGCCGGGATTGAAGCCCATCCACCCGAAAAGCAGGATGAACGTGCCGGTGACTACGTAGACGAGGTTGTGCGCGGGGAATACGCGGATTTTCCCACCAGGCCCGTACTTGCCGAGGCGCGGACCGAGAACAATTGCGAGTGCCATTGCGGCGAATCCACCCACGGCGTGAACGACCGTCGATCCCGCGAAGTCTACATAGCCATGTCCCCAGTTCCAAGTTGAGCCGACTTGCGAGAGCCAGCCTCCGCCCCAGGTCCAGCATCCCGAAATTGGGTAGAGCAGGCCGCCCATGAAAAGCTCGCAGAGAAGAAAAGCCCAGAAGGTAATGCGTTCGCAGATCGCTCCGACGATGATGTAACCCGCGGTTTCCATGAAGACGACTTCGAAGAGAGTCAAGCAATTGCTGGAGGCGTCGTAGGCCGGGCCGGTTAAGAAAAATCCTTTGCCACCGACAAATCCCCATTGTCCGCTTCCGATTAGAAAATGATTGAGCGTGGGCGTGCCGCCTAAGACCGTTGGATTGGAGTTGATCGCAATTGCCCCGAACTGAAAGGCATAACCGCAAGCGTAATAGGCGAGGAAGGCGAAGACGTAGGCGGCGAAATTGAGCATCATCAGGTGCGCGGCATTCTTTTTGCGCACCAGGCCGCAGGTAAGTAAGGCGAAGCCGGCCTGCATAAACAATACGAGATAGCCGGTGTTTAGAGTCCAGGCGAAATTTGTGGCTACACGAATGTGGCCGACGCTATCGGAGAGTTTGACCGCGAGTGGTTCTTTGGCGGCCTGTGCTTGGTAATCGTCGAAAGTTTTTTTATTTGCAGCGTAGTCAGGAGCGTTTTTGTCCGTGGGTTCGGCAACGACAAAGGAATTACCCGCCGCATCGACCACTGACTTCCGATCACCGGTCGAAATACCAGCGGGATCGGGTTTGGGTTGGTCATCCGCGAGGCAGGTTCGGGATAAACCTGCCAACAATCCGCCGACCAGGATGGTTGCGATGCAGAATGGCGCTAACAGGCGTACACAGTGCCTGCCGATTCGCTTTGTCATGTGTTGTCGCTCCCGTTTTGAAGGTGGGTAAGGCTGCGGCGGCGCGGTCCGCGCGGAGATCATTCCGTCGCAGACCAGAACAACCGCGAAGGTTTTACAAATTCTCGGGGGGAAGGGCTGACCGGGAAAGTGAGTCGACCCAGACGAGCGCCGTTGGGTTTCATCGCAGTCCTCTCCCTAATCCGCAGACGATATCCGGATCAGTCGGCTGAGTCCAATTCAAATTTCTTCTGCCGAAGATCAGCGGCGCCAATGATAATGATAATGATCAAACTACAGAATTCTTTCGTGAGTATAGCCGGCTGCTGACAAAGCTGCGATCAGTTCGGCGATATGGGATGGTCCTCGGGTTTCCATGGTGATGTCGATTGCCGTATCGCCGAGGTTGACGCCATGATAGGCGCGGTCGTAAGCGGTTTCGACGATGTTGGCGCGGAGGTCGGCAAGAATACCCGTTACCTGGTGCAGAGCTCCGGGATAATCGGGCAGATGAACACGCAGGCGAACGAGGCGGCCATCTTTTACCAAACCGCGCTCGATGATGCGGGCGAGCAGGGTGACATCGATGTTGCCGCCGCCTACGAGCACGGCGACCTTCCTTCCTTCAAGCGGGAGCTTGTGATTCAGCAGCGCGGCGATCGAGGCTGCTCCCGCTCCTTCGGCAAGAGTTTTCTCGCGTTCCAGTAGAAGCAGGATTGCATTGGCGATCTCTTCCTCTTCGACCGTAACGATGTCATCCACGTATTTCTGAACCAGCGGAAACGTGCGGACTCCGGCGCGACGCACCGCGATGCCATCAGCGATGGTCACGGCAGGGTTAAGGCGGACCGGGCCGCCATTCTCGATGGCGGCTTTCATGGAGGGCAACCTGGCTGACTGCACCCCAAAGACTTGCACTGAGGGTTTGGTTTCTTTTAGTGCGCAAGCAATGCCACCAATCAAACCGCCGCCTCCGATGGGAGCGACGACGGCATCGATATCCGGTTGCTGTTCCAGAATTTCGAGGCCTAGCGTGCCTTGTCCCGCGATGACCGCATCGTCATCGAAGGCGTGGATGAGGGTGAGGTGATCTTTGCGGCTTTGCTCGAGCGCTTCTTTGAACGCTTCGTCGTAGTTCGCGCCTCGTAGAACTACTTCGGCACCGTAGGCGCGCGTTGCGGAAACCTTGATGAGCGGCGTGGGCAGAGGCATATAGATGACAGCGCGAATGCCTTGCCGCCCTGCGTGATAAGCCACGCCTTGGGCATGATTGCCGGCGGAGGCGGCGATGACTCCCTGCGCGCGCTCGGAAGCGGTCAACGTCAGCAATTTATTCAGCGCGCCGCGCTCTTTGAAGGCGCCGGTGCGCTGCTGATTATCGAGCTTGAGAAAAACGGTGTTGCCGGTAAGGGAGGAAAAGGTTTCCGAGTGGCGGCAATCGGTAACGCGAATCGAACCGCGGATGCGATCCATCGCGGCCCGAATTTCATGAAGACTGGTCGTCGCAGCGCAGCTGGCATCCTGATCGGGGCGGTTTATTTCCTTAACCGACGAGGCCGAGTTCATCGGGCCACCTCTTGCACAGGAGACACTGCATGAGAGGAGCGGTGCGCTGAATTCTTCAGATAGGAATCGACAGCTGCGGCGGCTTTGCGTCCTTCGGAAATCGCCCAGACGACGAGTGACTGCCCGCGGCGGATATCGCCTGCGGCGAAGATGCCTGGGATCGACGTCATGTAATTTTCATCGGTCGCGACGTTGCCGCGTGGATCGAGAACGACGCCGAGTTGATCGAGCATTCCTTTGCGAACCGCTCCGATGAAACCCAAAGCCAGAAGGACGAGATCGGCGTGAATCGTAAATTCGCTGCCAGCGATCGGCTCGAACTTGGGCGCGGCCCCAGCGCGCACTGCGTGCAATTGCTTGACACAACCACTTTCGCCGGTGAATTTTGTGGTCGCGATGCTCCAGTCGCGAATACCGCCTTCTTCGTGCGCGGCTTCGGTGCGTAGTTGCATCGGCCACATCGGCCACGGAGTTTGTGGTGATCGATCGTCCGGTGGCTTGGGCATGATTTCGAATTGATGGACGGACAGAGGCTTCTGACGATGAACGGTTCCCAAACAGTCGGCGCCAGTGTCGCCGCCGCCGATAATGACGACATGCTTGCTCGTGGCGAGGATTTCTGTTTCGGGAGTGAGAGTGTCTCCCTGGCAGCGTTTGTTTTGCTGCGGCAGGAATTCCATGGCGAAATGAATCCCTTTCAGTTCGCGGCCGGGAACCTGCAGATCTCGTGGCTGCTCTGCGCCGCCGGCGAGAACGATGGCGTCGAAATCGCGGCGTAAATTTTCCAGGGAGATGTTTTTGCCGACTTCGGCGTTGGTGATAAACTGCACGCCCTCGGCTCGCATTTGCTCCAGCCGGCGATCGACGATGTGCTTCTCAAGTTTGAACTCGGGGATTCCGTAGCGCAGCAGGCCGCCGATGCGGTCGGCCTTCTCGTACACAGCGACAGCGTGTCCCGCCCGGCAGAGTTGTTGCGCTGCGGCGAGTCCTGCAGGACCGGAGCCCACGATCGCAACTTTCTTTCCGCTGCGAACGTCCGGCGGCTCGGGTTGAATCCAGCCTTCGCGGAATCCACGCTCGATGATTGTTTTTTCGTTCTGTTTGATTGTGACGGCCGGTTGATTGATGCCTAGCACGCACGAAGCTTCGCATGGTGCGGGGCAAATGCGACCGGTGAACTCGGGGAAATTGTTGGTCGCATGCAACTGGCGAACAGCTTCCTTCCAGCGTCCGCGAAAGACGAGATCATTCCAGTCGGGGATCAGATTGTTGACGGGGCATCCTGTCTGGCAGAAGGGCACGCCACAATCCATGCAGCGCGCGCCTTGCTTGCGCAGAGTCTCTTCGGGAAGGTCGAGATAGATTTCGAACCAGTCGTTGATCCGTTGCGTCACCGGACGACGCGGGGCATGTTCGCGTGAATATTCGAGGAAGCCGGTGGTCTTACCCATTTTGAACCTGCCCATGCTGTACCTGCTCGTGCGCGTGGATGTGCTCGCTGGGCGGGAAGACTAACGAATCGTGCGGAATGTACGGCTGGGACGAGCGCCTAATACCTTTCACGCGCTTGAATTCGTGCGGAAAGACTTTGATGAAGCGCGGCAGAGCTTCCTGCCAGTTATCGAGAATCGATTTCGCGCGTTTACTTGCTGTTAACTCATGGTGGCGTGAGATCAGATCCTTCACTATCTTGGCGTCCTGCTCTTCTACGAGTGGTTCAAGATCGACCGAGCCGAGGTTGCAACGCTCTCCGGTAAAGGTGCTGTGCTCGTCGAAGAGGTAAGCAACGCCGCCAGTCATGCCGGCGGCAAAATTTCTTCCACACTGGCCGAGGACGAGCACAAGGCCTTTCGTCATGTACTCGCAGCCGTGGTCACCGACGCCTTCGACTACGGCGGTTGCTCCTGAATTGCGCACGGCGAAGCGCTCGCCTGCGACTCCGTTGAAGAATGCTTCGCCGCTGGTTGCGCCATAGAGCGCGACGTTGCCGATAATGATGTTTTCCTCCGCTGCGAAGCTGGAACCGCGCGGCGGATAGATGACGATCTTTCCGCCGGAAAGGCCCTTGCCGACGTAGTCGTTGGCGTCGCCTTCGAGGGTGAGGGTGATGCCCTTTGCCAGAAATGCACCCAGGCTCTGTCCGGCCGAACCGGAAAGATGGATGCGGATCGTCTCGTCGGGAAGGCCCTCCGAGCCATAGCGGCGGGCGATCTGTCCGCTCAATATTGCGCCGACGGAGCGGTGAATGTTGCGAACCGGCAAATGAACTTCGACCGAGTTCAGGCTCAGCAGTGCGTCGAGCGAGTGCTCGACGAGTTGATGATCGAGCGCCTGCTCCAGTCCGTGACTTTGCGCCTGCACGCAGCGCCGGGCTACACGCGACGGGACCGGAGGCGAGTAGAGAATCGCGGAAAGATCGAGGCCGCGAGCCTTCCAATGGTCGATTGCGGGTTGGAAGTCGAGCATGTCGACGCGGCCAACCATTTCATCGACGGTGCGGAAGCCGAGTTCGGACATGTATTGGCGCATCTGCTCGGCGATGAAGAAAAAGAAATTGATGACATGCTCGGGCTGACCTTGAAAGTGCTTGCGCAACGCCGGATCTTGCGTTGCGATGCCTACTGAACACGTGTTCAGATGACACTTCCGCATCATCACACAACCCATCGCGATAAGCGGCGTGGTAGCGAAACCGAATTCTTCCGCGCCGAGCAAAGCTGCGATGGTGACGTCGCGGCCGGTTTGCAGCTTTCCATCGGTCTGCACGCGGATCCGGCTGCGGAGATCGTTCAGCAGCAAGACTTGCTGGGTCTCGGCCAAACCCAGTTCCCACGGAGTGCCTGCGTGTTTGATTGAACTGAGAGGTGAAGCTCCCGTCCCGCCGCTGTCGCCGCTGATGAGAACGACATCAGCGTGAGCCTTGGCCACTCCTGCAGCCACGGTTCCTACGCCCGACTCGGCTACGAGCTTCACTGAGATTCGTGCTTCTGGGTTGACATTTTTCAAGTCGTAGATCAGTTGTGCCAGATCTTCAATCGAGTAAATGTCGTGATGCGGCGGGGGAGAGATCAGGCCGACACCGGGAATCGAATGGCGGATGCGGGCGATTACGTCATCGACTTTGTGGCCGGGAAGCTGGCCGCCCTCACCCGGCTTTGCGCCTTGCGCCATTTTGATTTGTAGCTCATCGGCATTGACCAGATAGTTCGCGGTTACTCCGAAGCGCGCCGATGCGACCTGCTTTACCGCGCTACGGCGGAAATCGCCGTTCGCATCGGGCTTGAAGCGGTTTTCGTCTTCTCCACCCTCGCCAGTGTTCGATTTGCCGCCGATGCGGTTCATGGCAATGGCCAGCGTTTCGTGTGCTTCCTTGCTGATAGATCCGAAAGACATTGCTCCGGTGGCAAAACGCCTTACGACTTCTTTGGCGGGCTCGACTTCTTCGAGCGGCACTGGCATTTCACTTTTCTTCAATTTCATCAAGCCGCGCAGTGTGCACAGGCTGGTGCTTTGCTTGTCGATGAGGTCGGTGTATTCCTGAAATGTTTTGAAGCTATCCTGGCGCACGGATTGCTGAAGTTTGCCGATGGCGAACGGATTCAGAAGATGATATTCGCCGTTGGTACGCTGATGGTAGACGCCTCCGACTGTGAGTTCAGTTTCGCATTCGGTGAACGGACGGAGAGAATGCTCGTGCTTCATCTGTGCTTCGCGAGCGAGAACATTAAGCCCGACGCCTTCGAGGCGAGAAGTTGTTCCGGCAAAGTATGTTTCGATCAATTCTCTGTTCAGGCCGATTGCCTCGAAGACCTGCGCACCCTGATAGCTTTGCAGGGTGGAGATGCCCATCTTTGAAAATGTTTTGAGCAAGCCTTTCTTGACGGACTTCATGAAGTTATTTACGGCTTGCTCGGGCGTAATGCCTTCGGCTAAATCGCCGCGCCAGGCAAGATTTTCGACCGTTTCCAGCGCAAGGTAGGGATTGATCGCGCTTGCGCCGTATCCACTGAGGAGGGCGAAGTGCATCACTTCCCGCGGCTCGCCCGATTCGATGATGAGAGCTACCTGGGTTCGTGTTCCTTCCCGAACGAGCAGATTGTGGACCGCCGCGAGCGCGAGGAGGCTTGGAATGGGTGCGTAGTCTTTATCAACGCCGCGATCGGAGAGAATCAGAAGGGTGTATCCAGCCTTCACAGCTAAGGATGCGCATTGAAAAAGTTCTTCGAGTGAACGCTTCAATCCGGCTTCGCCTTCTTTTACGCGGAAGAGCGCAGGCAACGTGGTCGCGAGGAGATCCCGATGGGAAACACGGCGAAGTTTTTCGAATTCGCGATTAGTCAGCAGAGGATGCTCGAGCTTGAGCATCTGGCAGTTCTCGGGAGCTTCCTCGAGGATGTTGCGTTCGCTGCCGATATAACTGGTGAGCGACATCACCATTTCTTCGCGAATGGGATCGATGGGAGGATTTGTTACCTGCGCGAAGAGCTGTTTGAAATAATTGAATAGCGATTGCGGCTTGTCGGAGAGACACGCGAGGGGAGTATCGGAGCCCATGGAACCTACCGGTTCTTCTCCGGCTGACGCCATCGGGCCAAGAATCATTTTTACGTCTTCGTCGGTGTAGCCGAAAGCGCGCTGGCGGCGAAGCAGTGTTTCAGGATCTGGCGGGTGGGTGCGCGACGGCTCGGGCAGATGATTCATCGTGATCTGATTGTCTCTGAGCCATTCTGCATAAGGCCGCTGCGCCGAAAGCTGGTCTTTGATTTCCCGGTCGGAAATGATTCGGCCTTCGACCGTATCGACCAGAAACATTTTTCCCGGCTGCAAGCGGCCTTTCACCTTGACTTGTTCTGGCGCGATATCGAGCACGCCCGCTTCCGACGCCATGACTACCAGATCGTCGTTGGTCACGACATATCGGCCCGGGCGCAGGCCATTGCGGTCGAGCGTGGCGCCGATCACGCGGCCATCAGTGAATGCGATTGCCGCGGGGCCGTCCCACGGTTCCATCAAACACGCGTGATATTCGTAAAAAGCGCGTTTCTCGGGTCGCATGTGCGGATTGCCGGCCCAGGCTTCGGGAATCAGCATGGCCATGGCATGGGGCAGGCCGCGCCCGCTCTGCACCAGAAGTTCGAGTACGTTATCGAAATTAGCCGAGTCGCTGCCGTCAGCTTCGATGATTGGAAAGAGTTTCTTGATGTCGTCACCGAACAGCGGAGATGCGAGCAGCGATTGGCGGGCGTGCATCCAGTTCACATTTCCGCGCAGGGTGTTGATCTCGCCGTTGTGAGCGATGTAGCGATAAGGGTGGGCGCGTTGCCAGCTTGGAAAAGTATTGGTGGAGAAGCGCTGATGCACCAGGCAGAGGGCGCTGGTGACATCTGGATCAGACAGTTCGCGATAGAAATTTGTGAGTTGCGTGGCTAAGACCAAGCCTTTATAGACGACTGTGCGGCTGGAAAGCGACGGGATGTAAAAGGTTCCCGCGTCCTCGATCTCGGACCGACCTACTTCATTTTCGGCGCGTTTGCGCGCTACGTAGAGTTTGCGCTCGAATGCATCTTCACTGAGATTGGGCGGGCGTCCGATGAAGATCTGCTGAATGTATGGCTGCGACGCACGCGCCACGCGGCCGATGGCAGACGCGTGGCACGGCATGTCGCGCCAGCCAAGCAGTTCCAACCCTTCTTCCTGGACGATGCGCTCGATGATGCCTTCGCATTGCAGGCGTGGGTGTTTTTCGACGGGCAGAAACGTTACGCCGACTCCATAATCGCCGGACAGCGGGAGATCAAACCCGATTTTCGCGCACTCGCGCGCGTAGAACTTATGCGGAATTTGAATCAGGATGCCCGCACCGTCGCCGGTTTCGGCGTCGCAGCCACAGGCGCCGCGATGAGCGAGGTTCAGAAGCACCTGAACGCCTTTGCTGATAATGTCGTGGCTTTTTTCACCGCGAACGCTGGCGACGAACCCGATCCCACAAGCATCGTGCTCCTGCGCAGAGTCGTACAGACCTTGCGGCGGCGGAGTGCCATAGACCCCTCGAGTGCGGGACATCGAAATCTCCCGGAAGAGAATTGACGGTCACGGAACCGGTTATTGGTGGAAACGATCCGCAGGCTGCGGCAGCGGTCGACACATGCTCAAACACAGTATTCCGTCCATCTGTGATAAGGCTTTAACGCCGTCAAGTACAACGCAGAATTTCGATGCGGAGGATAGGAATTTACGAACGACCGTCCGGTTGGGGCGTCGGGATAAACATTGAAATTAATGTGCTTCTGCGAACCACCGTTCGAACCACTCCATGGTGCGCAATTGGTAGTCGCGCCAGTCAGATGGTTTTACGAAGACGTGGCCTTCATCGGGATAGACGACAAACTTGTTTGGCACATGCAATGTTTCGAGAGCGTGCCACCACTCGATCGATTGCTCGACCGGGACCTCGCCATCGCGGTCACCGACAAGTATTAAAGTCGGGGTCTTTACGTTCTTCACAAAGTGCATTGGGTCGCTTTTGGCGTAGACTGCCGGATCGTCGTAGATGGACGCACCGAAAAACGGAATCATCCACTCGTCGATCTCGTTTACTCCGTAGTAGCTTAGCCAGTCGGAAAGTCCTGCGCCGGCGACGGCTGCCGCAAAGCGATGGGTTTGTGTTTCCGCCCACATGGTCATGTAACCGCCGTAGCTGTGGCCGCGAATGCCGAGGCGATTTGTGTCGATGCGATATTGCTTTGTTATCGCATCCACGCCTGCCATGATGTCGCGGTAGTCACCGCCGCCAAAATCCTTGACATTCGCCTGCGTGAAGGTTTCGCCTTGTCCGTAGCTCCCGCGCGGGTTCGGGCAGAGCACAAAATATCCGGCAGCAGAGAGCGACCCGGAAAACAATTCATCCCAGCGCGAGCGGCAGGCTGCCGACGGTCCGCCATGCACGCTCACGATGAGCGGATATTTCCGGCCTGCTTCGTAGTCCTTGGGAAACATCAACCAGCCTTGAACGCGCGTCTTACCGTTCATCCAGTGAACGTTGCGTGATTCGCCCCATGCCGGCTTTACGCCGCTGTTGATTTGCGTGAGCTGGATCCATTTGCCGATTTGTCCCGCCCAGATTTCGGGAGGCGTGCTGGCGGATTGTCGCACCAGCGCGACTAAGGTCTTGCCTGCGGATCTGGCAGTCCACAGATCGCTTTCGGGTTCAGCGTATTCCTCGCCAGACCAAACCGTCGTTACTGCTCTACTTTGAGTACTCACAATTGAGAAGCCGGAATTGCCGTCGACGTTCTCGGCGAAAAGAATGTGATCGGAATCCTGCCATGCAATCGCAGATGGCGATGCTTTTATTCCAGCTGTGATGTCGCGAGCAGTTCCTCCGGTGACGGCAACGATATAGACGTTACCCCCAATCGATCCCTCGTCGCTCATCAGCCCTTCAATGAAGGCTACGGTTTTTCCATCGGGCGAAATGCGCGGATCGGCGATCTGCAATTGTGGTTTGTAGATCTCATGCACCTTGCCGCTAGTTGCATTCACAATGTAGAGGCGGGCAACATACCAGTTCGCGTCACCCGAACCGTGCGCCGCAATCGCGACCCAACCGTTTCCGTCCGGAGTCCATTCGTACTCGTACATATACATATCGTCGGGCGTGAGTTGGCTGAGATGATTCGTCTCAAGATCGACCATCGCAATGCGCTGCTCGTAAATCTTCTGGCTGACTTCGCCCGATAGAGGCGTCATCGGTTGGAGTGGGCCAGCGGCGCGCGGCATGCCTTCAATAAACAGCACGCTCAACCTTGATCCGTCGGGCGAGAAGCGCGGCATTTGCGCGTACCCCTTTAACTCCGCACGCTTGGCGAGGCCGATTCCGTCAGGAGCGGAGGTCCAAAGTTCAGCGGCAGGAGTTCCGCCGGACAAGTCGGCAAGGAACGCGAGAGATCTGCCATCTGCAGACCAGGCAACATCGCGCAGCTCAAGCTTGCTTTCGAGCGCAATGGTCTTGGATGCGCCGCCTGTGGAGGCAACTACCGAGAGTTGTCCATCGACGATATAGGCTACCTTGCTTCCATCAGGCGCAATCGCAACCTCGCTGATTCGCTTGGCGCGAGGCATGGAATCGAGGATTTCAGCGGCGTGAGATGAAGCAGCTGAAGAGTCTTGAGCGGCTGCGAAGCCGGGAAGAAGTGACGCGGCGCAAAGCAACGCCGCGAGATGGTGTAGGAACCTGGTTCGGGCTTTCATCGCGCATGGAGTATAGCTGCTTCGGTTTGCCGTTTTCCAGAGCTCAGGTTTCTAGAAGTCAGAGGATCAACTTTTATAATCGGGTCATGCCGACTCCCAATTATCCAGCCATGCTGCGAGTAGCGATTGATGAGGCGCGCAAAGGACTTGCCGAGGGAGGCATTCCGATTGGCGCGGCGATCTTTGATGCAGAGTGCAAACTCATCGGCTCGGGCCACAACCGGCGCGTGCAAAACGGAGACCCCTCGCTGCATGGGGAGACTGACGCGTTTCGCAATGCCGGACGGCAGCGTAGCTATCGCAAACTGATCATGGTTACAACGCTCGCTCCCTGTTGGTATTGCAGCGGATTAGTTCGACAATTCGGTTTTGGGACGGTAGTTGTGGGAGAGAGCAGGAATTTTCAGGGAGGGATCGACTGGTTGCGTTCCCTTGGCGTACATGTCGTGGACTTGGATTCCGAAGAGTGCGGCTCGATGCTAGGCGAATATATACGTGGAAATCCTGAAATATGGAATGAGGATATTGGGGAAGAATAAAACTGGCGCATGTAGACTGATTTGCTGATTCGAATTGCCATACCGCAAATTTAGCGAGATCGAAAAACAAGACATGGACAATCCTTTCATGGTGCGCGCCATCCAGCTTTCGATTGATAACGTTGCCTCCGGGCGCGGCGGACCTTTCGGTGCGGTGATTGCGAAAGCTGGACAGACGATTGCAGAAGCTGCCAATGAGGTTACTTACAGAAATGACCCCACAGCGCATGCCGAGGTTATGGCGATTCGCGATGCCTGCAACAAACTGCGCGCATTCGATCTGCAAGGGTGCGAAATCTACACTTCCTGCGAGCCTTGCCCGATGTGCCTGGGAGCGATTTATTGGGCGAGGATCGATCGTATTTATTTTGCGAGTGATGCGGAGGATGCTTCGCAGGCCGGATTTGACGACTCGCTCATTTATCAGGAATTTGCGCGGGATCATTCACAGCGAAAAATACCGATGGTGCAAGTGATGCGCGAACAGGGCTTTGAGGCGTTTCGCGCGTGGAAGAATAGTCCGAACAAGATCGAGTATTAGGGATTATCTTGCAGTTCAGTCGTGCGAAACCTCAGTCCGACGGAGGACGTTTGATCGACCGCTACTTCAAGCTGTCCGAAAATCAAACCACAATCAGACAGGAAATGCTGGGCGGACTGACCACGTTCGTGACGATGGCTTACATCGTGGTGGTGAATCCGCAGATTTTGGCGCAAGCGGGGATGCCTGCCGATGGAGTGGTATTTGCGACCTGCATTTCGGCTGCAGTCGCAACTCTGGTGATGGGACTTTATGCCAACTATCCCATCGCGCTTGCGCCGGGAATGTCGCTGAACGCGTATTTCACTTATTCAGTCTGTCTTGCCATGCATATTCCGTGGCGCACGGCGTTGGCAGTTGTGTTCATTTCCGGGGTGCTGTTTCTAGTGCTGACGGTCACACGCGTGCGCGAACAGATCGTGAATGGAATTCCGGATTGCCTGAAGCACTCGACCGCTGCGGGAATCGGAATGTTCATCGCATTTGTGGGATTACGGAACGCGAAACTTGTGGTCGCTAACCCGGCTACATTCGTTGGCCTGGGCAGTTTCGCAGATAAGGAAGTGCAAACGGCATGCTTTGGGCTGGCGCTTACATTGATTCTGATGTCGCGTAAACTTCATGGCGCGATTTTGATTGGTATTTTCGGAACGGCTGGGTTGGGGCTGTTGCGCGGAATCGCGAGTTGGCCAAACGGCATTTTCTCTATTCCTCACCCTTCGTCAACTTGGCTGCAGCTCGATTTTCACGGAGCAGCGCATCTGGGCTTGCTCGAAATTTTGTTTGCGTTTCTGTTTGTAGATCTGTTTGACAACATTGGCACCCTGGTTGGCGTCTGCGAGCAGGGAGGATTTGTCAAGGACGGGAAGATTCCGCGCGTCGGCAGGATTCTGATTGCCGACGCTGTGGGTACGATTGCTGGTTCGTTGACCGGGACATCGACGGTTACGAGCTATATCGAAAGCGCCGCAGGGGTGGCTGCCGGCGCGAAAACTGGCCTGGCGAACATTGCCACGGCGGGGCTTTTTCTGCTGGCAATGTTTTGTGCGCCGGTGGCGACCGCGATTCCCGCCTACGCCACTGCGCCTGCTTTAATTCTGGTTGGAGTGCTGATGACGCAATCGATCGCGCAGATCGACTGGAAGGATTTCAGCGAAGCAGTACCCGCATTTATCACGATGTTGGCCACGCCGCTGACCTTCAGCATCGCAACGGGCCTGAGCCTTGGGCTGATTTCATTCACGGTGGTCAAAATCGCCGCAGGAAAATTTCGCGAGATCAATGCCTTAATTTGGATTCTCACCCTACTGTTTATTCTGCGGTATATCTATTTGGCGGCTGCGTAGTTTCGGATGCTTAAGAGCGTGTTGCTATGAGTGGACCTTTGTGCGTCCAGAATTCGGTGATCTCTTCAAGCGATCGACCTTTGGTTTCGGGAATCAGCCAGGCAACCAGAATAATCGTGAGGAGCGCTCCGCCGCTAAAGCACCAAAAGGTTCCATCTGAGCCGAGACGGCTCTGCATAATCGGAAACAATTGATTTCCAAGATAGCCGACAAGCCAGAGCGCCGTGGTAGCGATCGACATACCACGCCCACGAACTTTTGTCGGATAGATTTCCGAGATGATGACCCAGCACGCTACCCCGTTGCCGAATGCGTGACCGGCGACAAAGGTCATCACAAAAATCAAAATGGCGATGCCGCTGCCGTGTACGTGATAGAACCAGCCGACCAGAGCGAAAGAAACGAACTGCACGGCCGTGCCGGCAATAATGAGCGTTTTGCGTCCCGCCTGATCGACCAGCCATAGGGCGAAAAGAGTGAACAACAGATTGATCAGACTTACGAGAACCGACTGGAAGAATGCGTTGCTGGTAGCAGTGCCGGCGGCGCGAAAAATTTCTGGCAGGAATGAAAAGAGCGGCGTGATGCCGCTGATCTGCTGCAATGCTGCCAGCATGATGCCAAGCAGAAGAGGGCGGCGGAATGTTTTGAAGAGTTCCGAAATGTGCCCCCCTTCGGCCGCCAGAGACTGCTCGATTTCAGCAACTTCCCGCGTGGCGGCTTCGTTCCCATTGATCTCTGCGAGTACGTGAACAGCTTTCTCGCGTTGTCCCATTTTCAAAAGCCAGCGTGGGCTTTCGACCGCGGGCAAAATCATGACTCCGAATAGAACTGCTGGAACGACTCCTGCGAAAAACATCCATCGCCAACCGTTGGAGATGTTCCAGGCCTCATCGCCCATGCGTTGAATCAGCATGTTGACAAACACGGCAGAGAGAATGCCGACGACGATTCCAAGTTGATACAGCGTTACGAATCGGCCGCGGACACGAGTAGGGGCGATCTCGGCAATGTAATTGGGAGAAATCACGGACGCCGCGCCGATGCCAAGGCCGCCGATCAGCCGCCAGATGACAAACTGGTGCAGATTTGCCGCGAACAACATTCCCACCGACGAGAGAGCGAAGCAAATGGCGCAGATGGCGAGGCCTTTTTTCTTGCCTAGAAAGTCGGCAACAGTCCCGGCGGCGGCGCAGCCGACGATACATCCAATGAGCGCGCAACCGGCGGCCCAGCCGACACCTGCGGCATTCAGATGAAAGAGCCGGCTGAGAAAGCCGATGGCGCCGCTGATCACGATGTTGTCATAGCCGAACAGAAGGCCGCCGAGAGTTGAGACCGTGGCAGCGATGATCAGCGGTGCACGAGAGTGATTGGAAGCAGCGGAGGCCAGGTTATTGATCTCCCCGCGATGCGGTCGCGCGTTCGACTTCAGGTTGGGAAGATTCGAGCATCGCCTTCGCGGCGAGCATGTAACCAATCGTGTGCGCCATTCCTGCGTGCCAGGGCGCGGAGCAGGTCATCTGTGGTGTGTGATCCGGAATAATTACGCCATCGAAGTGATTGCGGTGCAGGATCGCAAGAATGCGGAGCATGTCGACATCGCCTTCGTCGATGAACGTTTCGCGATAGCGCGGTACCTTTCCAACTACGTTGCGCAGATGCACGTACGCGATGCGGCGCTGCTTGCTATATCGGTCGATCGCGTCATAAATATTGCCTTCTGTCATTTCCGCAAGCGTGCCTACGCACAGCTCGAGCGAGTTGCTTGGGCTGGGGACGAGATCGATTAGCCGCTGATACATGTCGGGTTGGTAGACCAGACGTGGCTGCCGACGCATGGTTGGCATGGGAGGATCGTCGGGATGGGCGGCCAGGCGTACTCCTGACTGCTCGGCTGTCGAAACTACTTCTTCGAGAAATCTCTGCAGGCGGCGCCACAATTCTTCATGCGAGATCGATGGCAGCGCTCCGGTGCTGGCGTCGCGATTGTAGACCATATTCCAGACGGTTCCGTTGGGGATCGGTACATCGTCCGATGGGCCGTCCATTCCCAGAGTGATCGCATTCCCTCGTCCCGCGGGCGTGGTGACGCGCCCGCATACACCGGCCAGGCTGAAGTTGTAGCCGAGAACCGGGATGCCGGCTTCGCCCATGCGGTGGAGGATGGTTTTTACTTTTTCGATTTGCTGTGGACGTTCTGGACCGTCCAGAAGAATGTCGTGCCAGTGAGCGGGGTCGAGATTCTCAATTGCAGCGAGGATTAGTCCGGCATCTTCAATTTCACGCCGAAGGGTTTTGAGTTCTTCCGCGGTCCAGAGCCGCCGTGGATCGCCCGCCACTCCCCACGCTTCATATTTGGATCCGGTCGGCTGATTGTTGCGTGGATTGGAAGGGCCCTGGTTGAAGTAATCGACGAGGTGTACAACCACGTGCGTGCAGCCCGCCTGCCGCGCGAAATCGTAATACTCACGCGTGAGCATGTGCCGGTAGAGTCCGAGGCCAATTTTCACAGGCGATTCCCGATGCCAGCGCCGTAATCAGGGCTGAGGACTTGTCCGTTGATCTCAGCGGCGAGGGGCGAACATAGAAAAACGAAGGCATCGGCGATCGACTCTGGGCTGTTGCGCCTGCCGAGCGAAACACGCAATACAAATTCCCGGTAGGCTGGGTCTTCGTCAAAAACTTTCAAAGAACTTCCAGCCGCTACGTTGCCAGGGGAGACAACGTTAACGCGAATTCCAGTCAGCGCATATTCGAGCGCAAGACTTCGCGCGAAATTCTCCAACGCGGCTTTGGCGGACGAGTATGCGGGAATTAGCGTGTGCGGCATGCGAGCGACATAAGAAGAAGTAAAGATTAGATGTCCGATGATCTTGTTTTGCATCCAGTACGACAACGTTGAGCGCGCCAGATAAGTCTGGGCGAAATAATTGAAGCGGAAGATGCGTTCATAGTCGGCCTCGGAGGTGGTGGCGAATGGATGCAAACCGCAGCCTCCTGCGTGACCGATCACCGTATCCATCTTCGGGAATGTTTCGAACGCTGCCTGTATGACGCGATCGACTTGCGCCGAGTCTGTGATGTCGGCGGAGAAATAGAAATAGGACGAATGGGGAATCTGCCATTCGTCGAGCATCTCCCGAGCCTCGTCTTCAGATTTGAGATCCGTGAGCACGAGCGTGGCGCCTGCCGCCACCAGCCGTTTGACCATGTACTCGGCAATGGCTCCCATCGCGCCGGTGATCAGTATGACTTTGCCGGAAAGATCGATGCTGATCATGCGGAGCTTGCCCCCTGCGCAGAGGAAAGCACCTCGTGACCGGAGTCCGTGACCAGCACGTCATCTTCAACACGCGCTCCCGCGCCACGCTCCGGAACATACGCGCCGGGTTCAATCGTAATCACCATGCCGGGTTCGAGCTGGTTCGGAAAACCGGGCGCGATCAGAAATCCGGGATCGTGATAGCGAAAGCCGACGTGATGGCCGGTGTGATGTGTGAAGAATGCTCCAAGCCCATGCGCCGCAATCTTGTCTCGAGCCACCCAGTCAACTTCAGCGGCTGAGACTCCTGGCTTTACGGCATTCACGGCCAATCGCTGGGCATCGCGGACAATTTCGAATAGCTCGGAAACGTCCTTTTTCAGGGAGCCAACGGGGGCGGTCCGCGTCAGGTCGCTCCAATATCCGTTGACGCAGGTCGCGAGTTCGATCAGTACGAGATCGCCGTTTTCGAGGCGGCGTCCAGTCGAGCGATTGTATCGTCCGGCATCCGCGCTGTTTGGTCCGGATTGGACCATCGCCCAGGCGCGGGAGTGAAAGATGCCATCCTGCCCAATCTCGCGATAGATCGCAGATTCTACCGCGGCGGCGACATCGGCCTCCCGGGTTCCGGCATGCAAGTTATCATCGAAAGCTTGTAGACCGACGTTCGCTGCGCGATTAGCCCGCTGGATCGCGTCAACCTCATGGGGAGTCTTTCGCAGATACAAATTGGCGAATGCCGCCTGGCATGCAGGGTTCGGAGCGGATGCGACACCCGAAAGCCGCGCGGCAAAATCTTCAGGCATTGGAATCTGTTCGCCCGCCTGAATCGGCAATGATGTCCTCGCCGCAGCAGGGAGCATGCTGACGTGCTCGCGCTGAATGTTTTCTCTTGCCAGGATTTTGCGGATTGCGGCTGTCAACTCCGCATAAGGATCGCTGGACTTCAAATCTCCCCAAGGATATTCCTGGACCTGCAAGCCAGTGGGGATGTGATCTCTGGGCTCGAGTTGAGGAACGAAGAGGATCGGTTCCGCATCTTCTAGACAGACGAGCAGTGATGCGCCCCAGTATGGAAAATATCCGGAGAGCATTAGGAGTTCGTCAGGGCGCCAAGCGATCCATGCCTGCAAATTGTTCAGCTTAAGAAAATTCCGCACCTGCTGAACGCGAGATGGAACGCTCGTCAACGTTGACGTCGGTTTTTCTTCACATGATTCCATACTTCTCGAATGCCGCGACTGCGCTGCTCCCGTCTACAATCGCCTTCTTGACCAGCTTTTCGCCGCGTGCTTTTTCCAGCGCCCTGGTGAAGACTTCATTTTCGGTTTCCGCGGGAACAACCAAGACTCCATCGACATCGCCGAACAAAATATCTCCCGGGCGGATTCGCACTCCGCCAATCTCCACCGGAATGCGAAAATCGACGACCTTGTAACGCGGAGCGGAATCCTGGCCGTAAGAGCCGAATCCGAACGTCGGGAAACCCATTTTCAGAATTGCCTTTGTGTCGCGCACGTAGCCATTGAGCACGGCGCCGCGGCTTTTCAGTTTGGAGGCGCGGGTACTCATCAACTCGCCCCAAAGAGCGTTGCGGGGAGAGGAACCGGTGCCGAGATAGATTTCGTTCGGGCGAAGGTCGTCGAGGGCTTCGAGCATGAGCCCGAAGGATTTGTTCATTAGGTTGTTAGCGCTGCCGGCAAGTTTTTCTGCGAAGACGTCGACCGCCAGCGTCGGCATGGCACGACCAATTACGACCATGTCTCGAGTCAAAGGCTGAATCTGCGGAGGCAGGAATTGGTGCTGCAGTTCGAGCTTATCCATCACATCGCCAACCACGCAGGTGAATAACTCGCGCAGCGCGATCGAAAAAAGCTCGTCGTCGGAATTCCATAGCTTCGCCGCACTCATTTGGCTCGCGCCTCTTTGATTTTTTCGACGAACTGTCTCGCCACTCGAGTAATCGATGGGTAGTCTCCGGTTTTCGCGCCGGCTGTCAGATTGCTTCCGGCTCCAATCGCAACCGCCCCGGCCTTAATCCACTCACCGACATTCTCCACACCGACGCCGCCAGTTGGCATGAGCTGCGCCTGGGGGAGCGGGCCTTTGACCGCCTTGATAAATGTGGGACCTAGAATCTCTCCGGGAAAGACTTTAATGATCTCCGCGCCGCACTCCATCCCTTCGATCACTTCTTTTATTGTTGCGGCTCCGGGCATATAAGGAACCTGATATCGATTGCACAGGCGTGCGGTTTCTGCGTTCAGCGCGGGGCTGACTATAAAATGTGCTCCAGCGAGAATCGCGATGCGCGCGGTTTCCGGATCGAGCACCGTGCCCGCTCCCAGCAAGATCTTTCTTGAATGTTCTTTGGCAAGATGCTCGATTACACCCGCGGCTCCGGGGACGGTAAACGTGATCTCCAAGGCCGCAACCCCTCCTTCGGCACATGCTTCTGCTATGCGTGCAGCTTGATCGCGGTTTTCCGCGCGGATCACGGCGACTAGACCGTCATCCATAATCCTCTCGAGAACGTCGGCTTTCTTTATGGTCATAAATCTTCCACTACGCTGTTTACAAAATAATTGTTATTGAAAGAACGGCTCGCCTTTTCGCGCGTAACGTCGCGCGACTTCTTCGTTCAATGTGACTCCCAGCCCAGGGCTCTCGGTCAAGCTGATAAAACCGTTCTGGATAAGCGGTTTCGAAGACCCTTCAATCAGATCATTCCAGAAAGGCACGTCGGAAGCGTGAAACTCGAGCGCCAAAAAATTGGGAATCGCCGCGCAGAAATGCGCGGAGGCCATGGTTCCTATAGGGCTGCTGATGTTATGTGGCGCGACGGGCATGGAGTGAACATCCGCAAATCCTGCAATCGATTGAGCGACCGCCAAACCGCCGACCTTCTGCAAATCAGGAGTCACTATGCTGAGAGCATGTTGCTGAATGATTTCCTGGAAACCTTCGAAGAGGAAAAGGTTTTCTCCCGTGGCTATGGGAATGCGCACCTTTGCGCTGACTTCTTTTAGTGCCGCAATATTGCTGGGAGGAACCGGATCCTCGAGCCATAACAGGCGGAAAGGTTCGAGTTCCCGCGCGATCGTGATTATATCGCTCGCGTTGTAGCGCCAGTGGCAATCGACTGCGATGTCTGTCTCAAGGCCAACTGCATCGCGGGCTGCCCCGATGAGCGAGACCATGTGGTCGATGGCGCGATTGCTCACCGCTCGATTGTGCGGATCGCCGCCCTCCGTTCCTGATACATCGAGATCGAACTTCAGCGCGGTGAAACCTTCTGCTTTTTTCTTCAGAGCCTGGCGGCGGTAGTCTTCGGGCGAGCACGCTGGCTCGTCCGTCGTCTCGCCGAAGTAATCTTTGCTTGTGTGCCGGGCATCTTTCGGCAGCCAGGAAGCAGGGCGCGTGCGCAAAATCTCATCCAGACTTTCCAGCGCTTCTCCTCCGTGGCAATCGCAATACACGCGCACGCGATCGCGAAATTTACCGCCGAGGAGCCGATAGATGGGAACGCCGAGCGATTGACCGAGTAAATCCCAGAGAGCAGCTTCTATCCCGCTGATGGCGTTGTAAATGACGCCCGCAATCGAGCCTGCACCGGAAGTTGCCAGTTGCAGCTTGCGGAACAGGCGATGAATGTCGCGAGGATCTTCGGCGATGAGCAAAGGTTCGAGCGAGCGCAGAATCGAGGTGAGGCCGGGAGCGAAAAAACATTCGCCAAGGCCGCGTATTCCTTCATCCGTCTCAATTCGAACAAAGGTCCAATCGAAATTGCCCTCAACGACTGCGGTCTTTAGCTTCTTAATTTTCACGGTCCCAGGTTCGCAAAAGCTGCCATTATACGCCGCAGCGTCTCGCTGCAGGTGGCTCGGAGCATGGAAGTTGACCCGCGCTCCAAGCGAAAACGGCTAGAATGCTGTGTCATGAATTCAATCACTCTGAAAGCAGCGGAGAGCTGCAAGTGGGACTGCGTGAGTCTCGGCGAAGTGATGTTGCGTCTCGATCCCGGCGAGGAACGCATTCATACCGCGAGACAATTTCGTGCGTGGGAGGGCGGGGGAGAATACAACGTTGCGCGCGGACTGAGACGATGCTTCGGCTTGCGGACGGCAGTGATCACTGCGTTTGCCAAGAATCCGGTTGGTCAATTGCTCGAAGATCTGATTTTGCAGGGTGGAGTCGATACTTCGCTGATCCGCTGGGTTCCGTACGATGGCATCGGCCGTACGGTGCGCAACGGGTTGAATTTCACCGAGCGCGGCTTCGGCGTGCGCGGAGCCGTTGGATGCTCGGACCGCGGCCACACAGCCATAAGCAACTGCAAGCCGGGCGATTTCGACTGGAATAATATTTTCGGGCAGCGCGGTACTCGATGGCTGCACACCGGTGGAATTTTTGCCGCACTTTCGGAATCGTCGGCTTCGGTAGCGAAGGCCGCGATGCAGGCGGCTAAGGAAAGTAATAGTGTTGTCTCTTACGATCTCAACTATAGAGAATCCCTCTGGAAAGGCATTGGCGGAAAGGCGAAGGCGCAGGAAGTGAATCGCGAATTAGTTTCCCAGGTGGATGTGCTGTTCGGCAATGAGGAGGATTTCTCTGCAGCTTTGGGGATTTCGATTGAAGGCACGAGCGACGATTTCAACGATCTGAACGTGGCGGGCTATGAGTCGACTCTGCGCCGGGTCGCCGAAAAGTTTTGCAATTTGAAGCTGATCGCTACTACATTACGCACCGCGCGCACGGCAACGCAGAATGACTGGGGTGCAATCGCATTGTATGAAGGAAAAATTGTCCATATCCCGCAACGGCCGATTGAGATTTTGGATCGTGTGGGTGGCGGTGATTCGTTTGCTTCGGGATTGATCTACGGTTTCCTGGCGAATAGAGGCTTCGAATGGGCGGTGCAGTGCGCCCTCGCGCATGGAGCGCTTGCGATGACCACTCCGGGAGACACGAGCATGGTGACGATTGGCGAGGTGGAATCGGTAATGCGCGGAGCATCGGTGCGAATTTCCCGTTGAGAATGATTGCGCGATGAAAGAGACCTGGCGATGGTTCGGACCTGAGGACCCGATTCCACTCGACTATGTGCGGCAGGCGGGAGCGACAGGCATTGTCTCTGCACTTCATCATCTTTATCGCGGCGAGCCCTGGACGGTACAGGAAGTCATGAGACGTCGTGACCACATTCTGGCGGCCGGTTTGGATTGGTCTGTGATAGAAAGTATTCCCGTTCCGAATTCCATCAAGCTTCGCTCTGGAACTTACGGTGATTCGATTTCTGCGTGGAAAGATAGCCTTGCTTCGATTGCGAAGGCGGGCGTGCAAGTCGTTTGTTATAACTTTATGCCGGTTGTCGATTGGACAAGGACTGATTTGCAATGGCGTTTGCCGACAACAGGCCTTGCCCTGCGATTCGATGCCACGGATTTTGCGGCTTACGATCTTTTCATTCTCAAGCGCAAGAATGCCGAGAAGGATTATTCCGAAGAGCGGGTACGGGCGGCAAGTAATCGGTTCGACTCCATGCCCGCGGCACGCAAGCAAGACTTGGAGCATACGATTATTGCCGGATTGCCTGGAGCCGAAGCTTCCTATGAGCGGAAGGCGATCCGGCGATTGATTGCTGAATACGAGGGGGTTCCAGCGGCCGAATTAAGAAAGAATCTCATCGATTTTCTGCGGGAAGTCGGTCCCGTTGCTGAGCAACTCAATATCCGACTGGCGATTCATCCGGATGATCCGCCTTGGCCTCTCTTCGGGTTGCCGCGGGTTGTTTCGACTGCCCAAGATGTTAGAAGCATCTTTGCCGGATGCGACGTGTCGGCGAACGGGTTGACGTTTTGCGTGGGATCATTCGGCGCAAGAGCTGACAATGATTTGCTGGCGATGATCCGCGAATTTGGGCCGCGGATTCATTTTGTCCATCTACGGCAGGTGACACGCGAGGCCGATGGTTCGTTTTACGAAGCCGATCATCTGAATGGAAGCGCTGATATGGTGGGAATCATTCGCGCGCTGATGAAGGAGGAGGCCAGCCGACGGCGCTCCGGTCGCTCCGATCATGAAATACCGATGCGTCCCGATCATGGGCATCTGCTTGCCGGCGACATCGGGAAAAAGTCGAACCCCGGTTATTCGTACATTGGCAGGTTGAAAGGACTCGCAGAACTGCGGGGCGTGATGCGGGGACTGGAATACGCGAATAATCAGTGACGGTGAAATTCAATGACTGAGTTCGACGGGAAAGTCGCTTTGGTTACGGGAACTACGGGGATCGGCCGCGCCATTGCGATTCGGTTCGCGCACGGAGGAGCGAAAGTGCTGGCTTGCGGCATCCAACCGGATTCGAACCGGGAACTGATCGAAGCGGCGCAGAGCAGCGGATATGTTTTAGAGGTCGAAACTTGTGATGTGGCCGACTTTGAACAAGTCCGGGCGACTGTAGAAAAAACGGTAAACAAATTCGGCGGGCTCGATATTGTCGTGAATGCCGCGGCGATTCATCCGTTCGGCACGGTGTTGCAAACCGATTTCGCCACCTGGAATCGCTGCATGATGGTGAACGTGAGCAGCATTTATCTCACCGCGCATCTTGGCATTCCGGAAATGAAGAAGCGCGGCAGGGGATCGATTATCAATCTGGCATCAGTGCAAGGTTACGCATGCCAGAGCGGAGTTGCGGCTTATGCAACCTCGAAAGGAGCGATCCACAGCCTGACGCGCGCTCTTGCCCTAGATCATGCGGCGGACAATATTCGCGTGAATTCCATCAGTCCGGGTTCGATCCGCACGCCGATGCTTGCGCGCTCGGCGGCGAATTTCGCGCCCGGCCTGCCGGAGGAAGAAGCTTTCGCGCGGTTTGGCGCCGCGCATCCACTCAAGCGAATTGGCACGCCGGAGGAAGTAGCTGAACTTGCGGCATTTCTTGCATCCGATAAGGCCGGGTTTTGCACTGGGGGCGACTATCTTGTGGATGGCGGACTTCTGGCAGGCATCGGTGTTCAGTGAGTGCCAAGAGTCGAGTGTCAGTACAATCTCTGCTCATACCCCATCGGCGATGGCGCATCGCGTTCCTGCTCGGCGTCGGAGTTCTGGTAAATTTTTTCGACCGCATCAACCTGTCAGTCTCGCGCGATGCGCTGCACGATTCTTTTGGATTGTCTCTCGTCGCCTTCGGATATCTTTCCAGCGCTTTCAGTTGGAGCTACGCGATCATGCAAATGCCCGCGGGCGTGTTGCTGGATCGCTGGGGCGTACGGCGAGTGGGACGAGTGAGCGCGCTGTTTTGGAGTCTATCTTCGCTTGCCTCTTCCATTGCGCCGGGACTCGGATGGTTTTTCGGCGCGCGATTTCTTCTTGGCGCAAGCGAGTCGCCGACCTTTCCTGCGAACGCGAAAGCTCTCGGATATTGGTTTACGAAGGAAGAGCGAAGTCTCGCCATGGCGATTACCGACGCTGCGGCCAAGTTTGCGAGTGCTGTCGGCATTCCTTTTGTTGGAATGCTGTTATTGCATTTCGGGTGGCGGTGGACTTTTGCGACGACCGGGCTCATCAGCTTCGGTTATTTCATTTTCTTTTGGTTGGTCTATCGCAATCCCAGCGAAGATCAATTTCTGACCAGAAGCGAATTCGAATTCATTGTGCAAGGCGGAGCTCAGGTCGAGGACGAGCAGCGCGCGAAGGCCAAAGGGTCGTTGGGATATCTGCTTGGGCAGCGCAAGGTATACGGCCTGGCGATGGGGTGGGGAGCTTATAACTATGCTTTCTATCTCCTCCTGACCTGGCTCCCAAGTTATCTTTCTGTTTCGCTTGGCGTCGATTTGTTCCACTCAATTTTCTATACAAGTGTTCCTTGGCTGTTTGCGACTTTCACTGACCTCGCAGTCGGAGGATGGCTGGTCGATTCGCTGGTGCAACGTGGATATGATGCGAGTCGCGTCCGGCAAACTGTGATGGTCGTCGGCACGGGTTTCGGGCTGGCAATCTTCGGTGCGGCGAGTGCCCGCAATGCAACGATGGCTTTGGTTTGGATCAGTCTTGCCCTGGGCGGCCTGGCTGCGGCCGCGCCTGTGGCGTGGACTGTGCCATCGCTTATTTCTCCGAAAGAAGGAGTGGGCACGCTCGCCAGCATCGTCAACTTTTGCGGGCAAATCGCCGCAATCTCAGCACCCATCGTTACCGGGTACATCGTGTCGGCCACGCATTCGTTCGCGTCCGCGTTCATCACAGCAGCGGCTATTCTGGTGCTTGGAATCGTCGGCTACGTTTTCTTTCTTGGTCGCATCGAGCCAATTCCCGAGCCAGCAAATCTTTAGCTATTGGTTCTTTGCGACTGGCGGGAGCTCATCATAGAGCGGCTGAACTGGCCGAACATCTGAAATTTCTTCGGCTACAGACATCGCCAAAATTCGAATCGCGTTGTTGTTGGGCAGTTTGATGGTTGTTGCCCCAGCGGGTAGATCGATGGAGTACGCAAATAAGTAGGAATAGCGATAATCAACATTCTCGCCGTTGGCGTTGTGATGATGGGAGCAATACCAGGCGAGGTCGGCGCGCTTGATGAATCCTGGTTTGATACCGAGCATCTGGCCGTAATCGTCATTCGATGTATCTTTTGAACTCCACTCCCGGTCATCCCACTGACCGATGAATCCACCCCAGTCTTCGATATTCAGATCTATTTTCTTGTCGCGAATTTCGAATTGTGCATTCTGATCTCCATTGGCGGAGGCTGCGAGTAGATATACGCGGTTGTAATTTCCCGATGGAAGGTCGATGGTTTGGCCTTTTGCCACAATGGCATTCGCCGCGGCGGTCTTGGCAGGTGCGAGATGAAACTGAATTCCGTTGTAAGTAATTTGCTCGGGGAGCATTTCTGCCGGGAGCGAGTTGCCTTTTCCATCGAAACCGGAGGAAGATTTCTGACCGTCGTTGGTGGCTGTCGCAAGATCGTATTTCAAGGCAATTGGCGCAGATTGGACTGCTGGAACTGTGCCGCGCGAAGCTGAGAGCTTCAGAGCGAATGTGCGCGGCTGATAAGAGGAAAAAGATGTGAGCAGTTGGCCATCTCGGACTGTCGCATCGCCTACCGGCTGCTCCTGTCCGTTCACTTCACGAGCAGCAACGATAGAAGCGGCGAAGGTTATGTGCACGTCTTTCTGCGGCTTGCCATCGAGTTCAACCAGCCGGACGATGACTTCATCGCTCAGTTCGGCTTTCTTGAGGGCTAGAAGCCGAACGCGAGGATTGCTGACTTTAACCAGAGAAAATTCGCGGCCAAGCGCGCCCGCGTGCTTTGAAGTCTGGAAGGCGATGAGAGGATCGTTTAGCTCCTGCGCTTGCCAATCCGTTTCGGCGTCGCGCCATCCACCGGCGTGGCCAGCGATCCCGAAGACGAAATCGTGATGGCCGATGTCTTGCGTGCCTTGGTCGGCGTATCCGCCGCGGGTTCCAGGCGTGCGAATCAGAGTCAGGCGGATCGTGTGATCATTCGGCTTGTCGGAGCCGTTCTTGCAATCAGTGAGGATGGTCGCGCCAAACTCGCCGCTCGCGTCCGTGAGATCGATCCACTGATGCGATGGGACTTCGAATTTTTTCGGGCGGGCGCTAGGCCGGTCGATCGTCCCGATGTCCCAGTTGTATGTGGCTTTTTCGTTCGAGGCGGTCAAAGGAAATGTCGCCTTCAGGTTCGATTCTTTCGTGTTCCAGTCGATCACGTTGGCAAACTCGACGCGCTTGCCTGCCTCGCCCGCCGCGAGGCGAATGGTTTGAACAAACTTCGATCCCGCAGTTTCGCGAGTTACTTCCACCGCTGCTCGAACGGGACCATTTTCAACCACGCGAATCTTTGCGGGCCCGTGCACGTATTCGCGCGGCGCGGCTTTTTCGTGATCCCAATCCATATTCCAGGCCGGCCACTGCTCAGGATTGTCATAGGAAATCGCCAGCCGAGCCGGAGCAACCAGCAATTCTTTTCCGATCGATTTATCGAAGATGCTGGCAACGTCGCCGTCGGAGTTCAGAGTCACGCGGTAGTATTCGTTTTCTAGCGAGCTTTCGGAAACATGCAGTGTGCTCTGGTTGCTCGACCCTTCCCCGGCTTCGAGGTCGTAGACTGCGTAACCAACCGAAGGTGTCTTGGCTGCGAAGATGATTTTTCCATTTGAAATTTGGGCTGGAATCTCTTTGCCATCTGGTGCTATCACATGCGCCTGTTTCGGCATGCTCTCGGGAAAGTCCACTGCGGCTTCGACAATATCTTCACGCGCCATGTTCAGCGGGTTGAAAACAACGACCGGTGTCCCCTTGACCCCTGTGCTGAGCGCGGCGGTAACACCTTCAGTGGCATTCTTTAGCACGGCGGCAAATTGATTCATCGCGATTACGTCATCGTTCCATGCAAATTCGTACGCCTTCGGCGTCGCGGTTCCGGCGGCAATGTCGTGGAATTGTCCGCCCATCACCAGAGTCCAGGCATCATTCAAGCGCTGCAGCGGATACTGGCGAGCGCCAAGCCATTCGGCAGCAATCGAGGATTCTTCCGCGGCCTCGGCCAACAGCTCTTCTTTTCGCAACCAACGCTTTTGATACGCCTGCGACGTGAGGGACCCTGCTGAGTGGTTCGTCAATTCCATCTCGCCCGTGTAGCGCGGAAGTCCGGCAGCCTCTGATGGAGTGATATCGAGAAACATTTGGTCCGCGTTCGCCGAAATAACATGCACCGGGCCGCCGCCAAGCTGTACCGCAGGGCCTTGCTCGTGAGAGAAGCGTGAGAAAAGCGAATCGACATCCAGCGGCAGACTCATTCTGCCGCCGGTGATGATGGCTTCGAGGCGCTTCACCGAATCTTCATTTGGTGTGCCACCGATATCGCCGGTTCCGTAGTAGTGATAATCAGTGAAGACGCCGCTGACTTTGCCGTTTAATTCGACTCGATCGGCCCAATCATATTGATGATGGGTTAGCTCGCGATCTGCGCCCGCCTGAGCTGCGGCTTTCTGCTGCTCCCGAACGTCGATGTAATCTTCAATTTGCTTAGTGCTCATCAGGGAATTCGTTTGGTCGGCGTGAACCAGAGCTTGCCTCAAAGATTGAAAACGTTTGTTTAGTTCCTCAAGGGTTTGATCAGGCGGCAACGGAGGAAGCGGCTTGCTTAGGTCGCTGTTGATGCCTCCGGAATAATCCCCGGGATTCAGCCCAGCGAGCACGGTTTCACCATCCGGTCCGACCCACACTCCCACGTCAAACGGCGTGCCTTCGGGCGTCTTCTCGAGCGAATCTGGACCGCCCCCGGGCGCGGACGATCCCCAAACGAGTTTCTGCGTCGAGAACCCTTTCACTCCAGCATGTGCAAGAATCGTCGGGAGCGACGCGGGAAACCCAAAACAATCGGGCAGCATGTACTCTGCGCTGGCCTTGCCCAATTCTTTGCGGAACCAATCGTTGCCGTAGAGCACCTGGCGGATGATGGTTTCTGCGCTTGGCGCATTTACGTCGCCTTCTTCCATCGACGATCCGGCGGGGAACCACCGGCCTTCATCCACGTATTTTTTCAGCCGCGCAAAGTCGGCGGGATAATACTCTTTCATCAGGCGATAGCGATTTGCTCCACTGAAGTTGAAAATATAGTGAGGATATTTCTCGAAGAGCTTGAAATTTTCTTCCATTGTCTTGCGGAGATACTCATCGATAACTTGTGGATATTCCCAGCGCCATTCGGTATCGAGATGCGCGTAGCCGACTACGTACAGCGTCGGCTGCTTTGTGAGATCTGGTTTTGCGCCGGTTTGTGCGGCGGCGATTGCGATGGAAAAGAGAATAAAAAGAAGTGCAGGCAAGGTGCGGAGCGCGAACCAAAACCGGATCATCGAGAATCTCCAGGATCTATTTGCGGAAAGGGTTAACAATAATGAGTTCTTTGGGGAATCGCAATGGGAAGCCGATGGTGCCGGCGAATGGTGTAGGTTAGGAGTATGGCGAGCAGGGCCAGTAGCCGATCGTCCTGGTATCAGATTCCGGTACGCACTGCGCTGTGGACATTCATCGGCACTCTGATTTCGTTTGCGCTAAGTCTTTTTCTGGGCATTGTTGGCGTGGTGATAGTTTCGGCCGCTCGACATGTGCATCCGAACATGACCCTGGCGTATCGCGACGTTGCTTTTCCTACTGCCATCGTGGCGGGAACTGTCATTTTATTGTTAGTGCTTCGTATGGAAATCCGATACTACCGGCAAAGCAGGACGCTGGAATCAATTGAAAGGGCCGGCTGATGTCTGCGCCTCGTCCGCCGCGCATCGCGATTCCCATGCCGCATTCGGGCAACCGGGAATATGCCGAGAGGGCGATTCCGCAATATGAGAGTGCAGTTGAGATGGCGGGCGGCGAACCGGTGCGCATCCCGCTCGACCGCAGTCCTGCGGAAGTGATGAAGATCGTCGAGCGCTGCGATGGAGTGCTGCTACCCGGCAGCAGCGCGGACGTAGATCCGGCAAAATTCGGGTCAGAACGCTCACTGCATACCGCCGCTCCCGATCGGAAACGGGACACAGTGGATGAGCTTTTGCTGCAGGATGCCTACAACATGCGCAAGCCTGTTCTTGGCGTCTGCTATGGACTTCAGAGCCTGAATGTTTACCGGTCGGGGTCGCTGGTGCAGCACATCCCGGATTTTTTGCCGCAAGAGCTGAAGGCTTGTGTGAACCACGATGCCGGGAAAAAAGTTGCTGTGGCCCACTCGGTGGAGATCGAACGGGATTCGAAGCTCGCAGAAATTGTTTCCGGGAATGAGCGTGCGGGATTGGCGAAGCCGGAGCGGTCCGCCGCGAAGTCAGGCAACCTGGTTTTGCCCGTTAATTCTTCGCACCATCAATCGGCCGAGCGGATTGGTGATGGCCTGCACATTACCGCGCGCTGTGTGGAAGATGGCGTGATCGAGGCTCTGGAAGGAACCGCATCCAATCACTTTGTACTTGCTGTGCAATGGCATCCTGAACGGTCTGTGGGCGAGGAAGAAGCATCTCGCGCAATTTTCCGAGCGCTGATCGAGGCCGCGGAAAGACGCCACAAAGAGTTGGAAGGTGAATTTGAAAGCGTGAAATAACGCCTTACTTTTTTTTGGTTTTCTTTTCTATTCTTGCGGATTTCTCCAGTAAGACCACGACATGGGCAGCCGCGGCATTATCAAGATTGAGCCCTTCCGGAGTCTTGGCTTTCAAGCCGACGCAGTCGGTTGGAATCCCCAATAAACCGGCAACGCAAGCGCGAATTGTCGCGGCATGGGGGCCGATCTTCGGGGCTGCGAGAATCAAGCTGGCATCGAGATTCGACACGCGGTAACCCGCATCCCGAACTCGTTTCAATGCCTCGCGCACGAATACGACCGAGTCTGCGCCTTTCCATTCCGGATCCGTTGGCGGAAACAGCACTCCGATATCGGGAGCGGCAATGGCCCCCAGAAAGGCGTCCGTAATGGCGTGTAAAAGCACATCGCCATCGGAGTGGCCACCCAATCCACGGTGATGCGAGAGTGTGACGCCCCCGATTTTCAGCGGGATGCCTGGAAGAAACTCGTGCGAGTCAAAACCATAGCCGATTCTTGTCGCTGGCCGTTCGTCGTTCGTTGTTGGCATCCGAGTCAGGGTCGGTTCGAAATCCTATTCTGTGAAAATCCTATTAAATACGTGGCTCATTTTCCTAAATAAAATTCCGCCAGATCCATATCCGCCGGGGTTGTGATCTTGATATTGCGTGGCGATCCCATGACCACAGCGACGTCATGTCCAGAGCGTTCCACAAGGGAAGATTCATCCGTTCCTAGAAATCCGTCGCTCGCAGCTTCGTCGAATGCTTTCTTGATGACGACGTAGCGAAAACCTTGCGGCGTTTGCGCCATTACAACGGCGGCCCGGGGTATCGTCGCTTTGATGAGCGCGCCCTCGGAGGTGCGCTCGACCTGCTTAACAGTGTCGACTGCCGGCAGTCCTGCGATGGCCGCCCCGTACTTTCGCGCGCCTTCGATCACTTCAGCGATTACCTCGGAGGTCACGAACGGTCGCACGGCATCGTGAACAAGAATGATGTCGTCTGGTTGTGCCTTGATCGCGTCAATCGCGTTCTGCACCGACTGCTGCCGGTGCTCGCCGCCCACTGTCAGCTCGACTCTCTTCTCGAGAATATCCTTCGCTTCCCTTTGCAAGCGCTCCCGAAAGCCAGAAATCTCATTTTCGCGAAGCGCAATCCAGATCTCGCTGACGGCATCAACCGCAGCGAACTTGCGCAGAGTGTGAATCAGTATGGGCGCGCCGCCCAGTTCCGTGAACTGCTTCGACGGCGATCCTTTGTTCTTCCCCTTTGGCGCGGTCACGGGGGCCATGCGTGTTCCAAGTCCGGCCGCCGGAATTATGACTATCACCTTCATTGCGGGGTGTAAGTATACGAGCGCGCTATGAGAAAGTTCAATTCATTTGCGCTATTTTTCGACTTCACCGATGAAGACGCCGAAAGGAGGGAGAGAAATCCGCCTGCCTTCCGCGATCGAATTGGCCGTCACAACGAGTGGCTTTGCGGAGCGTCCAACGGCCAGATCCAGTTTCTGCGGAGTACCCGACATGTTCAGCACAATTACCACCGATTGATCTTTGTAGGTTCGCAGATAGGCGAGGACGTTGGGGGCGTTCTCATTGATCGCCTGGTAGTCGCCATCGAGCAGCGCCGCATTCGTGTGGCGCAGATTCAAAACCTGTTTGTAAAACGCCAGCACCGAGCCTGGAGTTTTCGACTCAGCAGCGACATTGTGCGTCCTGTAAGTCGGCGGTACCGGAAGCCAGGGCTTGCCTGTTGTGAAACCTGCATTCTCACTGTCGTTCCATTGCATGGGAGTCCGCTCGCCGTCGCGGCCTTTTTCCTTCGGCCATCCTTTCCGCCCGATCGGATCCTGCACATCTTCCTTGCGCGTGGGCGGCGTAGTTTTCATGCCGATCTCTTCCCCGTAATACATGATCGGAGTTCCACGCAGCGTCAGATAAAGCGCTGCCATCAACTTTGCAATCTCATCGTTGTGCTTGCCATCGCTATAGCGGTCGTAGGAGCGGGCAATGTCGTGATTGCTGATTACAAACGTGGGCCAGCCTGAGGCCGCGTTGATATCAGCAATTTGCTTGCGAAATTCCGGGGCCGAAAGCTTGTTCACGGTCGTGAACAGGAAATCCATGGGCAACTGTAATTCGTGACCACTGCCGTAATACTGGTTCAGCTCCGCAACATCGGCGGTCCAAGTTTCGCCGATCAGAACTGCGTTGTATTGATCAGCCACTTTGCGCAATCCGCGCAGCACATCGTGTAATTCGGGAAGCTTGGTGTTGTACTTGTTTTGCTCGAAAGGATCGCCGAAGGCATTCTTGCCGGGCTTTATGATCGGATTGTCGGTGAGATTCGGATCTTCGAAAAGCGTATCGACTGCGTCGAGGCGGAATCCGGAGACGCCCCGCTTGTACCAGAAGCGTGTCACGTCGAACATTGCATCTTTGACGGCTGGGTTGCGCCAGTTGAGGTCGGGCTGCTGAGGGTAGAAGAAGTGGTAGTAATACTGATTCGTCTTGGGGTCGAACTGCCACGCCGATCCTCCAAATGTCGAGACCCAGTTGTTCGGAGGTTGGCCCGGACCTTTGCCATCGCGCCAGATATACCAATCGCGGTGCGAGGATGTGCGCGACGATTTCGAATCAAGAAACCATGGGTGCTGATCGGAGGTGTGATTCACGACGAAATCGAGAATGATATGAATGTTGCGTTTGCTCGCTTCGTTGGCTAGTTTGTCGAAATCTGCGAGAGTTCCGTACATTGGATCGATGTTCTCGTAATCGGAAACGTCGTAGCCGAAATCGACTTGGGGAGAAGGAAAGCAGGGCGTAATCCAGATCGCATCCACGCCGAGATCCTTCAAGTAGTCGAGCTTGGAAGTAATTCCGTTCAGATCGCCGACGCCGTCATTATTGCTGTCGGCAAAGCTGCGGGGATAAATCTCGTAGAACACCGCATTCTGCCACCATTGATGGCCTGCCGCATCCACCGGATTCGAGCGCGCCTGCGCGAAAGTTGCAATCGACAAACTGCCGAGCACAACCAACGTTGCCACCATTGTCGTTTTCGTCATAGGATTTTGTTCACAGGAGTATCAATTGAGGAACCATGATCGCGCGAAATCCGCGATAAACGCCGCAAGCCATACGGCCCTCTGATAGGCTTTGAAAGAAAAATCCACACGTTTGAGGTTATGACCAGATTCCTGCGGTTCTTCCGCCCGTCTCACCAGCATACCGCCTTTTCGGCGACTTTATTGCTGATGGGAACGGTGATGGCGTCGCGTTTGATCGGGTATGTCCGCGAGGCCTACATCGCCTATGCGTTCGGTGCGGGGTCGCAGACGGATGCATATGTCGCCGCCTTCACATTGCCTGATTGGCTCAATTACATCGTAGCCGGTGGCGCGGCGTCGATTACATTCATCTCGATCTACACACGATTTCTTGCCGAGAAGCGTGATAGAGATGCGGAAAAAACCTTTTCCGTTGTCATCACAGTTATGACGGCGGTGATGATCGTGGGAACGATCATTACCGAAATATTCACGCCGCAGTTTGTCCGCTGGATGTTCCACGGCTTTTCCCCTGCACAAATCGAACTGACGGTTCATCTGACGCGAATCCTTTTGCCCGCACAGATTTTCTTTTACGTGGGAGGAGTTGTGTCGGCGGTCCTGCTTTCGCACCGGCTTTTCCTATTTCCTGCGCTTGGTCCTTTGCTCTACAACGTTTTCATTATTTTCGGGGGAGTGATTGCGGGGCGCCGTCTGGGGATCGCGTCGCTCGCTTATGGCGCGCTCGCCGGCAGCGTTGCGGGGCCATTTCTGGCGAGCGTTATTGGGGCCGTCAAGATCGGCACCGGGTATAGGCCTACTTTCGACGTTATGAACCCGGCATTTCGGGAGTGGGTGAAGCTCTCTGTGCCACTGATGCTCGGAGTTTCCCTTGTAACCGCTGATGATTGGATTCTGAGGCATTACGCGTCGGGCGGAATTGGAGACATTGCGCGGCTCAATTATGCCAAGCGGCTTTTCGCCGTTCCGATCGCTGTATTAGGCCAGGCCACGGGGCAGGCTTCTTTGCCTTTCTTTGCGCGACTGTTCAATGAGAAGCGATTAAAGGAGTTTGCCAGCACGGTAAACGATTCCGTTTATCGTGTTGCCGCAGCGTCTTTCCTGGCCAGTGGATGGATGATGGCCGCTGCATTCCCGCTGATCGATCTTGTGTACCGGCGCGGGCGGTTTTTGATTTCGGATACGCAGACCACTGCCGTTTATTTTTTCTGGTTTTCTTTGTCTCTTGCCTTGTGGTCTGCGCAAGGACTTTATGCGCGCGCCTTCTATGCGGCGGGCGACACTCTTACTCCGATGGTGGCAGTCACCGTGATTACCGGCGCGTCACTACCTTTGTATTCGCTACTATTCCACAAATTCGGGGTGATAGGGCTCGCTTTTGCTTCGGATAGCGGGATCGCCGTCAACCTTCTCGCCTTGGCTTGTCTGCTGCACTATCGGCGGATGGTTTCGCTCGCGGGATTGCGGTGGGATGAATTGGGCAAGTCTGCACTTACGGCGATTGTAGCGGGACTAGTCAGCGTTGAAGTCGCCCGAGGAGTGCCGCTGATTTCTCATGGTCACATAAGCCGGATCACCGACATTTTGCAACTGACGTTGATCTCAGTGACCTGGGCGGCTGCGACCGCGATTGGGTTGTGGCTTCTTCGATCGGAACTGCCGAGCGATTTGCGGCGACGGAAACCTGCTGCTTTTCCTGGTGTTGCTCAGGCGGAGAGCAGGGAGATTCTGGGAGCGGGAACCGAACCTTAGAACCACAAAGGTCACGAAGGAGCACGAAGGGAAACCTCTGGCTTTCATTGCGGGAAGGCGGATCTTAAGAGAGGTGAAATTTGCCGTGCCGCCTCGCCTCCGCTATGATTTTCTTCAGCCGTGTTTTCCAACTTCACTGCTGCCGACCGCTGGACGAAGAGGCAAGTTCACTGTCTTTATCAAGCTTTGATCGTTGCCATCGCCACCCGCCATGCCGACGCTGTAGACATTAAGTTTTTGGTTGATGGCAAAACCGTTTGGGTGGCGCTCCCGCACCCCGCGTGGGTGGAATACAAAAAGCAAACTGGCAAATCCATCACTGACGCATTGGCGGTTGAGATTGCCGGTCATTATCTGAAGACAGCGCTTGAATCGGGAGAAGGGCTAGGGCGCGAGATGTACTCGCTCACCATCGAAGAAACGCTATCCCACCTGGAAGCCGTGGTTGCTACGATGGAAGCATCCGTTCCCGCCTGAAAAGTACTATCGAATTGCCGCCGAACGGGAAAAAACGATAGAAAGTGGAATCTGCTGTTTTGTGCTCCCTGCGCTTGCCGAAACCGTCGCGTTATATGTTCCCGGCTTCACGCTACTCGTGGCACCGACTCTCAGCCTGCTGACGCCGGATCCGGGAGCTGGGAGTGTGGCCGGCGCGAACGTCGCCGACATTCCACTGGGCAGCCCTGAGAGTGAGAATTCTACGGGGGCACTGAAACCACCGCTGCGGTCAACGCTGAGGATAATGCTCACGTTCGAACCTGCGGAGATTGGCACGGCGCTCGTAGAGGGCGTAATGCGCAATGCAGGTGAACCGATGGTGGCATCATTCCAGTGACCTACCAGGACGGAGCCATCGACCGAGCCCAGGCCCGTTGCCTGATCGTAGGCGGCGGCTGCGTTGAAGCCGGTTTGTCCAGGCACGCTATTGTTGCCATGAACGACGTCATGAAATACCGCAGCGCCTCCGGCTAACTGTTTGCCGGCGAGAGCGTAGAAAACCGGATTGGCATTTCCTTGTTTGGCCCGCTCGCTCTGCAAAACCAGAGCCATGATTCCAGCAAACGACGGTGCTGCTGCGGAAGTTCCGCCGACTACGTAAAGCTCGCCATCCTGGTAGATGAGATATCCATCGTGACCTGCAGAGCTGAGAGAGACGTCGGGCACGTCGCGCTTGCCATCGGCTGGAACGCCGGCGCTGTCTTGCCAAGCGGGCTTGCGGTAAATCATGCTCGCCCCGCCGCCTCCAGCCCAAAGGCCACTGATACTTTCGTTCCAAGTGATTTCGGGTATATAGCTGAGCGCGGAGGATTGAGTGCCCGATGCGTTCTTCGACGACCAGTAGAGCGAGGGACGGGCAGTGTCATTGAACTCGGTACCACCGACACAAGTGCTGTAGGGCGTTGAGCATAGTCCATTGACGGCGCGACCGTGCGTAGCGCGCGTGGAGGAGGCCGAGTCGCAGTCAGCGGCGCCACTATCACCTGCGGAAACAAGAACGGTAATGCCTTCTGCGGCGGCTTGTTCCCACAAACTGTTAATGAAAGTATTGCCCGAGGCGCCAAGTTCTGCTTCGCACAGACCGAAGCTCATGGTGAGAATTGGTGCGACGTCGTGGCTGACGATGTATTGGGCAGATAGATAAGAGCCATCAGTTGAGTTCGTAGGCTTCGAGACGACAAATTTGATGCCTGCGCCTTTGGCTACTGCTCCAGCCCATTCAACATCCAGATCCGCTTCTGTCTCCTCGCTGAAGTTCCAAATTCCCGGGTTGGTTCCGTTGAGGATGATCTGAGGATTATTTGCCGGTAGTCCGAACGATGAGCGGAAACGTGCCACATCTGACATGTTGATGTTCGAGCGAGCCACAATCGCGATCGACTGACCGCTGCCAACGATTTTCTGCTGGTACGCGGGATTGAGGTTGTAGATCGTGGAGAAATCTCCGGGCGCGAGGTAGTAATTTTCGCCGCTAGTGAATTGCGGCGCCGGCAAACGAGCGCCGTTGTGCATGGGCTGGGCGCGAAAATCGTGCAGCGAAACAACTCCGCCCACAACTCCGGAGAATGCGGTGGGAATTTGCGGTTCGTCATCATTGGCATGATGAATTTCTCCGGCTACTTTGTAAGCGTGAATCTGAGTGTGGAAGGCGGATTCAACTTGCTCGGCGGTGCCGCTGAAAACAATGGCACGGCGACCTCCAGCGATTTCTTCAACCTCCATGCCATGCGCGCGCAACCAATCCGTGACCTGCGCCGCGTCACTGTCGGAAACTCCAAAGCTTTCGCCATACTGCTGGGGTGAGAGCCAGCGATGATAATAGGGCGATTCAGGATTTTGCTGCTCTTCGAGCAGTTGCTGCAGAGCAGTTTCCTGCGCGGCGTCTGGCAGCAAGGTGAGCACCATGCGGTCCATGCGATAGTCGGGCGCCACAGGACCTGCATCGTTCTCGGCTGTGGCGAGGGGATGCCGATTTCCAATAAGGGTTATACGCTGCTCATCATCCACATAGTTAGTGATGCGGTCTCGCGGCTGAGTAAACAGCGGATTTTCAGAATTGGCAGCCTGGGCGCTAGACAGTTTGCCTTGGATAGGAATCGTTAAGAGTACCGCCAGGCAGAAATTTGAAAATGAACGAAAGTTCAGGGACTTCGCAAGACTAAAAAGGCGCATTCCACCTCCGAAGGCACAAGCTCAAGTCCACTCATCGGCGGAGTCGGGTGCGCACTTGAGGCAAAAGGTAAGTTCGGAGTGACTGGGGGCATCGCGCGCGAGAGCGCGCAGGATGGTTCTCACTTCACTTGCGGGGAGCCATTTCCAATCTTTTTTTCACCAAAAATCTCGGCTGTGAAGCCGTCCAGCGTCGCGCCGCTTTTCCAAGCGTCCGTCGGTAACCCGGCTTTGCGGCAGGTTTGTTCGAGAAAGGTATTGCGATCCCAATTACGCTCGACCGGCACCTGCGGCAGCAGCAAGCCGCGGCGGCCATGGTGACTAATCAGGAGACCGTGACGGCCGATCTCGACCTCATCGGGCAAAATTGCCGTCGGGGGAGTGAGGACGCTTAATTCGACATGCAGGTGCGGCAATTCTTCCTTCGTCAACGGCGGAAAACGTCTATCGTCGAAGGCGGCCGCCCTCGCGGTTTCCGCCACGGCCCGATATACAGCGCAAGCCGGCAGAACATATCCGACGCACCCGCGCAACTCGCCATTCTTATATAGCGACGTGAAAACCCCTCGCGGTTCCGACAAATGACCGGTAGGTGGCTCCAGAGATATCTCGCGGTGTTCCAGCAGAGATTCGATGGAGTCATGCGCCAGGCGCAGCAACAGGGACCGCTCCTCCGCAGAGAACTCCTGTTCCGCAAATTTCCGGGAAGCAAGCGCGGACGCCGGACTATGTGGTAGGTGCGACATCGGCATCGGCCGCTCGCGGTGCGGGTTTTCGGCGCCGGCTCAGGATAAATGCACGCCTGCGGCGCTTCGAAACCTGACGGTCAATCTTCGACCAGAAGGCCACGAAATAATCGATAGCGGAAATAAGCGACACAACGACCACAAACCAGATGGCAAGGTATGCAACCCAGTGGACGGGAAAGAAATAACTGCCATAAATCGGCCACTCTTTCCAGTGATGATCAAGAATTACAGCAACCACAGAAACAATCTGCACCACCATTTTAAACTTGCCTAACTCGCTGGCTTCGATGGTAAAGCCGCCAGAGGCTGCGATAGAACGCAGCCCGCTCACCAGGAATTCGCGTCCAATGATGATTACGGCGATCCACGCGGGAACGAGAATAGGATTGAACTGCACGAGCGTGACGAATGCTGCCGCGATCAAAAGCTTGTCAGCCATCGGATCGAGAAGAATGCCCATGGTTGTGATCTGTCCGCGCTTACGCGCCAGGTATCCATCGATTCCATCCGTCATCGCCGCGGCAATGAATACTGCCGAAGCAAGCAACTCCTTTGTGCCGTGATCGCTGCTGAAATAGTTGGATGAGAGAATCCATATCAGCAGAGGGATACTGCAAATTCGGACCAACGTGATGGAGTTCGGTAGGTTCACAACATCAAATGAGATATCTGCGGAGGGACCGCAAACCATTTTGATTATGCTCTCCGAGAACAGGGAACGCAATCGGGAGGAGCATATAGTTGGGGCAAAGCGATAAGTGCCAGTCCAGAAGGGGGACCTATGATTGTCGGCAGTGGCATTGATATCGCGGAGATTCCGCGCATTGCGCGCGCGATCGAACACTTCGGCGAGCGGTTCTTGAATCGCATTTATACCGACATTGAGAGGCGTTACTGCGACTCCAAAGCTAATCGCGTGGAGCGCTACGCGGGCCGCTTCGCCGCGAAGGAAGCCGCGATGAAGGCGCTGGGGACGGGCTGGAATCATGGCGTGCGCTGGCGCGATTGCGAAGTGGTGCGGCTGCCAGGCAAACGCCCGGCTATTATCTTCCACGGCAAAGCCAGCGAGTTTGCCGCGAAATTGGACGTCAAGAATGCGGCATTGTCGATCTCTCACACGAAAGAGCAAGCCATCGCGCTAGTGATCCTGGAAAGCTAAGTCCCGTGCGCATGTCTCTCTGCTAAACTTTTTTCATTCCCATTATGTCAGCAACATTCCAGGCGACCGCAGTACCACGTCTACAGGAAGTTTCACAGTCAACTTTGTTGGCCGGCCTGGGCCTCACGAGCTTCGCCACACTGTTGCTGGAATTGGCGCTGACCCGGCTTTTTTCCGTTGTGCTCTTCTATCATTTCGCGTTTCTGGCTATTTCAATTGCGCTTCTCGGATTGGGAGCCGGCGGAGTCTTTTCCTACATGCGGAAGCGGCGGCTGGGCGACCTTGATACCCGGCAGCTGGCGATGCGGCTTTGCATGACGAATGCCGTGACCATTCTCTTCGTGCTCGAGATCGTGTTGCATATCCCAGTTTCGCTCGAAGTTACGGCACATAATTTTTTTCGGTTGACGGTTCTTTATCTAGTCGCAGCCGTGCCCTTTTTTCTCACGGGTGTTCTGTTTTCCGTGGTTTTCGCGCGCGAGTCCCATCGTATACCGCTCCTCTATGGCGCTGATCTCGGCGGAGGGGCGGTGGCTTGCCTCGCCGTGGTGCCCTTGCTCAACTGGATCGGCGGACCAAACACGATTCTTATGGCCAGCGCGGCGCTGGCGATTGCAGCGGCAACCTGGGCGCCTTCGCGCAACGGACGCCGAATCGCAGCCGGTTTGCTCGCAGCGTTCTTGATATTGATCGCGGGCAATCTTTCCGACAGATTAATCGATGTAGTTTATGCAAAAGGATTCTTTCGCGATCCCGCATGGGTAGAATTCGCGCGCTGGAATGCGTTGTCGCGGGTGGAGGTGGATCGCCAGGGTCGAGCGAAAAATATTGTCATCGATGCGGACGCGTCTACTTACATCATGAACTGCGACCTCGATCACTGGCACGACAGCGGCTGGGAGCGCGCTCTCATGTCGGCTCCGCCGGCGCTAGCGAACGTTTTGCGGCCACGCGGGGAGTTCGCCATCATTGGACCGGGAGGTGGAGTTGACGTGCTGCGTGCGGTCGCCAACGGCAGCCCCAGCGTTACTGGTATTGAGATTAATCCGATCATCGCAAACACGATCATGCGCGGGCGCTACGCTACCTATTCGAAACATCTCTACCAGCGTCCTGATGTTCACATCCATGTGACGGACGGCCGCTCTTATCTTCGCTCAAGCTCGCAGCAGTTTGATGTGGTGCAAATGACGCTGGTCGATACGTGGGCTTCGACGGCAGCCGGAGCTTTTGCGTTGAGCGAGAACAATCTTTATACCGTCGAGGCTTTCCGAGAATACTTTGAACATCTGCATCCGGATGGCATGATCGCGATCACTCGCTGGGAATTCCACGAGCCACGGGAGGCGCTGCGCGTCGTCTCGGTCGCCATGGAAGCGCTGCATCAGCTGGGAGTAACGAACCCGGCGCGAAATTTCATTGTGGCTTCACAGGGATCGCTCGATGAAGACGGGATCCCGGTTGTAGTGCTGGCGAAGAAAACGCCGTTTTCGCCTGAAGAAGAAGCCGCAGTGAAAGCGCATCTCGCTCAATATAGCCAGATTCATGCTCTGTATCTGCCATCCCAACCGCAGAGCAATCCTTTCGGCGATCTGATCGCCAGTAACGACCCTTATGGTTTCGCGAGTAGGTACCGCTATAATGTTGCGCCGGTCACTGACAATGCTCCGTTTTTCTTTTTCACTCTCAAGCCGAGTCAAATTCTCGGTAATGAAGACCTGCGGTCGGGGATCGATTGGAAAGTTAATCTTGGAGTGCTGGTTCTGCTCATTGTGCTCGCGATTTCAATTGTGGCGGTCGCTTTCTTCCTGATCCTGCCACTGGTGCTCCATGGCGGACGCCGGCAATCAGCATTGCCACTGCTCTATTTCATTGCAGTCGGGCTGGGATACATTCTGGTTGAGATCGCATTCATTCAGCGGTTCGTGCTGTTTCTCGGACACCCGACGTATGCACTGACAGTGGTCATCTTCCTGCTGTTGCTTTCCAGCGGCGCCGGAAGCCTGTTCTCCCGCCGCTGGCTGCCGCGCACGCAACTGGTGTGGATGCCGCTTACATTGATCGCTATCGCGCTCTTGCTGGATGTGTTCTTTCTTCCCCACTGGCTGGCGTCCGGGGTAGGGATGGCTTTCACCTATCGCTTGCTTACGAGCGCAGTGCTCTTGATCCCGCTTGGATTTCTGATGGGAATGCCTTTTCCAACCGGGTTGCGTGCTTTGGCAGCAAGTCCTGTCGTCGATGTTCCCGGTCTCGACGCCGCGCCGCAGTCGGGAGACAATGCCGTCGAGTGGGCCTGGGCGATGAATGCCGCGGCCAGCGTGTTGGGCTCAGTGCTGGCCATGATAATTGCGATCCAGTTTGGGCTGAATGTGACTTTGACCTGCGGCGTGGCCGCCTATCTGTTGGCCTTGTTGCTGCTTCCGACACTTAGCCGGCAAGGCGCTTGAGCGGGCTTTCGGTTTGTTATGATGCTTGCAAGGGGCGTGACTGCCTGTTGCCTCTTATGCGGAATTCAGCGCGGGTGTTCTGAGGACATCATTTGCCGAGTCAGAAGCAGCTGAAGTGGTCGCAACTTCGTGTTGGGCTCACGGTAATCGTTGCCAGTGTTACGCTTGCCGTTCTTCTGTTCCTGATGTCGGGAACCGGCGGCTTCTTTTCCCATCGCATTAAGGTGAAATCTTATTTTGACAATGCCGAAGGCCTGCGCGTGGGAGCGCCCGTACGGCTGAGCGGCGTGGATATCGGCAACGTCAGCAAGATTCTGATCACGAACCAGAAAGACAAGAGGCTGACCCCTGTCGAAATAACCATGAAGGTGAGTACAAAGTACGGTTTCGATCTACGCCGTGATTCCGTGACGTCGCTCGACACCGCCGGGGTTTTGGGCGAAACCTATCTCGACATCGACAGCTCGCAGGCCATCGGTCCCGTTGTCAGCGATGGTGACGTACTTCCTACCCAGGTTCACCCGGATTTCAATGAAGTAGTTCGCTCCAGCCAAAGCACGCTGCAAAACATGGATGCGTTGATTAAGCGGGCTGACCGTATTCTGGCTTTTGCGGAAAGCGGCAAAGGCTCGATCGGCAAATTGATTTACGATCCCACTCTCTATAACCGTTTTTCGGAGACAATTGCGGACTTTCAGGGAGTCGTAAGTCAGATCGCCAAAGGCCAGGGCAGCCTTGGACAGTTAATCAACAGCAACGACGCCTATAACAAGTTCGTGGCCACGCTCGACAAAATGAACGGTGTGATTGACGGCCTACAGAAGGGTGAAGGCACGGCCGGCAAGTTCCTGAAGGATCCCGCGCTGTATAACAATGCCAATGACACGATCGCAAACCTGAAGAAGGTGAGCGAGGACCTGCAAGCCGGCAAGGGATCCGCAGGCCGGCTGCTGAAAGATGAGGACCTGGCGAACAAAATCGACACAACGATGACAAAGCTGGCGGCCCTAACCAGCGACCTGGAGGCAGGCCGGGGCACGATGGGTAAACTGCTGAAGGACGAGACGCTCTACAACAATGCGAATCAGGTGATGGTGGGCACGCAAGAGTTTTTGAAAGCCTTCCGCGAGAATCCCAAGAAATATCTCAGCATCAAGCTGCATGTTTTTTGATTCAGTGATTGGAAACGGCTTTGCAGGTTTTCGATCGCGATCGTGCAATCGCCTGACGGCTCAATTCCTGGTCGATTCCGCCTGCTCGTGCGCGTGGTAACTTGACCGCACCATCGGCCCCGATTCAACATGGCGGAAACCGAAGCGTAGAGCTTCATTTCGCAGCTCGCAAAATTCCTGCGGAGTATAAAAACGCGCGATGGGCAGGTGATCGCGGGAGGGCCGCAGGTACTGGCCTACGGTGAGAATGTCGACGCCGCGTTGGCCCAGATCGCGGAAGACTTCCACCAACTCATCGGTTGACTCTCCGAGCCCCACCATCACACCGCTTTTTGTGACCATGCCCGTGGAAAACTTTTTCGCGTTTTCGAGCAACTGGAGGGTGCGTTCGTATCGCGCACCGGAACGAACGGCGCGATAGAGCCGGGGAACGGTTTCGGTGTTGTGGTTGAGAACATCGGGCTGTGCGTCCAGAACAATCTTCAGGGGCTCATCCAGGCCCTGAAAATCGGGAATCAGGACTTCTATGCGGCAACCGGGAACCAGTTCGCGGATCTCACGGATCACTCCCGCAAAAATCTTCGCCCCGCCAACATTGTCGTCATCACGATTCACGCTGGTGATGACAGCATGTTTGAGACCGAGCGTTGCCACCGCTTCAGCGACGCGGCGTGGCTCATCCCAATCGATCGGCTCGGGGCGTCCTTTTGGTACGGCGCAGAAACCGCAGCGGCGCGTACAGATATCGCCGAGTAACATGAACGTGGCGGTTTTGTGATTCCAGCATTCGCCGATATTTGGGCATTGTGCCGACTCGCATACCGTGTGTAGGCCCAGTCCGCGCGCGAGTTTTTTCAGATCGTGAAAGTTATCGCCGACGGGAGCTTTGGCGCGGAGCCAGTCCGGCTTGGGCATGCGCACGGGCGGCGAAAGCTCGATCTGAACAAGTTGGGATGAAGCGGACATCTCCTCAATTTTAACATTCGAGTTTGCTGAGGGCGGTCGAGGCGATCTTGCGTGCGTTATAGTATCCGACGGAAAGCCGTTGACCTTGGCGCTTGCTCGCCAAGAGTGTGCCCCACGAAAGAGGTCGTATGAGTCGAGTTGCGATGCTGGTGTGCGTTTTGGTCAATTGCATCATCGTTCTTACTGCAGTCATGCCCTCGGTTCGTGCCCAAACCCGGCAGCCGGATGCTGCAGCCATTGGCCGCCGCAACGACACGGAAAAAGAACTGGAATCCATTGCCATCATCGAGCGCAAAGTGATGGTGCCCATGCGAGATGGCAAGCACATGCAGGCCGACATCTACCTGCCCAAGGACCAGTCGAAGAAGTATCCCATCATCTTTGTGCGCACACCATACAACTTCAATTATTGGGATATTGAATTGAGCGCGCCGCGCGATATGTCGAATGCGCTCGATGCGGTAAAGCGAGGCTACGCTCTCGTCGAGATGAACGAGCGGGGCCGCTACTTTTCCGAGGGCGATTACGACATCCTCGGAGTTCCGCTGACCGACTCCGACGATGCCTTCGACTGGATGACTGCACAGCCGTGGTCTTCCGGCAAAGTGGGGCTGATCGGCTGTTCTTCCTCTGCGGAGTGGCAATTAGCCGTTGCCTCGCGCGGCAATAAAGCGCTCACCACGTTTATTCCGGAGAGCTTCGGGGCCGGCGTTGGGCGAGTTGGCCCATTTTTCGAGCAGGGCAATTGGTTCCGCGGCGGTGCCGTGCAGATGCTATTCGGCACTTGGCTCTACGACTACGGGTTTCTGGTGAAGGATGGTCGGCCTACTTTTTCGTCTGGCATGTCGCAGAAAGCGCTCACGGCGGCGGCGAAATTCTACGATCTCGATGGACACGCGCCCACTCAGGATTGGTCGAAGGCGCTCTGGCATTTGCCGGAAAGTGAAATCTATTCTTCTCTCGGCGCGCCGCGTGGCATCTTTGCCGATACAACGTCCTCCGGCGCACCTGGAATGATTAAGCGCACACCCAACGACCCCTGGTGGTATAAGGGCGGACTTTGGAATGACAGCGAGCGCATCAACATTCCCGGCGCCTGGTTTATGACCTGGTACGACGTTAGCATCGGGCCGAACCTCGCCGCCTACAACTACGTCCGCCAAACCGCGAGCTCCGAAGTCGCGAACCAGCAATACGCCATCATCGCGCCCGTGGCGCACTGTTCTTACAAACGCGCGTCAGAACATACTGTCGTTGGCGAGCGCGATATGGGCGATGCCCGGCTCGACTACGACGCATTTACCTTCGGCTGGTTCGATCACTTTCTGAAAGGCGAGGACAACGGCCTGCTGGCCAAGACTCCAAAGGTCCGCTATTACACGATGGGCAGCAACAAATGGAATTCGTCTGACACTTGGCCTCCCGAGGGCGCGAAGCCGGTCACGTTTTATTTGGCCAGCGGTGGTCACGCGAATTCGCTCAACGGCGATGGGACGTTGCTGGCTGCCGCAGAAGGGAAGGACGACTCCGACAAGTTCACCTACGATCCCATGAATCCCGTGCTCACACACGGCGGCGGTTTCTGCTGTATGGGGGCGGAATACAAGCCGGGAGCACTCGATCAGCGCGCCGAGGAAATGCGGGACGACGTTCTCGTTTATAGCAGCGGTCCGCTGAAGGAAGGCATGGAAGTCACCGGGCCAATGGACGTGACTCTTTACGTTTCAAGCGATGCGAAAGACACCGACTTCACCGTGAGGGTGATCGACGTTCTGCCCGACGGTACGGCCTACAACATTGAAGAAAACATTCAGCGGGCGCGCTACCGCGAAGGCTATACCAAGCCGCCCGTATGGATGGAAAAAGGAAAGGTCTACAAAATCGCGTTCCAGCCGATGCAAACCAGCAATTATTTTGACGTCGGTCACGAGTTGCGGATCGAAATCAGCAGCAGCAATTTCCCGCGGTTCGACCGCAACCTCAACACCGGCGGCGACAACTATAACGAGTCGAAGGGCGTGATTGCGCACAACGAAGTGCATCACTCGGCGCAATATCCTTCGAGCATCACACTCAGTGTGATGAAAAGATAATTTGCAAGTTCGCTATGGAGCTGAGGGCGGGCCGGCCACTCCGTCCGCGTTATAAGCAATCACGCGATACTTCGCCCCAAAACCCGCCGGCTTGGGGTCCGGCCAGGGAGCATCGGCGTCCGTGGCACACTTGTCGCAAATCGTTTCCCACTGCGCCGACGCGCTGCTCTTGCGCTGCACCGTGTATGAAACCGCGCCAGCCGATCCACGCCAGCCAATGAAGCCGATGCCTTGCGTGGTAATCACCGGAGCTGCGGGCACCGGATGCGGAGGGACCGGAATTCCCGCCATCGCGTAAGCGTGGGCTCGAAGTTGCTCGGCACGGGCTTGCATGTCTTCGGCAGTATTGATCATCGTGTTGATGCCGCCATAGTAAAGCGCCCACCATTGGCCGCTTTCGCCGTACTTCGCATAGTTGGCATTGCTCACATTCGCCGGGATTGCCTGCCAGCCAAAATTGACCGCATGCGCCATCAGCGCCCAGTAACCGTCGCCCCAGATGTTTGAATCGGTCTCCAGCGTGTGGAGCAGGTTTTGAAAATCATCGCGCGTCGTCCAATTGGTCACGTCCCATCCAAATTCATTGATGATGTAAACCTTGCCGTGCGCACTGACGTCCGCGGCGTCGCGTACGAATGTTTGCGCCGTGGTTTTTTCGCCCGTGCCGAGCAATGCATCCCAGTGAGGGTAATACTCAAAGGTGATCAGATCCGGTGTTTGCGCATCGAGTGCGCGCTTGTCATAGCGGAACAGGCCTGTCGTGTCGAGATACAAATGCCGAGAGTCGATCGACTTGATGTACTTGCCAATGGTGTCGACCCAGGGCAATAAAGGGGAAATATCTTTCGAGCCCGACAGCCAAACTCCGACCAGCCCGCACATGTTGCAGTTTTCCCATGCAAGAATCGTGGGATCGTCCTTGTACTCAATTCCAGTCAGGGCGTTCTTATGCGTCATGACGGCTTCGATATGTTTTTCCACTGCCGCGATAATCGTGGGGTTGGTAAAGAAAGCCATTGGATTCGGTTCGCGGTTCCATTCCAGGTACTGGCCTACCGCGCCGAATGAGCATGTAGCGCAATCTCCCACCAATGTGATGATGAGCCGCAGCCCGCGATCGTGCGCGGCTTTGATCGCGTAATCGATTGAGTCAAACGCCCTGGGATTGAAGACTCCCTGCTTGGGTTCGATGCACAGCTCGCACGCTACGCTGTCGCCCATGGTTTGCGAACGCACCACGCGTGCGCCCATCATCCGGGCTGTGTCGAGGGCGTCATCGATTTCGAATCTTGTGGGATAGCGCGGCGGCTGGGGATCGTGCGGGCCGTATGCCTCCAGACCGAGCCACTCAATATTCGGGCCGCTATAGCGAAAGGGCTTGCCGTCGAGCTGAAGAGAATTTCCGGACCGGGTTACGAAGTGGGCGTCGGCGGAAGAAGATTGGCCGATTGCGAAGTTGCCTGGCGAGAAAAGAGCAACGAGCAGGATCGACAGAGCTCTGCATTGAGTGGTCATGGAGTGAGTTTAGCAGTGGCCGCCGATTAGAGATCACAACACGAACTGATTTACCTGGGGAGTGGCTTTCCATTCGAAGCCGAGAACACATCTTCGATCCGGCACTGAAACGTCTCGGCGATTTTAAAGGCAAGTTGAAGGCTGGGATCGTACTTCTCCGTTTCGATGGCGTTCACGGTCTGACGGGAAACTCCCAGCCGTTCCGCCAGTTCGGCCTGGCTGATTCGAAGCATTGCGCGGCGTACGCGCAGTTCGTTCTTCATCAGTACCGCCGTGTCGCGAAGTAACGGAAAGTGCCCTTGACGGTGGCCAGGATAATGGCGAAGAGAAACAGTGGCGCCCACGAAAGCAACTTGGGATCCAGGGAATAGCGAAGCGAAACTACATAAAGAACCGCGCCAGCCCAGAGAGCCGCTAGCACGCCCACCGAGTAGGCCCATGCCATGCCCTCCAGTTCGATCCGCCGTGGCAGTTCGTCGAGGCTCAGAAAGTATTTGCGCTTCTCCCATGCGTAAAGCGTGCAGGCAACAGCGGGCAAAAATACCGTAAGAGTTCGGAACATGGATGCAGACATGTGGACTGCTTTTCCCAAGAACAGCCAAGCCAGCAGTGCGGCGAAGATGATATTGCTTCGCGATGCCAGCCGCTTCTCGGCATGCGTTCCGGTAGCGAAGGTTCCACGCCTTAGCATCTGGCCAATGGGCCAACGAGATGGCTGATCAGTGGGGCCTCCATTAGAGGACTGGTTGCTGGGAGATTCTGGTTTCATCGGAACACCTCAGCCAAGAAAGTAAACAATGCTTTACATAATGTCAGGTAGTCTTTACATGCGAAGAGGGAGCATTCCCTGCGTGCCTTCAGGGGTTACGCTACCTCAACGAGACCGTAGGTGTGCCGCCATTTCATGTGAAGCGCAGCCAGAGCGCGGCTGATTTCTGCGGCCGTAATTTCGTCATTCGGCCCAGCCATCACCGCGGCAGCTTCGCGCTTGGCAAGTTCTAACAGCTGGCGGTCGCGAATCAGATTGGCGACGGTGAAGGTCGGCATACCAGCCTGGCGTGTGCCGAAAAATTCTCCTGGCCCGCGTAGTTCGAGATCTAGTTCGGCGATCTCGAAGCCATCGTTAGTCCGCACCATGGCGTCGAGGCGTTTCTCACCCTCTTCCGTTACCTTGCCGCCGGTCATCAGGATGCAATAGGACTTCGCCGCTCCGCGCCCGATGCGCCCGCGCAATTGGTGAAGTTGCGCGAGACCAAATCGCTCGGCATGCTCGATCACCATGACGGTTGCGTTGGGCACGTCCACGCCGACTTCGATAACGGTAGTCGCGACCAGGATTTGCAGGTCGCCTTTCTGGAACATGCGCATAACCTGATCTTTCAACTCTGGGTCGAGGCGCCCGTGTAGCAGACCGACTTTTAGATCGGGAAAGATCTTCTCGCTCAACTCACGGTACATCTTGACCGCAGCCTTCAGTTCGCCCTCTTCGCTTTCCGCGATCACCGGATAAACCACATAGGCTTGGTGTCCCTTGGTGATTTGCTTGCGGAGGAAATCCCAAACCTCGGGCGAACGGTCGTCGCCGACTCTTTTTGTAACAATCGGCGTTCGTCCGGGAGGCAGTTCATCGAGCACACTCAGGTCGAGATCGCCATACAACGTGAGTGCCAGTGTGCGTGGGATCGGCGTCGCGGTCATGACCAGGACGTCAGGTTCAGGTGATGGGGGGGGCTCGCTGGGGCGGGCGTGGGCGTCCGCCCCTCCACGAGTCTTGCCGCTGGCATCACCCGATTTCTTCATCAATTTGAGCCGTTGCAAGACGCCGAAGCGATGCTGCTCGTCAACGATGACCAGGCCGGGTTTTGCGAACTCGACCTTCTCTTCGAGCAACGCGTGTGTGCCGATGACAAGTTGGGCGCTCCCTTGAGAAATGTGGCGGCGAATCTCGCGCTTGCGGTCGCTCTCGAGAGAGCCGGTCAGCAGGACGATGCGATATCCGGCATTCTCCAGAATTTTTCGCGCCGAGAAATAATGCTGCTGCGCCAGGATTTCTGTGGGCGCCATCAGCGCGACCTGGTATCCGTTTTCGATCGCGATGATGGCCGCCTGAAAACTGACGATCGTTTTTCCAGAACCCACATCTCCCTGGAGCAAACGCCGCATGGGGTGCGGCTTTTGCATATCTTCGGCAATTTCTTTCAAGACGCGTTTTTGGGCGGCCGTAGGATGGAATGGCAGGATTTTCTTGATCGCCTCGCGCACGCGGTCTTCGAGCTGAAATGCAATTCCGGTCTCGGCTTTGAGCTGCCGGCGTTTCACTTCAAGTCCAAGCTCGGTGAAAAACAGTTCTTCGAAGATGAGCCGGACGTGGGCCGGGGTACGCGCCGATTGCAGCGCCTCGAAACTTTCCCCCGCCTCGGGCCAATGCACCTTCCACAGTGCCTCGCGCTCGGAAAGCAACGCCAGCCTGGCGCGGACCGCGGCTGGAATCGTTTCCGCAATCTCGGGAGTCAGAGCTTCGAGAGCCGTGCGAACCGCACGGCGAAACCAGCGTGTAGTCACTCGTCCCTGGCCGGCGGATTCGTAGATAGGAACGATGCGGCCTACTTCGAGCGAAGCGGCTGCATTATCTTCCGCGGAGTTGCCAGAGGCTTCACCGAGCACTTCATACTGCGGCTGGATGATTTGCAGTTCTCCACTGCGGTCCTGTTCGACTTTTCCGTACAGGGCGATCAACCCGCCGGGTTTGAATTTGTCTTTAAGGTATGTGGCGTTGAACCATAGGCATTTGAGGCGGGTTCGCCCTTGCCCGACGGTCAGCTGAAAGATGGGCATGCGGCGCGTGCGAAACAACCCAGAGTTACGGACTTCGGCAATCACTGTAGCCATTTCGCCGGCGCGCAGTTCGGCGATGCCGCGAGGGTTCAGCCGGTCTTCGTAGCGAAAGGGCAGATAATGAAGGAGATCGCCGACAGTAGAAATTCCTTTGGTGGCAAGAACGTCGGCCAGCTTGGGCCCAACCCCTTTGATGTACTGCACCGGCGTGTTCAGTTCCAACATGGCGAAGTTCTATGGAATGTTAGCAGGGTGGGAGAAAACTGAAGGGAGCAATTCGGTGTCTAACCCTTCGGTGCTAGTGAACTTCATTCAAGCTCTGGCCGCGGTCATTCTGGGCAACATTGCATATTTTGCGCTGGCACCTTCCTTGCCTCTGCCGCCCCATAGTCCATTCCATATGGATATTGGACTGTTCGTCGACTTCTGGTTCTGCGTGGTTGCCTACGGGCTGATTCGCACCGCCCGCCGATGGAAGTAGGTGCAAGCAGGCACGCCACCGAGCGGGTAAGACAGATTACTTTGGGTACCTATGTAACCGTCTCTGCCCCCACTACGATATCCCCTGACGTATGAATAGAATCGCAGTTCTGTACGATGCCGGCCAGGCCGTGCTCTCCACCTTCGATCTGGACGAGGTACTGCAGCGCATTCTGGCGATTGCGCACGACTATTTTCACCTGCGCAATGTGGCGATCCTGCTGCTCGATAAGCCATCGAGGCAGCTCTACGTCCGCTCGCAAATCGGCTGGGACGAAGGCCAGGACAAGATTCGTGTGTCTCTGGGCCAGGGCATTACTGGCGAGGCGGCTAACAAGAAACAGCCGGTGTATTCCCCCGATGTCAGTAAGGACCCGCGTTATTTCTGTTCCGCCAAATCGACCCGTTCCGAACTTGCCATTCCACTGATGGTGCGGGATGAAGTGGTCGGAGTGCTCGACTGCCAAAGCGACCGGGTCGCTCATTTCGATTTCGAGACGATCGATCTGCTCACGCTGTTCTCGACGCAAGCATCCATCGCTTTGCAGAACGCGCAGCTTTATACACTGGAGCGCGAGCGAGCGCGGCAACTGCAGGCGATCAACGCCATCGCACAGCAGACGACGGCGGTTCTCGATCTGGAAGACCTGCTGGGCAAAGTTTGCATCCTAATTCAAGGTGCATTTCGGGTCTCGCATGTCTCACTTTTTCTGCGCGAAGATCATGATCTCGTGCTCCGTGCTCACCACGGGACCCTGACGCCATGCATTCCTGAAGGCGGCCGTTTTCAAGCAACAGCCCAGCCTTGGTCCAGCATTCTTTCCGATAGCTGCACGTCGATTGAAAGAGACCTCTGTAGCACACCCGCCAACCGATTCTTCGTGGAATCTGCCTCCAGGCTGTGCATTCCGCTGATCTCCTTCGGGCAGACTCTGGGTGTGCTGGCGCTCGACAGTAATCGGCCGGACGCCTTCAACGATGGCGATCAGCAGTCGCTCGAATCGGTTGCCGATATTTGCGCGACGGCGATTCAGAATGCCCACTACGTGGAGCGGGTGAAGCAGTTGGCGTATCTCGATGGCCTGACTGGAATCTTCAACCGCCGGTTCTTTGAGCTGCGCATCATGGAAGAGATCGAACGCGCGAAGCGTTTCGGAACGGGCATGGCTGTGATCATGGCCGATATCGACGAATTCAAGAAACTGAACGACGAATTCGGGCACGTGCTGGGGGATGAGGTTCTGCGCCAGGTATCATCGGTCTTTCACCAGCAGCTTCGCAAGGTTGATGTAGTCTGTCGCTATGGCGGAGAAGAATTTGGCATCCTGCTGACTCAGGTGAATGCCGAGCAGGGTCTAAACATCGCCGATAAGCTACGCAAGATGGTGGCTGGATGGCAATTTCCCGGAGTACCAAGGACGGTGACGATTAGCGCCGGCACGGCGGCGTTTCCCGAGCATGGATTGACGCGCGATGCGCTGGTTAAGGCCGCCGATTCTGCCCTCTACGTAGCCAAGCAGACCGGGCGTAATAAGGTTTGCATTTCTGCGCTAGCGCAGAAGCACACAACCGGGTCGTAGGATTCGCAAAACTAGATATCGAGCCGGCCCCGCATTTCGTGGCGCAACTGCTGCATCTGCTCTCTCAATTGCTGGCGGCTCTTCTCCAATTGCTGCCTTACTTGAGGTTCAAATTCCTCGCGGAATTTCTTAGCTTGTTCCTTGACCTGCTTCTGCTGATCGCAGAACGACTTGCGTATTTCTTCTGACGCTTTTCGGCTGTCTTCGCGGGCCAGTTCGAATTGAGGTTGCAGCTTTGCGATCTCGTCCTGCATTTTGCTGAGCTCAACTTTTGTCTCGGCGTCCAATTCCGGAGCGTCCATGCTCTCTTCAATGATCTCGCCGGATTCCCTGCGCTCGGGCAGGGTGAGAGTAAGGGTTTGTTCCTTCCGATCACGAATTACGCCGATGTTTACTGAGCCGCCTTTGCTGCGTCCGCGCAGCGCTGAGCTGAAATCGCTGGTGTCATGCACCGATTGATCTCCGATGCGCGTGATGACATCGCCGGCTCGCAAGCCTGCTTTTTCTGCGCGGCTGCCTTTTTCCACCGAGCGCACCAGCACGCCGTTGCCATTCTTGGCTCCAAAGAATTCCGCCAACTGTGTCGTGAGGTTTTCTACCATCAGTCCGCTGCGTAATGAGGAATGCACCACTACTACGCTGACGTTCGGGATTTCAAAATCTGGAAGATTTGGGATGTTCGGGATCGGTGGAACTTCGAAGTGGAAATCCTTCCCCTTGTTCACGCGAGCGAATTCCGAGCTGCGGTCCGCGAGTTGCACTTTAACCGTCATCGGCTGGCCGTCGCGGCTCAACACCAGCGTGATCACGCGTCCCGGAGGTGTTTCGTGAATCATGCGCTGTAGTTGAGGTTTGCTCTCGATGTCGGTTCCATTCATCGAGAGGATCACGTCATGTTCTTTGATTCCAGCTTTGCCGGCAGGAGCATCCTGATCAACCATGGTTACTTCCACGCCTTCTTCTTCCTTTAGCTTGAGCGCGGCGACACGGTCGGCGTTGACATCTGCGATGTCTACTCCGAGGTAAGCGCTGGTGCCGGAATCCTCGCTTGGAATGCCATAGGGCTGTATGGGGTCGATGTTCCACCGCTGGGCCGCATGAGAAGCGCCAAGCAGTAATGGCAGAACAGCAATCGCGGTCAGGATGTGTTTGCGCATAGCTCACCTCGTGAGACGTTTTTTAATTGCCGCGCCTGAAGCAGATGTCTCCGGTCGTGGTCCGAACTTTCAGCAATGGCCCGCCACCGTTGAGTTTTCCCTCAGCGGTGAGAGTTCGCGGCTCCCACTGACTACCTTCGCTGCTGACGTGAATGTCGGGGAAATCGGAACTGATGCGGTGGCCGTTGCCCAAATCCACACTTGCGCGTACTGAGAGAGCGACATTCGGCGCGATGATGACGGTAATGTCGCCCGCAGAGGTTTCCAGTACAGAATCGCCGCGGTCCGTGCCATTGATCAATTTCACCGTAATTCCGCCTGAGCCGGTTTCCACTTTCGCCCAAGGCACGCCAAAAAGCTCGATGCTGCCAGCTCCAGAGCTCGCTCCTACTCGTCCCTTTGCCGAACTCAGGTGAATGCTGCCGCCGCCGGTGCTGATGTCAGCAGGGCCCCCGATATCTCCAAGAGTGACGCTGCCGCCGCCGGTGGTTGCCTTTACTCTGCCGCCGCAGTGGCGGATATCCACATTGCCGCCGCCTGCTTCAACGGTTGCACTCTGCTCGCCCGACTGAACCGTGATGTTTCCGCCGCCGGTTTCGGCTTTGATCATCCCCTTGACGGATCCGATGGAGACATTGCCCCCGCCGGTTTCCGCTTTTAGGTCCCCTCCGATGGATCCAACCTCAATAGAGTCTCCACCCGTCTCCGCCACCGCCGAAGCGCCGATATCGTTGAGGTAGATTTTTCCTCCACCGCTTGCAATCTCGACCCTGCCCGCTACTCCCGTAGCTCGCACTGCCCCGCCGCCAGTTTCGATTTTCACGAATGCGGTGTCGTGCGGAATATTCACCTCGAACTCGCCGGAAAATCTGCGGGGATGCCCGCCCTGCCACTCGCCGATGATCCAGGCCGTATCGCCCCTTACATAGGCGTTAACTCTGAGGCCGTTTCCCTGCCGTCCATCATGATCCGAGTCGGAATGTCCCTGCATTGAATAACTGATGTTCGATTGCCCGCCTCCGCGCAGGACGACCGATCCCATATCGAGTTTGACGCGGATATTGCGGGCCGCAGCCAACGTACCTGACGTAGCCTGGCTCCAGCTGCTGGTGTCTTGGGCTAACGCCAGAGGGATGAGAAGAGCTAGGATCCCCAGGCCGACGAATTTTGGCGAATGCTTCAAAATCTGATTACCTCACTCCCGATGATTCTTGAAAGATAGTTCCTAAAATCGATCCTCAATATGCCGTCACGCCGAGCGCTGTTCCGTTTAATCAATTTCCGGCAACTGCGCCAGCATGGTTCGCGCCTGCGACTTGATGTACTGGCTCGAATCTTTCGCCGACAGCGCCATCAATACGCCGCGGACACTGCCATCGGCCTTCACCGGCTCGATCATGCGCAAGGCTTCGATACGCACGCCCGGATTCGAATCGTTCACCAGCGCCTCAAGAACAGCATCGCGAACTCGCACATCGTCCTTTACGAAGCGTCCCAATCCGTCCAAAGCCTTCAACCGCACGCCCGGATTGGTATCGTACTGCAAGGCATAAATCAATGCATCACGCACCTGCGAAAGATCGGGCTTTTGCGTGAGTAGATCGACCGAGTCCATGCGGACGCCGGAGCTGTAGTTGTTGCGCGCGGCGAACAAAAGCAATTGCTGAATGCGCTGATCGTTCATCGACCCCTGCGTTTCCTGGGTGGAAACGGTGTTGTACTTGATATCGATCTTGTCAGTTCCCGGCTCCTGCGAGATGGACTGAATGCCGGTAATTGAAGATTCGATGGGATTTGGGGCTGCGGCAGTTCCTGTGCTTGTCGGCGTCACGCCTGCAATCTGAGGCTCACGATCAAAAACTTTATAGGCAGTTCCAATTCCGCCGGCGAAACCGGCAATCAGAATCGCCGAAGCCAGCGCCGGGGAGAAGCGTACTTGGCGCAACCAGTTTGCCGGATCGAACGCCAGCCGTGACCAGAAGCCACCCTGTTCCGCCGTTTCAAGCGCTTCCTGCAGCTTCATGCGCGAGGCGGCCAGCAGATTGGGCGAAGGCTCCTCGGCCTGCGTCTGTGAAAGTAGACCATGAAACTCCTGCTCAGCCTTCAGTTCCGCCGCGCAGTCGGCGCACCGCGCCACGTGTTGCTCCAGTTCATGCCGGGCGTCATCCGCCAGTTCGCCGTAAACATGCAGCGTGATATTTTCTCGAACCCATTCGCACTTCATTTTGTTCACCCTCTAGCTGCGCGCTCCGAGCCCAGAGCTGCGAGCATTCATCGGAAAAACCTCGAAGCTCGCGGCTCGTCGCTCACAGCTCACCTCATATCCGCCAACTGCCCTCTCAACTTCTGCGTAGCCCGAAACAGCGTATTCTTGGCCGTCTCTTCCGTCGTATGCAAAATCTCGCCAACCGTCCTTAACTTGAGACCGTGATAATGCTTCAGCTCGAACACCATGCGCTCGCGAGGAGTAAGCTTTTCCAGCGCCCCGGAAATCCGCGCCCCCAACTGACGGCGCATCAGATCGCGCTCGGGATTCGCTCCTGCTCTTCCGTCCGGTACCTGATCGAGCAAGTCGTACTCTTCGCCGTTGCCGCCCTTTACTACCGGAGCATCTTCCTTGCGCACGTTCTTCTTGCGCAAGTGATCGAGGCAAAGATTCGTCACGATGCGATAAATCCACGTATAAAACGAGCACTCGAAACGAAAACTTCCGATGTTCTTATACGCCTTGAGGAAGGCGTCCTGATACACATCCTGCGCGTCCTGCTCAGTGCCCGTCAGATGCAGCGCGAGCCGCAACACGGCCTGATCGTAACTGCGGACGAGTTCCTCGAAGGCGGCACGGTTCCCGCGCTGCGCCTCTCGGATGAGGATCGTATCGTCTATGCGGCGTTCTTGCCCTGCCATTCGGCCCAGCGTGAATTCCTGGTTTTCACGAAGCGCGCCTTCGCCGACTCTGTTCCCGTCTGCCCCGCGCACTGGCTGACGCGCAGCGTCGGAACGGGCCCCTCTACCTACCGCAAGTGTCACCGCCAAAACATCGGCCGGCATGTTTTCGTCTTATTCCTGTTGGCCCGGATCAATGCCGTATCCCGGGCTTGCATAGAGATAGACGAGGTTTGAGGCGATTCGTAAGCAGAAATTATAGGCTGCGAGGGGAGATTTCTGCTTGGGGCTCAATAGCTTGGATA
>DASXEG010000163.1:0-26683 GCA_036490235.1 Candidatus Sulfotelmatobacter sp. | reverse complement strand
TCTTTGCCGGCCATGTTTTGCAACTCACACACAGCTACGCGAGCCTATTCGCGATCGCCGCTTGTGCTTATCCGCTGGCTCTGATTGCGTTGTATGCGCTTGCCCCGGGATTGAGAAAAGCGGAATTAGCTGCATGAACATCTTTAGTCTGGCCAATAAAACCGCAGTGGTGATTGGCGGCACCTCAGGAATCGGGCGCAAGCTGAGCATCGGCCTGGCGCAAGCCGGCGCGGACGTTGTCGCATCGGCAAGGCGCAAAGAAAACGTAGAGGAAACTGCAGCGGAGGTGGAACGTTGTGGCAGACGTACATTGCGGGTGCCTTCAGATGTTTGTAATCGCAGTTCTCTCGAACACTTACTTGCAGAATCGCTGCGTGAGTTCAAGAAAGTTGACATCCTACTAAACTGCGCCGGAATTACCGCGCGCACGCCGACACTACAGACGCCTGAGGAGCAATGGTCAAAGATTGTGGAGACAAACCTCAACGGGACTTTGCGCTCCTGCCAGATTTTCGGAAAGCACATGATCGAGCGCGGCAGCGGCCGAATTATCAATATTGCATCGCTCAGCAGTTTCCTCGGCTTTCTTGAGGTTGCGGCGTATGGAGCAAGCAAGGCGGGGGTCATGTCCCTCACCCGCCATCTTGCCGTCGAATGGGCAAGCCAGGGCATCACCGTAAATGCGATCGTCCCCGGAATTTTCCGCACCGCGCTGAATGCAGACCTGCTCGACAATACGCCGCGCGGCAGGGAGTTGCTGATGCGTACTCCGATGGAACGCTTCGGAAACCCCGAGGACTTGGTCGGAGCCGCAGTCTACTTAGCTTCCGATGCAGCTTCCTTCGTGACCGGGCAGGCGATCGTGGTGGATGGAGGATTTTTGGCGAGCGGGGTCAACCAGTAGCTGCGCTCCGTTTCTCTTCATTCGTCTTTGCCGGCGCCCTTCAAATTTTGCCGAGACCATCGGCGGATTGGCGAATCCAATGGGTAAGTAAAGCAGTACGCGCCATTCCAAAACCGGCGGAACTAACCCAAGGGTACCGCCAATCCCATTATCGAATCGTTTCGTGTTGTCGGATGTACGTTTCTGAGGAGGATTTATGGCGACACTAAGAGTCGCGCCGAAACCCGCTGTAGGACCGATGAAAGTAGCGCAAGTTCCCGGGCCCGGAGCAGCATTCGAAATCGTTGAGCGCCCGATTCCCGAACCCGGTCCCGGCCACGTGCGCATTAAAGTGAAGGCTTGTGGCGTTTGCCACAGCGATGTCCTGACGAAAGAGGGTTTGTGGCCGGAAATTCAGTATCCCCGGATTCCAGGGCACGAAGTCGCGGGCATCATCGACGAACTAGGGGAGGGAGTTTCGGCGTGGGAAAAAGGCGCGCGCGTTGGGGTCGGCTGGCACGGCGGCCACGATAACACCTGCCGCGAGTGCCGGCGAGGTGACTTCCGCAATTGCCAGAACCTCAAAGTTTGCGGCATCAGTTATGACGGCGGGTATCAGGAATACATGATCGCTCCAATTGAAGCGCTCGCGCCGATTCCGCAAAGCCTCAGCGATGTCGAAGCAGCGCCATTGCTATGCGCAGGAATTACCACCTATAACGCATTGCGTCATAGTGGCGCGATGCCGGGCGATTTGGTCGCCGTTCAGGGAATCGGGGGTCTGGGCCATCTCGGTATTCAGTTCGCAAACAAGGTCGGTTATAAAGTCGTAGCCATTGGGCGCGGCGGAGAAAATGCCACGCTTGCGAAAAATCTTGGAGCGAACATCTACATCGACAGTAAGTCGACGAATGCAGCGAAAGAATTGCAGAAGCTCGGAGGGGCGCAGGTTATCCTGGCGACGGCTCCGAGTTCGAAAGCTATTTCGGAACTGATCGATGGCTTGGGCCCGAACGGCACCCTAATGGTCGTCGGCGCAGATTCCGAACCAATCCAAGTAACTCCATTGCAACTTATTAACGGAAGCAAGAGAATTCAGGGATGGGCGTCGGGAACTCCTGCCGACTCAGAAGATACGTTGCGGTTTGCCGAACTTAGCGGCGTGCGGCCGATGGTTGAAACTTTCCCACTCGAGAGAGTCGAGGAAGCCTACGCGCGCATGTTGAGCGGCAAGGCTGAGTTCCGGGTGGTTCTGACGATGTGAGGCGGAGACTGGAAGCATTGTTCTTTTTCAATCGATTCTCATCGGGCTCATGAAGTGGCTTTCAATGAACGAAATGCTGCGGAGCCCGTCAGGAAAGGAAGGTTCCCATGAAATATCCGACCTTGTATCGAACTGTGAAAGTCGACGAGCTCTCCATTTTTTATCGAGAGGCGGGCGCAAAAAATGCGCCCACGATTCTGTTACTGCACGGACTACCTTCATCCTCGCGCATGTTCGAAGGTCTTTTTGCGCGGCTATCCGATCATTTTCATCTGGTCGCACCGGACTATCCCGGCTTCGGGCACAGTGACTGGCCGGACCCTAAGAAATTCGCATACACTTTCGATCACTGTGCCGAGATCATGAGCCAATTTACCGAAGCGCTCGAGATTGAGCGATACACGCTCTATATGCAGGACTATGGCGGGCCCGTCGGTTTTCGCATGGCGCTGGCTCACCCGGAACGCATCGAGTCTCTCATCGTGCAGGATGCGGTCGCGCACAATGAGGGTCTAGGAGCCAATTGGGTGACGCGCCGGGCATTCTGGGCGGATCGGGCCGCGAACGAGAATGCGCTACGCACGAATCTGCTGTCGCTTGCTGCTACGCGTACGCGCCATGACGGCAACGATCCGAATGTCGAGCGTTACGATCCCGATCTTTGGACCGACGAATATCGTTTTATCAATCAGCCTGGACAAGCTGAGATTCAAAGCGACCTTTTCTATGACTATCGGACGAATGTCGACGCCTATCCGAAATGGCAGGCGTGGATGCGCGAGAAGCAGCCGCGCCTGCTGGTGCTCTGGGGAAAGTACGAGTCGTCATTCGATTCTGGCGAACCGGAACGCTATCGCAAGGACGTTCCAAACGCCGAAGTTCACATTCTCGACGGCGGACATTTCGCGCTCGACACCGCTGCGGACGATGTCGCTGCGCTGGTGGGAAACTTTTTGCGGGTATCTGAGTCGAGAGCAGAGGTAGCCTAAGAGCGTTCGACACCACTTGCACATTCCCAGGCGCTCGACTCATGGCAAGCACGAATTTTGAGGAGTAATCATGCAAAAACGCAAAGTTGGAAAGAGCAATCTGGAAGTATCGGCGATAGGACTTGGCTGCATGGGAATCAGCTTTGGCCTGGGCCCGGCGATCGATAAGCAGCAGGGAATTTCGCTGATTCGGGCTGCCGTGGAACGCGGAGTTACATTTTTTGATACAGCTGAAGTCTACGGCCCGTTTACTAATGAAGAAGTCGTCGGCGAAGCGCTCGCTCCGGTGCGCAAGCAAGTTGTAATCGCCACAAAATTTGGGTTCAACATCGATCCCAAAACCGGGAAACAGGCTGGGCTCGATAGCCGTCCGGAACATATTAAAGAGGTGGCAGAAGCCTCGCTGAAGCGGCTCAGGACCGAGGTGATCGATTTGTTCTATCAGCACCGGGTCGATCCGAATGTGCCGATCGAAGACACTGCCGGAGCTGTGAAAGATCTGATCCAGCAAGGGAAGGTGAAGCACTTCGGCCTTTCTGAAGCGGGGGTAAAGACCATTCGCCGGGCGCACGCCGTGCAGCCGGTCACGGCGCTACAGAGTGAATATTCACTTTGGTGGCGTGAACCAGAGGCGGAAACGATTCCCACACTTGAGGAACTCGGCATCGGGTTTGTGCCGTTCAGTCCGCTGGGCAAAGGTTTCCTGACCGGCAAAATCAACGAAGACACGAAATTCGATAAGAGCGATTTCCGCAACGTCGTTCCTCGCTTTACCGAGGAGAATCGCAGAGCAAATCAGGCAGTTGTCGACGCGATCGGCAAATTCGCGCAAAAGAAAAGAGTGACGCCAGCGCAGATTGCGCTTGCCTGGCTCCTCGCCCAAAAGCCATGGATTGTTCCAATTCCAGGTACGACCAAGCTGAACCGGCTTGAAGAAAACCTCGCAGCAGTTGACGTCGATCTTTCGCCTGAAGACTTGCACGAATTGGAAACGGCAGCTGCGAAGATTCCGGTGCAGGGCGCACGATATCCCGAAGAGTTGCAGAAGATGGTGGGGCGGTAAGGAAAATAGTCTTGGTAGGCCTCGCCCCGTAAAATGATCCGCGAACGCCGGCAAACTGGATGTTGTGTACCTTCTGTGATTTTGCGGAACGATCACCACTATGCCTGAGCTCGCCAGGTGGACTAACTTTTATGTGATCGTCGGCTCGGCGGCTGGCGCCTTGATTGGATTGCAGTTTGTGGTGCTCACGCTAGTTGCCCAACGGCCGTCGCCAAATGTTGCCGAGGGCGGAGCTGCGTTCGGAAGTCCTACCATCTTTCATTTCAGTTCTGTTCTATTTTTGTCCGCTCTTCTCCAAGCACCTTGGGGGTCGATTTTCAGCGTCGCTGTTGTATGGGGCGTGTTAGGTTTCGTCGGCGTTGCATACTCGCTCATCGTAGTCCGGCGCGTGTGGAGTCAATCAGCCTACAAACCCGTTTTCGAAGACTGGCTGTTTCACTGTGTCACACCTTTCATCGCGTATGCAGGGCTGGCGATATCTGCATTCGAGGCCCGTCAGCGTGCGCACCATGCTCTCTTTTGCGTAGGCGCTGCGACGCTGCTATTGCTCTTCACCGGGATTCACAATGCATGGGACAGTGTTTCCTATCATGTGATCACAAGGGCAGAAAAGATCGCGGAGCGGAAGCGGGAAAGTGGCGACACATAGAAGTTCAATGTTTATCGAAGAAACATAGAACCAGATTTCGCTTAGGAGTGGATATGCCGAAAAATCGCGCAGCAGATAGTGATTCTCTTCCAGACCGCCTTTCCCAGTATCGGGAAATCAAGATTAGTGTAACCGGCAGAAAATCGGGAAGGACCATCTCAAATCCAGTGTGGTTTGTGTTCGAGGATGGCAAACTCTACTTTTTGCCGGTGAAAGGATCGGACACGCAGTGGTACAAAAACGTACTTGAGAAGCCGGCGCTGGGGGTTGATGCCCGCGGCTCAGAGACAGAACTGAAGATTGAACCGCTCACCGATCATGAACAGGTTGCAGCCATAGTAGAAAGATTTCGCGAAAAATATGGCGCGGCCGACGTGAAGAAGTATTATTCTAAATTTGACGTGGCTGTTGTAGCTCAGGTCGCCTGATTTTGCACTCAACAATTTTTTGTGAGCGTCTGGATTTTCGGGCAACCAATTTTGCAGCGCAGCTTTCCTTATAAGGTTGGGACAAATTCCGATCTCCGCTAGCAATAGTTTCTGTAAATAATGTATTTCTGCCTATGTCTGTGCATCTGGGTCTGCCCTGACCGATGGCTGGTCAGCCATCGCATAATTGAAATATCTGCAATGCGTTTTTGGAATCGCATTGCACCGCACCATCCGAGTGCGGCTTGACCCAACGGTTGAACGTTCTTACTGTTGAGTGCAATTGAATATGATCTCAGTCAAAGACCTTACCAAGCGGTATGCCCACAACACCGCCGTCGATCACATTTCGTTTGATGTGACGAAGGGGCAGATAGTCGGATTCCTTGGTCCGAACGGAGCGGGGAAGACGACAACGATGCGCATACTCACCTGCTTCATGCCGCCTTCGGCTGGTACGGCGACGGTGGCCGGATTCGACGTGCTCGATCAGTCGCTCGAAGTTAAGAAGCGCATCGGCTATCTGCCCGAAACGCCTCCGATCTATCCGGAGATGGAAACGGCCGAGTATCTCAACTTTGTCGGCAAATTGAAGGGGTTGAAAGGCTCGGAGCTGCAGAAGCGCACCGATTATGTGTGCGAGCGCTGCGCCATTGTCGATGTCAAAAAGAAACTGCTGGGGAAATTATCGAAAGGTTATCGTCAGAGAGTGGGTCTAGCGCAGGCGATTATTCATAATCCGGACGTTTTGATTCTCGACGAACCGACTGCGGGACTCGATCCGAAACAAATCAACGAAACTCGAGATCTGATCAAGGATCTCGCCGGCGAGCACACGATTATCCTCAGCACGCACATCCTTCCGGAAGTTGAGCAGACCTGCGAGCAGGTGATCATCATTAATAAGGGAAAGCTTGTCGCGACCGACTCCGTCCGCAATCTGCAATCGCGAGCCCGCGGCGCCGAATCTGTGCTGGTCGAGGTCGCCGGACGCAACGGAAATCTGCAGGCGCCGGCGGTCGAAAACAGGCTGCAGCAAGTTGCTGGAGTGAGCCGCGTGGTCTTTAAGCATCAAATGGATAGTCGAGTGCTGTTCGAAGTGGAGAGTCAAAAAGGCCGTCTGGTGCGCGGCGACCTGGCGCGCGCTGTGGTCGAATCCGGTTGGGACTTGAATGAACTTCGTCCCGCAGCAATGAGCCTGGAAGAAATCTTCTTGCAGCTTACTGGAAGCGAATCCCCCGAGTCGGAAAAATCCGCGGCGGAGAAATCGGCGAACACGAAAAAAGTTGCGAACGAGGAGCTGCCGCAATGAGAAATGTCTGGAGCATCTGCCGTAAGGAGCTAGGCAGTTATTTTGCTTCGCCAGTCGCCTACATTCTGCTTCTGATGTTTGGCGTGATTTTCGGTTTCTTCTTCTGGAATGCACTCGGGTATTTCGTAAACGAAGGCATGGAAATGCAGATGCGCGGCGAGACGATGGCGATGAATCTTAACGAGCAAATCATTCGGCCACTTTTGTCGAACGTCAGCGTGATCGGACTCTTTTTCATCCCAATGATCACGATGCGGCTCTTCGCCGAGGAAAAGCGCACAGGCACCATCGAATTGCTCGCGACTTCGCCGATACGCGATGCGGAAATCATCATTGGGAAATGGCTGGCTGCGGTGATGCTCTATTCGTGCTTGCTGCTGTTTACGGCGGTCAACTTCGCGTTTCTCTTCCGCTATGGCAATCCTGACTGGAAGCCGCTGGCCATCGGATATTTGGGATTGTTGTTACAGGCGGGTGCTCTGTTGGCGATCGGCACATTTATTTCGACGCTTACCAAGAACCAGATCATTGCGGGCGCCGCGACTTTTGGAGTTTGCTTGTTGCTGTGGGTGCTTGGATGGGTCAGCGGATACGACACAGCAGCGTGGGCACAGGTGCTTTCATATATGTCGGTGATCACTCACTTCGAAGCGTTTGGGCGAGGAGTGCTTGATTCCAAAGATGCCGTTTTCTACGTGACGGTGATTTTCCTCGGGCTTTTCTTCACTGCGCGATCGATGGAATCGCTGCGCTGGAGGTCGTAAAACGAGATCGTTAATCGGGAGAGGATGATGGCAAGTCAGTGGCTGAAGGCGAGGCAGACCAAGTACGCGGCTTACGCGACGATCTATATTCTGGTCGTTGTGGTGGCGATCGTTGTCGCCAACGTGCTCGCCAATCGCTTCGACAAGTCGTACGATGCGACTGCCAACAAGCGTTACAGCCTGTCGCAGCAGACCGCCAAGATTGTTAAAGGGCTGAAAGAAAACGCAACCATCACTTACTTTGATCAGAGTACGCGTTTCCGCGAGGGGAAAGATCTGCTCGACGAATACGCGAACCTGTCACCCAAGGTGAAGATCGAATACGTCGATCCCGATAAGAACCCCACGGCCGCGCGGGAAGCGGGCATTCGCAACTTCGGTACCGCCGTCGTGCAGATTGGAGCCAAGCGGGAAGAGGCGAAGAGCATGACGGAGGAAGGCATCACCGGGGCCTTCATCCGCGATTTGAAAAGCAGCACCAGAACCGTTTGCTTCGTTACAGGCAGTGGCGAACACCAGATTGATGAGAGCAGCCGCGACGGCCTTTCCCAGTTCAAGGATCTCCTATCAAAGGATGATTACGAAACCAAGAGCATCAGTCTGCTGCAACAGCCAGATGTGCCGAGCGATTGCACCACTCTGGTGGTCGCTGGCCCAACGCGCAATTACGAGCAGCCCGAAGTGGATGCGATCAAGAAGTACGTGGAAGAGGGCGGACGTGCACTTCTGATGCTGGACGCGCCCTTGAAAGCTGGACGGTCGGAAATCGCCGATAATGACGCGCTCGGTACTTTACTCCAAAGCTGGGGCGTAACTCTCGACAAAGATGTGATTCTCGATCTGAATCCCATCGGCCAGTTGGTGGGACTCGGCCCGCAGGTCGCGCTCGTGACAAGCTACGAGTCGCAACCCATCGTGAGCGACATGAAAGGGACAGCGACTGGTTTCCCGCTCTCTCGCTCGATCGAAGTCAAGAACACCGACAAAACGAACGTTCAGAAACTGTTCGATTCCTCCTCGAGCAGCCTGGCAACTTCGAATTTGAGTTCGGCGGCCGTGAGCGTGAATGATCCGAAAAATAAAAAGGGACCCTTGACCCTTGCTGCCGCCGGCACTTACAACACTGGCAAAGAAAATTCTCAGGGAAGGTTCGTAGTCGTCGGAAGTTCATCGTGGCTGGACAATGGTTTTATCAGCTTCAACGGCAACAACGATCTAGCATTGAATACCATCAACTGGCTTTCATCCGACGAAGACCTGATTTCGATCCGCCCGAAAGAGCGTGAAGACCGCCGCATCACTATGACCCGCGCACAATTCAGCTGGGTCCGGGCCACCAGCCAGTTTCTATTGCCGGGAATTGTGGTTGTCCTTGGCATAGGCGTGTGGTGGAAGAGGCGATAGAAACATTCTTAGGGGTTTGAGTTTGAGCCTCCAAGCTTGCGCACGGGGCGTAACTTTCTTGCCCGAGGGTTGCTCGAAAACGTGCTATGAAACTTCGCAGTCTCGCTCTCGCAACCGTTGTGCTGGCCGCACTTCTGGGCGCTCTTTATTGGTCAGATCACCGTAAGCCAGAAGAGACGAAGGCATCGGCCGATTCGTCTCCCGCGATCCTCAAGGTAAATGAAGCTGCTATTACGCAAGTAGTGATAGAGAAAAAGGACGCTGAACCGCTGGTGCTGTCAAGAAACAGTTCCAGCGCATGGCAGATCACTCAACCAAAGCTGCTCAATGCCGATCAGAGCTCAGTTTCCAACGTGCTGTCGACGCTGTCGAATCTCGATTCCGATCGACTGGTTGACAGCAAAACGTCTGATTTGCAGCAATACGGTCTTGCTCAGCCCGCGGTCGAAGTCGATCTTACCGAAAAAGATAAGTCGCAGAAGCTCTTGATCGGAGACGCGACGCCGACTGGCAACGATGTCTACGCGATGCTAGAAGGCGATCCTCGCGTCTTCACGATGGCGAAGTATCACGAGACCAGCATCGACAAGAGCACGAACGATCTGCGTGACAAGCGGCTGATTACCCTGAGCCCAGAAAAAATAAGCCGTGTTGATCTGACCAGAAAGAATCAGGATATCGAGTTCGGGCGAAATAAAGATGAATGGCAAATCCTGAAGCCAAAACCATTGCGCGCAAACAGCAATCAGGTCGGCGAACTGGTAAGCAAACTTGCGGACGCGCAGATGGATGTCAGCGGAACCGATAGGAAGGCGGCGACCGAAGGCTTTGCCCATGCCACCCCGGTTGCTACCGCCAGGGTCACCGATCCCTCAGGAACGCAGGAAATCGAGATTCGCAAGAACAAAGATACGTACTATGCGAAATCGAGCGTGGTCGAAGGCGATTACAAAGTGGATTCGGCGCTGGGCCAGGCGGTGGATAAAGGGCTCGACGACTTCCGCAACAAGAGCATTTTCGATTTCGGCTATAACGAGCCGGACAAGATCGAGGTGCATACGGGCTCCAAAGCTACCTTTCTGACCAAGGGCGGTAACGACTGGTGGGGGCCGGATGGAAAAAAGTTGGAAGCCGGCAGCGTGGAGGATTTGATTGCAAAGCTGCGCGACCTTGCGGCGAGCAAGTTTGCAGACTCGGGATTCGCGAATCCGACTGTTGATATTACTGTGGCTTCGGACAGTGGCAAGCGCGTGGAAAAAATCGCAATTGCAAAATCCGGCAGCGGCTACATCGCCAAGCGCGAGGGCGATTCCACGCTGTACGATTTAGATTCGAGCTCCGTTGATGGTCTGGAAAAAGCAGCGGACGATATCAAACCAGTCGCAACCCCCGGAAAGACAGGAAAGTAAGAGCGCAAAATCCGGCAATCTTCTTTCACGAACCCAGCAGAAATGCGTGCAAAAAGATTGAGCCTTCCAGGGCCGCAAGGAGAGCGAGCGGCATAGCGATCACACCAACTTTCAGAAAGTCCCAAAAACTAACGTCAATCGCTTCTTTGCGCAAAGCAAGGAGCCAGAGAATTGTCGCCAGCGAGCCGGTGATCGAGAGATTCGGGCCTAAATCGACGCCGATGAGAACAGCATCGGTGATCGGCGAACTGGAATGCGCGACGTGAACCGTGTGGCCCACGATCAGACCCAGTGGAAGATTGTTGACGAAATTGTTAGCGATTCCCACTCCAGATCCCGTGACCAGTGGACCTGTGGTTGCGCCCATCTGCTGCGCCCATGAAAGCGCTTCGTTCGTGTACTGCATCGCGCCGACTTTCTCGGCCGCATCTACCATGATGAAGAGGCCGACCACGAGGAGCAGAGTAGCCCAACTGATTTCGCGCGCAAATATCAGAGGATTGCTTCGCTCCTTTATGCAGATCACCGCAAGGATCGCGAGAGCGCACAGGCATGTGGGTAATCCCAGATCTTTTCCAAACGAGGAAGCCGTGAGTAGTACCGCAATCATGGCGGCTGCACCAGCAAGCACAAATGCGCCATTTCGGTTCAGATCAACGGCGTCCACAGCGTGGCCGATACTCGCGCTCAGGTCTCTGCGATAGATCCAGCGCAATACAAAATAAGTAATCGCGATCGATAACAGGCAAGGGATCCCGAAAGCTGTCAGCCATCGAGCCAACGGCGGCATCGCATCATGAAAAACCACGAGATTTGCAGGATTCGAAATAGGAAGCAGAAACGACGCTGCGTTTGCAATAAACGCGCATGCGAATAGATAGGGAAGCGGCTGAACCTTGGCTTTGCGAACGGCGGTCAGCATTGCCGGCGTGAGCACGACCGCAGTCGCGTCGTTCGACATGAAAATTGTCACAACTGCTCCGACCGCATAGACCAGTGTGAAGAGCTTGAGGCCGGAACCGCCGGCGTGCCGCACTGCAATCGCCGAAATCCAATCAAACACGCCGTGTGCGCGCGCCATCTCGCAGAGTAGCATCATCCCAATTAGGAAGAGGCAAACGTCTAGGGCTTTGCCGGAGGCGTGCCAGGCGAGAGGAAGATCAATGAGGCGCAGACTTAAAAGCAGAACCACGCCCCCGCTGATCCAATACGCTTCTGCGATGCGGCGCGGACGAATCAGCATCAGCACAATACTTACACCAATGATCGAAAAGATCAGAATCTGCGCGGTGCCGGGAGAGAACATTCAGTGGATGGTTTTAGTTTTGCGCGACATGTAATCCATTAGCAGGTATTGCCCGAGCGTGTACGGAGTGGTGAAGTAGGCTTTGCCGCGGCACATTTCCGTTACTTTCTGCACGAACTGCACCAGGCCATAATCTGACGCAAGCATGAACGTGTTGATGAGCACTCCGGCACGCTTGCATTTCGAAACTTCTTCCAGCGTCTGGCTCACGACCAGGGGATCGAGCCCGAATGCATTTTTGTAAATGCGGCCATCTTCCAGAGTCAGCGCCGATGGCTTGCCGTCGGTAATCATCACAATCTGCTTCATGTCTTTTCTCTGGCGTTGCAATAACCGTTGCGCCATGCGCAGGCCTTCGCGTGTATTGGTGTAATAAGGGCCGACCTTCACCCGCGCCAGTTGCGACAACGGAACTTCCTCGGCGGAATCGTGAAAGAGCACCAGCGAGAGCGAGTCTCCGGGATATTGCGTACGGATCAAATGTGAGAGTGCCATAGCGACTTTTTTCGCAGGCGTAAAGCGGTCTTCGCCGTAGAGAATCATCGAGTGCGAGCAGTCGAGCATGAGAACCGTCGCGCAGGAAGATTGATATTCGCACTGATGGACTTGAAGATCGGAATACTCGATGTGCAGCGGCAGGCCAAGGCCTTCACGTTGGATCGCGTTCGAGAGCGTGGCGGTGATGTCGAGATTGAGCGTGTCGCCGAATTCATAGGATTTCGACGCCCCGCTGGCTTCAATGCCGGTCGCAAGATCCCGCGTGTCGTGACGGCCGAAGCTCGATTTGCCGAGCGAGCCGAGAAGGTTGCGCAACGCCTTAAAGCCGAGGAAGTCGAGGCTCTTGTCAGTGACTTCGAATTTCGCCTGCGGCGCATTTTCACCGACCTGTCCCCCAACGCTCGACTGCCGCGAGGGATCGTGCGGTTGGTCGATTGAAATGTAATCTTCCTGCTGCATGCGCTCGATGAGCTTCTCGATCAATTCTTCCATCTGACCATTCATCGCCATCTCGAGCATGCGCTCGCGCATCTCTTCATCGAACTGGTCGCTGTCGAGCAACGCTTGTTCGATTGCGCGTTTGAGGTCGTCCAGGGACTGCTCTCCATCCGGCATCTCATACCACATATCGCTGTTGAACCCGCTCTGCAACAAGTAATCGGAGAGAGCGCTGAGCAGGTCCTCCATGCTCATTTCGCCGGCAGGGTCGGGGACGTATTTGGAGTAACGAATGCGTTTCATAAAAAAGCTTCGAGCTGCGAGCCCCGAGCTACGAGTTGCGGTTTACGAGAACTCTTGTTCGCAGTTCGAAGCGCGCAGCTCGGAGCGTGTAGCTCAATTAAACTGCCTTCTCTGGCGGTACGGGCGATCTTCCATTTCAAACTGTTTCTCGCGCGCCGGTTCTGACTTTTTCTCGCCAGCCTTGAATATCCGTTCTTCGTTGCGCCCGATCCGTTTGTGTGCGTGCAAACCTTCAAGGATAAATTCCGCCGCCGAGACTTGTTGCTCAGGGCTTTCTTTCTGAGAAATGCCGAGCGGGCCCAGTTTGTCGATGAGGCCCTGGATCTCTTTCAAATTCTCGAGCGCTTCCGCTGCAGAAATAGAATCCGCAAGCTGGATCTCGCCCCCCAGGTCGAACCATTGCACGACCTGCTGCATGTTCGCTCCGGTGAAGTATTGATCGTAGGTTTTCGCAATGGCGCTGCGAATCAATTCGCGGCCAACGAAGTCCGCGCCTTTCATCTCACCTTCGTATTCGAGTTCAAGCTTTCCGGTGATCGCGGGCAGTGCGGCGTAAACATCGCTGATGCGCGGGACGACCAGTTGTTCATCATTGTTGATCGCTCGCCGTTCCGCATTCGAAATTACATTCTCCATCGCAGAAATCGGCAGGCGTTGGCTCACGCCGGAGCGCTTGTCGATTCTTTTGTCATCGCGGGCAGCAAATGCGATGCGTTCGATCACCTCTTGTACATAAGTAGGAAGGTGCGTTGGATGACCGTTCCGACGCGTCCAGGCTTCCTGCGCTGTGATGGCGATGCCTTCGTCCACGGTAGCGGGATAGTGCGTGCGAATCTCTGAACCAATTCGATCCTTGAGCGGGGTGATGATTTTTCCGCGGGCCGTGTAGTCCTCCGGGTTGGCGCTGAAAACAATCGCGAGATCGAGCGGCAGGCGGATTGGATAGCCCTTAATCTGCACGTCGCCCTCTTGCATGATATTGAAGAGGCCGACCTGAATTTTTCCAGCGAGGTCCGGGAGTTCGTTGACCGCGAAAATTCCCCGATTGGCGCGGGGAAGCAAGCCGTAGTGAACGGTGAACTCACTGGAAAGTTCGTGACCACCGCGCGCGGCCTTAATCGGGTCGATGTCGCCGATGAGATCGGCAATGGTGACGTCGGGCGTGGCCAGTTTTTCGACGTAGCGGCTATCGGGAGTGAGATACGCAATCGGCGTCGAATCACCGAGGCGCCCAATTTCCTCCCGGCAGCGCCGGCAGATGGGATCGTATGGATTGTCACGAATCTCGCAGCCCTCGACATAAGGCATGTGCGGATCGAGGAGAGATGTAAGCGCGCGCAGGATGCGGCTCTTTGCCTGTCCGCGCAGCCCGAGCAAGATAAAGTTATGCCGTGACAAAATCGCGTTAACGATCTGGGGCACAACGGTGTCGTCGTAGCCAACGATACCTGGAAAAATCGTCTCGTCGCCCTGCTGCAGCCGCGCCATCAGGTTTTGCCGGAGTTCGTCTTTCACGCGGCGATTGCGCAAACATGCTTCGGAAAAATCGCTGCGGCGCAATTCGCCGAGCGTGCGAGGAAGAGACATCGAATGAACCCCCGAGGAGAATACTTTCTTTGGATTATACGCGGAACGCGGCGGGCGGTTGCCGTGCTTCTGTCCCAGCTGGTGGGTCCGTTTAGCTCTTACATTACTGTGTCATCCTGAACGCAGGCGCTTTTCAACCGGAGCGAAGGATCTCCCACTGAATCGGTGTCGCGCATAAGCCGACTTGAACGACTACCCTGTCTCAGTGAACGTGTCCGTTGCCGCCAGCTTTCTCTTTGGCTTTCGCTGCCCGCTGAATTCTAGGAATGAGCTGTTCAAGATAAGAGATCAGCAGCGTGAGGCGCTCCGCTTCGGAGCGGAGTGAAAGCAATTTCTGCTTGAAATCAAGATCGAGCGGCAGAGATCCCGCGAGATAAAACGACAGTGCAGCCGGATCGGCGGCGGAGAGATCCTGCCGCGCTCCCGCCATCGCCAGAAGTTCCGAATGCAGCGAGGTGGCGCGATCCGTATCCTGTTTCTGCGGCGCTCCCGGCTCGTCTTCAATCATCGCAACTTCCGCGCGCAAAAACGATCGCTCCTCATTGACCTGAAGAACCTGGAAGCGGCGCCGCCCTTCGGTGACCAGGTCCAAGCGGCCATCTTCGTACTCTTTCACAACCGTAACGATTTCCGCCGTGCATCCAACTTCGGCAAGCCCTTGTTCGCCCTGGCGCACTACGCCGAACATGCGATTCTGCGCCAGGCATTCGCGAACCATTTCCTTGTAACGCGGTTCGAAAATGTGCAGCGGCAGGGGAGTACCAGGAAATAGAACGACATCCAGCGGGAACAGAGGAATCAGCGAAGCCAAGCAGTCTCCAGGTGGCGCTGTTCGATTGTACGACACACCGGAGCGACCAGATTTTCTCATGGCCGAGCCCAACGCCGTGTTAGATTTCGACTTCCCCCTGTAGATAGAAAACGCAGTTGCCCTGCAGTTCGACGCGACCATTCTTAATACCGCAAATGATTTCTCCGCCGCGGCGCGAGGCCTGAAAGGCGTGAAGTTCATTCTTGCCCAGTCGCTTCGCCCAGTAAGGAGCGAGCATGCAGTGCGCAGCGCCCGTTACAGGATCCTCCGGAATACCTTTGGCCGGGGCAAAGTAGCGGCTGACAAAGTCATACGTCGCGTGGTTTGCGGCGGTGACGATCACTCCTGGTCGTCCAATGCGCGCCACCGCTGCAAAATCCGGCGCAAGGCAGCGAACGGCACTTTCATCTTTCAGCACGGCCATGTAATTAAATTCGTTAACCAGGACCTCGGTGGGAACGGCGCCCAGAGCGCTAATAAGTTCGAGGGGAACCGGAATTGGCTCGGAAGGGCGCGCTGGAAAGTCCATCATGTATCCGGCGCCTTGGGTCTTGACCGTCAATGGCCCACTCAAAGAGTGAAAAACCACCCGCTCGCGTCCAGGTTCGAGGCGCTGCATCACGACAGCAGCGCTGGCAAGTGTGGCGTGCCCGCAAAGTGGGACTTCGACCAGCGGTGTAAACCAGCGTAGACGGTAATCGCCGTTTTCTGGGACAAGGAACGCCGTTTCGGAAAGGTTGTTCTCGGCGGCGATTGCTTGCAAGATATTGTCAGACAAAAAACGAGGTAGCGGCATGACGGCCGCAGGATTCCCTCCGAAGCGGCGATTGGTGAAGGCGTCAACGTAATATATGGGAATGCGCATGGCAGATTGGCCGCACTCTTGCGGCGAAGGCAAGAAGTCTTAACTGAAGAGAATATAGTATTTGCACGCGGATGGGTTTTATGACGCAGGCAAGAAATATCGATCTGGCAGAAAAAGTTGTCGTAGTGACCGGCGCCTCCATGGGCATCGGTGAGGCAATCTCAAAGATTTTCGCCGACAATGGTGCGCGCGTAGTGATGCTCTCGCGCGACGCAGGGCGCATAGAGGCTGCGCGTACGCGCATTGGCCATCCGGAGCGAACTTTAGCTCTAGCGTGCGACGTGCGGCATCGCGAGGAGATCGATCGCGCCGTTGGTCTCACGATGCATCATTTTCAGCGCATCGACATATGGGTGAACAACGCAGGCCATGGTCTGCTCGACTCAGTTGCGCAAGTGGAAATGGCGGCGCTGCACGAAATGTTCGAAACGAATTTCTTCGGAGCCGTCGCGGGCATGCAGGCCGCGATTGCCGTGATGCGACAGCAGCAGAGTGGCGGAACAATCATCAACATCTCGAGCGTGGCCGGGCATATTCCGTTGCCGTATCACGCCGGTTACAGCGCAACGAAGTTCGCCATGAATGCCATGGGCAAGGGCGCGATGGTGGAATTGAAAAAAGAGGGCATTCATGTTTTGACGGTATGCCCGGGCTACGTTGCCACGTCGTTCAGTGAAAATGTGACACTGGGAAACGAACGAAAAAAAGTTCGTCCCAGCAAGGTGAAGGGCATTACTGCCGAGCGGGTTGCCCGCGCCACGCTTCAGGGATATCTAAAGCAGAAAAGAGAAGTGATTGTGCCCTGGACGATGTACGTTCCGCAAAAAATCTACCAACTGTTTCCCGCCGTGGTCGAGTGGGCCATGCAGAAGATGGCGAAGTAATGCCGCCGCCCAAAATATAATTGTTACCTCATGCCCACCCCTCGTCCACCTGAATGCCGCGCTGGTGACCAAGCCCTGGCCCGCGGCGAATGGAAAAAGGCCCGCCGCGCGTACCAGGCTGCGCTTCGCAACCGGGAAGTTCCTGAAGCTTTGGAGGGTTTGGGAAACGCCGCGTGGTGGCTCGATCAGGCAGAGTTAGTCTTCGATTCGCGCGAGCGGGCGTATCGTGTCTACCTCAGAAAAAAGGAAAAAGCAGCGGCCGCCCGCGTTGCGGTGTGGCTGGCTTGGGATTATTGGGCCTTTCGTGGCGAAAACGTGGTTGCAAATGGATGGCTGCAGCGCGCGCGCCATTTGCTCGAAGGCGGGCCCGCATGTTCGGAAAAGGCATGGCTGGAGTTGCGCGAAGCTTCGCTTTGCCTGTTTGAGGAGGGCGATGCACTTCGCGCTATAAGAATGGCGGAAAAAGGCATGGAGGTTGCGCGTGAAGTTGGCAGCATTGATCTCGAAATGCTCGGCCTTGCGGTAAGAGGCCTGGCACACGTAATTGCCGGAAACGTGCCAGAAGGTATGCGGAATCTCGACGAAGTAAACACTGCGGTGATCGCGAGGGAACTCGAAGACCCGGTGATCATCGGCCTGTCTTCCTGCTATCTCATCGCCGCTTGCGAAAAAGTTCGCGATTACGAACGCGCATTGCAATGGTGCAAGCGACTGAAAATTTTCTGCACGAAATGGCGACTGCGTCCGCTATTCGCTGTTTGCCGCACGCAATATGCCTCGATCTGTTTATGGCGCGGCACGTGGGATGAAGCTGAGGCAGAACTCATATCCGCACGGGAGGAACTAGCAGCCAGCCGCCCGGCAATGACGGGCGACGCGATTGTGCGATTGGCCGAGTTGCGCAGACGCCAGGGCAAGCTTTCAGAAGCCGCCCGTCTTTATGATGAAGCGCCTGGGTCTGTCACCGCACTGCTCGGACGCGCACAAATTGCGTTTGATCGCGGGGAGCAACAATCTGCCATCGAGCAAGCGGAACGATACTTGCGTCGCGTACCACCGGGAAACCGGCTGGAACGTGCTCCAGCTCTGGAATTACTCGTCCGTGCGTTGACGGACATGGGAGAACTGAAGCGTGCCCGGAGTGTACTTGGGGAGCTTTCGAGCTTGGCCTCGGCCGTAGGCACAATCCCACTTCGTGCTGCCGCAAGCTACGCTTCGGGCTGTCTTGCCATTGCGGATTCTCATGCCGATGAAGCACGCCAGCACTTCGAGGATGCCGCCGATCTGTTCCTGCAAAGCAGTGCTCCTTATGAGCACGCTCGCGCCCGCGCCGACTTGGCTCTGGCACTTGGCAAGCTCGGACGTTTTGAGGCGGCTGTGGACGAGGCGAAAGCCGCCATCCAACTTTTTTCCAAACTCGATGCGGCGGTGGAGTTGGCCCGCACCCGCGCTGCCCTCAATTCTTTGAACGCCACGAAGAAATCATCGGACGCCGTGAGGTCGACTTCCGGCAAAAAGGTCCTGACGAAGCGAGAGATCGAAGTTCTCCGGCTCGTGGCCGATGGACAGAACAATCAGAGTATCGCCGGACAACTTCGCGTCAGCGACCACACAGTGCATCGGCATCTCGCAAACATCTTGAACAAGCTAAGCGTTTCCACGAGAGCCGCGGCGGTCGCACAAGCTGCCCGCCGGAACTTGTTCTCTTGAAGACTGAGTTCGCGATCCTGAACGAATATCATCGGGAGAGAAATCGAGATGGCCTGAACGGGCCATTTTATCGCAGAGTTCGGGATGACCCGTTTGCGGGACGCGCAAAGATTATCCTTCGCTATACGATCAGGCTCGGAATAACTCAACTTAACCTGGAGGCCAATATGAAGAAACCATCTTTGATCATCAGCATCTCGGCTGTGTTTCTCGCGGGATTCTTTTGCCTGCTCAACGCGCAGACCCATCAACATGTGATTCAGGCTTTGAAAGAAGCACAATGGGGCTCCGCGCCGCCAATGCTCCCACCGGGCGCAGAAATTGCAGTTCTCGCGGGCAATCCAATGGCGAACGGTGCTTATACGATTCGATTGAAGTTTCCGGCAAACTACGCAATTCCTGCGCACTCCCATCCAACAGACGAAAACGTGGTTGTGGTTACCGGCTCACTGGCCTTCGGGATGGGCGATGCATTGAATAAAGAGGCATCCACGAACAAAACGATCGGACCCGGCGGCTATGCTTTAATGCCCGCGAATATGAATCACTTCGCGTACACAACGAAGCAGGAAACCACCATCGTGCTCTATGGACAAGGGCCGGTGGAATTCAAATACGTGAATCCGGCGGACGATCCGCGCAACGGGAAGTGAACGTAGCCGCGATCGCAACGACTACTTTTTCAGTCCGGCTGTGAAGTTGGTGAGTATCGTTACCGGCTGGCTGACCTGCTGTGCGACGCGCTCCATCAGAAATTCCTTGCCGTCAGGAGCAACGCTGTAAAAAGGCAAGGTTAGAATCGTCCACTGGCTGATGAGGGCTTGACTGGCTCCGAATTCGAGCGTGTTGCCCAGATCTTTCACCGGAACGGCAGAAATGGATTGCGTTTCGTCAAAGTAGTACAGTTCTTTTCCGTCTTTGCTCCATTGCGGAAATTGCCCGCCATTGGATGAGACCTGCCACTTGCCCTGCCCGCCGCCGTAGGCGACGACGTCAACTTCCGCCAGCCCCCCGAATGCGGTATAGGCGAGCCAATGGCCGTTGGGAGACAGTGTCGCGTTGATTGCGTGCGTCGCCACTTGATGCGGTTTTCGTTCGCCCTCGAGTGGCAAGGCCCATGAGGTTTGATCCCCGGTGGTGAGACCGGTCGAATAGAACAAAGTTTTGCCATCTCGCGACCAGTCACTGAGCATGAAGCCGGTTGCGTCGGAGCTCGTAAGAAGCGTTTCTTCGGCGCCGCTTCCATCGGCGAGCTTGCGAAAGATGCCCGTGCCTCCCGGGCGCGTCGAGCCGTAGGCGATCCACTTGCCATCGGGCGACCAGACAGGATAAGTGTTGGCAACGGGACCAAACGTCAGGCGGGTGCGAACGCCGTGCGCCAGATCGACCGACCAGATGTCATTGATGCCGGAATCCAGCATCAGGGCGACGCGATCGCCATTCGGCGACAAGCGGGCAAACTGCAGGTTTTGCAGATTGTCGACGGCGACACTGCTCTGCTTTCCGGCACGATCCATCCAGACAAGTTGAACATTGCCGGAACTGCCATTGCCAAACGCTAGCAAACCGTTGTCGGCAGCCGAAACGTCCATGTGCCAGGTGGTTACATCGTTCAACACGTTAGTAGAAACGGTTTGCACCTGCCCGCTCAATCTGCCGTTGTCCGGGTCGAAGGGTTGGGCCATCAACTGGTCGCCACGGCCAAACAGCAGGAACCCGGCTGCATAAATCGCGTTAGTTTGTCCGCGAACCAGCAGTCGATTCTCGCGGCCGTCAAGCGACGCGTAGTAGACGCCATCGTTCGCCGACTTCGAAGGGTCATGATGCATGGCGAAGTAGATAAAATGCTTGCCGTCGGGTAGAAAGAACGGCCAGCGGTGAGAAGTGTGCACAGTGGGATCCAATTTTGTGACTTGGGCTGGGGTGCCTCCGTTAGCGCTTACTTGCAGCAAAGGGGAAACTGGCGCTGCGGAGAACAAAATCGTCCCGCCGCTTCCCCATGCGCCGCCGCGTCCAAGGGGGACGTCGCATACGACTTGCGCCACTCCGCCGTCAAGCTCGATCGTCTTCAGCTTGCCGCTGACGAAGAACCCGATTGAATGGCTATCGGGAGACCAGAAAGGAAATATCGCGTCATTGGTGTCGGGAAGTGGGCGAGCTTCCGCGGCATTCATAGCACGGACCCAGATGGAAGTTTTTCCATCGGCGCCGTTTGCCGTGAAGGCCAGGTATGCGCCGTTGGGTGAAAGCACGGGTGGGCCTGCGGCATCGTCGGTGAGCCGGAAATGTCCACCCGGTGGTGGGTTGAGAAAAGCGCGAATGCTCGGACCCGGCTGCGCGGGCCGATGCAGGAAAAAGCCAATCAGCGCACCCGCGACAACTGCAGCCGCGACGACGGCAAACCAGCGAACTCGATTGACCGGAGAAGAGGATTCCGAATCTGTGGGTGCCGAAGCGATTGAAGGGGCCCAGCGCAGCTGCATCGCCACGTCGTGAGCAGATTGAATCCTATCTGCGGGATCTTTGGCGAGGCAGCCATTGATCACATGAACGAGCATCTGCGGTGCCAGCGGTTGCAGGGTGGTGACGGGCTCCGGTTCCTTTTCCAGAATGGAAGTGAATACGCTAAGTTGCGATTTGCCCTCGAATGCGCGGTGTCCCGTAACCATTTCGTAGAGAACGCAACCGAGACTGAACAGATCGCTGCGGGCGTCGGCCTCTGCTCCCTGCAAGACTTCGGGAGCCATGTATTGGAATGTTCCAACGATTGATCCTTTTTGCGTAAGTGGAGACGCCGCCGCAGAGAGCGAGGCCAGATTTACAGTTGGGGTTGAAGGAGTAAATGGCCCGACGGCCTGGGAACCAATCGAGACTTTCGGCTTAGCCAGCCCAAAGTCCATCAGCTTTGCGCCGGCTTTGGTGAGCATGACGTTCGCCGGTTTCAGATCGCGATGGACGATGCCGCGTTGATGCGCCTTCTCCAAAGCTTGTGCGACTTCCGTACCGATTTTCAAGACCTGATCCATCGGCAGCGCACCTTTTGCCAGGCGCTCGGCGAGGGTCTGACCCTCGAGATATTCCATGACCAGAAAATCGGTGCCGTCTTGCGAGCCGATGTCGTGAAGCGTGCAGATATTCGCATGCTGGAGCGCGGAAATAGCTCTCGCCTCGCGCTCCATGCGCTGCTTCAATTCCGGATTGGAGGAAAGATGAGAAGGCAAAACTTTGATTGCGACCGAGCGGTCAAGCCTGGTGTCCTTGGCACGATACACTTCGCCCATGCCACCCGCACCCAGCGGGGATTGGATTTCGTAGGGACCGAGTTTCGTGCCAGAGGTTAGCGCCATTCGTTCGGCGTAATTATAATGCGGCGCGGCGTGTTGCAGGCCGCTTGCAATGATCTTTGATATTCGCAGAGTGCTTTGGCTGGAAGAGATTTCTCGGTTGGCGCCAAATCTAACCCAGCTCCGCCAGCATCGCTTCCATTTCCGATTGCGCATGAAGATTGCCCGTACGCCGCGCGGAAGCGATGCCATCGGCCAGCATCGTCTTCGCTTCTGCAGACCTGTCAGCGCGAACCAGCGCCTGCGCCGCCATGAAGTAACCGGCGGTATATTCTGGATTGCCTTTCAGCAGAATTGAGAACTCAGCCAGCGCGCGATCAAGGTCCCCCTGCTTCGAATATTCCATCGCGAGCCCATAGCGCGCGAAGGCATCGTTAGGGGATTGGGTAAGAATTTCGTTGAGGGCGGAGATCCGGTCCATGATCCAGTTGTCGGTCGAGACGCGCCAGTACACGAGAATACTACATTCGATATACCTGGTCCTAAAGGATGCGCGAGGGGCGAGACTGCACGCTAGTTTCAATCCAGCGCTACCACCACCCAGTAAGCACCTGTGGGGTAGCTTTCCGTTCTTGCGTAACAAGCCCCTACCGAGAAGCCGCGCAGGTTGCGGATTCGGAGTGCGCGGTTCGCGTCGTCGGGGAGTGTCTCAGGATGAAGGGTTGTGTAGCTCAGAACAGAGTAGCGCTGGGCTAGTTGGTGAACGGAGGCGGTGCTGATTTTGTCTGCCTGGGCCATGGAGCAGGCGACGGCATCTGCAGCAGCCAGATCGCGCTGCGTTAGGCCATGTTCGCCAGATTGATGACGCATGCGCGTGATGGCAGCGCCGATTCGATCTTTCACTTCCGTCGTCGAATAGGTAGGGAGGGCGTGCCCGAAATCCTGCACGATGTAAAGACGATTACCGCTGCGCACGATACCCAAGCCGATCACGTTAAAAGTCGAATTCAACAGGTTAGCTCGATGCGGCGGTGAGAGCATGAGATTTTCTTGCGCGTCGGCAGCATCGAAATCGAAAGCGACGTTTTCACCCTCCTGATCGAGCTGCGTGTGCGTTGCAGCGGCGAGGCGTTCGGCGAGGGAGGCTTCGCCGGCGAATTGATGGGAGAGCTGACGGGCGGTGAACATGGCTTCTGCGTGTGCGCGGGCCGCGTGGGTCAGGCCCGCATCCAGCGCCAGAGCCGGAAGTCCAACATGAGTTCTAGCCTGGTTTACAAGTTCCAATAACTGGCGCTCGGAGTCGGCATCAAAGTCGGAGAAAGGAATGTCTGGAGAAGTTGCCGCGATCGGTTTCAGAGTCGCTTTCGACCCAGCTTTTGCCGGGTTGCTCGATCCCTCCGAAGAAGCCGTCTGTTGCACCAGCGGAGGGGCGGCGGCTGCGCTGGTGCCCAGAATGAGAGCGGCTACTGCTTTTCTGGCGATGGCTCGCGAGAGCGTTAGCATTCGTTTGCGCCTACTCGACCAATCCTGGGAAGGGCTGATTGCGGCTCAAACTTGCTGCAGGTGCTACGCTAGAAGCTGAATTCCACTGAGAGAAGTTACTTTCGCTATGGGACCTGGCGTGGTTGGGGTCATTGGCCTGTTGTTTGGCAGCGCGATTGCTTGGCTTGCGTTGCGCGGGCGATCGGCTGCTCTGCAGGCTCGTTTGTCTTTGACGGAAAAGGAATTAAACGCCGGAAAGGCAGATTTGGCGCGGCTTTTGCAGGCTCAAAGTGATCTGATCGCGAATAAAGCGAGGCTGGAAACGGCTCTAGAGGCGGAACGAAAGGCCAACAACGAAAAGACTGAGTGGAGTGCACGCGCTGAGCAGGGTTTGCAGAACTCGTTTAAGGCAATGGCCTCCGATGCTTTGAAAAACAACAACTTGTCTTTTCTCGCTCTTGCGAAGGAGAGCTTGCAGCGATTTCAGACAGAGGCGAGAGGCGATCTGGAGAGCCGGCAAAAAGCAGTTACGGATTTGGTGGCTCCAGTGCGCGAATCGCTGAACAAGGTCGATGAACAGATTCAGCAGATGGAAGTTGCCCGCGCCGGTGCTTATGGCGAATTACACAATCAGGTTCAGTCTTTGATCGCCACCCAAAGAGAACTGCAGTCGCAGACGGGGAATCTGGTGCGCGCCCTGCGTACGCCAAACGTGCGCGGGCGCTGGGGAGAGATTCAGCTTCGCCGCGTGGTCGAAATCGCCGGCATGTTGCCCTATTGCGATTTCGCAGAACAAGAGACACTGATCACCGATAACGGAAGGTTTCGACCGGATCTCGTGGTGAAGTTGCCGGGCGGGAAAAACGTTGTGGTCGATGCCAAGACGCCGTTGCAGGCTTTTCTTGATGCGTTTGAGACTATCGATGAAGATGCGCGCCGTATGTGCCTTGCAAATCATGCGCGGCAGGTGCGCGATCACATGAACACTCTCAGCGGCAAGAAATATTGGGAACAGTTCGACTCAACCCCCGAATTTGTTGTGATGTTCTTGCCGGGCGAGACTTTCTTCAGCGCCGCGCTCGAACAGGATTCCGGCTTGATCGAGCATGGCGTGTTGAGCCGGGTGATTCCGGCGTCGCCGACCACGCTGATTGCATTGTTAAAGGCGATAAATTACGGATGGAATCAGGAGAAGCTGGCGCGCAACGCGCAGCAGATTAGTACACTGGGCAAGGAATTGCACGAGCGTCTTCGCAATCTGGCAGGGCACATCAGTTCTGTCGGCACGGGCCTTGACCGCGCCGTCGAGTCCTACAACAAGGCCGTGGGTTCGCTGGAGAGCCGTGTACTGGTTTCGGCGCGCAAGTTCACCGAACTGGGAGCGTCTGTGGCCGAAAATATTCCCGAGCTCGAGCCGATCGAAACTACAGCTCGGGCGTTGTCGTTCGACTGGGAGCAAGACGATGCTGGTCAAGAACCGGGAGAAGGCGAACGCAAGGCGGGGTGAGCAGATCAGGATAAAGACACATTAAAACTTTCTTTCCCTCCTTCGATACCAACTTTTCCCTGCGCCGCTCAGGTTGCGGACGGCAATCAATCGCCGCTCCGCGCCTGGCATAAGTAAGTTCTTACTCGAATTCATCCAACAGTACCTGATCCACCGAGTATTCCCGCCGTAAAGCTCCGTTCCCACCCCGCCGATAACCACTTGGCGAGATAGTGTCGCTATGCGCGAGATCGAGCACTTGCTCAAAGCTGAACGGTAAGCGGCATTCCTATCATGGCCATCCGCGCCGACATCACGGACCGCAAACGGGCAGAAGAGGCGCGGGCGTATTTGGCAGATGTGGTCGAGTCATCCGACGATGCCATCGTTGCTAAGACATTGGAAGGCACGATTACTGCGTGGAACCCGGGAGCCGAGAGGTTGTATGGCTACTCGGCGGAGGAAGTCCTGGGGCGGCCAATGCGAATGCTTCTACCTCCCGAACGCGCCGACGAAGAAACCGACATTCTGGCACGACTGAGGCGCGGCGAAAGCGTAAAGCATTATGAGACTGTGCGGGTGACCAAGGGGTGCCGGCGAATCGACGTGTCGGTCACCATCTCGCCGATTCGCGACAGGGAAGGAATCGTCATTGGGGCTTCCAACGTTGGAAGGGACATCACGGACCGCAAACACGCCGAGCGGGCTTTGCGCGACAGCGAAGAACGCATGCGGCTGTTTATCGAGCATGCGCCTGCGGCGCTGGCCATGTTCGACCGTGAGATGTGCTACCTGTGCGCCAGCCACCGCTGGCTCACCGATTACGGCATGGAAGGCCGTGATCTGCGAGGCAAATCGCATTACGAAATGTTCGGCGAAGTTCCCGAATACTGGAAACAATTGCATCGGCGGGGCCTCAACGGAGAAGTCCTGACTGCGGATTGCGACCGGTTCGAACGTGCCGACGGATTGGTTCGGTGGCTAAAGTGGGAAATTCGTCCATGGCACGACGCGAAAGGAGAAGTGGGTGGAATCGTAATTTTTGCGGAAGACATCACGGAGAGGAAGAATTCCGAAGACGCGCTGAGAGAAAGCGAACAACGACTGGAAGCTAGAGTCGCGCAGCGTACGGCCGAAATGGAAGCGGCCAACCGTGAACTCGAAGCTTTTACCTACTCGGTTTCCCACGATCTGCGAGCGCCACTGCGGCACGTTGCCGGCTTCTCCAGAATCCTGACAGAAGACTTTGGTCCGCAACTGCCGGCGGAAGCGCGCGATCATATCCGGCGCATCGAAGACGGCGTGCGGCGAATGGGAGTGCTGGTGGATGAATTGCTGAATCTGGCCCGTGTGGGCCGTGATGCTGTGAAGACCGAGCGCACCAATCTGAATGCCATTGTCCAAGAGGTGGTGTCTGAGTTGCAGCCGGAAATCACCGGAAGGGTTCTGAACTGGAAGATCGCAAGTATGCCACCGGCCGTCTGCAACCCCGCCCTTATTAAGCAGGTTTTTTGGAATTTCATCGCCAATGCATTGAAATTCACGCGGCCGCGGACTCATGCCGATATTGAAATCAGCTGCGAGTGCGAAAACGGCAACCTTGTGATTGCGGTTCGGGATAACGGCGTTGGTTTCAACATGAAGTACGTGGACAAGCTGTTTGGCGTTTTCCAGCGGCTGCATCGCGGCGAAGACTTCGAAGGAACAGGAGTTGGGCTGGCAACCGTGCAGCGCATCGTGCACAAACATGGAGGGCGGGTGTGGGCGGAGGGGGAACTGGATCAGGGCGCGACGTTTTATTTCACGTTGCCCGCCATTGATGCCCCTTCAACAGCTGTTCCGAGCGAGGCTGCACCAATGTCTG
>DASXEG010000120.1:0-33103 GCA_036490235.1 Candidatus Sulfotelmatobacter sp. | reverse complement strand
GGACTGATGTGATGCTCCTTATTCTTGTTCAGAGAGTAGGCTGGCCACGAACCTCGCGTCTTGTCCTGATTTAGAGTGAGCCAAACCAGCCCCCGCTTTAGTGCAGGATTTTCGGGCGGAATTCCGCTCTGCTGGAGAAGGAAAGTGATCAGCCCAGTCGCGTATCCATCGCTCCCGGTTTCCTGAGGCGTTCCATCATGACGCTTCCAGTCGCCGGAAAGAGAAGTGAGGCTCCAACCCCCGTCGGCTTGCTGTTTCTCCAGAACCTCGGCAATGATGGCTTTCTGCCGGTCTGATTCCAGCAGTCCTGGGAGCTTCGCGGCTGCCCACAAAAAAAGGACGCGATTCATGGTGGCCTGCGCAGCAAATTCCCGGTCGAGGTAATCCCGCAACGCCGCGATTCTGATTTGGACTTCGGGTGCTGCGCGATAGTTGTCGGGAGCTGTACCAACGGCGACGGCGGCGAGCGTGGCTCCGAAATAGTCGGAATCGTCTGCTTCCCAAGGTTCGTTATTAAAACGCAGCCAAAGCCACGCGCCTTTTTGCTTGCCCGTCATTTGCTGTTCGGCCCACATGTTTTCGAGCGCCATGTGCGCGTCGTTGCTGAGGTGGCCGTTTTGCGCATCACGGCTGGAGAGAATCAGCGCGTTGAGAACGGATTCCGTTCCGCGCGATTCGACCGACTTGTATGGCCCGCGGTCGGCATCCTTGTAGAACGGTTCCACCTCTTTCCAAAGGCGCACCCGCTTCGTGACGTTCTCCAACAACCGTTGCTCCTGCGGAGCTGGCGCTTGGTCGGCAAGCGCCGTTCGAAGGGCGGAACGCGACAAAGCATAAGGAAGAGCGGTGTGGCAGGAAACGCAAAAAGTTCCATGGTCACGCTGGGCTCTGGGCCAGTCCATCCACCACTCCTGCCGCTGGTCTAAGTAAGCGGCCGCGGCCTTCGGATCCCAGGAATTCGATATTTTTGTCCCCGGTTTAGCGGAGCGAATCGCCACTCCTTTTGAACTGTTACCGGCGGCGGCCGTTCGCGTGAACCAACCAGCCAAGACAATACCCAGTGTCAGGCAAACTACTAAGCCGATCGTCAGTCGCACAGCGCTCTCCATGAAACCTCTCTTTGAGGAAAGAATCCTGAAACCCCATTCGGAGGCGAAAACGGCAACTATTTTAACGCGGTTTTACCTTCTGAGATACGCCGGTTTGCAAATCCGCGAGTATGGTCCCCTAAGTGTGTCAGGCCATTCACGGCGTGTTGGCCGGGGCACATCCGCAACCTCGTTCAATCCACCTATCTCCCGTCAAATCAATAGAAATCGCGGTGGCACCGTCCATGCACTCTCCATCAGCGCTGCACAGCAGCAGGAGGTGACCAACCATGACCCGCATCAACTTATTTCACAGCAACCCAGCTTCCGTCGCTTGGGGAAAAATTAAGCAAACCACCAACATCTTCAAGAACGTGTTCGACAGCAGCAGCCCATTGATCTTTGCCGCAGCTCTGATTGCTTGCTCATTCGCGGTCGGATGCTCGAGCGAGAAACCTCAACCGCCAACCGCCATCAGTCAGCCGGCAATTTCGCAATCGACGCCCCAGACCGCGACCACAACCGCGCCAGCAACAGTTGCCGCAGCGGGTCCAGCCACGCCAAAGCCCACGCACAAGCGGGTGGTTCGCAAAGTTCCGCCGGCGGCAACCTACGCAGATAAAACGACCGGCGTGTCGTTCCAGTATCCGCGCAACTATGCGTTGAAAACCGGCGATTCGGCAACCGAACTTATCTCGACCGATGCGATTCCCATGGACTTCACTCAAACTGGAGGGGTTGCCATCGCCGCAGTTGCGCTGCCGGAGTCGACCTATCCAAACTCGGATTTAACGAACGCCTACTTCGAAGTCAGCGTGAACAAAACTCTCACCGCGGAGCAGTGCAACGAATTTTCCGTTCCGCAACCGGACCCGGCGAGGCCGTCTGATAGCCAGGTCCAAGCCGCCGCGCGGTTGGCAACGCCGCCAGTTTCCAAATTGCTGATTGGCGATATGGAGTTGACGTCGGCTGAAACGAGCAGCAGCACGGAATCGACAAAAGGTCCGCGCGAGGAATCGTCCCGGTATTTCCATGTCTTCCAGAATGGTGGCTGCTACGAATTCGCGCTCAAAGTCTCGACAACAAAACCGAATCCCGAGCAGACCGCCGACTCCGGCACGAAAATCGCCACGAAAGCAGTAGATCGTGACGAGGTTTTCCATCGTCTCGAGAAAATTCTCGCGACGGTGAAAATCAGTCCGGTAGCTCAGGAACTCAAGGCAGACGCAAAAACAAATTCCGTACCTTCCCCAAGCCCAGCGCAGTAAAACCCATTGCGTCCACCCCGTTCGCATCTCGCGGGCGGGGTGAGCCGCTGGAAAATTGTCCAACCAAAAATGCCCTTCCGCGTTGAAGCCAAAACCCTTCGCGAGCATCCAAACTTAAAAGAGAAGGAGGTGCCTATGTACGTTATTCTCGGAGCAAGCGGAAACACTGGACACATCGCGGCGAAGACTCTGCTCTCACGCGGCAAGAAGGTAAGGGCAGTCGGACGCAGCGCGGAGCACTTGCACTCGCTGATGGCGCAAGGCGCTGAAGCTTTTATTGCCGACCTCACTGATGAGCACGCCCTGGCTAAGGCTTTTAACCATGCCGAAGCAGCATATGTGATGCTGCCACCCAATTTGGCGACCGACGATTTCCGCAGCTATCAGGAGCGGGTCAGCGATTCGATCACGAACGCTGCGAAGAAATCGGGCGTCCAATATGTCGTTACCCTCAGCAGCATCGGCGCTGACAAATCTTCCGGCACCGGTCCTGTGGTAGGACTTCATAATTTCGAAGAGAAACTCAACCAGCTGCCCGCAAACGTGCTTCACCTGCGCGCCGGGTATTTCATGGAAAACACGCTGCCACAGGTGGGAGTGATCCGTGCAATGCACTCCGCTGTTGGTCCTCTTCGCGCTGATCTCAAAGTTCCGATGATCGCGACTCAGGATATAGGCGCGGCGGCAGCCGACGCCCTCACGGAACTCAGCTTCCGGGGAAAACAAACGCAGGAACTGCAAGGCCAGCGCGACCTCGATTACACGGAAGCCGCGACTATCATCGGCAACTCAGTTGGCAGGCCGAAGCTCGGCTATGTCCACGCGCCCGACGATCAAGTTCGCCCCGCGCTGGTGCAGGCGGGTATGCCGGACAACTTTGCGGGCCTTATCCTGGAAATGGCATCTGCCCTCAATTCCGGATACATGCGCGCCCTCGAGCCACGCGGTCCAAGTAACACCACTCCCACTCCGTTCGAGACCTTCGTTACGCAGAGATTCGTTCCGGCTTATCAGGAGAAGGTCGCAGCGTAAGAGATACGGCGCTCTAGCACTCGAGTGTCGCGTGTAGCTGAAGGAAAGGGTGCTTTCATTAGCGAAGCTACGTGTTGCTGTTTGCAATTCCCAGATAGGTGTTCACTGCCGCTACCGAGAGGTTGAGCGTGGCAGCGATCTGCGATACCTGCTGGCCCTGGTTGTAAAGTTGATAGACTTGCTGCGCTTCCGAAAGTTGCACCGTGTATCCGGTGCTACTGGCGGCTGGCTGCGTTTGGTAATCCTGCGTCGTTTGGGCTGGTTTCGGAGAGGTATTCGCGAACGTCGATAGCGCACTGGATAAGGAAATGCTCATAACACGCTCCTTTTCTCCTAACCGAGCAAAGGTCGGCAGATCGTGTTATGTCTTTAGCCGGAAGGCGATGTCACTTCCGAAATCAGCCAGGTTCGCTTCCCAGACTGGGATGATCCCAACGATCTGTAGAGAACGATCTGTTGAGGTAGTGAAAAAAAGACCGAACTATCTTGAGTGGTTCGCTGCTTCTATTTCTTTTGTCGTAATTCATTCACCGATACCGTAGATTCCGCTGCATTCAGCGCCTCCCGCGCCAAATGTATAACATCCTCATTTCTTGCCGCGTGGCGCAGAGTCAGCAATACCATTGCCTCCGCAAAACGCGCGGGATCCCACTTCCGCAAGTGAATTTCCGAATTCACTCCGGCGCGCACCATCTGGTCTGCCTTCGTTCCCAGTACCAGAATAAATTTGGGCTCCAGTTGCGAAAGTTGCTCTGGCGGTGCGGACCGCGCCACCAACCGGCAAGCCGAATCGTAAATTCGCCCTGCCTCCTCAACGGACCAACTCAAATGTCTTGGATTAGAAACTTCGAAGGGGACGATTGCTTGCGCGCCGCTGGTTCCGCACAAGCAAACCAAGCCGCACAAAATCACCAATGACTGCATTGCCGAGCGGGTCCTTCAGCCGCTCCGCGTAGCTTGCTCCCGCTCGCTTGCCGCGGCCAAGGTGTCGTAAGTAATAACGTGCGTCAGGTCGTACAACCGAGTGCTATTTTGAGAAAGAATTCCAAACCGGAGATGCCGTCATTTGCTGTGCGATAATCGTCCCGCATTCAACACATTCATTAAGAAGAGAGAGCACCATGCCGTTCTTTTTTGCGCTCGTTCTCGCTGCCGGGTTTATCACGCCGCTGTTCTCTGCCACCCCTCGGGCTTCCTCAGGCGTGCTGCTGGTTGCCAACAAAGGCGATCAAACGCTCGGCTTGGTCGATCCCAATTCTGATCGTCAGATTGCAACCATCCATGAAAACGGTGTTACCGGCCACGAAGTCGCGGCATCTCCTGATGGTAAAACTGCTTTTGTACCAATTTATGGGGACTCGGGTGTCGGCCTACCTGGCACCGATGGAAGCACAATCGATGTCATCGATATTGCCCAACGGAAACTGGTTCACACGATTGATTTCGGTCACGGCGTCCGTCCTCATTGCGCCGTATTCAACTCCAAGGATGGCATGCTTTACGTCACCACGGAGATCGATAAAGCCATTGCCATCGTCGATCCTAAGAGCATGAAAATCGTCGGCAGGGTCCCGACCGGTGAACCCGAATCCCACATGCTGGCCATCAGTTCTGACGGGCGTCGCGGTTACACCGCCAACGTAGGCCCCGGCACAGTTTCGGTCCTCGATCTGGAAGGTCGAAAAACTCTTTCCATTATTTCTGTCGCAAAACACATTCAGCGCATTGCCCTCTCGCCTGATGGCCGATGGGCTTTCACTTCCGATACGGAACAACCTCGTATGGCGGTCATCGACACCGCGGCCGGGAAAGTTGATCGCTGGATAATTTTGCCTGCCGCGGGTTACGGAGCGGCCGCAACGCCAGATGGAAAATGGCTGCTGGTTGCTGTTCCAGAGGCTAACGCCGTTGCTGTAATCGACCTTGCCGCAATGAAGGTGTTTAAAACCGTCCCCGTTCCTCAGGATCCACAGGAAGTGCTGGTTCGCCCTGATGGCGAGTTCGCATATGTTTCATGCTCGAGGCCGCACCAGGTTGCAGCCGTTCGGCTGCGCGATTGGAGCGTAAGAGTAATTGATGCCGGACTCGGAGCCGACGGCCTGGCATGGGCAAAGTAGCAGCGAGTCGAGAACCGGCGAATTTGTAAGTCTATCTGTCTCTTTGTTACAGCACGGGGATTACAGCGCGGCGTGATGCGAGTGCGCGATGTCGCTGCGGTTGGCGTAATAGGCGGGATAATCGGTTTCCAGCTTGCGGCCGTTCTCGCTGAAACGGAGAAGATGAATCAATCCGCCGCGCTGCAGCGCAAACTGCAAGGTCGTACCCAGGACGCCCAGCCCATATTTCACGCTCCGGCGGAAATTGATGGACGAAGCTTCTTCAAAGTATTTCGTGGGGCAGGAGACTTCTCCAACGCGGAAGCCGAAATAAACGCACTGCGCCAGCATCTGGTTATCGAAGACGAAATCATCGGAATTTTCAAGGAGAGGCAGTGCCGTCAACACCCTGGCGCTGAACGCGCGATACCCGGTGTGGTATTCAGAAAGCTTCACCCGCAATGCGAGATTTTCAATCGCTGTGAGCAGCCGGTTGGAAACGTATTTGTAAAGCGGCATGCCACCACGCAGTGCGCCTCCGCCGATGATGCGTGATCCAAGAACCACGTCATACACATCATAGGCCACCATGCTGGCCATTGCCGTGATGAGCAGCGGCGTGTACTGATAATCCGGATGCACCATGATCACAACGTCTGCACCCGCCGCGAGAGCTTCGCGATAGCAGGTCTGCTGGTTGCGCCCGTACCCATAATTGCGGTCGTGTTGAAAGACCTGCAGCCCAAGCCTTCGCGCAAGATCGACCGTACGGTCCGAGCTGCGGTCATCCACGAGGATGCGAATATCGACCAGTTCGGGGATTTCGCCGACTGTCGACTCCAACGTTTTTTCCGCGTTATAGGCGGGCATCACCACCGCGATGCGCTTGTTGTTGATCATGCGGATTTAATCCTATGATACCTGAGACCAGGTGGATCAGCGCAGGCTAACACTGAAGCCTTGCTCCTTTCCGCCTCTCTGTGAAAAACTTGATTTTGCCTTCAGTTAGCCGAAGATCGAATTATGGCGGGGAAACGCACACTCTTCGAGAAGATCTGGGACGCTCATGTAGTGACCCGACCGGACGGCCGTTCGCCGATTCTCTATATCGATCTCCATCTGGTACATGAGGTCACGTCGCCGCAGGCCTTTGATGGGCTGCGAGCCTCCGGACGCAAGGTTCGTCAACCGGCCCGCACTGTTGCCACGGTCGACCACAACGTTCCGACCGAACCCCGCGGAACTCCCATCACCGACTTGATTGCAGCCGCACAAATTGCAGCCTTGCAAAAGAATTGCAAAGAGTTCGGTGTTCGCCTTTTCGATATCGATTCGCCGGAGCAAGGAATCGTTCACGTGATCGGCCCCGAGCTTGGCCTCACCCAGCCGGGAATGACCATCGTCTGTGGCGACAGTCACACCAGCACCCACGGCGCATTTGGCGCGCTCGCCTTCGGAATCGGCACCTCGGAAGTGGAACACGTTTTGGCAACGCAGTGCCTGAGCCAGCAAAAACCGAAGACAATGAAGGTCGACGTTTGCGGGCGTCTGGCGGAGGGGGTAACCGCGAAGGACCTTGCTCTCGGAATCATCGGGCAGATCGGTACCGATGGCGCCACCGGACATGTGATCGAATACGCCGGCGAGGCTGTCCGCGCTCTTTCGATGGAAGGCCGCATGACACTCTGCAATATGAGCATCGAGGCTGGCGCGCGCGCCGGTATGGTCGCCCCCGATGAAATCACCATCGGCTATGTGAAGGGAAGACGACTCGCACCGCGCGACGGAGAGTGGGAAAAGAGCGTCGATTATTGGCGCACCTTGCCCTCGGATGCCGAGGCGACGTTCGACAAGGTTGTGCAGATGGATGCTTCTCAGCTTTGCCCGTTCGTGACATGGGGAACCAATCCCGGCATGGTCGCTCCGGTGACAGGACGGGTTCCCGAAATCAACGCGATGAATGAATCCGACCGGCGCGCCGCCGAACTCGCGCTGCAGTACATGGGGCTCGAGCCTGGCAGGCGGATCGAAGATATTGGAATCGATCGGGTTTTTATCGGCTCCTGCACGAATTCGCGGATTGAAGATTTACGGGCGGCGGCGCGAGTAGCCAGAGGACATCGTGTGAGTTCGGAAGTTCGCGCCATGGTAGTCCCCGGATCGCAAACCGTAAAACACACCGCCGAGAAAGAAGGCTTGCACCGCATTTTTCTGGACGCGGGGTTTGAATGGCGCGAATCGGGATGTTCGATGTGCCTGGGCATGAATCCGGATATTCTTCAACCGGGCGAACGTTGCGCTTCCACCAGCAACCGCAATTTCGAAGGCCGCCAGGGACGCGGCGGGAGAACGCATCTTGTCAGTCCGATGATGGCGGCAGCAGCGGCGATTGCGGGCCATTTCACGGACGTACGCAACTGGAAATTCCAATGATCGTGAGCGGACGAAAGAGTTGGCAATGAAACCATTTCGCGTACATCATGGGCTGGCCGCCCCTCTCAATCGCGTCAACGTCGATACGGATCAAATCATCCCTAAACAGTTTCTCAAGCGCATCGAAAAAACCGGTTTCGGGCAATTCCTGTTCTACGACTGGCGTTTCTCCGGCGAGGGGAAGAAGAACTCCGATTTCGTCCTCGACCAACCCCGCTACGCCGGAGCAAGCATTCTGGTCGCCGGAAAGAATTTCGGGTGTGGCTCGTCGCGTGAGCATGCCGTGTGGGCGCTGGCGGATTTCGGTTTCCGCGCTGTGATTTCTTCGTCTTTTGCTGACATCTTCGCCAACAATTGCGCGAAGAACGGATTTCTCGCTGTTCGACTGAAAGAAGAAGAGGTAGCAGAGTTGCTTCGCCGCGCCGTCGAGGTTCAGAATTACGAACTCACTATCGATCTGGAGCGGTGCGAAGTAACGGACGATCAGGGCTTCCGCGCTCTCTTCCCAATGGATGAATTCGTGCGCGAATGCCTGTTGAACGGACTCGACGACATCGGCTTGACCTTGCAACACGAATCCGAAATTGCAACGTATGAGGTTACTCATCCGGTGCCTCGGGCTTTCAGCGCTGAAGCTCCGTAAACGCAGTGTCAATCGCGGTAAAGAATTGTAAAAGCTCGGCTTCCGGGCTTGACCTTCCCAATGCCGCGGTTAATGCTGAAGAGGGACGGCTCTAGCATCTGTGTTTCGGTTCCTACCTGAACCTCTCCAACCGGAGGCTAGCCCTATAACTCGGCTCGCTTTCCCTGAAGTTGCCGTAAGCGAGTCTAAAATAGATACGTCTAATACTCCGGCGGGCATCGCCGATCTTGTGAAAGGTCCTATCCACCTCAAACCGTGAAGATGAATGATCCGAATCTGGAGCGGGAAGAAGGACCGCGGGCGCAGTTCCGCCGTTTCTTAACCGCCGCACTGGTGCTCGGCATTTGCACCGCGCTTGCATGCAGCGGCAGCGACCCGAAGCAATCGAAAGCTCAGGCCGCGGAGTCGCGTCCCGTCTCGGTTTCCATTGCCAGCGTGCAAAAGCAGGACGTGCCGGTTTATCTGGTCGGCTTGGGTACGGTAACCGCCTTCTACACCGCCAACATAAAGAGCCGTGTCGATGGCCAGATCATGCGCGTCAACTTCACCGAAGGACAGACGGTCAAGGAAGGCGAACTGCTGATTGTTATCGATCCCCGTCCTTATCAGGTCCAGCTGGAACAGATGCAAGCGCAATTGTTCAAGGATCAAGCTACACTGCGTGATGCCAAGCTGAATCTTGATCGTTACACCACGCTGATCCCCTCCGGCAGCATTGCGCAGCAGCAGGTGGACACGCAGAAATCGCTCGTCGATCAACTCGACGGGCAGGTCCGTACCGATCAAGCGCAGATCGACAACGCCAAGCTGCAAATCGTTTACTGCAACATCACCGCGCCTTTCACCGGGCGTGTCGGGCTGCGGCAGGTCGATCCCGGAAATATCGTGCACGCTGCCGATACCAATCCGATGTTGATCCTCACGCAGTTGCACCCGATCGCGGTGATCTTCACTTTGCCCGAGGACCAACTGCCGACCGTCGCTGACCACATGAAGCACGCAACTCTGGAGGTGGATGCCTACAGCCGCGATGACCAAACCAAACTTGCGACGGGCAAATTGCTCACCATCGACAATCAAATCGATACAACCACTGGAACAGCGAAGTTGAAAGCGGTATTCGATAACGAAGACAACAAACTTTGGCCCAACCAGTTTGTGAATGCCGATCTGCGGCTGGAAACGCGCAGGAACAGCACCGTCGTTCCTACAGCTGCGATTCTTCGCGGTCCGCAGGGAACCTTCGTCTATCTCGCGAAGCCCGATAAAACGGTGGAGGCCCGCCCTGTCAACGTAGCTCTGACTCAAGGCAGTACCACCGTTATTGCGAGCGGCGTCACTCCCGGCGACGTCGTTGTGACTGATGGCCAGGATAAATTGCAAACCGGCAGCACGATTGAACCGCGGAATGGCGTCCAGAACACTAACTCCGGGAGCAACAACTCGGGTGGTAGCGCCCCAACTTCAGGTTCATGAGCCCCTCACGATTATTTATTCTCCGGCCGGTCGCGACCACGCTATTAATGGTGGGCGTGCTGCTGGTGGGCTGGGTTGCGTTCATGCAACTGCCGGTCTCGGCGCTGCCGGAGGTCGATTACCCAACGATTCAAGTTGTGACCTTTTATCCGGGAGCCGATCCCGATGTCATGGCTTCTTCGGTGACTTCGCCCTTGGAACGCCAGTTCGGGCAGGTTCCCGGCCTCAGCCAGATGACCTCCACGAGTTCATTTGGCAGTTCGGTCATCACCCTCCAATTCGGGCTCGATCAGAACATCGACGTCGAAGAGCAGCAAGTGCAAGCTGCCGTGAACGCGGCAGCAACCTACCTTCCAGCCGATTTGCCGAATCCTCCCATTTACAACAAGGTAAATCCGGCTGACGCCCCGATCCTCACGCTGGCTATGAGTTCGGATTCGCTGCCGCTTTCGAAGGTGGAGGATCTCGCCGATACAGCACTGTCGCAAAAGATCTCGCAACTGCCCGGCGTCGGCTTGGTTTCGATCAGTGGCGGCCAGAAGCCTGCAGTGCGAGTGCAGGTGAATCCAACTGCGCTCGCATCTTATGGCTTGAGCCTTGAAGATGTCCGTACCGCGCTAGCTGAGGCGAACGTCGATCAGGCAAAAGGTGTAATTGATGGTCCGCGCCAGTCCTACACGATCGGGGATAACGATCAGCTTTTCTCCAGCGAGCAATACAAGCCCATCGTCATTGCCTACCGTAACGGCGCGCCGGTACGTATTCAGGATGTCGCGAATGTAATCGATGGCACGGAGAATGATCGTTTGGCGGCGTGGATGAATCTGACCCCTGCCGTCATCGTGAATATTCAGCGCCAGCCGGGCGCGAATATCATCAGCGTTGTCGATCGGATCAAGAAGTTGTTGCCGCAGCTTCAGGCCTCTTTGCCATCGGCCGTCAAGGTCCAGATTCTCACCGACCGCACGACGACGATTCGCGCGTCTGTCAGCGACGTGGAATTTGAACTTGGGCTCACCATCGTTCTCGTCGTCGTCGTCATTTTCTTCTTCCTGCGAAACATCCGCGCCACCATCATTCCCAGCGTCGCCGTGCCACTCTCAATCGTCGGCACGTTTGGCGTGATGTACTTGCTGGGCTACAGCCTCAACAATTTGACGCTGATGGCCCTGACCATCTCTACGGGTTTCGTCGTCGACGACGCCATTGTCATGATCGAGAACATCGACCGCTTTCTGGAAGCCGGCGATTCGCCGCAGGACGCGGCGTTGACGGGATCAGGGCAAATCGGATTCACCATCGTCTCGTTGACAGTTTCCTTGATTGCGGTCCTGATTCCGTTGCTGTTCATGGGCGATATTGTCGGCCGCCTCTTCCGCGAGTTCGCGATGACGCTTTCCGTCACCATTTTGGTTTCTGCGGCGGTTTCGCTCAGCTTGACGCCGATGATGTGCGCGAAGCTCCTGCGGCATCGCAAGGAAGGCGAGAAGGGGCGCTTCTATGACATCACCGAGAATTATTACAACCGTGTAATCGCATTTTACGGGCGTACCGTGAAATGGGTGCTGAAGCACCAGACGGCGACGCTGTTAGTCACCTTTGGAACTCTTGTTCTCACCTTGGTTCTGTACGTTATCGTGCCCAAAGGATTCTTCCCCGTGCAGGACACGGGCGTGATTCTCGGTATTTCCCAGGCTCCTGACGACATCTCCTTTGATGCCATGGCAAAACGCCAACAGGAACTCGCGAAGGTCATTCTGAAAGATAAAGATGTCGAGAGTCTCTCATCGTTCATCGGCGTGGATGGCACGAATGTGACTCCGAACAGTGGCAGGATTCAGATCAATCTGAAGCCTCGCGATGAGCGCCGCGCTGATGCTTCCGCGATCATCCGCCGCCTGCAGCCTGCCCTGGCAAAAGTGGACGGTATCACGCTTTATATGCAACCGGTTCAGGATTTGACGGTTGAGGATCGCGTGAGCCGCACCGAGTTTCAGTATTCGGTCGAGGATGCTGACGCACGGGAACTCGCGCAGTGGACGCCGAAATTGGTTGATAAGCTTCGCCAGCGGCCGGAATTGCGCGATGTTGCAACCGACGAACAAAACGGCGGCCTCAGAACGAGCCTTAACATTGACCGCGATACCGCATCGCGGCTCGGCATTCTACCGTCGGCTATCGACAACACGCTCTACGACGCCTACGGGCAGCGGTTAGTCTCGATTATTTTTACGCAGCTGAACCAGTATCACGTGGTGCTCGAAGTGCTTCCTTCGTTCGCGCAGACGCCCGACGCGATGAACGATATGTATGTTCGTCCGAGCAGCGCTACTCCAGCAACCGGCGCCCCAACCGCTAACGCGGCGACAGCAACAACGAGTGGAAATCCTGTTCCGCTCTCTACGTTCGTGAAGATGCACACGACAAGCGCTCCGCTGGCGGTGAACCACCAGGGACAGTTCCCCGTCGTGACTTTGTCTTTCAACCTGGCGCCCGGCGGCTCGCTCGGTGATGCCACCAAGGCGATTCAACAAGTCGAGAGAGAAATTCAGCTTCCCGCCAGTATTCACGCGTCTTTTCAAGGCACCGCGGCGGCATTTCAAAATTCGCTTTCCTCCGAACCGTACCTGATTCTTGCCGCTATCGTTACCGTCTATATCGTTCTCGGAGTCTTGTACGAGAGCTACATCCATCCGATTACGATTCTTTCCACCCTTCCCTCGGCGGGCGTGGGGGCTATTCTCGCCCTCGAACTCACCGGAAATGACCTTACTGTCGTCGCCTTGATCGGAATCATCCTCTTGATCGGGATCGTGAAGAAGAACGCGATTATGATGATCGACTTTGCGCTCGAAGCCGAGCGCGATGAGCATAAACCGCCCGAAGAGGCCATCTTCCAGGCCTGCCTGCTGCGCTTCCGGCCGATTATGATGACCACGATGGCTGCGCTGTTGGGAGGCTTGCCACTCGCTCTCGGGACTGGCACCGGAGCCGAGCTGCGCAGGCCCCTTGGGATCACTATTGTCGGCGGTCTGCTCCTGAGCCAGTTATTGACGCTTTATACAACGCCAGTCGTCTACTTGTGGTTCGATCGTCTGGCGCAACGCTTCGCGAAATACCGGATTGGCAACGAAATTCCACGTGAAGCAGCTCCGGGAGAGGCAACCGGGGATTAAGCGATGAGCATTTCCGCTCCATTCATTCGGCGTCCGATTGGGACATCGCTGTTGGCCGCCGCCCTGCTGCTGTCAGGAATTCTTGCGTTTAATTTTCTTCCCGTCGCTTCGCTACCCAGAGTCGATTTTCCCGTTATTCAGGTTTCCGCACAGTTGCCCGGCGCAGATCCGCAGACCATGGCTTCGGCTGTGGCGACTCCGCTGGAGCGGCAATTCGGTCGAATCTCCGCCGTCAACGAGATGACTTCGACCAGCCAAACGGGTTCAACCAGCATCGTTCTGCAGTTCGATTTGGACCGGAACATCGACGCTGCCAGCCGGGATGTGCAAGCGGCCATCAATGCCGCGCATGGCCAGTTGCCGCCCAATCTCCCCAGCAATCCGGAGTATTGGAAGTCCAATCCGTCGGAATCGCCGATCATGATTCTGGCGCTGACTTCGGATACGAAAACCGTGCCCCAGATGTACGACGCTGCCGATTCGATCCTCTCGCAAAAACTATCGCAAGTGCCTGGAGTGGGCCAGGTGTATGTCGGCGGATCGGCCCAACCGGCGGTGCGCGCCGAAGTCAATCCCCTGCTTCTGAACAAGCTGGGAGTGGGTCTCGACACGGTCCGCAATGCGTTGCATCTGGCGAATTCTAATCTGGCCAAAGGATCAGTGGAGAATGACGTAAAGGTATGGGACTTCGGCGACAACGATCAGCTCTTTACCGCTGCCCAGTACCGGCCGTTGATCGTGGCTTACCGCAACGGAGCGCCGGTGCGCCTCTCAGATGTGGCCACCGTGGAAGACTCGGTTGCCGACGTGCGCCGCATCGGAGTGGCCAACGGAAAGCCCAGCGTCCTGATCATCATCTACCGCCAGCCGGGCGCCAACACTATAGAGACCGTGGACCGCGTGGTCGCGCTGCTGCCCTACCTGCAATCCTCAATCTCGCCGGCAATCCACATTTCCATCGCCCTGGATCGTACCGTCACAGTTCGCGCCTCTGTGAAGGATATCGAGTTCACCCTGCTTCTCTCGGTCATACTGGTCATCCTGGTCGTGTTCGCGTTTCTCCGCACTGTCCGGGCCACGATCATTCCTAGTATTGCCGTGCCGTTGTCGCTAGTCGGCACATTCGGCGGAATGTATCTACTCGGCTATAGCCTTGACAACCTTTCGCTCATGGCGCTGGCCATTTCCACGGGCTTCGTTGTCGATGACGCGATCGTGGTGTTGGAAAACATTACGCGTTACGTAGAGCGCGGCATGGATGCGGTAACTGCCGCGTTCAAAGGCGCGGCAGAAATTGGTTTCACTGTGGTTTCCATGAGCGTCTCGCTGGTCGCGGTGTTCATTCCATTGTTGCTGATGGGCGGCATCGTCGGCCGCCTTTTCCGCGAGTTCGCGATCACCCTGAGCCTTGCCATCGGAATCTCGCTGCTGGTTTCGCTCACAACAACTCCAACAATGTGCGCGAAATTCCTGCGCCCGGCGAAAGACAATACGCATAACCTTTTTTATCGCGCCAGCGAGGCCGTCTTCGACTGGATGTTGAACACTTATCGCAGCGCGTTGAAAGTGGCGCTCCGCTTCAGCTTCGTCACGTTGTGCATCACGATCGCAGTCGCAGTTTTGAGCGTGATTCTCTATATCAAGGTTCCCAAGGGATTTTTCCCGGAGCAGGATACCGGCCGCATTGGCGGCTCTGTGCAGGCGGCGCAGGACATCTCGTTCCAAGCAATGCGCGAAAAAATGGAGCGCTATGTTTCGATTGTGATGAAGGACCCCGCTGTCAATTCCGTGGTGGGGTTCGCAGGCGGCAACACAGTTTCCAATGAGGGGCGGTTCTTCATCATGCTAAAGCCGCTCGCCGAGCGCAGCAGTTGTGCAGGCCTGCACTTCTGGCAGTTCTGTCCAACGGTTTCCGCAGAGGATGTGCTCAACCGCCTGCGCGACAAGCTGGAGGTGGTTCCCGGAGCCACGCTGTATATGAAGTCGTATCAAGATCTGACCATCGGGGGACGGCGGAGCAACGCGCAGTATCAATACACCCTGGAGGGGCCGGATTTGAACGAACTCGACAGGTGGGGACCACAGTTGCTCGATAAACTGCGCGCCCTTCCGGAGCTGCGCGACGTGAATACCGATCAGCAGGATAAGGGCCTGGAAGCGCAACTGGTGATCGATCGCGATACCGCCAGCCGCCTCGGCGTCGCGGCGCAGGATATCGACAACGCGCTGTACGACGCCTTCGGGCAGCGAGAAGTCTCAACCATGTACGAGCCGCTCAACCAATACTACGTGGTCATGGAAGTTGCGCCACAATTCCAGCAGTCGCCGGAAGCGCTCCAGGATATCTATCTGCGCTCATCCAGCGGCGCGCCGATTCCGCTGGCCGCGTTCACCCACTACGCGCCTTCGAACATTCCCCTGGCGGTGAACCATCAGGGCCAGTTTCCCTCGGTAACGATTTCATTCAACCTCGCGCCCGGTGTTTCTCTCGGACAGGCGACGCTGGCCATCGAGAAGGCGCGACAATCAATTGATTTTCCATCGTCCATATCGGCAAGCTTTCAAGGCACGGCCGCGGCGTTCAAGGATTCGCTTTCGAGCGAACCCATCCTGATCATCACGGCCCTCATCGCGGTTTATATCGTCCTGGGAATGTTGTACGAAAGCTACATTCACCCGATCACAATTCTTTCGACGCTGCCCTCCGCTGGCGTGGGTGCGCTGCTCGCCTTGATTATTACTCACAACGAACTCAACGTGATCGGCACCATCGGCATCATCCTGCTGATTGGACTAGTGAAAAAGAACGCCATCATGATGATCGACGTGGCGCTGGATGTGGAGCGCACGCAAGGCAAGAAGCCCATCGAAGCCATCTATGACGCCTGCCTGCTGCGCTTCCGCCCCATCATGATGACAACCATGGCCGCGCTGCTCGGAGGTTTACCCTTGGCCCTCGGCAGGGGCACCGGCTCGGAGCTGCACCGCCCGCTGGGCATTACAATCGTCGGCGGCTTAATTGTGAGCCAGGCGCTGACGCTGTTCACTACTCCCGTCATTTATGTTTATCTCGATCGCTTGCGCCTGTTACTGAGAGGCGGCACGGATGTAGCCTTGCCGGGAACAGCCAGCCCCGCCCACTCTCACGACTAGAACGGGTGGCAAAAAGCTTAAGAAAGCTCGCAGGTTCCGTCCGTACAACCAGTTCGCAACGCAATAGCATCGCAGCCGTAAGCGGCAAAAATTGCCTCAAGGTATCAGTCGCAGCGCCCTTTTTTTCTGCAATCCCCGTATGATAGAACACTGCATTGTTCTCATGCGGGTTTTTGGCAGTCCCGGTATTATTGTTGTTCGTTTACATCGTCTAAATTCTCTTGGGAGTAGCGGATGCTTCGGAAGCTGGCGGGTCTAGTTTTGCTTTTTGCGAGTCTGGCCGTTTCTCTCAGTTGCGGCAAATCCGGCAACTATTATCTCTACACGGCCATATCAGCTACCAATCAATTGGCAGTTTTTCGCGAGGACCCTTATTCCGGCATTCTCACTCAGCTCGCAGAGAGCCCCTACTCAGTTGGCAGTGGCCCTGAGGCGGTAGTCATTCATCCTTCCAATAAATATCTGTATGTGGCGAACGCGGGCCAGGACGAAAACGACATCTCTCTCTTCGATATCAACAGCGATGGCACCGTCAGCGAAGTTACGCCAAGGACGCCGGTAGGCAGTCTGCCTTACTTTTTGGCCATGGATCCCGGCGGCGCGTATCTTTATGTCGCGAATGTCGATTCCAACACGGTCTCCGTTTTGTCGATCGATTCAAGCAGCGGATCTCTGACCCAGATTAAAGGATCGCCTTTCTCGACAAGCCTCGCTGCCAAAAATATGCAGATAGCGCCGTCGGGAAAATTTCTCTATATCAGCGCGCCCATCCAGTCAGGCAACCAATCGCTGGGCGCTGTTGCCGTGTTCAGTCTGAATGCGGGAGTGCCCACGTTGGTGGGCTTAACCACGACCGCCGATAACAATCCGTCCGGTCTAGCGATCAGCCCCAACGGCGCTTATCTCTACACCGCAAATGCGACGGCAAATTCCATCTCTATCTACAGCATCAGTTCCGCCGGGACTTTGACCCAAGTCACTGGATCGCCCCTGTCAGCAAATTTCGAGCGGCCGGTCGCTGTGACTGTCGATCCCAAAGGTCAATATCTCTATGTGGCCAACCAAGGCGCGAACAACATCGCCAGCTTTTCGATTTCTTCCACCACCGGATTTCCTGCTGTTGTTACGGATTCTCCTTTTGCCTGCGAGAATTCTCCAAGCTTTGTTCTGCTCGACCCAACCAGCAGTTATCTCTATGTTGGCAATCAGGGTTCTGGCTCCGGAGTTGAAGGGTTTGGGGTTGGCGCCGGTAGCTTAAACACCATCGCCAGCTATTCCCTGGGAAACACCCCGAACTCGATCGCTATCGCGCAATAATCAGCCCAGAATTATCGGCAGATGCGAATGGCTCGGAGTACAATCCGGGGACGATGCTGCGCGTTCTTTACGAATCCGTGACAAACTTGCAACTACAAACTTGCGACAATTCGTAGAGGAGCGCGTGGTTTCATGTGACAACCAGCGGCAGGAATTCCGCCATCTAAACGACCGAGAATTTCCGATTGGGTCGGCTTTGGGCGCGGCGTTCCGTGGCGAGACCGCATGAGGACCCGAACCCATGAGAATTGCAAGCGCAGCCAGCGCATTTCCGAAGCATTACTACTCGCAGCACGAGCTGCTTCAGCGCCTCAAGGATTACTGGGGAGCTGACCTCCGCAACCCGCAACTGCTGCAACGGCTTCATCGCAACGTGACGGTCGAAGGGCGCTACCTTGCTGTCCCCGCGGAGCAGTATCTGGATATCAAGACCTGGGGGCAGGCCAATGACATCTGGATTCGAGTTGCCCAGGAGTTGGGTGAAAAAGCTCTGTGTCTGGCGCTGCACAATGCCGGCACCAGCCCACAGGACTTAGGCGCGTTGTTCTTCACCAGTGTCACCGGCGTGTGCAGCCCGTCGATCGATGCCTTGTTGATCAATCGCATGCAACTTCCCGCGAACATCCGCCGTACTCCAATCTTCGGCTTGGGGTGCGTAGCGGGAGCGGCAGGAATTGCGCGTTGCGCGGACTACGTTCGTGCCTATCCCGATCAGGCCGCAGCGCTGGTTTCGGTGGAGTTATGTTCCCTCACTTTGCAAAGGGAAGATCTGTCGGTGGCGAACCTGATCTCTTCCGGCCTGTTCGCCGATGGCGCCGCGGCGGTGATCGTAACGGGCGATGACGTCGATTCGGCTGATGGCGATTTACGGGGACCGCAAATTCGTGCAACCCGCTCCATTTTCTATCCGAATACCGAAGACATGATGGGCTGGAATATTTCGGAGAAAGGATTTCGGATTTTGCTATCGACCGAGGTTCCGAATTTGATTCGGCAGAACCTGGGACGCGATGTTGAAGCGTTCCTCGCAGATCAGGGCCTCAAACAAAGCGACCTTAAGAGCTTTGTTCTACATACTGGTGGGCCGAAAGTGCTGGAAGCTTCTGCGGCAGCTCTCGGCTTGCACAATGGGCAATTGGATGCTTCCTGGGACTGTTTGCGCAAAGTGGGGAACCTCTCGTCGGCCTCAGTGTTGGTGGTGCTCGAAGATGTGATGAAACACCGCCGGCCCGAGCCCGGCTCGCTGGGTTTGCTTGCAGCGATGGGCCCGGGATTCTGTTCTGAACTTGTCTTACTGGAATGGTGATGTCTGGCGAATTGGTAACTTCGACGGATGTATTCGTAATTGGCGGCGGCCCGGCTGGACTTGCGGCTGCAATTGCGGCACGGATGCAAGGTTTTCGCGTGATGGTCTCGGACGGAGCAAAGCCGCCGATCGATAAGGCCTGCGGCGAAGCTTTGATGCCGGATGCGGTGGAGGCCCTGGAGAAACTCGGTGTGCGAATTCCGAATGCCGAGTCTTCTGCTGTGCGCGGCGTGTGTTTTCACAGTTTCAGGTTATCGGCAGAAGCCGCTTTTCCTGCCGGTTTTCGGGGTATCTCCGTTCGCCGTCTCCTGCTGCATCGTTTGTTGATCGCGCGCGCCGTCGAGCTGAACGTCGATTTGTTATGGCAACAACCAGTTACAGGAATTTCCGAAAGTTCGGTTCAAATCGGTGAGCGCACTATTCGAGCGCGTTGGGTAGTCGGGGCCGACGGTACGAACTCGCGGGTGCGCCAGTGGGCGAAGCTTAGCTCTTCCGTACTTCGCCGTCCTCGCTATTCGTTCCGGCGGCATTACCGGGTACGGCCATGGACCGACCGCATGGAGATTTACTGGGGCGAATCGAGCCAGGCCTACACCACGGCTGTGAGCGATGACGAGGTTTGCGTTGCTGTGGCGTCGCATGATCCCAAGCAGCGCCTTGAGCAATCCCTTCCGCAGTTTCCGGATTTGAGATCGCGTGTCAGCGGCGCGGAGATCGTTTCCCTCGAGCGGGGCGCTGTCTCCACAAATCGACAGTTAAAGCGCGTTTACCGCGACAATGTCGCGCTGGTCGGTGACGCTTCCGGTACGGTCGACGCAATTACGGGCGAAGGCTTGGGTTTGGCTTTCAGGCAGGCCCTGGTTCTCGCCTCCTGCATGAAAGCTGGCACGTTGGGGAATTATGAGGGCGAGCACCGCCGCCTGGCTTCGCGGCCGCTTCTAATGGCGCGAATGATGCTTGCGCTCGATGGCCGTCCCTGGCTGCAACGGCGCACACTTCGCGTCTTCAAGCATCGGCCGCAGATTTTTGAGCGTCTTCTTGCATTTCACATCGGCGCACTCTCGCCCGCCGCCCTTGCTTTCGACGGACTGAGCTTAGGATGGAGATTGCTCACTGCATAGCCGAATGAGAGGGGAACAGAAAACAGGCTTTGCTTTGCGACGATCGTTGTCCTTGTGCATTCTGGCGATTTTTTCGGTTGGTACAGTTTCCGCGCAGAATCTCGCCCTAACTCTCGATCCACAGCACACCGTCATAACCTTCACGCTCAGCGACGTCCTACACACGGTGCGTGGAACCTTCCAATTGAAGAGCGGCAACCTACAGGTCGACCCTGCATCTGAAAAAACCACAGGCGAAATTACTGTTGATGCGAAAAGCGGGCAAACAGGAAACGGAATGCGTGACCGGAAGATGCATCGCGAGGTCCTGGATAGCGAGCGTTATCCGGAAATCTCGTTTCGTCCGGACCGCATCGAGGGCGCAATTTCAATGCCGGGAAAATCTTCGGTCCGAATTCACGGGATATTCAACATACACGGTGCGGACCACGAACTTAACGTGCCCGCAAAAGTCGAACTGGCTTCCGACCACTGGACGGCCATACTACACTTCGCAGTACCCTACGTGAACTGGGGAATGAAAAATCCAAGCACCCTGTTTTTGCGTGTTGGCGAATCAGTAGACATCGATGTGAATGCCACAGGAGCGCTAGAGCAGGGCTCAAAGTAGGTCCTCGGCGGTGAATCAGAAGCCATCCAGCGGCGAGACTGCCTTGCTTTCCACGCATTGGTAGGTACGACCGGCAGCCAGGTTGCTGAACTCCTCCGTCCTGCCGCTCGGCCAGTCGATCACCACGCGCTCGACCCGATCCGGTTTCCCCAGTCCAAACGTTACTGGAAGCTCAGACTGTGACAGGTAACTGGATCCGCCCTTCACCATTCGCGCCTGTCTGATGCTGCCACACTCGATGCGAACCGTCGCGCCGACTCCATCTCGATTCGACTTCGTTCCCACAAGATGAAAACGGATGCTGTGATTTCCAGATAGCTGATCGTTGCGATAGAGATATGCCGGCCCGTTGTTCGTAGTCAGCAAAAGATCAACATCGCCATCGCGGTCGAAATCGGCGTATGCCAGCCCACGTCCAACTTTGGGATTGTCGAACCCCCCGCCAATTTGATCCGCTACATCGTGAAAACTTCGCTTGCCACTGTTGAGAAATAATTGTGGAGGTTGCGCGTAGCCAACGTTGCCGCGAATATTCCGCACGGTTTCGTCAATGTGTCCATTGGCAACAGCCAAGTCAAGCCAGCCATCCAGGTTCGCGTCCAAAAATGCGCATCCGAATCCCAGGCTGTTTTTCGATGCCAACCCCACGCCAGTTTGTGTCGCCACATCCTCGTATATCTTCCCGTTGAACTCGTAAAGCCCTGTCATCTCGTTGTCGAAATTCGTGATTGCCACTCCGGAATGTCCCGAGTTCGTAAAGTCTCCCGCATCCACACCCATACCAGCACGTGCCTTACCGTCCGTGCTGAAGGCCAGTCCGGCTTCCAATGCGGTGTCTTTAAAAGTGCCGTTGTGCTGGTTGCGGTAGAGCTTATTCGGCTGCGTGTCATTCGCCACCAGCAGATCGGGCCAACCGTCGGAGCCTTCGTCCAGCATCGCTACGCCGAGAGATTTCGAACTGCTGTCGAAAATGCCGCTTGCGGCCGTCACATCTTCGAAGGTTCCATTTCCACGATTGTGAAACAGCCAGCACGTCTCACCCCGATACGCTTCGGGTGTGCAGTAGGATTTGTGCTTGCCATCAAGACTGCAAAAAACATCATGCTCCGGTGACCACTTCACGTAGTTACAGACAAAAAGATCGAGCAATCCATCGCGGTCGTAATCAAACCACAGCGCCGAGGTGCTAAATGCCTCCCGTTTGCCCAGGCCGCTCGCCTGCGTCACTTCTACAAAACTATCTTTGCCGGTATTGTGAAACAACCGATTTTGTCCCACGCAGGTTACATAAATGTCCGGGAATCCATCGTTGTCGTAATCGCCCACCGCGACACCCATGCCATACATTTCGACGTCCAATCCGGCACGCTTAGTGACCTCGGTGAACGTGCCGTTTCGGTTGTTACGGTAAAGCTGCAAGGTTGTGCGGCGCTGTTTATGACCGGGCCAGTCCATTCCGTTGATGAGAAGAATGTCTTGCCAGCCGTCCCGGTCGTAGTCGAGAAAAGCGCAGCCGGATCCCATCGTCTCCGGCAAAAACTTGCCTCCATAGGCGCCGCTGTTGTGGCGGAAGTGAATTCCGGCTTTGGAGGTCACATCGACAAATCGAAAGGCGGGCGGAGCATCAGTTGCCGCTGCAAGAGACCGAAGCAGGGGGAACTGCGAGATCGATGCGAGTCCTGCAAGATTGCGCAGAAAGGATCTGCGATTCACGGAATGTTTACCAGCCCGGCTCGAATCGCATACACGACAAGCTCAGCCGTCTTATGAATACCCAACGCATTCATAATATTCGCGCGATGAACAGCTATAGTATTGGCGCTTAGATCGAGCTCTGACGCGATCTCTTTATTCGATTTTCCGTTGACAATCATCTGCAGCACTTCGAGTTCGCGTGGGGTCAACCCGCTGTCGCGCTCGCCTTTGAGTGTCGAATGGTGTTCCACCTGAGGATCAAAAATTGTGCCGCCTGCTGCCACTCGCCTCACTGCCGGCCCAAGTTCCAGGTTCATCGCGTTCTTCAGAATGTACCCCTTGGCGCCTGCCTCGATCGCCTGTTTTACCCACGTGTTTTCGGAATGCATGCTCAACATGAGGATCGAGGTGTCTGGCGAGTGTTCAAGAATCTGTCGCGTGGCATCGAGCCCGTTGACTTTGGGCAAGGCGCAATCCATCACCACCACTTGCGGCGTCAATTCCTGCGCCAGGCGAACCGCCTCTTCGCCATCGCCGGCCTCCCCAACAACCTCCATGTCCGGCTCATCCTCCAACATCCGGCGAAAGCCACGGCGAACCAGGCCGTGATCATCAACCAGCAAGACCCTGATCTTTTTTGTCATCGAGAGCAATCTCCGTCTCGGAAGCTTCAATTTTTTCGCGCTGCACCGTGAGATGCACCCGGGTTCCACCGGCCACCGGAGCGGAGAATTCAATTCTTCCGCCCATCAACTCTGTACGCTCACGCATGGCAACCAGCCCGATGCCTGTTTTGACCGTGGCAGGAGTGAAGCCCACACCGTGGTCTTCAATTTCTACCTCCAGCGTGGAGGGGAGAAAGTGCAGCCGCAACCATGCTTGCTTGGTGCCCGAATGTCGCGCGATATTATTCAGCGCCTCCTGCACCACGCGGTAAATCTGCACCGCCGCAGAGCTATTCACATGGAACGTCGTGCCCTGCTTCTCATAGGATATGGCAATTCCGCTTTGCCTTTCCACTGTTGGAACATACCAATCGAGCGTTGTCTCGAGTCCGGCTTCTTCCAGCATAACCGGATGTAAGGACTGCGAAAGACTCCGCACCCGGTCCAGTGTTTCCTGTGCGATCTCTCGCACTTCATGGAGGTCTCTCCGCAAGGATGAGCCTTCGGGAGCGTGAGCGTCGGCGCGCCGAAGCATCGCTCCCATTGCGGTCAGAATCTGGCCAAATTCGTCGTGCAACTCCCGGGAGATATAGCGCAGCGTCGATTCCTGCGTAGCAATCAGTTTCTGGGCCAGTTCGCTGCGGCGCTGGGAGAGTTCTGCCATGTGAGCAAACAAACGCCGATTCCAGCGGATAATGGAAAGCCCTGTCAGCAACACAGCAGCCAGGGTGGCGGCAAGAAACACATAAACCTGCCGTTGCACGCGATCATAAATCTGAATAATCTGCTGCGCAGCCCGGTCTTCATTCTCGCTGTTCTGCACCAGAAGCCGGGCCACGGTCGTGCTCAATGCCGCCTGCCGCGCCTGCAACGACAATTGAATTTGCTGCCGTGCTCCTTTGTCATCGCCTGATCCAGCGAGACTGAACACCCGATCTACTGCGTTCCAGAACTGAGTCAGGGAATTCGTCAGGGCGGCATTCTGTTCGGGGGTTCGTCCCGTAGCCGCCAAACCGGCTTCGAGGCGCATGGCATCGTCCAGGTCCGTTCTTATCCGCTGGAACTGCGCTGACCAGGCGGTCAAAGGATACGGCTCGTCGTTGTCGATCATGTCGCGCATGGCGACGGCAAGCAGGTTCAGATCATTCTGAATGCGCAGTAATTGCAGCGAGTCCTTGCGGTTGCGATCAATCAGACCAGTCTGCAGCTTGCGCAAACCCGCAACTTGCCAGGTAATATAGGCCGAATAGGCAACAACGGCCGCGAGAGTGACGATCAGACCGACCAGCAGGCCTGCGGTCGGGGATCGCTTTGGCGAAAGCGGACGTGCCACGACCCGAGCATACATCGCCCGCCGACGCCATGCCAAAATCTGTAATATTGAAGCGAATCAGGCTTTGGCGGAGTCCAACAACAATTGAGTATCGAGTCCCAGGCAACTCCAAAAAAACCTAAAGTCGAACGACTTCGCTCTGTCCTGCCCGAAGTCTGGGGGCTGATGCGCCCACGCCGCAATCTGCTGGCTCTGGGCCTCGGATTGATGATCATCAATCGTGTCGCGGGATTGGTTCTGCCGTATTCCAGTAAATTCCTTATTGATACCGTCATCGACAAACACCGCATGGATCGTCTGGAGCCGCTGGTGCTGATCGTGCTCGGTGCAACGGTGGTTCAGGGCATCACTTCTTTTGCGCTGACTCAATCTTTGTCCAAAGCTGCCCAGCGGCTGATTACTGAGTTGCGGGAGCAGGTGCAAGTCCACGTCTCCCGCTTGCCCGTTTCGTTTTACGACGCAAATAAAACGGGTAGTCTCGTCTCCCGCATCATGAGCGACGTGGAAGGCGTGCGCAATCTCCTGGGCACAGGTCTCGTCGATTTTGTAGGAGGCCTGGTCACGTCCGGAATTGCCTTGATTCTGTTGCTGCGGACCAGCGTGCAACTTACGCTGATTGCTGTGGGTTCGCTCTTGTGCTTTGTGGTGGCGCTGAATAAGGCGTTTGCCATCATTCGTCCGATTTTTCGCGAACGAACCAAGATCAATGCCGAGGTCACAGGACGCCTCACGGAATCACTCGGCGGAGTGCGCGTGATCAAGGGCTATCACGCGGAGCAGCGTGAGGAGTCGATCTTCGCTAAAGGCGTGCATCGTCTGCTGGACAATGTGATGCGCACACTCACTGCAACTTCAGTGATGAGCCTTTCCGCCAGCGTTCTGCTGGGCGTCGTTGGCGCGGTGACCATGTATGTCGGCGCGCATGAGATTTCTTCCGGCACACTCACCGTCGGCGGTTTCGTTTCCTACACGCTGCTTCTGGGATTTCTGGTTGCGCCGATCATGCAGATCGTAGCCATCGGCACGCAGCTTTCGGAAGCTTTAGCCGGGCTCGAACGCACGCAGGAAATCATGAGCGAAAGGCCGGAAGATCAGGATCCCTCTCGTTCTGTTGCGCTCACAGACATTGCCGGGCAAATTGAATTCCAGGAAGTCAGCTTCACCTACGATGGGATTCACGAAGTCCTGCGCGAGATTTCCTTTCGCTCCGAACCGGATACAGTAACTGCGCTCGTCGGCTCTTCCGGCTCAGGTAAATCGACGACCATCGGTCTGATCTCAGCTTTCTACAAGCCAACAAAAGGCAAGATCCTCGTCGACCACACAGACCTGAGCACCGTCCGCCTCGATTCCTATCGCACTCGCCTGGGCGTTGTGCTGCAGGAATCGTTTCTCTTCGACGGAACCATTCGTGAAAATGTTGCATTCTCGAGGCCCGATGCAAGCGAGGAACAAATCCTGCGCGCCTGCCGTATAGCTCGAGTGGATGAGTTCGCCGAAGCCTTCGCCGACAAATACGACACAATAGTAGGTGAGCGCGGGGTTAAGCTCTCCGGCGGGCAGCGACAGCGAATTTCGATTGCGCGCGCAATCCTGGCTGAACCGCGCATTCTGATTCTCGATGAGGCAACCTCGAGCCTGGACTCCGAATCGGAGCACATGATTCAGGAAGGACTTTCGTATCTGATGAAAGGCCGCACAACGTTCGTGATTGCCCACCGGCTCTCCACGATTCGGCGCGCCGATCAGATTCTTGTCATGGAGCAGGGAAAAATTCTCGAGCGCGGAACCCACGAAGAGCTCTACGCCGCCCGCGGCCGCTACTACGATCTGTATACGCGCCAACATGGCGTCGAAAACAATTTGTTTCTCGCACCAGGCGAAGGCGATGTGCCTGTCCCGGAAGCGGCAGGCAACGGTACTGCGACCTCGCGCAATGGAAAGCAAGTCGATGCTTTAGGCGTTCTGAAGGGAGAAGTTCGCTAGCCAATGGGTGAGACCGTCAGTTCCCAGCCGGGTAGCACAGTGGCGGCGGACAAGGCTGCCATTCACGCGGAATCGCTTTGCCGTCATTACCGCATGGGAGAAAGCGTGATACGCGCCGTCGATGGCGTTTCACTTAGCGTACGCCCCGGCGAGTTCGTTGCCCTCTTAGGAAGTTCCGGCTCCGGAAAATCATCCGTACTCAATTTGATCGCCGGGCTCGACCATCCGACTTCCGGCAGCGTGGTAGTGCAGGGGCGCAACCTTGCTCAGCTATCGCGCGAAGAGCTTGCACACTATCGTCTGCACACCGTGGGAATGGTGTTCCAATCGTTCAATCTGATTGCCAGTATGACGATCGCAGAAAACGTGGAATTGCCGATGCGCTTTGCAGAAGTCGATCGTGCAAAGCGCGATGATTTGGCGCACGAGGCGCTTACTCGGGTAGGCCTGCAGGCGCGCATGAAACATAGGCCTAGTGAGCTCTCTGGTGGAGAGCAGCAACGCGCCGCGCTGGCTCGCGCGCTCATCAATCATCCGCAGTTGCTGCTCGCCGATGAGCCCACCGGCAATCTCGATAGCCGCACCGGCACCGAAATCATGAATATGGTGCGCGACTTCAATCGGAAACTGGGGATGACCGTGGTGATGGTCACGCACGAGCGGGCACTGGCTGAGCGTTACGCAGAGCGGTTGATCTTTTTGGCGGATGGCAAGGTGATCGGCGAGGAAGGGAATCCGATCTTGATCGCAGCCGCGGAGGGAGTGCGGCAATGAAGCTTCCCGATCTAACCGAGCTCGCCATGCGCAATTTGCGCGAATCGCTGCTGAGGAACTCTCTCACTACGATTGGTATCTCAGTCGGCGTGGCCTCGCTGGTCGCCATGCTGTCTTTGGGCATCGGTCTGCAGCAACTCGCCTCGCGCCGATTGATGAAGTCAGGACTGTTCGATACGGTTGTCGTCACCTCGCACCGTGACCTCCGGAACTTTGGACACGACGAACACGGTGGAACTGCTCCGGGCGAAAGCCGCATTCTTGACGAGTCCGTTCGCCAGCAAATCGAACGCATGCCGAATGTGGTCGAGGCATATCCTGACATTCGATTCATCACCGAATTGCGTTACGACAACAAGCCGCATATGACGATGGTCGCGGCGCTGCCCGAGTCGGCGAAATCAAATGATGCATTCGATTCGATGCAGGGGCATTTCTTTTCCTCCGATACCGCAGCGGAGGTCGTGATTCAGAAAACCTTTGCGCAAGAGTTGCTGGGCAAAACTCCAAAGCCGGGAGTGGATGACACGAACGTCGCGCAATTGGCTGCTCCTCTCTTAGGAAAAGAATTAACGATGCGCTATGCGCAAAGGCAGGCCTCGCCAGCGGCATCAACAGCAGCATCCGCGCAGACATCAGACAACGATGAGGAAGAGGATGAAGACGACGAAGACGACTTTGCCGGTGCGGCATATTCGGTGGTTGCACGCGAACTGAAAGTGAAAATTGTTGGCGTAGCCGATCTCGACCCCGAAAGCATGCGCGGCCCAACGCGCGCTCGCGTTTTTCTTCCGCTGAAACTCGCCGAAAGCCTGCATGTGATGCAGCCCACGGACCTGCGTGAAATCTCCCGTGCATCCAGTGGCCAGCCTGTGTATTCCTCTGTAAGCGTTCGCGTGAACCACCCTTCGCAAATCCGCGCAGTCGAGGACTCGATCAAGAAATTGGGCTTCAATACTTTTTCCATCCTTGACGCCACCCGCAGCTTGCAGCAGTTCTTCGCCGTGCTCGATTTATTTCTCGGAATCTTCGGCAGTTTGGCCCTTGCCGTCGCGTCCATCGGAATCGTCAATACGCTGGTCATGGCCATACTCGAGCGACGCCGCGAAATCGGGATCATGAAGGCCATTGGCGCCAGTGATGGCGACGTGAAGAAGTTGTTCTTTGCCGAAGCCGGGGCCATGGGTATTCTGGGCGGCATTGTTGGCGTCGCGCTGGGCTGGGCAATCGGCCAGGTCATTAACCTCGGAACGAATGTTTATCTCAAGCGACAGTCTCTGCCTCCGGAACATTTCTGGTATGTGCCTCTTTGGCTGGTTGGCGCGGCAATTTTATTCGCCTTCATCGTGAGTCTCTTGTCCGGGCTCTACCCTGCCGGGCGAGCCGCGCGCCTCGATCCTGTGCAGGCTCTTCGCTACGAGTAAACTGACAAAATGCGCTGGCCCAGGCTTCTGTTTGATCTTCCCGTTCTGCTAATTGTTCTGCTCGGACCTTCCAGCGCGCAGGCCCAGAGCCGCATCGATTGCAACGCAATGAGCAGTCGCATCCTCAAGCATTCGGTCCACTACTGCGTTTACATTCCCGCAAGCTACGACGCGAGCGCGAGAAAGCAGCCGCCACAGCGCTATCCCGTTCTCTATTTCCTGCACGGCCTCGGCGACAACGAGCAAGAACTTTTCAACAGCGGCGGATGGACATTGCTGGACGATCTCCGCCGGCAGCACAAAGTCGGCGAATTTCTGATCGTTGCGCCAGAAGGCGGCCGGACCTTCTACATCAATTCCGCGGATGGCCGTGTTCGCTACAGCGATTTTTTTCTGCAGGAATTTATTCCTCTCATCGAATCGAAATACCGTATCGCTAAAGGCCGCGCCAATCGCGGCATCACGGGAATCTCCATGGGCGGATATGGAGCGTTGCGCTTCGCCTTCAGTCATCCTGAGTTGTTTTCGTCGGTCAGCGCGCAGAGCGCCGCTTTAATCACAGAATCACCCGAAGAAATGGACGTGGGTATACGCTCTGGAATGCAGTTGGGAAAGTTGCTGGCCACGGTTTTCGGCGACCCGATTAACGTTCGCCATTGGAACGAAAACAGTCCATTCCTGCTGGCACAGAAAAATCGCGTCGCGTTGCGGAATGTCCGGATCTACTTCAATTGCGGCCGGGACGACAACTACGGTTTTGAGAAGGGCGCTGCCGCACTGGATGAAGAACTCGAGAGGGAAGGCGTGAAGCACGAGTATCGCTCATATCCGGGCGATCACAGCATTACTTATTTCCTCTCACACTTCGAAGAAGTTATGGAGTTTGAATCGCGCGCGTTCGGGTTGCACCAATAGCAAACTTCTATTTGCTGTTCTCACGCCACATCCCATTCCCTGGGGACGTTAATGTAGGATCGATCCAAATCCTCGACTGCAGAACAGCCCAGCAAATGCAGCGTACGGTCCAGGTCTGTTCGCAAAATTTCAACTGCGCGATCGACTCCATCTTCTCCCGCTGCCGCCAATCCGTATGCATAGGCGCGCCCGCACAAAACAGCGCTTGCTCCCAGACAGAGGGCTTTAACGATATCGGTTCCACGCCGGATGCCACCGTCCATCCACACTTCAATCTGTCCGCTCACCGCCTTCACTACTTCAGGAAGAGCCCGCAATGAAGCCGGCACGCCATCAAGCTGTCGCCCGCCGTGATTCGAAACCGAGATTGCCGCTGCTCCTTCATCAATCGATCGCCGGGCATCGTCGGCCGTCAACACCCCCTTTACTACGAGCGGTCCACCCCAATGTTTCCGAATCCAAGTCAGGTCCGCCCAGGTTACAGCCGACTCCGCCAGGGCCGCGTTGATGTCGACCAAGGGCAACTCACCCTTCCCTGGAACGATCACATTCGGCAGACCCGGCAGTCCTCCATCGAGTAGATAATTTTTCAGCCATCCCGGGCGCGACAATATCTGCGGAAGAAACGGCAGCTTGTCGAGAGGGCCGCCACTGATCAGTTCCTTCATACCATTGCGATAATCGCGCTCGCGGATTCCTGAGACCGGCGTATCGATCGTCACCACCAACCCTGAAAATCCTGCGGTGCGCGCCCGGTCAATCGCCGCCTCCGCCGCCCCGCGACCACCCATCAGGTAAAGCTGATAGAAAACCGGCCCCGGCGAGCCCGCCCTCACATCCTCAAGCTTATGTCCGGAAATCGTCGAGAGAATGTAACCCGTGCCCGCTTTCCCGGCCGCTCGCGCCGCGGCAACCTCACCGCCCGGATGCATCAGCCGGCTGTACCCCACGGGTGCGAGCAGGAATGGAAGCTGAAGATCGAAGCCCAGCACACGTTTACGCAAGCTGCACTTCTTAACAACGACGGCATGCCGAGGGCGGAATGTGACATCGTTGAACACGCGGCAATTCTCGCGCAATGTCACCTCGCCCTCGGCGCCGCCATCCAGATAGTCGAATACGGATCTTGGGACCCGCTGCTGAGCAAGAGGGCGGAAATCTTCTATACAGACAACGCGAGGAGAAGCTACTGAACTTTTCGACATGGCAAATTCGTGCTGACGCGGCGCAGAAGTAGGATATGGTAACACTGCGCAAAAGAAGAATGGAAATCCACCGTCCCGATCTCATTTTGTAGTAAAAATAAAACTGGATCGGAGAGGTGGCCGAGTGGTTGATGGCAAAGTACGTGGAATCAACGGCCTTCAGCGGACATTAGTGGACAATGACGGCGCTATTGTCCTCTCGCGGCGCAGTAATATGCAACGATTATGCAACGGGAAATTGAATCGTGCGGATTCGGCCCGTTTCGCGATCACGCGATTAGCGTGCGCCCTTCGCGTCTTCTTCATCGAACTGCGGACCGAGGCCGTGACGGTTTACAAAGTGCATATAGCGGCCGAAAACTGCACTGTGCAGTTCCATGGACATGTTCCAGTAAGTATCTCCGCCTCCGTCAGGATCGCCGAAACGAGGATCAACGGCTGCACAGCGTTGCATTTCGCCAGCCATGCCCATGAGTTGGCGGGTCGTGAACTCGTTAAAACCGTTTGATCGGTCGTCCAAAGAGCGCCACAAACGGTTGTCAGCACGGCACTGTTCAACGCTAGGGGCGTGTTGAATATCTTGGCCCGCCGCAGATGCTGCCAACACAATGAACAAGATGAAAGTCAGCTCTAGGTTTTTCATTAACGTCCCTCCGCTCTAGTCTATGGCCGACACAATCCAGTTCTGCGCCCGTGACGTGATGCCTGGGTACAGTGGTAACTTTTTGGAATATGCAACGGAAAATGCAATAGAAAAGAGGGCCGATGTTGTAAGTTATTGATTGTAGGAACGCGGAGAGGTGGCCGAGTGGTTGATGGCACCGGTCTTGAAAACCGGCGTGCCCGAAAGGGTACCGGGGGTTCGAATCCCTCCCTCTCCGCCACGCAGTCTGGCTTTGGAAAATTCTTAAGAGACAGCGAGGGGATCGGCGCCATCCACACTCAGTCCGAGAATCCTGAAGGCAGCGGTTCGATTGGGTGTATTTGGTATGGTTGCATTAAGGCACTGCCCGGTCCGTGTTCGCCCAAAACTTTTTGCGCATGGTTTTGCGACCGAATTTTCCCGCAGGAGTTTTTGGAATTTTCGACTGGAAGTCGATTGACTTGGGCGCTTTCACTCCGCGGAGCTTTTCTTTGCAGTGAACGATAATCTCGTCTTAGGTGAGAGATTCGCCCTCACGTTAGCCTGATATCTGAGGACCACCTTATGGATCATGCGACTTGCCCTGTGAAATTGACTGCGTCGATTATTGGAGGAAAGTGGAAGCCGTCATTGCTGTTCCACCTCGAAGGCCACACGCGGCGCTTTTGCGAGCTGCAGAGGCTGATTCCCGGCTTGACGAAAAAGATGCTTACGCAGCATCTAAGGGAATTGGAGCACGATGGCATCATCTCGCGGAAGGTTTATGCCGAGGTGCCGCCGCGCGTGGAGTACTCGCTTACGCGGCACGGGGAGAGTTTGAAACCGATTCTGAAGGCGATGTCGGCGTGGTGTACGCGACACCGGGCGCGTTATGGAGCGCCTGCGCCGCGTTCTGCGAAACATGAGATTGGCCGCAAGGTGGAGGCGGTGGTTCCAGCGGAGCGGTTGGCGACGGTGTTGCCACGCGTGGTTGGCGCGCAGGCGATTCCAGCGGGAAAAATGGCGATATGAGTTCAAGTTCCAGAGCGTTGCTTTCGCGCTACGAGGATGTGTTTCTGCTCGATGGCGTGCGTACTCCTTTTATCGAGTACAACACTGCGCTGGGGTTGGTATCGCCGACCGATCTTGGGATCAAAGCAGCTCGTGAGATTTTCCGGCGAACGCAGATGGCGCCGGGTGATGTTGACATCGTCGTTGCCGGGAACATGGCGCAGGCCTCGTTTGATGCGTACGTGTTGCCGCGCCACATCGGGCTCTACTCGGGCGTTCCGGTCGAGGTGCCTGCGCATCTTGTGCAACGGGTGTGCGGGACGGGGCTCGAGGCAATTCTGCAGGCGGCGGACAATATCAAATTGGGGAAGGCGAATCTGGCGCTGGTGGTGGGAACGGAATCGATGTCACGGAATCCGATTGCAGCGTACACGCATCGCGGCGGATTTCGCATGGGTCAGGTGGAGTTCAAGGATTTTTTGTGGGAAGCGTTGCTCGATCCGTGCCCGAACACGACGATGGGAGGGACGGCGGAGAATCTGGCGAAAAAATATGGGATCGGGCGCCAGGAGGTCGATGAATTTGCGGCTGAAAGTTTTGCGCGCGCGATTGCGGCGCAGAAGGCGTGTTTTTTGAGTGGGGAGATCGCGCCGGTTTCGACCGAGGTGTTCGAACTGGAGGGATATGCGGCGCGGGAAATCCGGCTACCGCGCGGGGTTGAGACGCTGACTCAGGATACGCACGTTCGGCCATC
>DASXEG010000067.1:0-101432 GCA_036490235.1 Candidatus Sulfotelmatobacter sp. | reverse complement strand
CAGAATCGGCCAGCTTGCAAAGAAAATGGCCAGCGCGGCAGAAGCGCTGGCCCATGAACCCAACGATGTTCTTAAGCCTTAAGCGCCTTCAGCCTTTGTGCTCCTTGGGAGCGGCTTCGCGCTTTTCCGGAGCCGGCTTGGGCGCCGGGTGGGCGCTCGCCTTTGGCTCGCTCGGTTTCGGGTTGCTGGCTTTCGGCGCACTTTCATGTCTTGCGGCGGGCTCCTTTGCCGGCTTGGGAGCGGAGGCCCTCGCCATCTTCGGTTCAGATTCCTTCATAGGCTTAGCTTCTCTTGCAGGCTTAGCAGCCGGAGAAGGTTTTGCGCTGGCTCGCGGAGTGTTTTCCTTCGGCGCAGCTTCATGTTTTGGAGCAGCCTCGTTGGCCGGTTTCGGTGTCGCGTGAGCTTTGGGAGCTGGCTTGGGTGCAGCTTCCGTCCGCGGTTTTGGCTCAGGACGCGCGGCCTCGTTGCGCGCCGTGCTTTCCTTCGGCTCGGTTGCGCGCGGAGCGGGCTTCATAGCGGGTTTTGTCGCGTGAGTTTCCGCAGGCCGGGATTCAGTGGCCGGACGTGTAGTGTTGCGCGGCTCTGCCTTGTGAGCGGCTGGCGCGGGCTTGCTCTCGGCTTTTCCGCGAGGAGCTGCAGCCGGTCGGTTCTCTGCCGGCCGACCTTCTGCCGTCTTGTTTTCAGCACCGCGATTTGCTGGTGCGCGCGCTTCCTTCGGCGTCATTTTCGGAGCGCGGTAAGTCCCGCCTGCAGCGCGCGCGGCGACTACGCCTCGCCCGCTAAATTCGCCGGGCCTCGCGGTAGCAGCCACTGCCGGCCGTCCGTGATTGTTGGAGGCAAACAACGCTTTATTCTGGCTGGCAGCATGCGCATTTTCCGTCTGCGCGGCCACTGGAGGCCGATGCGTCTGGTGCATGTAGGTTTCCTGTGCGGCCGTCGGACGAACTCGCACACCGCCTTGTCCGCCGTTGAAAGCAACGTGTGAGCTGTTGTTCACGATCACGGTTTTGTTCACATAGACATTCCTGATCGTCGTCGTGCTCACATTTGTGACAGCGGAGTTATAGAAGAACGTTCCGCCGCGCCACTCGCCGCCTCCGAAGCCATTGCCGCCGTAACCGAAACCGTAGTTGATCCCGCCATAGAAGCCGACCGTGGGTCCCCAGTAGCCGGTATTCCACATATACATGCCGTTATTCCATCCCCACCAGCCCGGGGTCCAAAGCAAGCCAGGCTCGGGCGCTTCCACCCATGTTCCCGGAACCCAGTAATAACCGTCGTCGTCATCCCAGGACCAATAGCCAGGTGTCCACATATAACCGGTGTCAGGGCATGGTGGTTGCGCATAAACGGGCAGCGCGGGCGGCCCAATCTGTACCGAGATGCCGATTCCAATTTGCGCTGCGGAAGGAGTGGAGAATGCCGCCGTAACCACAAGCAGCAGGATTGCTATAGGGAGAAGACTTAACACACGATGCGGTCTCATTTTGTTTCCTTTTCCTGTGGGTCATTTTCGGTAAGCTGTGCCACCGAATGTGATGACGCCATCATGCAGGCGATTTCAAAGCAACTGAACTCAAGCCCAACATTGGCCCGAAAACATTTCTTTACACAATGCACAGGTCTTGGAGTCAAATGCAAACCAATAAGTTGTTTTTGCGGGATTCCCTGCATTTTCATCCAGCGAGAGATACAGGGACCGCGGTATGCGACGCGAGATCGATTTGGATCCGCCGAAGAAAAAAGAAGAAGAAAACAGAGAAAAAAGGCCAGGACTAGGAATCAGTCCCGGCCGCGCGATTACAGCGGATTATTCCCTGTTACCGTGCCTTGCCGCGGTTTTCTTCTTTCGGAGCGTTTTGCTTCGGCGCGCTCTGACGTTTCTCCTGCGGCCGGGTATTCGCAGGGCGCGACTGGTTCTGCGGACGAGTGTTCCCCGGCCGCGTGGCGTTCTCGTTACGCGAAGGCGGTGTGAACGGCCGACTCGCTGTGTTGGCGCGATTCGCCTCCGCCGGCGTAGCCCGAGCTTCACGCGGTGAAACCGCAGGCGCATGGTACGCTCCTGCCGACCGGGCTGCAACTACGCCATGCCCGCTGAATTCGCCAGGGCTAGCCGTAGCCGCCACTGCAGGTGCGCCGTGGTTTTCCGAGGCGAAATTCGCGCGGTTCATGCTGGCCGCGTGCTCTTGCTGCGTTTGCGCCGCCAGCGCAGCCTGGTGCGGCTCACGATCCACCGCTTCTTCCGCAGGGGTGGGACGCGCAACAACCCCGCCTTCGCCGCCGTTGAATGCAACGTGCGATTCGTTGTTTACGACGACGGTGCGATTCACATAGACATTCGTGACGTGAACGGTATCGACGCGAACGACTGAGGTGTTGTAGAAAAACGCACCGCCGCGCCACTCGCCGCCGAAGAAGCCGACGCCGCCGTAGCCGAAGCCGTAGTTAATGCCGCCATAAAATCCGACGTGCGGTCCCCAATAGCCGGGATGCCACGCGTACAAGCCGCCGCCCCAGCCCCAATAACCGGGAGTCCACAGCATGCCGACCGGCGCAACCACCCATGTGCCTGGGACCCAGTAGTAGCCATCATCGTCGCCCCATGCCCAATAGCCGGGAGTCCACAGATATCCAGGACCGGGGCAAAAAGGCTGCTCGTAGACCGGCAGCGCGGGAGGGCCTATGCGCACAGAAATTCCGACCCCAATCTGCGCGGAAGATGGAGAAGACAACGCAGCGGGAATAATCAGCAGCAGAAGCGCGAAACTGAGAAAACGCACTGAACGGTGAATTTTCATCATGTCCCTCAGGCCCGCTGGGCTTGCCCAAGGCAGCGCCAAACGGGCGAATTTGCTTCATGAATTGCAGCGCCAAATGGGCGCTTTCGGCAATTCAGCTTTGAAATCTACTGGTGGGTCAAACACGGAAATGCGGCCAATGTTGCTGAGACGGCAAGCTGTTGGGAATGCAGAAGTTGGAGCTATGCGGCGGAGAAGTGAGGCTAGTTCGCTTTCTTCGTGCGCGCGATGCGCTCGTCAATCCGCTTGCGGCCGGCGAATCCTTCCGAGACTCCGTGCCAGTGCGTGATCGATTTCTCGCCCATCTTCCAGCAGAGCAGGACCACTTCACCATTCACTTCGCAGGGAAAATCCAGCAGGCCAATGTCGAGGTCTTTCACTTGAACACCGATGGAATCGATCTCGGCTAGCGCATCTTTCGCGCGCTGTTCAGCACGTCCACGCTCGGCCTTGCGTCTGGCCACGGTGACTACATCGACGCGGGTGCCGCCGTTAAGAAAGATGCGGTGTGCGAGCGCCTGTTGCTCGGCTTCGACTTCTTCCATCAGCTTTTTGCCATCGAGCGCGGTGCGGAGCAACGACTCGAGTACGGATAAGAGCGATTGGGCTTCTTCGAGAGTGAAGGTGCGTTCAGACATAGGAGACACCCTTATTTTACTGCAAAGGATTTTTCCGGGGAAGCGGCGTGATTTGCCCGTGATTTATACTTACCCGTTTGGCTTCGAAAGGCTGCAAGAATTAAGGAGGTGGTGTGAAGATTCTGGTTTGCATGAAGCAGGTGCCGCAGAAGGATGCGCCGCTCAAGCTGAATGAGAATGGCACGTGGATTCGCGAAGATGTTTCGTATGAAGTGAACGAGCCTGATGCCTACGCGCTGGAAGAAGCCCTGCGGCAGAAGGAAAAGCATACGGGCGAAGTTGTGGTGATCACGTCCGGCCCGGCTCGCGCACAGCAGGTGTTGCGTGAAGCTCTTGCTAAGGGCGCGGATCGGGCGATTCATCTGGAAGACAACGCATTTGTCGGGCTCGATGCATTAAATACAGCCAAAGCGATTGCAGCCGCGATTAAGGACGAGAAGTTCGATCTGATTTTCACCGGGCTCCAGTCCGACGATTATGGCTATGCGCAAACAGGCGTCATTCTCGCGGAATTGCTGGGTTGGCCGCACGCCACGATCATCATGCAGATTGAAAAAAACGACGGCGGAATCCGCGTAAAGCGCGAACTGGAAGCCGGATATTTTCAGTTTGTCGATATGCCGCTGCCCGCAGTGCTGACGATTCAATCAGGCATTAACAAGTTGCGGTATGCGACGCTGATTGGAATCAAGCAGGCGAAGAACAAGCCTCTGCGGAAGGTGACGCTGGCCGAAGTGCAATCGGCGATTGGCGAGAATCTCCAGAAAATCGAGCGCCTGTACATTCCGCAGAAGACGAAGAAGACGGAGCGCATTGAGGGAGCACCCGCGGAAATCGCGAAGAAAATTGTGGACAAGCTGCGCAACGAGCTGCGCGTGCTGTGACGCACGATGCATAGCGCCGGCATCCCGCCGGCTTCGGCGCGCTCTTTGCAGCCGTTCTGAGAAAGAAAAAGGTTAAAGCTGACTTTATGCCCGACACCATTCTCGTAGTTGTCGAACAACGCGAAGGCAAGTTGAATCGAGTTTCGTGGGAAACGGTTGCCGCCGGACAGGCCATCTCCGCAGCGACGGGCTGGCCCGTGGAAGCGGCTGTCGCGGGGGCAAACGCATCCGCTATCGCCGGCGAAGTTGCGGCCAAGAAAGTTGGAAAGGTTTACGCGGTGGAGTCGGCGAAGCTCGAGCCCTACACTCCCGACGCATTTTCCGCAGGCCTCCAACAGCTATTAACGGCAAAGCCGCCGAAGCTCGTTTTAATGCCGCACACCTATCAGGTGCGTGACTTTATCCCAAAACTCGCGACCGCGATGGGGCGTGCGGTGATCAGCGATTGCATCGGCTTCAAGTACGAAAACAATAAGCTCGTTTTCACCCGGCAAATGTTTCAAGGCAAGCTCGCGGCCGATGTCAGCTTCGGCGGCGAGGGGCCATGGTTCGCCACATTTCAGAACGGAGCATTTCGCGGAGATCAGGCGCAGGACGGAGCAAGCGTAGCGGCGGTTGAAACCGTCAGCGTCGATATCCCCGAAACTCTCATTCGCAATAAGCCTCAGGAAATTTTCAAGGAAGCGAAACAAGCAGTCGATCTCACGCAGGCAGAAGTAATCGTAGCCGTTGGGCGCGGCATCAAGGAGCAGAAAAATATCGAGATTGCCAGGCAACTTGCAGACGCGCTCGGCGCCGATCTTGCGGCATCGCGTCCCATCTGCGATTCGGGCTGGCTGCCGATGGACCGGCAGATCGGATCTTCGGGACAAACTGTCGCGCCGAAACTTTACCTTGCTCTCGGCATCAGCGGAGCGATTCAGCACATTGTTGGCATGAAAGGCTCGCGCACGATCATTGCCGTCAACAAAGATTCGGAAGCGCCGATTTTTGAGATCGCGGATTATGCAGTTGTCGGCAATCTTTTCGATATCGTCCCGCCGCTGACAGAGGAAGTGAAAAAAGCAAAGTCAGGAGCATAATCCGCGTTCGACAGCCGGATGCTTTGCAAAATATTTACCCAATTCTTGCTCTCTATCGCCTGCCATACCCGATTTACCTTAAACGCCGGCGTAATCCCATCTAAGAACTCCTAGGGTTTCCGATTGATTTCGAGAGCCTCCGCCGACGCATTCCCCCGCCTTTACAGACTGAACCGGATGGAACGGAGCCTATGGGGAAGGTACTTTTTAACGCGTAGGAATTTACTCAAAGTTGCTCGCTTCGAGCACGGAAGAGGTTTGCTATGACGAGATTGGGACGTACATTGCCGAGCTGTCTACTAGTGCTCGGTGCAGGGATGATTTTGCTTTTGAGCACCGTGGCGTGGTCAGCCGACGACAAGGACCAGTCGGATATCGACAAGCGCCTGGATGCTTCCGCCAAAGTTTTGGATGAAATTATGGCGACTCCGGATAAGGCAATTCCCGACAAAGTTATGCACGATGCCAAGTGCGTGGCGGTGATTCCCTCCATGGTGAAAATCGCCGTCGGGTTCGGAGGCAGCCACGGTAAGGGTGTAGCGACTTGCCGTACCGCTAATGGAACGTGGAGCGCGCCCGCGCCGATCACAATCACCGGCGGCAGCTGGGGTTTGCAGCTGGGTGGTCAGGCGGTCGATTTGGTGATGATCGTAACCAATGACGACGGCATGCAACATTTGCTTTCCAGCAAATTCAAGCTGGGGGCCGATGCCTCTGCTGCTGCGGGTCCGGTGGGCCGTGATGCCGGCGCCGATACAGACTGGAAGATGAAGGCCGAGGTTCTCACATATTCACGTGCGCGAGGCGTGTTTGCCGGAGTTGATTTGAACGGCTCTGCGATTACCCAGGACAAAGACGAGACCAGGTTACTGTATGGGCATTTTGTACCGTTCTCGGAGATTCTCTCTGGGAAAGTTCGGGCCCGCGCAGGGAGCCATACATTCCTTGCGGCTATACGCAAATATTCGGTACAGGCCAAGGACCATGCAAAGCTTGAGAACAGCAGCGCTGGCACCGAAACGGCCAGCCGGTAACACAGTAGTGAACTAATTACTGCAAGCAGGGGCCAACTTTGTCCCTGCCGCAGGAAACCAAATACAAGGTCGGAGGGGATGGAATGTCAACGATTCTGCTTATCATTCTGGTTCTGTTGCTGTTGGGCGCGCTGCCGACATGGCCTTACAGCCGATCCTGGGGTTATTACCCGAGCGGTGGCTTGGGTTTGGTCGTGGTCATTCTATTGGTGCTGGTTCTGGCCGGGCGCCTTTAGAAACTGTTTGGAGGACGATGGGAGCTTGGCTCCCGTCGTTCGCCCTTTGGAAGTTTTTGTTCTCGGCAGGGACTTTCAGAAGTTAACTTTCGAATGATTTTTATCACCTGCGAGCAGCAGTTTCATTAGGAGCACCGATGCCGAATCAAAGTTCTCATTTCTCCGCCCATGGGCTCGGTTCCACACCGGCTTCGTCTGCAGTAATGGATCGTCCCTATGGTAGGCGCGACTTGCGTCCGGTTTCCCCAAATGTACGTACTCGCTCCCAGAAACCTATGGGACCTGATGCCATCTGGGGACAGTTCAACAACTATCGTTCCAACGGTCTTGTCGGATCCGCGGTGGCTCACGTTATTGTACTTGGGCTCATTTTGAGCGCCGGACTCTTCGGGCATGAAGTAGTGCAGAAGGCGCAGGAGCGCGAAGTGGTGACGTTAATTGCGCCATCTCCTGACAGTTACGCTCTGCCGGTTGCGACGAAAGTTGTCAGCGGCGGCGGCGGTGGCGGCGATCACGATATAGTCGCTCCAACCAAGGGGCGGCTTCCAAAAACTGCTTTGCAACAGTTCACACCTCCGCAAATCGTTATTCACAATCCACACCCGAAATTGGCCGTCGAACCTACGGTTGTAGTTCCTCCGCAGGTCCATATGGCCGATAACCACATGCTGAACCTGGGCGCTCCCACGGTTGCAGCGATGCCTTCGGCTCCTCCGTCAAATGGAACTGGATCTGGTGGCGGAATCGGAACAGGAGCAGGCGGAGGCGTGGGCGTTGGTCATGGGCCGGGCGTGGGCGCCGGCAGCGGCGGCGGAATCGGTGGCGGCGTATATAAGGTGGGCGGAGGCATTTCGGCGCCTACACCCGTGAACACTCCTGATCCCGAGTACACCGAAGAAGCGCGCAATGCCAAAGCCCAAGGCACCTGCATTCTGTGGCTAATCGTGGACGATCAAGGGAATCCGCGCGACATACGCGTGGTGCGCGGGCTGGGCTATGGGCTCGATGCCAAAGCGATCTCAGCCGTCAAGCAGTGGAAGTTCCAGCCGGCGATGAAAGATGGTCATGCGGTGAACGTACAGATCAGCGTTGAAGTCGGATTCCGTCTGTATTAGGACGCGGATAAGAAATTCCTCTAAGCGTTGAGTGCATCTGGCGCGGGGCAAGTCACCCGTCCCGCGCAATTTTTTTCCTCTCGTTTTCTTTTGCCGCACGCTGCTAACACATTCACCCGCACAAAGTTCCGACCCCTAATCAAAATAGTTAGTTCTAGGGATTTGGAGCAAAAACCTTGTACAGCAAGTCTCAGTTTCAATTACAGGAGCACCCTGATGGGACCAAAGTCGTTGTGCCGCTACTCTCTTTTTGGAAGCTGAGAGCTTTCGTACTCTTCGAGAGCAACCCAGACCCAGCGCTTCAGTTCCGATCGAAGGAGACTAACAGTGGCGACTTGCGTGATTTCCGCGACAGCAACCGACATGATTCCGGCCAGCCAGCAAAGCACTCCGGCCGAAACCGAACGCAGTCTTGTTTTGCGCGCACAGCGCGGAGATGAGCAGGCGTTTGCCACGCTCTTCCAGACGCACAAAAAGCGCGTGTACTCCGTTTGCCTGCTGATGACAAAAGACATTGCCGAAGCCGAGGACTTGACCCAGGAGGCATTCCTGCAAGTGTTCCGTTGCGTAGGCTCGTTTCGTGGCGATTCCGCATTCTCCACCTGGCTGTATCGCGTAGCGGTCAACACGGTGCTGATGAAGCTGCGCCGCCGCAAGGCGCCGCCGCTGGTGTCGCTCGATGAACCGGTTTCCACCGAGTCCCCATCGCTGAAGCGTGACGTGGGTCGGGCGGATCTTCGCCTGAGCGGCGCTATTGACCGCATCGCGCTGCGGCGCGCCATGCAGGAGCTTCCGGAAGGATGCCGGCAGATTTTCGCACTGCACGAGGTCGAAGGCTATCAGCATCATGAAATCGCCAGGATGCTCGACTGCTCCGTAGGTAATTCGAAATCTCAACTTCACAAAGCAAAGATGAAGATGCGCGATCTGCTCTTCCCCAAGCGGAAAGTGCGTCGCAGCGTCAACCATTCCATCAATGACGGCTCTTCCGACCTGAACCCTGAGCAGTTCTCAACCGCTGCCTGAGTGGCAGAAAACGTGAGAACGACTTCGCAAATTCGGACTTGGGGTGAGAAAGGACTGAGGCTGTGGGGTTAGGAGCGGTTGTCGTACTGACAGTGGAAAGAGAAACCGGTGTTTACGCCGGAAAGGACGGCCAACAGAAACCATTGGTCGTTCAGCCGTTGGGTTGCGTCGATGTCATGGGGCGTCCGATGGTGGAACGCACGATTGATCACCTTCGAGATGCCGGAGTGGGGAAGGTCACTCTGCTGACGTCGAAGGATATAGTCCGGAATTGTCCCTCCATCGCGAACCGCCTCGACCAGGTGAAAGTTAAATTCGTGGACGATCCCGGCTCGGCGGTTAACGAGGTTCTCAATCGCTATGCCGAGGAGGGAATCGAGCACGCGTTCGTTCTTGCAGAAAATGTATACGCGGAGACGGACCTACTGGATTTCGTCTACTTTCATCGCGAAGCCAAAAAAGGAATAACACGCGCTTTCGACCATGAAGGACCGCTGGATTTGTGGGTGGTCGATTGCGACAGATATTCGCGGTTTGATCTGGAGAAGATGGGTGCGTCGGACGGAGACGCCGCTTCCTATTTCATCGCCGGATATGTCCGCCGCTTACTGCATCCTGGCGATTTGCGGGCAATCATCGCGGATTCTTTAGGAGGCGTTTGCGCTATGCGCCCCTCTGGCCAGGAAGTGAGGCCGGGAATCTGGGTGGATGAAGGCGCGGAGATCGACCGCCGCGCGCGGATTGTCGCTCCCGCCTACATCGGCTGTAACAGCAAAGTGCGGGAAGATGCGCTGGTGACGCGCTGCAGCAGCGTTGAACGAGACTGCTGCATCGATTTCGGAACCATCGTCGAAGACAGTTCCATTCTCGCAAACACTCGCGTGGGAATCTGGCTTGACGTCCGCCATGCGGTTGCCAGCGGAAATAAGTTAGTGAGTTTGAAGCACGATGTTCTGCTGGAAATTGCAGATCCTAATGTAATGCGATTCAACAGCATGCTGGCGAAGGAAGAAGGCAAGGATCGCAGTGAAAGTCGAGAGCGCGTGGTGCAACCTGTTGTATCCAAAATAAAACCCGAAACGGCGCCCGAGACATGGCAGTTGGGCGCCAACCTAATTCAGGGGTGAGGCTATGAATCCGAGTTACCCGGTGGTAGTGATGGAGGTACCTGGATCTCTCAACAATCTTGAGGGCCAGGCGTTTTTTCAGGAGTTACAGCCGCTGCTCGAAACCGATCGTCCGCGCATTGTTTTGGATTGCTCCCAGTTGCAGCACGTAGACAGCGCGGGAATCGAAATCCTCTTGCATTGCATTGAAGAGGCCATGAAGCGTGATGGAGATGTAAAGCTGGCAGCGGTTTTGCCGGCGCCCGTCGCGATTCTCGAACTGATGCGAGTCGACCGTCTGTTTGAAATTTTTGACACGGTCGAAGAAGCGACGCGCAGTTTTCACGCGGTTGCACAGCCCGAAACTCCACAGACGCTTCCGTGGTATTCGGCGGATTACCGGTTCGGAGAGGCGAAAGCCAGCTAAACAAATTCATATTGCGCGCCGGGGGTGGCGATGCAAACTTGGAAAAGGCAGTTCCTATATATTGCGATCGGTTGCGCGTGTGCGCTGACGCTTCCTGGACTAGCGTTGCGAGCTGCGGCTCAGCAAGCTACGGCAGTTTCCAGCAGCCGTGTTTCCGAGTCAACCGCGGATAGCGACCTTCCGGACAGCCCGGGAGCGACACTCGCGAAAATGGAAGCCCCGGCGCAGCAACAAGGCACGGCGCCAGTGGCAAACGCGGAGCAGAGCAGCAATGCAACAAGTTCTTCGGCTCAGACCGCGCCGCAAAAGCCAGTTGGCACCGCAACGGCAGAGGCTCCGGATACAACCGGAATTGCGGCCTCGCAACCTGCGGGCGCGGCGATTGCCCCGGCCAAGCAGCGCCGTGTCCGAACGATCGTGATCAAAGTTGGCGCGATTATCGGTGTGGCCGCGGCCGTAGGTACGGTGGTCGCGCTGAGCGAAGCGACCGGCAGCAAACCGCCGGGCGCGCACTGAGAATCTAGCTTCTGACAGAGCGAGCGAATGACAGCCAAGATTGTCTCGTTTTCCGGTATCGATGGGGCGGGGAAGAGCACGCAGATTTCTGCGCTCGAAACCTGGCTGCGCGAGACCGGGCATACCACCAGACTTCTAACTTTTTGGGATGACATCGTTGTTGGTTCCCGGTTCCGGGAGGCGATGAGCCATGCTGCGTTCAAGGGAGATGAGGGAGTCGGCAGTCCTGAAAAGCCTTTGGAGCGTCGCGACAAGAATGTGACCTCTTGGCCGGTCATCGCAGCACGCTTCTTTCTCTATTTTGCGGACGCCATCAATCTTTGCCGGACGGTTGTACAGGCGCGCAGAAGCAACTTCGACGTAGTCATCTTCGATCGCTACATCTACGACGAACTCGCCAACCTTCCACTCAAGCGATGGCCGGCGAGAGCCTTCATTTGGGCGATGTTGAAAATCGTGCCGAAGCCGGACGTCGCCTATATTGTCGATGCCGATCCGGAAGCGGCGCGGGCGAGAAAGCCGGAGTATCCGCTGGAATTTCTGCGCAGTAACCGCGAGGCCTATCTCTCCCTGGCGCGATTTTCTCGCAACATCGCCGTCATTGAGCCGCTGTCTATCGATGCCGCGAAAATCAGAATTCAACAGGAGTTCCTGCGAGCCCAGCCCGACGCGAAGGAGGGTTCCACCGGGCCGGACTTTTGCAGCGAAACTGCAAAATAGTTCGCATGCATCTCAATTCGAGCGTTTTCCTGTAACACTACAGCAACATATCCCACAGCGAAGTCATCGAATCCAAGGCGTTAAGAGTAGCTCCGAGGGCGCCGACCGGATGAAAATCTGCCTTGTCACCACTTTTCCGCCGAGCCAGGGCGGGCTCAGCGAATATGGGCTTCACATTGCCGAAGAGTTGCGGCGAAATCCGTTTGTCAGCCTGACAATTCTCGCGGATCAGATCGTGTCACCGGAGCCAGAGCTGGACGGCTTCAGTGTGCAGCGTTGCTGGTCTTTCGACAACCCAACCAGCGCCGCGCGAATCCTGAAAACTCTACATCGCCTGAAACCGGACGTGGTCTGGTTCAACCTGCTGTTCAGCACATTCGGCCGCAACCCGCTCAACGCATTTCTGGGCTTGCTCACCCCACTCATGGCTCGCCTGGGCGGCCGCTACACGCACGTGACCTTGCACCACCTGATGGACACGGTGGATCTGAAAGACGCGGGCGTTCGCCACGCGGGCCTGTACCGCATAGCAGGCTCGTTCGCTACCAGAATGCTGCTGCTCTCAAACTCAGTCTCTGTGCTCATGCCCGGATACCGCAAAATCCTTCACGACAAGTATGGGCGCGATAATGTTCACCTGCGCTCGCATGGCGTTCTCGCGCGAAGGCCCGAGTTTCCCGATTTTTCGCGCCGGGGTAATCCCGAGCATCGCATTCTTGCCTTCGGGAAATGGGGAACGTACAAACGCCTGGAGTTAATGATCGAAGCTTTCAAGACGATCGGGGCCGAACTGCCGAATGCGAAATTGGTGGTCGCAGGAGGCGATCATCCCCAAGCTCACGGCTACGTGGAGTCGATGAGAAAAAAACATGCGAGCTCCTCGATCGAGTTCACCGGCTACGTTCATGAGGATCAACTGCCCGATCTGTTTCAGTCCTCGTCGGTCGCGGTAATGCCCTATTCGTCATCCACCGGATGCAGCGGTGTCGCACACTTGGCCTGCGCCTACGGTGTGCCCATCGTCTCCGCGGACATTCCCGACTTCCGGCAGATGGCAGCCGGGGAGGAACTCGCGCTCGATTTTTATCAGCCGGGAGATGCGCAGGATCTTGCGCGGTGCCTGATCCAACTGCTCACAAACACCGAGAGGCAGCGCGAAATGGGAGCGCAGAACTTCGCTGCAGCGCTGCGCATGACCATGCCGACCATCGTGCAGAAGTATCTGCGCCACTTCGAATTGGAGCAGAGAACCGAAGCCCTGCGGCAAATCACAAGATTTCGCCGAATGCCAGGCTGGGTTCCCTCGCAGTCACTCATGTTGAGGCTGATGACGCGGAACTCGCTGGGATGGGTTCAGCGTTCTGCGATTCAGCCTGCATTACGTGACACGCGCCGCACGAGCCTATTGAACGACAACGTTGACGGTCGTGGACAACGCATTGGAAGCGGAGCTCCCGACAATGGTGACCGTATAACTGCTGCTCGTCGAGGGCGAACTGGGCGAAGTGACTGGGGGATTTTGGGTAACAGGCTTGCTTCCCCCACCTCCGCAAGAACTGGCAACCATTCCAACGCTGACGAGAGCACAGATGGCGAGCAATTGCAGCCCACGCCCGCGTGGCAGGTTCTTGCCAAAAGCAAGGCTGACGAGGCCGAAGGGCAAGAGCCAGGCAAAGTAAATTGGAAATCGTTTCCCCTGCGGCACGTTTCGGGACGTAACGGAAGCGGAGGAAATGGTCAGCGTGGAACTGGCAGTGCTGGCGCCGGGAGTAATGGAGGCGGGCGAGAAGGCGCAAGTCAGGCCGCTAGGCAGCCCGCTGCAGGAGAGCGAGATCGCGTCGTTGAACGCCCCGGACTGGGGCTGGGCGACGACCGTGAGGTTTCCTGACTGACCGGCAGAAATTGTCAAAGACGATGGAGCGGCGCTGAAAGAAACAGTTGCCGTTGCCGGAGTTGAGACTGGGCAGGTCGAGTTGTAGCTGATGGACGCAGTGATGCGGTTCGCCATGCTCGGCTTGCCGACAGCCTGGACGAACATCTTATAGCTGCCGTTGGGAATCGGGAAACCGCATAGATTCAGTGAAGAGTTTCCCGTGGCCAGGTCGGACAAGTCCATCAAATTCTGACCATCGGTGCTGATGTAAACCGTGTAGTGATCGACCGCGCTCTCGCTTCCGCTCGTCTCCCACTTCAACGAGTTTCCGGAGATTGAACCGGACACAGAGAAACAGTTGTCGATCCCGGATTCGATCTCGGTGCCTTCTTCGTAATCGTTCCAGGTCACAAGCTGCAAGTCTGGAAGCTGCTTTCCGGAGTCATAGAGCCCATTGATCTTCGAGAACGTTTGCAGCCAGGTCTGGCCGCATTGCTGCCCCATCACACGGCCCGAGCCCCAGGACGCGAGCGAATCGTTGAAACCTTTATAGGTCGCTCCTACCGTCTGTTCGCTTTGATAACCCATCCCCGTGTCGTAGAAGCTGGTGAGATAACTCATTCCGTAGTCTGAGGTGGTGGGCATGACCCAGGAATAGCTGCCTTTGGTCAGAGGCTCAGTGAAACCGCTATTGTTCGAAAAAAGAAAAAGCGGATGCGTGCTGAGCGCAGAGTTCACCGCGCTCCAATCGATCGATGGATAGGAATCGGTGATTCCAAAATTAGTAACCACCGGCACGCCGCCAACCGTCATGTATGCCGGCGAGGTGAAGTAGGTCTTCTCGACATACTGCAGTTGGCTGATCAAGGCTTGCTGTGGCGAGCAGCCCGAGCACGAATCCCACTCGATCGCGCCTTTATCTACCATGATTGCGAACGTGAAGCCCGGATGGGCTTCTGCCTGTTGCATGACCACCTGCGTGGCTTGATCCTCGAAGGTACCGGATCCATACCAGTCGATGACTACGCCATCGATACCTCGGCTTACCATGTCATCGATCTGGCTTTTAACCTCGCTCGGGTCGGTAGAGCTGTAGCCGACATTCATGTGGTTCGATTGCCCGAACCACACCATCATGTGGGCGTAGACCTTCGTGGTTTCGCCCGAATAGAGAAGTGAATGCACGTCGACCTTGCTGACGTTTCCCGCGCCAAGATTGCCGTTGGTCTGCGTGGAAAATGAGTTGGCCGCGCTGGTGTTGTTATCGGTTTGAGCCGCTAGCGTGGTGGTGGGAACGATGAAGGTTGAAGCTGCCCATGAAACGCTGGACGCAGCCAGAAGAGACACTACACACACGAATTCTGTAAAACGCATCGGTCCTCAGGAGCGGAGTACAGCCGAGGATCTTGCACGTATTTTTTGGCCACATCGAGGAAGGCACGCCTGCCTGAGATTTCCCCGCTGCTGACCTGGGCTTTCTGGGAACTGCGGTCAGCATAGAGTCGAAAGATTCTGAGAGGAAGATAACGTTCGGGCAGGAACCTGCGTGTCAATTAGCCGTATGGTGTTTTTTGAGAAAGTATGCAGGGCCGAGGAAAATGCGGGGTGATTGTGAATTACTTGTCCTAATTCATTCGGATCGATGATCAAATTCCCAAATTGAATCGAGGATCTTTCCCTAATCGGGATTGATTTCATTCTGCCGCGGCGGCAGAGCGACCAAATCGGGATGATCGGGATCGCGCCAGATCACGTGGAAGCATTCGCCTTCGCGCTGCGGCCGCCACACAGATCCGTCATCGTATTTCACGAGCGAAGGAAAGAATACCCAGCCGAAAATTCCCTGCGCAGCTTGCGGGTTCATGCCGGGTTGTTCGATCGTTCCTTCCTGCCCGGGTGGGATCGGCTTCGTCAGCGTCCACGGCATGTTGTAAGGCCGCTCCAGATCCTGCGGAGTCGCGAAGATTTCGGCGGTGAATTTAGCGTTGGAAACGGTTTTGCTGCTTGAATTTTTTATCTTGAGTGTTAAGGCCTGGGGATTTTTCCAGAAATCTCCGCCGCTTGCGACCACCGGGCAGGCGCGAGTTTGGGGCGGGGCGATGGTGAAGATAGCCACCATCCCATATTCCATGTGATCTTCCACGTGACAGTGGTACATCCACGAGCCCGGATTGTCCGCAACCATATCGACGGTTTTCATGCTGCCGGGGAGAAGCTCAACCACATCCGTGTGGCGGTTTTCGTAGCTCACCGTTTCGCCGTGCCAATGTGGCGTATGCAGGTCGATCTGGTTTCCCATGGCAAGCAGATACCAGCGGACTTTCTCGCCCTGTTTCATGGCAAGACCGGGAAGGTTGCCGAAGATGAATCCATTGATTGCATAGAACAGGCCGTCGGGCTTGCCGCCTTTTTCGTCGAAAATCTGAAATGACGTTACGAATTCGCGGTCCACATCTTTCGGCGAACCATCGGGATTCGCCTTGCCCTTGGCCGTGACGATAATCGGCCCGATCAATCCGGCGTTGACTTCGATTCCGGGATCGACGTGGCCGTGATACCACCACACGATCGAACTCGGCTGAGCGGGGCCGGGACCGCTCGCTTCATCAGCGAACCAGTGATAGACATATCTCTGCCCCGGTGCCACGCGATCGCCCTTGCCGAACGGCAGGTAGAAGGAACCTTCATTGTTCTTGTCGTAATGCAGGCCATGCGGATGCATGTTGCGCGGCATTTTGGTGCGATTTATGAAATCGACGACAACTTCATCACCCACCTCCGCGCGAATAATCGGACCCAGAATCCCCAGCCACTCCGGCTGGGGCTTTTTCTTGGTAAAGGTGTCGTCCGTATATGCGATGTAGCGAACCTTTGGCCACTCCAGTTTTCGAACCCAAGGTTGGGGAATCGGCCGCGCGGTAAGCAGATCGTGACCGCTAGGAGCGTAGCTCCAGGTTACGTCTTCTGCAGCGATGTAGTAATGGCGAGTGGTGGCGAAGCAGGTACACGCGCTGAAGAGGACAAAGCAAAGGCCAATGGCTGGCTGAATCTTCACGAAAGGTATTATCCCATCTACCGCAACAGCACTAATTTTCAGTCGGCCTCGGAATAAAAGCAAACAGACCGGCGAAATCCCCCGGTCCGCATGAGGAACGCGAACCGAAGGATATCGCCTGGAGCCTACGAAATGCTCACGGATTGAAAGCCGCCGTAACCGTGGTTTGAGAAACCGACGAACTCATCGTGATCGAGCACGTTCCGGTACCGCTGCAGCCGCCTCCCGACCAACCTGTGAACGTCCCGCCGGTTCCAGGTGTCGCTGTCAGTGTCACCAAAGTCCCGTTGGCGAAGGTGGCCGAACACTCGGTCGTGCAACCATCAATGCCGCTGCCCGGAGTACTGCTCACCGATCCTGTGCCGGTCACATCGACCGTCAGGAGCGGAGGCTCCTGCCAGCTCGCTGGCGGCGTCTGATCACAAGGTTCCCCGAGTGCGGGAGTCGGCAGCGTCGGTGGCGTCGCCCATGGCTTGTTCACGAAATCGAAGAACTCGTTCATGCTAGGCTGCGATGCATCCCGTCCGGTCAGCGCCGCCAGGCCGAAACGCGCTTCTACCATCGCAAGAACAGAAGTCGTGTCGCGCACCGTGTGCGAGACATAGTTCTTGATCGAGTAAGGGGAGATGACAACATCCGGCACTCGATACGTCGTCCATCCGAAACTACACGTTCCTTGTCCTTCGACTTGACCAGGCTTGGTGCAGATATCGTCAATACTCGACTGGAGATCGACTGGGTAGTTGAATCCGTCGCCCGGAAGCGTGGCGGGCTGCGGAGAAACGTGATCGTAATAACCGCCCGGCTCATCGTAAGTGAAGATCAAAGCTGAATCAGTCCAGCTGGGACTATTCAGCAGTGGATTAACAATGTAATCAGCTGAATATTGCTCTCCGTCCTGGACGTTCACGGGGTACTTATCTGAATCGGACGGATGTTCATCGAGGCCGGCACTCGAGGCCGGCTCAATCAAAGAGAATGATGCCAATTTGCCGTTGCTGGCATCGATTGCGAACTGCTGAATCGGCGCGATGTTCTGCAGCAGATCAGGAGTCTGCCCCTCGCTCGCGAGGATCGTATTGAAGTACGTGAATTCGTCCAGATACGACCCGTAGGCTTTCAACATGCAAATGGCGTTTGCGTCGGTGTAATCCGTCGTACAGGCCTGCCCGGTGCTGGGGTCAGAAAGGCCGGCGGGATTGATATAAACCTTCCAGCTCACGCCAGCGTTTTGCAGCTCCTCAGCTATCGTTGTGCTCGGCGCCAGTGCACTATCCTGGGGATAGCTGTACTCCGGATAGGCGTATCCATGAGAAGTGGCCGCCCAGATATACATCCGGTTCAACTGTGTCCGCGACAATACCGGCGCGAACCAGCGGTCGGATATGCCGAAGTCCGAGGCCAGCGCGTAGTAGTAATTCAAGTCCGTTCCGTCGTAATAACCCATCGCACGCACACCCATCACGTCCATGAAACCATCTGAGCGCGCGTCGTAAGCCGCAGTCCAGACGAACCCATTCAGCGGGGGATCGGGCTGGCCGCTCGAGTTGACCTCAGCCGGCTGGTCGGCTGGATTTTGATAATCCCAGTCGTTATGTGCCTCATTCCAGAACGGACTCTGATTCTCATTGCAGACGGATGCGAAATGGAACGAACTGATTTGGTTCGTTGGGTCAACCGTGCAACCGGTCGCAGAATCGGCAATGTTGCAACCCGGAATCGAAGGCGGGGCCGCAGTGAAGGGAGGATTGAATTGCGGCAATCCGTCGAACTGTTGATCGGGGATGCCGTTATTCGCCCAGTATTGGCGCATTGCGCCGAAATAGTGATCGAATGAGCGATTTTCCTGCGCGTACAAAATAATGTGATTGATATTGTTCGCGAGCGATCCGCCAAACGTAGCGGTTACATTGCTCGCCGCGCTCAGCGTCACGCTGCAACCTGCAGTGCCGGTACAGCCACCGCCCCACCCCGCAAACGTATCGCCTGAGATCGGAGTTTCCGTCAGCGTGACGGGAGTGTTCGGCGCAAAACTGGCCGTGCACGTAGTGGTCGTCGTCGCCGAGCAATTGATGCCCGCGGGAGTGCTCGTCACGCTTCCCGCGCCCGCGCCCGCAAGCGCGACGGTCATTGCTACACCGCCCGCGAACGAGACAGATACGTTCGAGTTCGCCGCAAGCGTTACGGCGCACGTGGCTGCCGTTCCAGTGCAATTGCTGCCGCTCCATCCGCTGAAATATTGGCCAGAACCCGGGGTCTCCGTGAGCGTGATTTGAGTATTGGAGGCGAAGCTCGCCGTGCAGGTTCCCGGACAGGTGATACCTGCCGGGCTGCTAGTCACGGATCCCGTACCGGTGACGGCGACAGTCAGGGAGTCACCACCGTTAAAGGCCGCAGCGACGCTTGTCGCCGCGGTCAGAGTCACAGTGCACGTGCTCGCTGTTCCGGAGCAGGTTCCTCCGCTCCAACCGCTGAAGAAATTATTTGTCGCAGGCTGCTCGGTCAAGGTCACTTTCGTACTGGACGCGAAACTTGCCGAGCACGTGCCGGGGCAACTGATTCCTTTTGGACTGCTGGTGACTGTTCCCGTGGTGGAGGTAGGTCCAGTGACGGTCAACTTAACGTTGGTGTTGGTGGGTGTGGGCGTTGGCGAAGGCGTGGTTCCTAGTCCCTGGCATCCTGCCAGGAAAAAAAGACCCAGGACCAAAGGCGTAGAGAGCGCAAGTTTGTGTTGATATCGAGACGTCATGGCGACCAGATTTGATGTGAGGGGATGCGGCACAGTTGTCTCCTGCCCCATGGAGATGCGCGCACGCAGGGCAGCGTCGATCTCCTACGGGAAAATACCCATGTGCGTTACAGCGAAATCCCTAGCCCAGGTACTGGCGCAGAGTGCACGGTGATCACCGTTGCTGCGCGTTCACCGACAGATTCTGGGCAACGTATCTCGACCCGTCGAAACGCGCGTCGGCCGTGACGTCCACTCCGGGCTGAAGCGAGCTATCGACCACGACCCTTGCTGGATCGATATAAATTTCGTACGTCTTGTGATCGATGGACGAAGCGATGGTGAGCACACCGAGGCGAAGATCTAGTCCGATGACGCGGCCCGAGAAGGTGAAATGGCTTCCGGGTGTGGCAAGCACGGAGATTGCGCTGGCAAGGTCACCACGCTGCTGTGTTCCGAACTGAACTGCAACCAGAGTGCCGGGGGTGATAACGCCGATGGATGCAGGCTGGCCATATCGCGTGACACGAGTCTGCTCCGAAATGTGAATCTTAAGCGGCTCGGGCGACAGCGCGTCACGCAGCAACAGTTCGCCTTTATCGCTTCGATAACTGACTACAATGCCCTGACTTTCGCCCGTAGATGCCGCGCCCTTCAGATGAATGTTGCGGGCAAAGACCGTACTGCCGTCGAGGATGGTGTCGACATAGACGCGGTCACCTTGGTGAAGATCGGATGTCGTAACCAGCGAACCTCCGCGATAGATGCTGGTCCGCGAATCGAAAGCAATCTTCATTTTGCCGCCGCCGAATGGCTGCACTGTGAGTTCATCGCGCACCCGATCCAGTTTTTCGACGGTGCCGCCGACCAGGCTGGCCTTTTCATGCGGCAGCGGCGGAAGATCAGGCACCAGGCTCGCCGGATCAAGGTTTGTATCGTCGTTACTGTTGTCGCTAACCGGCTGAATGGCGCTATTCAAAGAAGGGCTTGCAGTCGCAGAAAATGCGCTCTGCGATGGTACTGAAGCTGCGTTTTGCCCAAACAGCGCAGTCGCGCTGAAGGCGAATACCGCCAACCCCACACTCGTCAGGAACCGGCCCATGACTTCCCCCATTGAAGACTTTGTGACGCCAAAGTTTTTCGACGCCGCAATTGGATGCCAATGGGCGCGGCAAGGTAGCCATGGAATTGGAAAAACCGAAGGAATGCTCGCCAAACATTCGCAGCTTTTTCGCATCATACATTCGCTTTGAGCGTGTATTTTCGGCCATAGGGGGCCTTGCTCATGTCCTTGCGTATTTCTTGCTTGAATATTTCTTGTTTGGGCATTTCTTGGAAGAGATGGATTGCCGTCGGAGTTCTGAGTTCGTTGGGTTGCGCGACCTTCGCTTATGCGGGCGATATCAAGATCACGCTGCCGCGGCACAGCCGGCTCACGCCTGTTCAACGATTGAATCAGGAGGGCGTGGAAGAAATTCACAAGCACAGCTATGAAAAGGCCGAGACTCTTTTCTACAAAGCGTACCTTCTCGATCCCGACGACCCTTTCACGCTGAACAATCTCGGCTACATTTCCGAATTGCAGGGACAAGTGGATCGCGCGCTCAGGTTTTATGACTTGGCCGACAAACAGGCTACGGACGCCGTCGTCTATCGATCCAGCGCGAAGCAGTTTGAAGGCCGTCCCATGAAAGACGCACTCGCCATTTCAGACATGCCCTTGCAGATCAATCATGAAAATGTGGAGGCGGTCCGGCTGCTTTCGCAAGGCCGCGCGCCCGAGGCGGATCTTCTTCTGGAGCGCACGTTAAAAGAAAATCCCAACGACGTTTTCACGCTAAATAATATCGGCGTGACGAAAGAGATGGAGGGCGAGTCGCAGGAGGCGCTGCGGTATTTTGATCAAGCCGCAGCGACACACTCCGATGCCGCAGCCGTAGTAACACTGAACCGCTCGTGGCGAGGCAAGCCGGTGAACGAGTTGGCAGAGCAGAACGCCAAAAACCTGCGCAGTCGGCTTGAAAAACAAACGGGGACCGACAGCACGGTGGCTGAGCTGAATATCCGCGGGGTTTCTGCTCTGAACCGCAACGACGCGAAGGACGCCGATCAGGACTTCCGAAAAGCCTTTGAGTTGGACCCCAACAATCCGTTCGCGATTAACAACGTCGGCTACTTGTCGGAGATCGAGGGCGATCGAGAGAGCGCAGAGTTTTATTACGAGAAGGCGGAGGCATCGGAAGGCGCGAATCGAACTGTCGGATTAGCGTCACGCCAGTCCGCCGAAGGATCAAAATTAGGCCAGGTAGCCTCGGATAGCGATATGAAGGTCGAATCCAAGGTCGCCGAGGTGCGCGCGGAACGCCGCGAGCATCAGGAACCGCTTCTGCTTCGCCGCCGCGACAATTCGGTGGTGGAGGAACCGGTCAATCCGCCGGTGAGTGGCGCAGCGAATCCGCAGTAGAAACAATGCAGTAGAGAACAATATCGAGAAGCCACCGGTTATGCTTCCGACATTCGCTGACCAAGAGGCAGGTTAAGGAAGAAACAGCCTGGAGGGTCAACTGATCCGCTCCCGCGGCCTTCTTTAGTTTTCGCCCTCTTGAAATCGCCCAATATCCGACTCTGGATCGTAGGAAAAATAGCGAACCAGATTTCTAAAATACCGCAGTAGAGTGTTGACGTTGGTCGAGTACCAGCAGCAGCGTGTCATTTCGGGCGAGAGCCCGCAGATATAACGCAATCCCTGCATTGCGCTGGTTGAAGGACCGAGCAGCGATGCAGCCACACGATGATTGCCATCGAGGATCGTCAGCGGGCTGGTTTCGTCCACTCCGATGAGTAGCACACTCGGATTGACCACGTTTTCTTGCACAGACGCGGTGAGGCTCCGCAACTTGTCAAGGAATTCATCGTGCACCGAACCCTCCAGTTGCAGCCGAATGTGCGGCACTAAATCGGTGACGTGGAAACTCCCCTGTGCCAGGCGACGCCAGTTTGCGCGTGGAAAAAAACGGATGCGCGCCAGATCCTGCGGCGTCAGTTCAACCTCAAACCATTGCGTATCCGATGGCAGCTCGCGCCACATCGCGCCGCGCCGCAGGAACAGCAACGCCTGCCGGACCGCATTTTCGCGAGAGCTGGTCAGATCGGGAAATCGAACCAGCTTGTCGAATTCTTCGCGGTAGTCGTCGAATTCTGGATGATGAAACTCGCTGCGCAGAAACTCTGACATCACTTCCTCTTCCGTCAAAGTGCGCAGCAGACGGAGATGGTCGTAAGTACCAAGGGCAGGTGTCGCCATATGCTTCCTGAAAAGCGGAATCATCAGGACGAAAAGCAAAACGATCATCAACACCAACTGGACCAGGATCACTTCCCGCAAGGAGTGATGGAGAGCACAAATGCCAAGAGCCATCATGCCGCTGAACCCAAGTTGCAGCCAGCTCGTGTTGGCAACCTTGCGCGACATCTCGTGAGTGATGATCACGGAGCTGAGCGAATAAATGCCGGCATTGATCGCGTAGAGAATTAACAGAGACGCGAGACCGGCCTGATTGCTCACCTGAAAGTGAGCGCCAAACAAAGTCTTCCACAGAAAACTTGGGACCATCCAGAGACCAAGGATGAGAACTGTGAGTATCCCAGAAACCAGAAGCAGCGATGTGAAGAGAACCGGACTCGCTTCGTGCTCTTCGCCGCCCGCACCCGCCGAAACCGGGAACATGGTGTTCACCACCGACCAGGCGCACATATTCACCAAACGCCCTACCAGCGCTACGGCGGCATAAAAGCCGGCTACGTCAGCGGCAAAGAAATGTTTGACCAGGACTATATCGAAGTTGTTGATGATCGTCTGGCCAGAGAAAAAAACAATCGCCTGCACGCCTTCCTGGAAAGAAATAACAACTTTTCGTAGCTTGAAAATATTCAAGCTCGGACTCGGCAACGCGACGAAGTAAGAAACGATTACCGCCAGCGCACACGCCAGCACCGCGCCGCGGACGCCCAGGCCGATCTCGATGAGCAGCACTGCCCCGCCCAGCCGCACAATGCCTTCCAGCATGAAGTTGAGAGCGAGCGGACCGAAGGCGTGAATTCCCTGAATGTAGCCGCGGCGGACTCCGAGCGGAATATAGAATGCGATTCCCAGCGCCAGCAAATAAATCAATACCGGACTCGGTAGATTCAAATAATTGGTGAGCGGACGCGCGAGCAGAAACAACAGCAGGCCGATTCCAATCCCGACAACCCACGAGCGCTGATGAAGCCCCGCAAAGATGTCGAAGCGCTCCTCATCCGAGACCGCTTTGGCGACATATTTCGCGCACACCACCTGAAACGACAAGGTGATGCAGGAGAGAAGCATCAGAACGGTGTAAACGCAAGTTGCATGCGCGAAGCCTGCGGGACCGAGAAGCCTCGCCGTTGCTACGTTGTAGATGAGATTGGTGACACCGACGAGCCCCGATCCCGCCAGTAGCGTGAGGCTGCCACCAAGAATTTGAGAATTCAAATTTCTTGCTGGTGGAGATGGTTCAGACAGATTCTCGTCTCCTCGCGTCTCCGGTTCGGTCTTTGTGGTCTCCAGCATGGCCGCACTCAGCGCCTCAGAACAAGTTAAAGTGAATCACCGGCAGGATCGTATTTCTAGTTCCTCCCGAAAAGTCATAAAAAGTTTGTTGCTGCAATCCGACCGAAAGTCGAAATGGATATGGGTTCGGCGCCTCCGCCGTCCCATCCTTAGACCAGCCGCCCATCGGCCGTGTGTAAGAAACAAGAAATTCGCTCTGCGCATTGTCGTATTCGTGATAGCCCATGCCGCGCGAAAGTAGGAATGATCCCTGTAATTCCCAGCGCGAGTTAGCCCGGAAGTCGAATCGACCGCCAGGCAACAGCGCCTGGGCAATCGCAAACTGAGTGTTCACCACCCTCCAGGAGCGCAAATCCTCCGCCAGCGCCGCTGCGGTGAAGCGGTTGCCGAACTTGTGCTGGATGCCTATGTAACTCGTCGTGTCGAAATACTCTTCGACCGTCGGACGGAATAACAGATCGCGAGCAGAGTATCCCGTCAGCAGAGAAGTGTGCCCCCACGGCCGGCCAACCGTGAACTCGATAGTTCCTTCTGCGTCTCGCGAGTGCAGATTCTGGTCGATGAATGGGCCAGCTTCGCGGATTCCGTTGGCATTGATGGACACCCAGTTGTGGAAGGAGCTGGTCGAGATGTAGAGAAACTGCCGGAACAGGTTCTGACTCATGAAGACCGGCGCGGTCGTATCGCGGCGAATCGTAAATTGCAGGCCGCCGTTGAACGTAACTGTATTGTGCCCAAGATGGAGAATCGGAACGAGGCCGCCGTTGAGAATCGTGTCGTAGGTATTGCGATCCTGCACTATGCCGACGCTGGGATACAAGAACTTGCCGGTCGTCAAACTTTCCCCGATAAAACCGGAGATGAGCGGCAAATTTCCCAGGTGCAGCCGGTAATGCGAGCCAGCCGTATCCTGAAAATTCTTTCGCGGCGGAGGAAGCAGCGCAGGATTTGTGACGTGGAGGATCTCCGCGTCAAGGGTGTATACGTCGATGTCCTCGAGCGCGGGAGAAAAAGCCGCCTCGGGTAGAAAACTGACTTTGTCATTCAGCGGGCGGCCTTCTTCGAGCGCGACCTGATCCTGCTCCATCTCCGCAGTCTGCTGATCTTGCTGCACGGCCACGATTCCGGCCTGCGCGAACGAGGAAAGAGCATGAATGCTATCCTGCCGCTGCCGGTAGAGGTTCGCCGCGACCATCTCGTAATCGTAGTCGTCGCTGTAATCGCTGGCAGGGCCGAGGCTATTCAAAGCCTCGGCTGCTTTCTGCGTTTCACCTTCGGACAGATATGTGTTTGCCAATCCCACATTGACGACCAACGGATTCGCGCCTGCCAGCTTGGCTTTATCGAAATAGGTCTCGGCGAGATCGAAGTCATGCATCGCCAGAAAAAGGCCGGCCGCCTGTTGAATGTCATCGCCCGTAATGGACGATTTATCCATACGCGCCTCAGCGAAGCCGAGCGCAATCTGACGCTTTGCATCGTCATAGTGGCCTTGCCGCATGAAGACCTGCGCAACCGCAAGGCGTACGCCGACCCGGTCGCCATTCGGAACATCGAGCGCGCGGGCGAACCGCTGCATGGCGCCATCCCGGTCCCCCAGCGTCAGCAGAGCCTCTCCGGTCGACATCAGAATGTCGACATCATTGCCGCCGTATTGCTCCGCCAGTTGAATGTCATGCATAGTCGCGTCGCGCTGCATCATCTTCGCGTGCACTTGTGCCTGCAATGCGTAGGAGTGAGGATCGGCAGGTTCAAGCTTCTCAGCAATGGCGAGTGTAGTGAGTGACTGCTGATAGCGGCGCATGCGGAATAGAACGTCCGCGTAAGCAACCTGCGTAATGAAATCCTTTGGATCTTCCTCAAGCGCGATACGGTATTCCTGCTCCGCACGCGAGTACACTTGCTCCTGCCGGTACGCTTCGGCTTTGGCAAGGTGCAACATATGCGATTTGCCGGTCAACTTCTGAACGATATCGAGCTGCAACAGAGCCGGCTTCGGACGGTGCAATTGCAGATCGGCAAACGCTAATCCAAGGTGCGCTTCGGAATAATCAGGCTGCAATTCCGCAGCTTTTTGGAAATCCGGAATGGCCTTCCCAGCCTGATGCAGATCGTTCAACATGAAGCCGCGATTCACATAACCAAGCGGCATTTTCGGATCGCGCTGCAAAGCCAGCGTGAAATCCTTCACGGCTTCCTCACGTTCACCCCTGTGCGCATGAACGTCGCCGGCGATTAGCGCGAGATCCTTGTCACTTGGAATAATCGGATCGTACTTGGTCACCAGCGCAAGCGCTTCGTCGTACCGGCCGGAGTAGTAAAGGTCGTAGGCGAGATAGTCGACTCCCTCGCGATCGTGCGGAAGCTTTTCGAGGACGGCAAAACCCATCTTTGCGCCCTCGGCGTAGTCGCCTTTCCAGGTCAGGTAGCGCTCGCGCTCCCGGTCTACCTGGGGATTCTCATTCATCTTGCCCTTGGCGCGATCGAGCCAGCGCTTTGCCAGATCGAGATCGTGCGCTTCAAGCGCGGCATTCGCGCCTCCGGCAACGATCATCGGGTTCGTCGGCATGTGCTTGTAGGCGTCTTCGTAATTCGTTTGAGCCGCAGCGAAATTTCTTTGCGCGCCGTAAAGATCGCCCAAAGCGAGATACGGTTCGAAGTCCGAAGGATGCGCTTTTATCGCACGAGTGAAATATGATTCTGCCAGCTTTGCGTCGCCCTTATCGCGGGCGAGATAACCCAGCGACGAAAGAGCAGTGCGGTTCTTAGGATCAAGTTCCAAAACCTTCGAAAAGGTCGCTTCGGCGGCGTCTTTTTGCCCGATCTTCCACTGCAGGCTCGCGAAGTTCAGCAGCGAGTTCACATTGTTTGGGGCGAGCGCCAGCGCATCATGCAAGTCTTTATTCGCCGCGTCCGTATTGCCCTCGCCTGCCTCGATAGCCGCACGCAACCGCAACATCTCGGATTTCGAAGACTCCGGAACCTGCGCCTGACTCAACAGTGTCATGCCGGTCGCAAGCTGCTGCTTGGCATCGGCGTCATTGCTTTGCCTAAGATCAAGCTCGTAAAGATTCAAATGAATCTCGATGGGATAAAGCGGGCCTTCCTGCACATTCGGCCCGAGATTTTTCAGCGCGAGATTGTATTCGGCACTCGCGTCCTCAAATCGATTTTCCGACTCCGCAATCGAGCCGAGAATTGCGTGTAGCCGGTAATTGTTGCCGTCGATGCGCCGGGCATCGTCAAGGAATGGCTGCGCAGCATCATTCTGGCTGAGGGAAACCAGCGACTGCGCCGCACTGAGATCGAGGCCGATGTTTCCTTTTGTGCTTTTCGCGAGCTTCGTATAAAGATCGGCGGCATCCTGCTGTCTGCCGGCAACTTCGTAGGTGTATGCAAGCTCGGCCAGCGTGTCAGTGTTCGGCTTGGGAATCGCCTGCAGCGCCGCGATCGCTTTATCGAACTGGCCCTGGTCTCGATATTGTCCAGCGACCGCCCGCAAAACTTCCGGATCGTTCGGAGCGCGATTACGGGCGCGACTTAAATAGCGCGCCACGTCGTCAGGCTGATTCAGTCGCTCATAGGCGTGGGCAATCAGCAGATCAGTGTGGGCGCTGTCGTCGATTCGATCGGCACGCTGCAAAAAATCGAGAGCCTGTTTCGGATCGGAATTCAGCATCAACTCGCCCGCAAGTTGCAGGCTGTTCGCGTCCTTCGGATTCGCATCGACGACCTGCTGCAGCAGCTTCTCCGCTTCTGCAGTGCGGCCCATCTTCGCGTAAGTCTGCGCCAACCCGGCCAGGCCATTCGTTGAACTGGGTTTGAGTTTCAGTCCGTGGTTGTAGGCGTCTACAGAAACCGGATACCGCTCTGCCAGACGGGCGCAGTAACCCAGCATGAACCAAAGCTCAGGATCCTGCGGCGCGGAGTGCGTGGCGCGTTCGGCGAAGGAAACGGCGGCATTGTAGTCTTTACGGCTAATCGCGTCCTCAGCGGCGCGCGCTTGCCGGTCTACTTCAATGTTCGAACCCCATCCCAGGCCAGATTGATTCGTATTTTCTTGCGAAGTATTGGCGCCTTTTTGTTCCTGCTTGCTGTTCTGAGAAGACGGTTTACCGTTAACCTCAAATGTCTGCCCAGTGGCACAGCCAATAAAAAGAACGACGCAAAAGCTCGCGAGCGGAAATCGGCTTTTCACGGTTGTTTTCACCACTCTTTTTTCAAAACGTTAGGCGTACCTCCCGCATTTACGACATGCGTGCGGTTTCAATCAGATGCAACTGTCTACAGTAAGGCTGCTTTCTGGACCCGCAGAATCGAGTAAACCCCTTAGATGGATCAGGAATCCAATCCCTGCGCTGCGAAATGGGGAGCGTAAAGATTGACTACGGTTCGAACTAACCCTCGTCCAATTCCAATGGCGGTCATTGTGCTGGTGGCTCTGGCCGTGCACGGACCGCTGTTGCTGATGCAGCTTCCATTGAAGTCTTTCGATGCGAACTTCCACATCTTTTTTGCTTCGCACTATGTGCATCATTGGTTTAATCCGTGGAATGAAAAATGGTTTGCGGGCTTTTCGCAGACTACGTATCCGCCGCTGACGCACCAATGGATTGCCCTGCTCTCCAACGTAGTTGGGTTGAACATGGGCTACATGCTGGTGCAGCTCATTGCGATCCTGCTGCTGCCGGTCGGTGTTTTCCGCTTTGCCCGAATTTGGGTGGAAGACCGCGCGGCAAGCTACGCTGCGTTGGGCAGCATTTTCCTGGGCGCGCTGGCATTCCTCGCCTATCAGGCGGGGCAGCTCGCCACTATCGCTTCCGCAGCGCTTTATTTGAACGCGTTGCCCTACTTCTACGAATGGATGACCGAGGCTTCCGGCCGTTCCCTGATCAAGGGGGTGGTCATAGGTCTCACAGCTGGGGCGGCCCACCACGTAACGTTGATCTTCGGTGTCGTTCTCTTCGCCGGTCCGGTGTTGTGGACGGCAATCGTGGACGCAAAAGACGAACGGGTCTCAGGATCGGTGAGCGGCGTTCTCTCACGCGCCCTTGTGTTCGGAGCACTTGTTGCGGCGGGCGTAGCCGTCATCTTGCTCCCCTACTGGCTCGAGCTGATTCAACACCCCATTCACCAGATTCCGATTCCGCACGATAGCCGCGCAAATTTCCTGCTGAATTCGGTCACCGCCATCAACTACTTTGTGATTCCCTACGGTGCGTTGATTCTCGCTCTGCCGTTCATCCTGATTCGCGGAGCTTCTTCCCGCAGGGTCGTACCACTCCTTTGCGGCTTCTGGCTCACATTTATTTTTGGACTCGGCGGAACAACTCCATTGCCGCGATGGATATTGGGCCGCGCGTATTACGTTCTCACCTTCGAGCGCTTCACCTTCTGGGCCACTTTAATGGCGATGCCGCTGGTGGGCGTCCTCGCATTGAGGATACTCGAACGTTTCCAGACCAAGGGAGCGGTTGCATTGTCGATCGCGGCCGTGGGAACCATGGGCGCGGCGCTGTGGTGGCTGAATGCGAATCCCTATCGCCCGGTGGGAACCACAGATGTTCAGCCTGTCATTAGCTTCCTGAATCGCGATGGCCACGACGCCTATCGCTACCTCACGCTGGGCTTTGGCAGCGAATTATCGAAAGTCTCAACGTACACCGACGCCGGCAGTGTAGACGGCGATTACAACTCGGCGCGCCTGTTGCCCGAGATGACCCACTACGGCTCGGCGCAGCTGACAAACGCAAAATTCTACGGATCCGCCGGAATGGCTTCGTTGCGCGAGATGCTGGAGCATGCCAATCGTTACGGGCTGAAGTATATCTTCGTACATGATCCTTACTATGAGCCGCTGTTGACCTTCGTCGGATGGCGCAAGATCGAAGTCTTCGGCAACGGTGACATTTCCGCCTGGTCGAAAGAAGATGTGCCGCCGGCTCACAGAATTGAAACCAGCGTGATGCCTCCGGCTTGGGAAGGTTTGATGTGGGGGATCTTGCCGATTGGCACAAGCTTTCTGGCGATCTTTCTGGTGTTGTTCCTGTCTGACGACCGGCATGCCTTCGTACCGCTGGGAATCCCGGTGGAAAGCGAATCTTCGGAGCGGCATTACGTGGCTTGAAGTTTGTGGGTTGAGGGTGAATCTGAGGTTAAAAGATGAAACGAATTCTGCCAATCGTTCTTGTCGTAGCTACGGCGGTTTTGATGGGGATCGCACTCGCTCGCCCGGGCAGTGCGCGGGGTATCGTCGGCGTCGAGGCGGGCACTCCAATGGCAGGCCTAACGCCAAAGGCCAGTTCGCCCGAACAGGCGATCAATAATTTGCTGGGGAACGTACAGGGGCGTCACTGGGATCTGGCCTTTGAAGGAGTTTCGAAAACCAGCGGGATCGACGAAGCCGCTTTCATACAAGACTGGAAAGGATCGGACGGAAGCCTGCGAGCGTTTTCGGCGCTCGAGGGTTTCGAGCCGCGGCCGTTGCATATTACGAATGATGCAGCCGAAATGCGAGTGCATTTGCATTGGGCCACGCCGGTAGGTCCGATGCAGGATGTTCGTGACATTCACCTCGTGCGCGAGGGCGACGTGTGGAGAGCGGTGTGGCCGAAGGTTCAGATTCCAAACGTGCCCGCTCAGGTCATTCCCGTCACATACCTGCGCTGGGATCTGGTCAGCGGAAGCTCGGAAGATCACTGGGGCTCACGCAACGTCGATGCTCCCAATGTGCGCATCATTTCGATGAACGCAGTCGATACGGCCGAGGGAGCGGTCGTCATGGGCGAAGTTGTAAATGAAGATACGATTCCTGCATTTGTAACAGTGAATGCGACGTTGGTCGACGCCGCCGGAAATTCGATCGATGAAGAAAGCAGCTTCGACAAAATCGACCACGTCTTGTTGCCCAAGCAGGTCACTCCGTATCGCGTAGATTTTCCGAACATCAGCCTTAAGAACGTAAAGAACGTTCGCATGGATGAAAAGGCAAGCCTGGTGCCCGCTTCTGCCGATCCCGTAATCGGAGTGATGAATCAGAAGCTCGATTCGGACGCTCAGGGAAAAGCCGTGCTGCACGGCGATCTCTTCAACCAAAGCGGGGAGACCGTGAATATCCCGCACGTAATCGCGGCCTTCTACGACGGAAACGGAAAGATTGTGTGGGTGGCTGATGGCTACGTGGATCAAGCTCTGCTTCCGCAGTCTTCCGAGCCATTCGCGGTCGAAATCCCGAAGTCGATGACTGCGAAAATACAGAATTTTCACGTTGTCGTGAACCAATACAGTCTGGGACGGTCCTAGAATGCGACGCTGCTTCCTCATCCTCGCCGCATTATGCTCGATCGCGCTCCTTCTCGCGCTTTGCTCCGCACAGGAGTTGCGTGTTCCAGAAACGTCTACCGCCGGAGACGATGCCACCGTTTCCAGCACGGGCAGCGGCAAAGGTACACTCTATCTCGTCGGCCCGGGCATCTCGCACAAGAGCGATGTCGATCTGGGAGAAGATATTCACATCCCGGGCAAAGACCTGCATAATGCGGGCGCTTATCTGGTCATCGTGTGTTCTTCCTCGTGCGAGAGTGGAACTCTCTACGTGACGCCGGCTAAGCCCTACAGCCTTGCGTTTATCGTGCACCCTTCGCGCGTTCCCGTTGGAAGAAATAACTCAATCAGCGGCGTAGCATTTCCGTTTGATCAATATCGCAATCTGATACGCGCACCTGCAACGGTCAACTTTGAACTGAATGCGGGGAAAGAATCTCTGCTATCGCAATCGGATCGCACGCAACAGGGCGCAGCCTGGTTCCGCGCGTCTTCCGGCCGTTCGGCTGGAACGGTTCAAGTCAACGCGTCGGTCGATGACATCTCGGCTAAACGCGCGGTGCAGCAGGTAGCATCCGACCCATGCAATCTTCGCATCACCGGCGGGAGAACGAAGAATGGAATCGAAGTGCAAACTGAACCGGTTCACGATTGCGCCGGCAATCCTGTTCCTGACGGAACCATCGTCACGTTTACCGGCGAGGGACCACAGGGGAAAGTCACAGTAGATGCGCCCATCAAGCAGGGCATCGCACGGGCGCAGATGGAAGCTAAGGGAGAGGAAACGATCTCAGTCGCCTCAGGAGTGGTCATGGGGAACGAATTGCGTATTGGAGCTCAACCGTGAAGCGCATCTTTGTTTCCGCAATCAGCGCTTTTGCAATCAATGTAGCTGCCATCGGCGCAATGTGCGCGGCCTTCACAATTTCTTCCTATGCGGCCGACACAAGCGTGCAGGTGCAAATGGATATGAGTAAGGCAACCCCGCGCAGCATGGAGCCATTGACCGAACGGGCGGTGCTGCGCGACTACCGCTTCGCGTGGGCGAGCATGGCCCAGGCTCTTGAATCGAACTCAATTGATTCGCTGCAAGGGCCGTTTGAAGGCGATGCGATGCGGTGGTTAAAAGAGACGGTTCTCAGCCAGCAGCAATCCGGCATCTCACAGCGCTACAGAGACCAGAGCCATCGCGTCGAAGCGGTCTTTTATTCTCCGGAAGGAGATGTACTCGAACTGCACGACACGGTGCAATATCAATTGCAGATCTCCGATGGCGGCAAAGTGATTCACGACGATCCCGTAACCCTGCATTACGTTGTGCTGCTCACTCCCGGTGCGGATCGTTGGGTCATCCGTCAGTTGCAGGCGGTGCAGCAGTTTTGATTCGCGGAAGCACTTCTGGCATCCGGTTTACGAGCATTCCATCGGAGTTGGCTTGTAACGAAAATGTTGGACGACGCTTCGACCCATCTTACTGAAAACATACGCCCTGGAACGCCCTTAAACCTGCGCCAACCGCCGCGTGCCGCACGGCATCCTAAATCCGGGTGTTTTCGAATTTTCTTTACATGTGGGAGCCATCTTTGTCCAAAGCACTCCTGAGCCTGTGTATTGCCTGCTTCGTGGTTGTGAGCGGATGCACAACTCCAGGTATGCGTCACCCCCTCGCGCAGAGCGGGCAGGCGCCCGCGATGTCGCCGAAACTTCTCGCTGTGTACATGCCGTGGTTCGGAGATCACACTCACATCGATGTCGGTTATTCCAGCCAGGACCCGGGCGTTCTGCGAAAACAGATTGACGAGGCGAAGCACAGGGGGATCTCGGCATTCGTCGTCGATTGGTATGGCCAGAACAATAAATATTCAGACCATAATTTCGCGCTCATGCAGGAATCAGCCAGCGAAAATCATTTCCAGGTAGCTTTGCTCTACAACGAAGCCGAAGATGCGGACGTACAACCGACCGATGCCACGATTGCCGCCTTCGACGAAGCATACGACAAGTACTTCGGCCCGTCTGCGAAATATCGCGAATCGTATCTTCGCTACAACGGGCGTCCGATGATTTTCGTTTTCCCAAAGAGCGGCCATGTCGACTGGAACCGCGTCAACGAACACTGCAAGAGCTGGGACGCACCGCCTCTGGTGATCTACAAAGACCAACCCCCGTCACAATATGCGAATGACTTTGCCGGATCGTACGCGTGGGTGCAGCCGGGCCCGGGCGGCTGGGCTCCAGATGGCAGCAATTGGGGGGGGGATTATCTGAAGGATTTCTATAAAACGATGGCAGATGAACCTAGCAAGATTGCCGTGGGAGGGGCCTGGCCCGGATTTGACGACTCGGCGGCAAGCTGGGGATTGAATCGCCACATCGCCAGCGCTTGCGGAAAAACCTTCGACGACACGCTAAGTATCTATCAAAGGTACTACGACAGTTCTCAACCGCTGCCTTTCATGCTGATTGAAACCTGGAACGACTACGAAGAAGGAACGGCAATCGAGCGCCGTACCACCGCTGAATGCGGCTCGAAGCCTGGACCTGTCGAGGGGTCGAAGTGACCCCGGCGTCGGATGCATCACACTGCGCGACAACCGAGCTCCCGGTTATTACATCGAAAGGCAGTCGAAGGTTGCCGAGCGAGCAATGGACTATCAAAACTTATGAACAGCGCCCACAACTCTAAGGGATCCCTGACACTTCTTTCACGGCTCTTATTCGAGTCGAACAAGAATCAAAACCTGAATTTTACAGATCAGGAGCGGACGCCGTTCGACTCCGCCCAGCAAGACTGCAGCGCCGAGCTGGCCGAAGCGATCGCGAGCTATCAACCACAGGATTTTGGCGAACTCTGGGGGCTTGCCGGTTCGCACCATGTGATCATGCGCGCTCTGCCGCGGCTTCACTCCGTTCTGGTGGCGTTAGGCAGCGATCGAGCGGACTGGGTTGAACATGCACTGCAGAAAGAACAGGCTCGCATCGATCACGCATTGTCATTTCTGGAGCCGATCTGCTGCGCGTTGGAGCAGGTGGGACAGGTTGTGGTCATGAAATCTCTCGACCATTGGCCCGACCTCGGCAGCGATCTGGACTTGTACAGCAACGCTAAAAGTTCCGACATTGTCGCCGTCATGCAGAGCCAGTTCAACGCCCGCACGGATGAGCGCAGTTGGGGCGATCGGCTGGCCAACAAATGGAACTTCGTCGTTCCCGGTTTGCCGGAACTTGTCGAAGTCCACGCTGGGCGCTTGGGACAAACTGGCGAGCAAGTCACCATCACCAATTCCGTCGTGTCGCGCTCGCGTGTGGAGCAATTCGGCTCTCACCAGTTGCGCGTTCCGGCGCCGGAAGATCGTATGGTCATCAGCACATTGCAGCGCATGTACCGCCATTTTTACCTGCGATTGTGCGACATCGCTGACAACGCCCGTTTGATCGATTTCGGCGAAGTTGATTACGAGTATTTGAAGTCTCTCGCCAACTCTGCAGGCCTCTGGGATGGCTTGGCCACTTATCTGCAGATTGTGAGTGACTATGTGAAATCGTTCCGCGGGACCAGGCTTCCACTGCCTTCTCTGGTTACTGAAGCGGCGAGATTTGGAAATGAGCGTGTGAGCTTCCGCAGAAGGTTTCTGCGCATTCCGATCTTTCCGCAGGCGGCAAAGCTATACATCTCCGAATGGCAACGGCTGCTTCGCAATGGCGAGGTGCAAAATGCTTTCCGGCTCAGTCTGCTTCCCGGCTTGGCTACCGCCGCCGCCTTGGAGTTCAAGCTAACCGGCAGCGACAAAGGAATCTGGTAACCATGCGCCCAGGTAAATGCTACGGCGTTCACCGTATTCCAAGCGCCTCGTGGCAAACCTATATTTGACAATGGGAATCTATTAGGAAGGGACCTCGAAAGATTGAGCACGCTGCCAAATTTTATGCCCGATGATTCGCAAAAACAGAGCCGCCTGGTTCGGATATTAGTAGCGGACGATAATCCCGCCGTCCGCCACTATCTTCGCTCATTGCTGGAGCAGCAGGCCAGTTGGCAAGTTTGTGACGAAGCCCGCACGGGCGGCGAAGTAATTCAACGTGTCAAAACGAACCCTCCGGACATGATTTTGCTGGATTTCCAAATGCCGGATCTGAACGGGCTCGATGTAGCGAGGCAGATTGCCAGTATCTTCCCGGAAATTCCAATCCTCATGGTCACGATTCACTTATCGAAACAACTTGCGGAAGAAGCCAGGCGTGCTGGTATTCGAGGGGCGTGCGCGAAATCGGATGTTGGATCAATCGTCGAGGCCGTGGATGCGCTGCTGCATGAGCAGACTTACTTTCCCACGAGCGCAGCAAGCTGACTCATCCCGAGCGATCTCCCTCCCTCAACTACAGGATTCCCTGTATTCGACTACATTTCCCCCCGTGCTAGCTTCAAACTGGATGGGGTAGGAAAGCTCTCGTTCGTCTTTAACCATTAAAATTTCCCACATGAAACCGACGCTCAACGGGATCATGCATACGTTGAGAGGAGTGCCGACATGCCAGTTCCTGGAGCATCGACGAAATTGCGAATCCTGCTAGCCGACGATCATGAAATCTTGCGCCGAGGTCTGGTTTCTTTGTTGCAAAAACATGAGGGATGGGAAGTCTGCGGCGAAGCCTCCGACGGACGGGAAGCAGTCGAAATGGCGAAGCAGTTGAAGCCGGACGTCATCATCGTGGATATAGGCATGCCCAATCTGAATGGTTTGGACACGACCCGGCAGTTAATGCAATACGAGCCGCGCTTCAAAGTAATCGTTCTCACCATCACTGATTCTGATCAGGTGATCCGCGAAGCTTTGGACGCAGGCGCGCGTGGATTCGTTCTCAAGTCGGATGCGGCTCGAGATCTGGTTTCGGCGGTGGAAGCCTTGCAGAGCAAACGAATGTTCTTCACGCCGCGGGTGAACGATCTGGTACTGGCGGGATTTCTTGACAAGGGACATTCGATGTCCCGTAACGAAGTTCCGAACCTCCCGACGCTTACTGTACGAGAACGAGAAGTAACTCAGTTGCTGGCGGAAGGCAAGAGTTCCAAGGAAGTGGCATCGCTCCTGAATCTGAGTACAAAGACCGTAGAAACCCACCGCAGCAATATCATGCGGAAGCTCAGCCTGCACTCCATTCGCGACCTGGTGGTCTACGCGATCAAGAACAACATCATTCAGATTCAGGTGCCGCCGGTTTCGTCGCCTTCAGAACCGACCATCGCCTAGACCATGAGCTGTTAGACCACGAACTGTCCTGAGACTGCAGCGAGTACGAGGCGCGCCTCACTTCGTTGAATCGTAGTAGCCGGTCCTGGTTCGCACCGTCAATGGTCCGTATCCCGGAGCACTCGCCTCCACCTTAACCGACTCGTATCCCGGCTTCGCATTCTGATTGTGCGGTCTATAAGCGATCATGTATTGACTGCGGATGTCGTGCGCTACGGTGCGCGTAATGTTATCCACATCGTCTAGTGTGGTGGGAAAATAAGCCACGCCGCCCGATCGCTGCGACAAATCTTGTAGCGCTTCGCGGCCCCGGCCCAGCACGCCGAGCAGTCCAATCGAATAAACCGTGGGACCGTTCGGCTGTTGCAGCCGTCGCGACGCTTCGTCGAGCGTTACCTCGCTCATGTTGTCCTGTCCATCCGTGATCACCAGCAGAACTTTCTTTTGCAGCCGGGGATTGTTCCGCAGATGGACGGAGGAAGCGAGAATCGCATCATAGAGCGCGGTGCTGCCCCGCGCGGAGACTTGATGCAATGCTGTTTGCAGTAGCTGCACGTTTGACGTGAAATCCTGGTCGAGATAGGGCTCCTGCCCGAAATTCACCACGAAAACCTCGTCGTTCGGATTGCTCGCGCGAATCAGGTTCATCACTGCTTCATTCACCTTTTCCCGCTTGTCGCGCATTGAGCCGGAGTTGTCGATCACAATGCCAATCGCCACCGGCACATCCTCGCGGCGGAAAGATGTAATCGTCTGCGGCACACCATGCTGGAAAACCTGGAAATCTCCTCGATCCAGACCCGTGACGAGATGTTGCTGTGCATCCGCAACGGTCGCGTGCAGCACAACTTCCTCCACCTGCTTTCTGAAAACAAACATCCCCTGATCGTCCGTCCCCGGAGCTTCTGCCGCAGGCTGGGATTCGGAGGGCTGTTGCGCGGAGGGTTGCTGAGATGGCGGTTGCGAAGCCGTCGACGATGGAGCCGCAGTTGTTTGCGCGGGAGTGTTTGGTTGGGCCTGGAGGGGAGCGTTTGGCTGCATCTGCGGAGCGGCACCATTACTCGGTGATGTCGGCACCGACGACTGAGCGGATAGGCCAGATGGAATGAACGCTACTAACCAAAAGAGCAAGAGGCCAAAAAACAGGCGCGTGGCAGAACGCATCGAAAACCCCCTTCGCATTTGATACGACAAGTCTTAGATGCCACTTTTGCACTCGACGCTGAACGCTGGCCCTAGGGTAAATACCTGACTTCAGACCTAAAGCAGGGGAATCGGCTCCGAGTCCAGCGAATAAAGTGCTATCGCTCGGCGGCTAGAGCTTTTACTTGATTACGCGTTCAATCTGCTACGCATAAACTCCTCTCTGTTGGAAGTCGAGTAGGCTTCCGGACAGACATCCATAACACGCGAACGAAAAAGGAGCAACGACGATGCTTTGGACGATAGCGGTGGTGCTGTTGGTCCTGTGGCTTTTGGGCATGGTCACCTCGTACACACTTGGCGGCTTCATCCACATCCTGCTTGTACTGGCTGTGATTGCTATTCTGATCCGCCTGATCCAGGGCAGAAGCCCGGTTCTTTAAGCCAACAATTCTGTAGAACCTGAATTTAAGAGAGGAGACGAACACGATGAATGAAGATCAAGTGAAAGGCAAGGCCAAGGATGTTGCCGGCCGCGTAGAACGCCAGGTTGGCGAGTGGACTGGAGATACGGATAAGCAGGTTCACGGCGCGGCAAAGCAAGTCGAAGGAAAGGTTCAGAACGCTGTGGGCGATGTAAAAGAGGCTGGGAAAAAGGCAGCCGATCAGGCGGAGAAGGACCGCAAAGAGCAGGAACGCCTGGAACGAGAGCGTGAAGACCGCCAAAAAGCAAGTTAACTCGGGAGAACGAAAAACGCCCTTCCGCTCAAGGGCGTTTCTCCATTTATAGGCGACTTTATCTTTTTGAAAAAAGGAAGAACCGCTAGGCCGCGGCGCGGAAAGTCAGGCAACTTTGCAACGCTCGCAGGGCATAAAGCGCATCGTCGAGCGCCTGATCTTCCTCGATTGTGTCGGCACCAGCCGCGAAAAGTTCGCGCGCTCTTACCAGAATGGCTTTTTCAGCGTCCGCAATCCGGGCCGGCACGCGCTCTTTATCGGTTTCGAACAGAGCAGCTGTGTACAGGTCTCGCCAATTGCGAGACAGCACGTTGGGAACAATTTGATTCGTCATAGACACCTCAGTAGCTCGAGGCCCCTTTCAGACTTTTACTTGAGGTACCGCTTATTCTGACTGTAGCTCCAGCTACAGTGTTTCCGCCATCGGGTAAATACCTTAGCATCAGAACGCGGAAGTGAAAGGGAGGCACAGCCGAGAGTACAGAGGAGGTACAGCGAAGAAATATGGAAGGGACTGTGCGCGTCCCTCCCATTTTGATCTGATTCGTGTCCTCGTCTTTCTCAAATCGCTTACTAAGCCGCTTCACGACCCTTCGAGCCGCGGCGTTGAGTCGTGCCTCGAGCTTGTCGAGAGCTTTGCTTCCCGGTTGCCTCTCGCTCCTGCTCCTCTTCTGCGCCTTCCGCAGCGGCTTCATTGACCTCCTGCGAGAGTTCGGTCAGCTTCTGGTCAGCCTGCTTCTCTTCTTCCAGCGTTTCCTCGATCAGCGAAACCTGGTCGTCTTCGCCCAGCAATTTGGCCATTTCGCGGACCGTCCCATAGGCGGCGATCTCGTAATGCTCGACGCGTTGGGCTGCTCCGATCACGGCCGCATCCATCACTTCGTCGGAATAATCCTCATCCATGGTTTCGGCGCCTTCCTTCACCAGGCCTTCCATCGCCGCGCACTTCTTTCCCGTGGGTTTCTCTTCCAATTGCTCGAAGATCTGTTCCAAACGCGAAACCTGCTCCTCGGTCTGCTGCAAATGCTCCTCAAACGCCTCGCGTAACTGCTCATTGGAGGACGCTTTTGCCATCTTGGGAAGAGCTTTTACAAGTTGGTTTTCGGCGCTGTAAAGATCGCGTAATTCGTCGATATAGAGGTCACGCAATGATCCTTGTTTCATTTCTTACTCCTTATCCTCGAATAAATTTTGGACAAAGCTCGCGCGCTGAAACGCATTTAATCTGGATCAATTGCAAAGCTAGCTGTTTCGCGGGCGGGACGACAATACCCCGGATTCCGTACAAGAAGAATTTTGCGCGTGCACGCCGACACGGCGGTAGGTTCGAGCGTGAAGAGGATTGGTTTTCTACCGCCGCCGCGCTTTCCTTGCTGCGCCTGGGTTGCGAGTGCGACTCGCCGTGCCCAATGGTTTGCGGTGCCCGCGACGGTTTGAGGGGGCCGACACACCGCTTCTTCGTGCGCTCATGGTCGTTGCCGTTCCCGTTTTGCGCGTTCGTGCGGCTGCCCCGTCTTTCGTTCCCCTTATTGGCGTTCGCTTTACTGCCTTCTTTGCGGCCGCCGCAGTTCTTATCTCGGCAGCTCTAGCGCTGATTAGGAGATCCTGCGATAGTTCTTTAGTGACGCGCGTGACCGTGCCGGCCGCGGTGCCCAATTTGCGAGCCACAGTGTTCAAAAGAGTCTCACGGGCTCTGGATTTCTTTCTGGTAGCCATGTTTTCCTCCGGCGCTTTTTCTGTCCCGAAGAAGTCACGCCAAAAATGAAGCCCCGGCCAAAGCTGGCCGGGACCCCAAGCAATGCGCTTCAATCAGTACGACTAGGAAGCGCGACGTTGACGATCGCGCTCGTCTTCTTCGTTAACATCCTTCTTTTTCGGCTGGTTCTGACCCTGGCCCGGTTGCTGGCCACTCTGTTGCTGACCGGGCTGTTGGCCTTGCTGTCCAGTTTGGCCACTCTGGCCATGCTGTCCGCCCTGGCCGAATTGGCTTCCCTGTTGGCCTTTCTTCTCTATCTCTTTATTTTTATCTTTCATGTCGTCCGTCATCAAGATTTCCTCCTCAGAAAGCGCGGCAAGGCCGTGCCTTCAATGAATTAATCGCCATCTAGTTAACTTAGTTGCTGCAAAACATTGCAGAGGTTGGGAGAGGATTGATGCGAACAAAAACTATCTTAAAAAGGCGACTAAAGAAATTCCTCCTGTAGAGTACATGCTCCACAGGAGGAAGTCGTTTCCAGGACGATTGAGGGAAAGCTTACTCCACAACGATCAAGGCAACGCGAACGCCGGGGTGAAGGAGATCAAACAGGAAATACTCCCCGTCGACGTAGTCAATGTAGCAATCATCCGTGTATGCCCAGCCCCCCGGCCACGGCTGGGAAATCGCAAACCAGTAGCCGCCGAATTGAAAACGCGGCTGTCCCCCTACGACGACCGGTTGATGGATCACGACGGTATGTTCACGACCGAAGTGAGCACGAAATTGGTCATCAGGAATACGTCCATGCTGTGCATTTGCCGATTGAGGATGACCTGCTTGTTCCGGCTTTCCCATATTTTCATTTTCACGACCACCTTTTGGTTCCTGGACCGGCCGGGCATTGTCGTGATCTGGTTTTGCCTGTTCCTGGCCCTTCATCTCACCAGGTTTGACTGGCTTCTCTTCCTGCGGATGGGCGGCATCCTGAGGAGGTTTAGCGGCTTCGGGGCGCGCCTCATCCTGTGCGGGCTTGGCGTCCTCATGCTGGTCCTGCGCGTAAACAATGAACGTGCTACCTGCAACGAATACAAACAAAGCGAACATCCTCACAAATGCAGTCAGTTTCATAGTTTTCTCCTGCCTTCTGAGTGTGCCCTTTGGTTGTGGATGCCGGGCATGGCATCAGTTTCCTGAAACGCGCCAAGGGCAGAGGATCGCAGTCCTCTGCCCTTGGCCGTTTCATTACCAAGAAATCTTCAGACCCCGCGGCGCGAAAGATGGGTCACCAGCGAAATCAGAAAGAGCACCAGAAAGATCACAAAGAGTATTTTGGCGATTCCTGCCGCTGCCACCGCGACGCCGGCGAATCCAAGCACTCCGGCGATTATCGCAATGATCAAAAAGACGATTGTCCAGTAAAGCATGACGCCTCCTCGGATTTATTTCCGTCCCTGCTCACGAACGATACTCGCGGGGCGCGGATTGGCGAATCCTTTTCACTCTGTATTTCGTGGTTTCAATCTCCTGTAGGAGGCCGGGGGATTCTCTAGAAAGGGAGCAGATGCCGATTCTCCCAGTGAATCGGCACCTGCTCGATGGGGGCGTTTGTCGAGTAGGATTCAAGCCTAACGAAGTCGTTTGAAAGTGCACATACCGCGAAGTTTGTATCTTGGCCGGAAGAATTCCCTGTTTTTGATCCGGGGTCGGAAATCTAAAAACTATCTAACAAACCTTCGACAGCGCGTCAGGGTAAGCACAAGGAGCGCCGACTCGACTCTAGGAAAAGGCCGACCTTACAGGAAATGACGTATAGACGGGAGATAGCCCAGTGATTGAAAGTTGGTGAGTTAGTAAAAGTCGCACCACGCCAGTGCTGCTTCGTCGTCGAGGATCGTTATATGAAGCGGCTATTCCGTCTCGTTCCTGTGGTCATGTATCTCGCCACATTCGTGGCAGCAGTCCCTTTTGTGGCAGCACAGAATGCGGCTCGCTCCAGTACGCAGTTTCAGGCAAATCCCGCTTCCAACGATGTCGTGGGAGCAAGGTTAATCGTCTGGTCGGAATTTCAGAAACCGAAACCCTTGGTCGACGGAACGCAAGCAGCACAGACGGCCAAGTCTGATCAGGAAACCGGGCGAGCCCTGAAGACTGCTTCACCTCCGCAAGACGGAGGTTTAGAAGCTGGCCCGCAACCGGGAAATTCTCATTCTTCTTCGAGCAATAAAGTCGAACCCGGCGGAAGATAACTCTTCCGGCGAAACCGCCCTCTATAGCCTCCCGCAGCTTTTCAATCGGAACATTGTGTCCGATTTCCAGTTTTCCGTCCGCAACTGGCAAGGTGTCGTCGAATATGCCCGCATTGGTGAAGTTACGCATGGAGAAGCTGTCCAACCACTTCAACGGACAAGCTTGCTTGTCACCTTGCGACAGATACTCAACGCGAACACGCCGGGCGTACATGAGCCGATTAGATCACAAACGATTGGATCTCAAAAAAGAGACTGGCTCTCCAGCTCTCGGGAACATCGCCACCAAGCCAGACTCGCACTTGTTACTAGAAAGCGAAGTCAATCTGGCCAATACTGCAGCAAAACTGGTGCAGGGAAGACGGTAGGAATTAGGCGCCAGGGTCTCAGATTTTTGAATGTTTTAACTTAGGAATCAACCTGAGTGAAACCTCGATCTACGGGCGGGCATCATACTTATCAGCAAGTTACGCGGATTTTTAGCATTGGCAAGCCGGATGCATCAGGCAGCGTGAGGCGCGGATAATGAATTACAAAGTTCAGCTCTCCCCAATTTCTCCTCCCCCCAAGCCACATCTTTTTTACTTGGGGATCGATGTAAACGGATCTGATGTAAAACCAACCACGCTTCGAAGGGAAGATGCTCGCTTCTTCCGATCATGGCTGGTTTACGATTCCGATATGGAACACTCCCGCACTAAGGGAAGACTGAATTGGAGTGTAATAGCGGGGTTCGCGATAATGGCGGCGGTCAGCGCCGGCGGCTGGTATGGCTTCACCACTCTGCTGCAGCATTTTCTGAAATAGAAAAATGCTGGCTACAGGTCGCGGTCGCGAGAGGCGGAAGAACCTTCTCGCACTCTACTTTACTTTTCGTAATGCAGCAGCGACATCACGTCGTAGCCTTTGAGCTTATCCCGGCCCTTTAGAAAATCCAGCTCCACAATGAATCCCAGCCCCGCAATCTCAGCTCCGAGCTGCGATGCCAGCTTTGCCGTGGCTTCTGCCGTACCTCCCGTAGCGAGCAGATCGTCGACGATAAGAACCCTTTGCCCTTTCTGAACTGCGTCTTTGTGCATTTCGAGTGAGTTCGTGCCATATTCCAGAGCGTAATCGAACTTCACGGTTTCAGCCGGAAGCTTTCCTGCTTTCCGGACCGGAACGAACCCGGCATGCAGGCGGTACGCAAGCGCGGGCGCGAAAATAAATCCTCGCGCTTCCATCCCGAGAACCAGATCGACCTGCCGTTTGGAGTAATGATCGGCGAGGCGGTCGATGAGCGTGGCGAAACCCTCTTTGTCCTTTAAAAGAGTCGTGATGTCGTAGAAGAGAATTCCCTTCTTTGGGAAGTCGGGCACTTCGCGGATGAGTTTCTTGAGCTGGTCGGAATTCATATCTCGGGGAATCAAAGTTTCAAGGTTTCAAAGTTCACGCAGCATTTCTTTGAAACTTTGAAACTTTGCATCTTTCCATCTTTGCATCTGGATCACCATGCTCCTTCAATGCGAAATGAACTGATGCCGGCTGTCGGCTGGATCTCTGCTACTTCCACTTCATCCACGCGAGCCGCGCGCGGTCCTTCGCGAAGGCGCGAATGTAATCCGGCAAGCTGCTCGCGCGTTCCCTGCGCCAGCACTTCCACGCTGCCGTCATGGTTGTTGCGAACCCATCCAGCGATGCCAAGCATATGCGCCTCGCGCTCCACAAACCAGCGAAAGCCCACCCCCTGCACACGTCCGCGCACAATAAAACGCTTGCCTTCGATAGATTTCTCAGCAGGAGGCATTCTGACTATTCCGGCGAACAGTGTCATCCTGAGCGGAGAATCAGTTTCGCGCAGCGAAACCGATTCGCAGTCGAAGGATCCTTTTCACGTGCATACTCTCTGAGAACTCGCTGGGATTCCAAAACTTCCTAAAGCTTGTCTTTGAAACCTTGAAACTCTGAAACTTTCTGCTTTACGCCCGCGACAAGTACACACCTTCCGCCGTATCGACTTTGATCTTCTCGCCTTCGTTAATAAATGGCGGAACCTGCACCACAAGTCCAGTCTCCGTCTTGGCGGCTTTGGTCACGCTGGATGCCGTTGCACTCTTCAGTCCCGGTTCAGTTTCAACCACCGTAAGCACCACAGTTTGCGGCAGTTCGATGCCCACCGCTTTGCCATCGAAGAACTCGACTTTAATCTCCAGATTAGCGATCAGATAATCCACAGCGTCGCCAAGAACATCCTTGGTCAGGTGAGTCTGCTCGTAGTTGGAGGTATCCATGAAGTAGTAATTATCGCCATCGGCGTAGAGAAATTGCATTTCCACTTCGTCCACATTCACCTTGTCAATGGGATCGGGCGAGCGAAACCGGTGCTCGAACATGGCGCCGGTGCGAAGGTTGCGCAGTTTGGCCTGAATGAAGGCGCGCAAATTGCCGGGCGTTCGATGCTCAACGCTGAATACGGAGTGCAGATCATTATTATGTTTGATGATCATGCCTGGACGCAGCTGCGTGGCAGGGATCGACATGGTTCGAGACTTTCTCCTTCAAAAATAATTGCGGTTTGGGGTGACGGAAGAGCCTGCTCTAAGCAAGCGGGAGCGCGCCGGATGGGCGGGCAGGCCCCATTTTTCCCGTCGCACACGGCGACCGAATGAGCAATTTTACACTCCCTGCCCGATAAAGGAAACCTTTCCCACCGCCGCTTCATCCCATAGGCCCGTCGCCGCTTCAAGAAAGCACATTCGCTTTTTGCGAGACTAGAATAGTTCTGGACGCGCAAGATGTGCTGAGTAGTTTCTTAATAGAGGGAAAAGAAATTAAAGAGAAGAAATGAGGTTTGATCATGCGTGTTGGAAACTATGAATCATCGAGCGGCGGCAACCTAGGGACCGCCATTACCTTTTTGCTCATCGGAATCGGCGCTGGAGCTTTGACGGCGCTGATCCTCGCCCCAAAAACTGGCAGAAAGTTCCGCCGCGATTTGCGCCGTGGATACGAAGAGGCGCGCGAGTCCATCCAGGACTGGAGCGAAGATGCCAAAGACCGAGTTCGCGATGTGAAAGAGAAAGTCCGCGATGTCGCCGAGCGGGGTGCAAACCTTGCCGACGATCTGCGCCAGAAGGTCGAACCTTTGCGACGGTCGATCAATCGCAGCTAAGTAAGCGCTCTCGTCTGCCTGCTTCGTCTGCCTGCTTATGGACCGTATGCATTTTTATCGGGCGAAGCATCCATCGATTTAGCGCTCGGCCTGCGCACCATCAGCCGCAGAGCAAATGTGGACGTGCGGATCGATGCCCGTCGCTCGCCGGTAGCGGTCTGAAATTTGATCGGCGAACGCGCCGGCGGCGCCCGAATCGACCAGATTGACCGTCGACCCTCCGAATCCGCCGCCCGTCATGCGCCCGCCGTAGAAACCAGGCAACCCCTCTGCCGCCTCGACCATAAGGTCGAGTTCGCGGCAGCTGACTTCGTATAAATCGCGCAGGCTGGCATGCGATTCTCGCATTAACTTTCCGAAGCCTCGAAGATCGGCTGCGCGTAGGCGTTCAGCGGCGGCAAGAACCCGGTCGTTTTCTTCTATTACGTGGCGGCACCGGTTCAAGATTTTCTCCGGCAGGTCTTGGGTGTGTTGTCTTAATTGTTCGATTGAAATATCGCGCAGGGCGCGAATGCCCGGAAAATCCATGGATAAGATCCGCACCCCTTGTTCACACTCTTCGCGGCGGCGGTTGTATTCTCCGCCAGCGTGCTCATGCTTGACCATCGTGTTGCAAATCACCATTCGGACATCTTCAGGAATTGGCAGCAGTTCGAACTGCAGAGAACGACAGTCAAGAAACAAAGCATGGCCGCTCTTACCATGGCATGAAACCAGCTGATCCATGATGCCGACTCGTGCGCCGATGAATTCATTTTCCGCGCGCTGGCAAAGCTGGGCGATTTCCGTCAGCGATAGATCGATCCCGTTCAGGCTCAAAAGAGCGAGGGCGCCGGCGACTTCAATCGCGGCTGAAGAGCTAAGTCCAGCTCCAATCGGAATGTCGCTTTGGACCAGAATGTTCGCGCCATGTAGTCGATATCCCGTCTGCCAAAGCGCAACGGCAACGCCCAGAATGTAGTCGCACCAATCGCCCACTTTCTTGCCAGGGAGCCTGGCAAGGTCAAACTCGAATTGCCTTGGAAACTGCTGCGAATGCAGCACAAGCTTATAATCCGGGCGCGGAGAAATAGCGACACGAGCATTCAGGCCAATGGCGCACGGCAGCACGAAACCGTCGTTGTAATCGGTATGTTCGCCAATCAGATTCACACGTCCAGGAGCGGAGAAAATCTTCGGCTCGGCGCCGTAAATCTCTGAAAACTTTTGCGCTATCTGGGTCGAGTGCATGAGGCGATTACGATTCCATCCTTTGAGAAATGCTTCGGCGAGTATCCAAATAGTGCATTTCAGGAAGGTTTCGGAGCATGTCAGCCGCCGCTTCCGGTGTGATATCGCGTTGTGGGCTCGCCAGCATTTCATACCCAACCATGAATTTCTTCACCGTTGCCGAGCGTAGCAATGGAGGATAAAAGTGCGCGTGCAGGTGCCACTCCGGGTGCGCCTGCCCATCCGTCGGCGCCTGATGAAAGCCCATCGAATACGGAAACGAAGTCTTGAGAAGATTGTCGTAACGAGTGGTCAGTCTTTTCAAAATACCGGCTAAACTCTCACGCAGCGCCGAATCGAGATCTCGCATGTCGGCGAGGTGGGTTTTGGTAAGCAGCAACACCTCGTAAGGCCAAACCGCCCAGAACGGCACGATCACCACGAAGTGCTCGTTCTCGATTACGACCCGGGTCCCACTTTTCTTTTCCAATCGCAGATAGTCACACAGCAGGCATGAACCGTGTTTCCGCGAGTACGCCCCTTGCGACTCCTGTTCCTTGCGCGGCTCGTTTGGTATGGTTTCATTCGCCCAGATCTGCCCATGTGGATGCGGGTTGCTGCATCCCATCATCTCGCCGCGATTCTCGAAGATCTGAACGTGGTTGATGTTCGGCAGCGCCCCCAGTTCGGTGAACTGATTTACCCAAACGTCCACCACCTCCACGATCTCCGGAACAGTCATGCGAGTCAAAGTCGCATCGTGGCGGGGAGAGAAGCAGATTACCTTGCATGTGCCTCTCTCTGACTCCGAAAGCAGCAGGCCACGTTGAGATTCGTCATCTCTCCCTTGCACAATCTCGGGATCGAGAGCGGCAAAGTCGTTGGTGAAAACGAATGTTGATTGGTAGTCAGGATTTCGTACCCCTCCAGCACGCTGATTGCCGGGGCACAGATAGCAACGTGGATCATAAGGCCGAGCGGCATAGGCCGCTTCCTCAACATGGCCTTGCCACGGTCGCTCGGTTCTATGCGGCGACACCAGGACCCAGTCCCCCGTAAGCGGATTAAGACGGCGATGTGGATCTGAATAGGGTTTTCCTGATTCCATGTACGCCAAGTCTCGCACATCTGCATAAACGAACGGCTCGGTCGATACCCTGACCGAAAACCTCCAACCCTTTTCTCTGGACAAACGAAAGCAAGCGATATAAAAAGAAAGGATAATCAAAACCCGCTTCACCGTCATCTTTTTCAGGAAGCCGCTTGCTCAACGAAGAACGCCGACGCGCCATCCGCGAGATTCTGGAACGCAACGGCAGGGTATTGGTCACTGAAATCGCGCGTCAGTTTCATACGTCCCAGGTTACTGTTCGTAAGGACCTGGACGTTCTGCAATCGCAAGGCCTCATTCACCGCACCCATGGCGGTGCACTGCCGGCGCGGGAGGGTGCGCTCGAAGATCCCACGCTGCGTGAAAAAGAAAAGCTCCAGCGCGCGGAGAAATTGCGCATTGCCGAAGCCGCTGCCCGATTGGTAAAAGAAGGGCAGGTCGTGATTCTGGATTCCGGCACCACCACCACAGCCATCGCCCGCGCGTTGCGAAACTTTCAAAAGGTTACGATTATCACGAATGCGGTCAACATTGCGGCTGAACTTTCCGGAGCGCCTGTGGAAGTGATTCTTACTGGAGGAACGCTGCGCAAGAATTCTTTTTCTTTAGTCGGACCGATCGCCGAGGAAACGCTGCAGCGGCTGAACGCAGACATCCTCTTCCTCGGCGTCGATGGTTTGGACGTCCAATATGGCCTGAGCACGCCGAACCTGCTGGAAGCGAAAGTGAATCGCCGGATGGTGGAAGTGGCAAAAAGAACGGTTGCGGTCTGTGATTCGACGAAATTCGGCCGGCGCAGTTTATCGCTCATCGTCCCCACTCGATCTTTGCATGAAGTAATCACCGACCGCGATATTCCAAAAGCAGATTTGCGCGCCTTAAGAAAGATGGGAATGGAGGTAACCCTTGTCTAACAGGGAAGGAGCCGACGGGAGAGGGCCGGGTCAATTGGCTTCAACTCCCGGGGCGCATTCTCTCGCCGAGATTCTTTCGCAACCACGGTACTGGAGCGAGTGCCTCAACCATTTGCAGCAGCGAGACACGGCCGCCGGCATTCGCGAGCTCCTGGGCGATGCGGGCGAATGGCTGTTTATCGGCTGCGGATCAAGCTACTACATTGCGCTTGCCGCCGCAGCAGTGTGGACTGCAGTTACCGGAATGAAGGCGCGTGCATTTCCCGCATCCGAGATTCTCCTGTTCCCGGAACTCGTGCTTGCCGGTTCGAGCAAGCCTGCAGCTGCGCTTATCTCGCGTTCCGGCAGCACTTCCGAGACTGTCCGGGCAGCGGAAGTACTCAAGCAAAAACGGGTGCGAACTCTCGCTGTGACTTGCACGGAGGGCAACCCTCTGCAAGAGCTCACCAGCTGCAGTCTCGCGCTGCCGCCATGCGATGAACAGAGCACAGTGATGACCCGCTCTTTCACATCTTTGCTGCTGGGGTTGCAGTTCCTTGCCTCAGGCTGGGCACAAAATCAGAAGCTGACAGAGAATATTGGAAAGCTCCCGGAACTCGCTGCTCCGGGCTTGAAGAATTTAGGTTCCAGAATTCAAGAGTTCGTGGATGCGCGTCAGTTCGAAGATTACGTCTGCTTAGGCCAAGGCCCTTTTTATGGCCTGGCGTGCGAGACCGCGCTGAAGATCACGGAGATGTCGACTTCCTATGCTCAGAGCTTCCACACGTTGGAATTCCGTCACGGGCCGAAATCGATTGTGAGTCCCGAAACTCTGGTGATCTTTCTGCTGTCCGAACAAGGCTACTCTGCGGAATGCGATCTCCTGGAAGAGAGCAAGGGTCTGGGCGGCACAACGATCAGCATCACGAACCGCGCCGATGCGCGGGCGCGTGCGTCGTCCGATCTGTCGATCGAGTTTGGGTTTGATCTGCCGGAGTTGGCGCGGATCGTACCTTACATTTTCGCTGGGCAATTGATCGGCCTCTACACCGGCCTCAAGAAGGGACTCGATCCTGATAATCCGCGTCATCTGACTCGCGTAGTCATGCTCAACGAATAAATTTCCGAGAAAACAAATTGCCCCGATTCGACGTCACTATCGCCGGCGAACTCAACCTGGACCTGATTTTTTACGGTCTCCCCCCCGAGCTACCGCCGGAACGTGAACTTCTTGCGAGCGACATGATGCTAACGCTCGGAAGTTCCTCCGCCATCGTCGCTCACAACCTTGCGGCGATGGGTTGCCGCGTCGGTTTCATCTCGAGAATCGGCGATGATCCTCTAGGAGAGATTGCATTGCAACGCCTGCGCGACGGCGGCGTCGATGTGAGCAGAGTCATCAGGACCGCGGGCGCCAAAACCGGACTGACGACGATTTTGCAGCGAGACACCTGGCGCAATATGCTCACCTACGCCGGAACGATCTTCGACCTGAAATTCGACGATCTGGACCTCGAATATCTTTCCGACGCCCGCCATTTCCATCTTTCTTCTTTTTTCCTGCAGCTCGGATTGCGCGATCGAATTCCCGAGCTTTTCAAAAAGCTCAAAGGTGCGGAGCTCACGATCTCGCTCGATACCAACGATGATCCTGACGACACATGGCAGGCAGGTTTGAGCGAGGCTCTCCGTTATGTCGATGTCTTTCTTCCTAACGCTCGTGAGGCGCGCGGAATCTCCGGCTTGCAGGATCTTCGAGTGGCCTTGGACAGGCTCGCCGCAACCGTTCCGCTGGTCGCAATAAAGAATGGGATGGAGGGCGCAATTGCGCGCTCCCGCGGCCAGACTTACTCTGTACCAGCGATCAAGGTTGATGCCGTGGATGCAGTCGGCGCTGGCGACAGTTTCGACGCCGGTTTTCTTCTTGAATATCTGCGCGGCTCCGACATTCCCCAATGCCTTGCAACCGCAAACGCTGCCGGCGCGTTCTCTACAACCCGCGCAGGAGGAACCGAAGCATTTCGCGATTCAAGATACAAAGCTCAATTTTTCCGCGATCGCAAAATCGAAATAGCAAAATAGCAAAGTTTCCCATCGCCGTTATGGCGACACTTCCAGCAGCCAATGCTCCTTGAAATCAGCTGCCAGCTTTGGCGCGATGCCGTCTTTTGCTTCGACCGTCCCCAAATCTTTTCCGTCTGCGTAATCGACCACGTGGTAAGAGCCGGCCTTCAATCCCCTCAACTCCACTTCGCCTTTCCACTCCGCAGCCGTCGGAGCGAAGAACGCGTAATACATTTTTCCGTCTTTCTCAATCGCGTACGCTTCGGGAACGTCATAACCGTAAACATACAGATCGCGGAAATCACCCTTGGAAAGCATCTTTTCGTTGTAGATGCCGATCCATTTCTTCCAATGAGCTTCCTTTTCCGCCGTTAAATTCACCGCTTTGAATTTCGGCGCAGGATCAGGCCACACGAATTTCGTTCCCACCACACCGCCGGTGCCAATGGTTGATGCGAAGTCGCTGCCGTGCTCGCTCCAGTCGTCCTTGCCCACGCGGGTCATCGCCGAAAGCTCAACATGATCGCCGTAGACTGCCGCCTCAGGACCGAGCAGCGCTTTGTACATTTTGATGCGTCGGCGGACCTGCACTGCTCCCACAGGATCCGCGGTCACAGCCTGATCGATATATGGCAACCACGCCAGCGAAGGCGGAGTCCCGCAGGGACAACTCTGCGTTACGCTCTCCGGTTTGATGGAACGCGTAGTCTCGAAAATAGTTTTGTATACGTCGGCCATCGCATTAACAGAATCCTGGGGCGACTTATGATGGTGCGCCGGGTTGTAACACATGGGTACGCTATAAATATTGTCAAGCTTCGATCCGTCGAATCCCCAATCGCGAATAAATTTCTCCGTCAACTGTTTGTAATAGGCTTGCACTTCCGGTACAGCCGGACACAGCGCGCCAAGATCCCGTGTTATGCGCGCATGCTTGCCATTCTTGTCGAGAATGAACCAATCCGGATGCTCTTTCGCAACATTTGACACCGTGTACTTGTGTGACTCGTATCTTCCCTGGCCATCCTCGGCAGCCAGCGGTAGCCACCAGAGCTGCACCAATTCGCCTTGCTTGTGGAAGTCATCGACCATCTTCTTGATAGCGTCACCGGGAAAAGTATCGGAACGCGGATTCCAGTCGCCGTAAGTATCGAACCAGCGATCGTCGAGCGTAGCCCACTTGATGCCGAACTCTTTCAGCTTCGGAATCGTCCCCAACATCTGCGCAGGCGTCACATCGGACTCGTATCCCCAGCCGCACCAGCTTACGTTGTAAGCCTCGTTCGAAGGCTTGGGAAGTTCCCAGCCTTCTTTCTGCAGAACGCTCGACCAAATGCGCAGCGGCTTGTAAAAATCCCCCGAATATACGGCGAGAAATGTTCGCGGCGTTGAGTAGGTCTCACCGGCTTTCAGAGTCGCATTCGCCGGAATCGTCACCGACGCACTCACCCGTCCATCGCTTTCCACTCTGACCGGCATCGAAAGCGATAAAGGCAGTGTCTCGACATGGCCGATCGCTTCGCCCACATTCGCATTCCAGAATGCGACCACCGGAATGCCGCCTCCGTAGCCGCCTTTAACTTGCGCACCAAACACGTTGGGACGCGAAAAGTTCTTCGTCAATTTGAGAACAGCATCTTCGCCCCAGTCATAACTCGATCCCTGATAAGACCACATGTCGTACGCAGGTTCTTTTGTTTCATGGGAGTTAAAGCGGTGCTGCTGTTCGACAATGTTCTCAATGTGGACTTCCGAGTTGCCCGTATTGGTGTAGGAAGAACTCGTAAGCAGCAGGTTGGGGAAATCGTCATATACCGAGATTTCCAGCGTCTGCCGAATATTGTCAGAAGACTTGGCTGGGAGCTGCGCAGGAATCGTAATATGCTTTCCAATCCCAAGCTTACCGGTCGCGTCGCCAACTTTCGCTTGGCTGAAGTCGAGGTTGAACTGCTCTCGCTTACCGTCCCGGACAACGTAATCGCCTGGGGTTTGCCCCTGACCTTCCAAAGTCTGGTCTTCCAAAGTCTGCTCGTGCCCGTCCTTGAGCAGCGCGGCATGAACGTATCCGGAGGGGGAAACTTCGAACCTGGCCGCGCTTGTCGTGATCACGACGGGGCCGCTCGGCTTCACGTCGACCGTAATCGCCGAGGCTCTTGGCTCGGGGACCGGTGCTCCTTTTGTTGACGCTTCGTTCTTTTTCTGCCCGCAGCCTATGGACAGCAAGATCGCGCAGAGAATGATCGCTGCAACACACAACCCGGTTCTGACCGTCATTGGCAACAACCCCTTTTATTCTGTGATGCCCGCCATTGTAATACGAAAGGAAACAAAAGTATTGACAACAATTCGTAAACAGACTAGCGTGCCCCTCAATAGTCGATTCGAAACTGCCCCAACATTTTTAAAGCATCGTCTGAGGCGCGCATCGTCATCTATTGAAGGTGCGCGCTAATCCTCCCGTAGCCAAAATCAAGGACTATGGCGTGATCGGTGACTGTCGCTCCGCCGCCATGGTTTCCAAATACGGGTCCGTTGACTGGCTCTGTTGGCCGCGCTTCGACAGTCCATCCATTTTTGCGGCAATTCTTGACCCTGAAAAGGGTGGCCACTGGTCCATTCGTCCTGCGCACCCTTTCATCGTCGAGCGATCCTACATCGATCATACAAACGTCCTCGAGACTGGCTTTTCCTGCGCCGGGGGCCAGATGACCCTGACCGACCTGATGCCCGTGTGCTCGGAAGAATTCAAGGGAAGAGAACTCGTTCCGGATCACGAAATGATTCGCGAGGTTCGTTGCACAGCGGGTGAGATGGAAATTGAAATCGAATTTAAACCGCGCTGCGACTACGGATGCGACACCGTTCGGATACGCAATCTCGGCCCACACGGACTGCGCATGGACGTTGGCCGAGGCGCGTATTGGCTACACAGCAGCGTGCCATTAAAAGTGAGCGACGGATGTGCCACCGCTTCGGCCAGGATTAAAGAAGGAGATGTAGTCGATTTCTCGCTGACCTACTCGGAAGAATCTCCGACTGTGCTGCCGGCGCTCGGAGCACGGTGTCAAAGCAGCATTGCGCGTTCGATTCGTTGGTGGGAAGAGTGGGCCGACCATTGCCGCTATGACGGGCCATATAGAGATGTAGTCCTGCGCAGCGCACTTGCCCTGAAGTTGCTCACCTATGCACCTTCTGGCGCAGTGACTGCTGCGATCACCACTTCGTTGCCCGAGCGAGTTGGAGACAAGCTGAATTGGGACTACCGCTATTGCTGGCTGCGCGACGCCTCGGTCACCATTCGCGGCTTGCTGGGCTTGGGATATTTCGAGGAGGCCGAAAGTTTTCTCACCTGGCTCTTGCACGCGACTAGACTCACCCAGCCGCGCCTCCATGTTCTTTACACTGTCTTCGGAGGCAAGTGTCCACGCGAAACTGAACTAAACCATCTGTGCGGATATCAAGATTCCCGTCCCGTGCGGCTTGGAAATGGCGCGCGCAAGCAGCTTCAGCTTGACATCTACGGCGGAGTCATCGAAGCCGCCGCCCAGTACGCCGAATATCTGGACGGTTTCGACCGCATGACTCAGAAGGCTCTGATCGGGCTGGGAAAGACGGTCGCAAAAACCTGGGATCAGCCCGATGAAGGCATCTGGGAGCCGCGGCACGGACGGGCGAATCACACTCATTCCAGGCTCATGTGCTGGAGTGCGCTCGATCGCCTGCTGGCTTTAAGCGATAAAGGCGTGCTCCAGGGTGTTCCCAGAGAATTATTCACCAGGCAGCGCGATCTCATCCGCCAGCAAATAGAGTCCCGCGCGTGGAACGACGAGCTGCAAAGTTACACCGCTGTTCTGAACGGCGATTTGATGGATGCGACTCTGCTTCGCCTGGCATGGTACGGTTTTGAGCATGCCGACTCGGCTCGAATGAAAGGCACCTACCGGAAAGTCCGTGAACGGCTGGGTGCGGGAGACACTCTGCTGTATCGTTACGAGCGCGAGCAGCCGGAGGGCGCATTCGGAATTTGTGGTTTCTGGGCCGTTGAGCATCTCGCAGTCGGCGGAGGAACGCTCGAACAAGCCCATCATGCCTTCCAGCAGTTGCTCCATTATCAGAATGACCTGGGATTGTATGCAGAGGAAATCGATCCGCATACCGGCGATGCTTTGGGCAACTTTCCGCAAGCCTTCACCCATGTTGGATTGATCAGTGCCGCACTGACGCTCGCCGAGCGGGAGCGGGGCGAGGCGCATCCTGCAGTAAAAGTTGGCTCTGACGTGAAAGCCCCGCCCACGGCGGCCCAGAGCGAGGTGCACAAATGAATTGGGGAAGCTGGTTGCTGTGGGGTTTCGTGGCGAATGTCATCCTCACTACCGTCAGCTCGGCCACGCAAGGTCTCGGCCTCACCCGGATGAATTTCCCGTATATGCTGGGAACCATTTTCACTCCCAACCGGGACAAAGCCAAACTGTACGGCTTCCTCATCCACGTGGGCACGGGATGGATCTTCTCTCTCATCTATGTGCTCATTTTTCAGGCCCTGGGAGCAGCCGGGTGGTGGCGCGGCGCAATCATCGGAATTCTGCATGCATTTTTTGTTTTGACCGTTGTTATGGCGCTTATGCCCGGCTTGCACCCGCGCATGGCCAGCGAACAGTATGGCCCGGAGGCCCACAACGCTCTCGAGCCGCCCGGCTTTCTTGCCTTGCATTACGGCATACAAACACCACTGGCAGTCCTACTGTCCCATGCCATTTTCGGAATCATATTGGGCGTCTTTTACCACCTAAAGTAGCCTGGAGGACCGTTGATCAATAACGATCCGACGTCAAAATGTTTTTGCGTCCTGCGAAAACCCCTAGGTAAACAACCGCATCCCTAACTCAGGCATTTCACTTATGTCAGTCGTGCCACAGCACGCTGTAGCATTGGTTTTGGCAGCGTGCAGTGTGAGCCATATTCAGTATTTCCTCTCCGTTGTAATTCGCAGGCGAGTGCTTTTCGTCTGGCATCCTCACCAACCTAACTGAAGTCGTCGGGAGCGTTAGAAATGTGCCTGGCAATCCCCGGCAAGGTGCTTGAAGAATTCGACCGCAACGGCATGCGCATGGCGCGCGTGCAGTTCGGAGGAATTGTGCGCGAGGCCTCGCTCGATTATGTTCCCACGGCGAAAACCGGAGACTACGTTCTCGTCCACGTAGGCTTTGCAATCAGCACGGTCGATTCCGAAGAAGCCGCCCGCACTTATCAACTCCTCGAAGAGATGGACCAACTGACTGAACTGGACGCGCCAGTAGTGGACGAGATCACGGCGAGAAAACCACAGTGAAGTACATCGACGAATATCGCAATGCCCGGCTAGCGCAATCGATCATCGCCGAGATTCGCCGCATTCAGACCCAGCCCTGGGTAATTATGGAAGTCTGCGGCGGACAGACCCATTCGATCGTCAAACACGGAATCGACCGGCTGCTGCCTGATGGCATTGAACTGGTGCACGGCCCCGGCTGCCCCGTTTGTGTCACCCCGCTTGAAATGATCGACAAGGCCCACGCCATCGCCGTCCGCCCCGGCGTCATTTTCTGCTCTTTCGGAGACATGCTCCGCGTGCCCGGCTCGCATGGCGACCTGTTCGCGCTCAAATCGCAAGGCGCAGATATCCGCGTGGTCTATTCGCCTCTCGATTGCCTCAAGATTGCCCGCGCCAATCCAGACCGCCGCGTAGTTTTCTTCGCCATCGGATTTGAAACCACGGCTCCCGCCAACGCCATGCTGGTGTTTCGTGCCCACCAGGAAGGCGTGAAGAATGTCTCGGTCCTCGTCTCGCATTCGCTCGTGCCCCCGTCCATTACCTACATCCTGCAATCGCCGCAGAATCGCGTGCAAGGTTTTCTCGGCCCCGGTCATGTCTGCGCGATCATGGGCTATCGCGAGTACGAACCGGTAAGCGCCCGTTACAAGGTGCCGATCGTCGTGACGGGATTCGAGCCGCTGGATCTGCTGCAGGGAACGCTAATGGTTGTTCGTCAACTAGAAGCCCAAACTGCAATCGTCGAAAACCAGTACTCACGCATTCTCGATCGCGATGGAAATATCCCGGCGCGCAAGCTGGTGAACAGCGTCTTCGAAGTAGCGGACCGCAAATGGCGGGGCGTAGGCTGGATTTCCAAGAGCGGCTACAAGTTACGCTGGGAGTTTCGCGATCACGACGCCGAAAAGATTTTCGAAGTCAAAGAAATCGACACGCAAGAACCGGCCGAGTGCATCAGCGGGCAAATTCTGAAGGGTATCAAGAAGCCGCATGATTGCCCAGTGTTCGGCACGGTTTGCACCCCACTGACTCCTCTCGGCGCAACCATGGTTTCCGCTGAAGGCGCCTGCGCCGCCTATTACGCCTACGGGCGCCATCTCGATCGGCAGAAAGCGCAACCTGTGGTTCAGCTCGGAGGGGCAGCATGAGCACCACATCATTGCCCACGCGGCAGCCGATCTCAACGCAGGAATGGCATGACAAAGTCATGCGCAAATGCCAGGAGTCCGTCGAGATCAAGAACAAATTCTTCGAGCACTACGCCAACCAGATCGGCGAGCTCAGCCAGAAAATGGCCGATCGCTTCGCCCGCGGGCGGCGGCTGTGGGTGATGGGCAACGGCGGCAGCGCCTGCGATGCGCAACATGTCGCAGTCGAGTTCATCCATCCCATCATCGAGAAGCGTCGCGCCTTGCCCGCGCTCGATCTCGTCAGCCAGATTCCCGTCGTAACCGCCATTTCCAACGATAAAGACTTTGCCCGCGTGTTCATCGATCAGATCGAGCTGTGGGGAGAAAAAGATGATATGGCGCTTGCCATCTCTACCAGCGGAAAATCCCCCAACCTTATATATGCGCTCGAATCAGCGAGGGAGAAGGGGATGCTGACCATCGCTTTCTCGGGAAAAGACGGCGGCCGCATGCCTGAAGTTTCCGACTATTGCTTCACCGTTCCCAGCTTTAGCATTCATCGGATCCAGGAGTCGCACGTCGCGCTGCTACACATTCTTTGGGACCTGACTCACGTTGCCATGGGCGAAGAGGACATCATCTGATGAGCCAGGCAATGCGCGAAGCCGTCCTGAAAATGCCTCCGCCGGCAGAAAGTAGGCGAGAAGCGGAAAGCTCGGACGCACAATCGCTAACCGGCTCATGCCCGCTTCCACTCTCCCACCACGAGCAAATCATCCTTAGCCATGGCAGCGGCGGCAAACTGACGGAACAACTGATCGAGCGCCTGTTTCTCCCGGCTTTCAGCAATCCCCTGCTCGATAAACTCGACGATCAGGCAGTCCTTCACATCAACGGCTCGCGCTTGGCCTTTACCACGGATTCCTTCGTCGTCACGCCAATTTTTTTCCCTGGCGGAGACATCGGCCATCTTGCCGTGAACGGCACAGTCAACGATCTCGCAATGAGCGGAGCGAAGCCGCTGTATCTCGCAGCCGCTTTCATTCTCGAAGAAGGCCTGCCGATCAGCGATCTCCGCCGCGTGATCGATTCAATGAGCGAAGCCGCCCGTAACTCCGGCGTGCAGCTCGTAACCGGCGATACGAAAGTAGTGAATCGCGGCAAAGGCGACAAAGTCTTCATCGCAACCACCGGAATCGGAGTAATCGAAAGGCCAGTGAACATTTCCGCCAGCCGCGCCCAGCCCGGCGACAAAATCATCCTTAGCGGCTACATCGGCGACCATGGCATGGCGATTCTCTCTCGGCGCGAGAACCTCGAATTCGAGGGAACCATCGAAAGTGACTGCGCCGCGCTCCATACGCTGGTCGATGACATGCTCGCCATAACCAACGATATTCACAGTCTCCGCGACCCTACACGAGGAGGAGTCGCAACTGTTCTTCACGAAATAGCCAGCCGCTCACAAGTCGGGATGCTGCTGGATGAGACCGAGATTCCGGTTCGCGATACAGTGCGCGGCGCTTGCGAAATTCTAGGCCTCGACCCACTCTACGTAGCCAACGAAGGCAAGCTGATAGCAATCGTCTCGGCCAATTTTGCCGAGCCGATCGTAGAAAAGATGAAAACCAACTCACTCGGCCGCGATGCCCGCATCATCGGCGCCGTAACCGGAGACCACCCCGGCATGGTGCTGATGAAAACCGAGATTGGAGGCACGCGAGTTTTGGATACGCTTTTTGGGGAGCAACTGCCGCGAATTTGCTGACAACTCGCGGCGGTGCTCCCGCGTCTTAACTTTATTGCAAACCGGTGCGCCGGACCGCCCGCCGACGTTTATTACTAACGCCTTTCCTGCTCAGCAGTTCAGCCCCAAGGAGGCGTCGAATGCCAAACGAACCGATCCCTTTCAGCAAGCGTGAAGATTCCGCGCCTGCTCCCGTCAAAGAAGTCCATATTGTGTGGCTCACTGCCGGCCTCAGCTGCGATGGCGATTCCGTTTCTGTGACCGCAGCCGAACAGCCCAGCATTGAAGATGTCGTCATGGGAGCGATCCCCGGCCTGCCCAAGGTTTATCTGCATAATCCCGTGCTCGCCTATGAAGTCGGGGACGATTTCATGAAGCACTTCTATAAGGCCGAGAAAGGCGAACTCGATCCTTTTGTTTTGGTGATAGAAGGCTCCATCCCCAACGAGAAAATAAAAGCCGAAGGCTATTGGGCTGCACAAGGAACCGATCCGAATACCGGCCAACCCATCACCACCTGCGAATGGATCGACCGCCTCGCGCCCAAAGCGCTAGCCGTCATCGGCGCAGGCACATGCGCCACCTACGGCGGCATTCACGCGATGGCAGGCAATCCCACCGGCGCTATGGGAATCGCCGATTACCTAGGTTGGGACTGGCGCTCGAAAGCCGGACTCCCCATTGTCAATGTCCCCGGCTGCCCCGTGCAGCCCGACAATTTCATGGAGACCGTTCTCTATCTTCTGTTCCAAGCCGCCGGTCTCGCCCCGATCATCCCGCTCGACGAGCAGTTGCGTCCCACCTGGCTGTTTGGCAAGACCGTTCACGAAGGCTGCGACCGCGCCGCCTATTACGAGCAGGACGATTTCGGCATCGAGTATGGAACCTCAAAATGTCTAGTTAAGGTCGGCTGCTGGGGCCCGGTAGTGAATTGCAACGTCACCAAACGCGGCTGGATGCGCGGCATCGGCGGATGTCCGAACGTCGGAGGAATTTGCATCGGCTGCACCATGCCCGGATTCCCCGACATGTTCATGCCCTTCATGGATGAACCTTCAGGCGCGCGCCTTTCCACCGCCGCGCTCAGTTTATACGGAAAGATGATCCGCGCATTGCGGGGCATCACCAACAACACTGTCAATCATGAGCCCGAGTGGAGACGCCGCACCCGCGATCTGACCACCGGATACAAGCCGAAGAACGGCGCATACGCGTTTCGTTCACACAAAGCTGCATAAGCCGAGAGGATGACATTATGGGAACGATGACAGAAACATTGAACGAAACTCCGACTAAAAAGCGAAACCTGGTGGAGATGAACTGGGACCCGATCACCCGCATCGTGGGCAGCCTGGGGATTTTCACCAAGATCGACTTCGAAAATAAACAGGTGGCCGAGTGCCATAGCACGTCGTCCATCTTTCGCGGCTACAGCATTTTCATGAAAGGCAAAGACCCGCGCGATGCGCACTTTATCACCAGCCGCATCTGCGGCATCTGCGGAGACAATCACGCCACCTGCGCCTGCTACGCGCAGAACATGGCCTTCGGCGTGAAACCTCCCAACCTCGGCGAGTGGATCATCAACCTCGGCGAAGCCGCGGAATACATGTTCGATCACAATATTTTTCAGGACAATCTCGTCGGCGTCGATTTCTGCGAGCAAATGGTAAAGGAGACGAATCCCGGTTTATGGGAAAAAGCGCAAAAGAAAAAAGCGCCCAACGCCGATAAGCACGGATATCGCACGATCGCCGACATCATGACCGCGCTCAACCCGTTTACCGGAGAGTTCTATCGCGAAACGCTGATGGTGAGCCGGCTCACGCGCGAAATGTTCTGCCTGATGGAAGGCCGCCACGTGCATCCTTCCACGCTCTATCCCGGAGGCGTGGGAACGGTGGCCACGATTCAACTTTTCACCGATTACCTCACGCGCCTCATGAAGTATGTGGAATTCATGAAAAAGTGCGTACCGCTGCACGACGATCTTTTCAACTTCTGGTACGAAGCCTTGCCGGGATACGAAAAAGTCGGCCAACGCCGTGTCCTGCTCGGCTGCTGGGGATCGTTCAACAATCCTGATGTCTGCGACTACCGCTACGAGACCATGTCGCGGTGGGGGCGCGAGATGTTCGTAACGCCCGGAATCGTAGTCGACGGCAAGCTCGTCACCAACGATTTAATGGACATCAATCTCGGCCTGCGAATCCTTCTCGGCAGTTCCTTTTACGACGACTGGCAGAGCGAAGAAACCTTCGTCAAAACCGATCCTCTCGGGAACACCATCGACAAGCACCATCCCTGGAACCAGACAACTCTGCCACGCCCGCAAAAACGTGACTTCAACGGCAACTACACCTGGGTAATGTCGCCGCGGTGGCTCGACAAGCGCAGCGGAGATCATCTCGCGCTCGACACTGGCGGCGGTCCGATCGCGCGGTTGTGGTCAACGGCCCTGTCGGGCCTGGTCGACATCGGCTATATCAAGGCCACGGGCAACAGCGTAGTCATCAATCTGCCCAAAGGCGCAATGCTGCCGGAAACTACCTTCGAATGGAAGATTCCGCAGTGGAGCAACGCTATCGAGCGCGACCGCGCCCGCACTTACTTCCAAGCCTACGCCGCGGCTGCCGCGTTGTACTTCTGCGAGAAGGCAATGGAAGAGCTAATGGCCGGCCGTTCGAAAACCTGGGAAACATTCAAGGTTCCTGAAGAAGCGATCGCGTGCGGCTTCCACGAAGCGGTGCGCGGCGTGCTGTCGCATCACGTCGTAATCCGCGACGGCAAGATCGCAAACTATCACCCATATCCGCCGACGTGCTGGAACGCAAATCCGCGCGACGTTTATGGAACTCCCGGCCCTTATGAAGACGCGGTACAAAACACGCCCATCTTCGAAGAAAATGGCCCCGAGAACTTCAAAGGTATCGACATCATGCGTGCCGTGCGCAGTTTCGATCCTTGCCTGCCCTGCGGCGTTCACATGTATGTCGGAGGCGGAAAAGTGATCGAGACACGGCATTCGCCGATGTTCGGAGTCGCGGGGAGTAAGTAAAGCGGTGCTGTGTGTTACGTGAGTTGAACGAAAGCGACCTTCTATGAACAGTGGCGAATTCCAGGAGCGCACCGAACGAATCGAACAGTTGATGCAGCGCGTAAACGAGTTGCCCGACGAAAACTCGCGCGCGACTGCACTCGAACTTCTCGAATCGCTCATGGACTTGAACGGAGCCGTGACCGCTCGCATTGTCGAACTTCTATCGGACTCCGGCGAAGCGGGCCGCAATTTGCTCAGCAAGCTCGGCACGGATCCGCTCGTCTGCGGTTCGTTGGTTCTCTACAATCTTCATCCGCTGTCGCTTGAGCAACGTGTCGCCGGCGCAGTCGAGAGATTTCAACCTCAATTGCGCAAACACGGCGGAGGAGAACTCACAGTAATCAGCCTCACCGAGGCTCAGGTTCGGGTGAAAGTTCAAGGTACAACAAACGGATCTGTATCCACTCTCAAACAGAAAATCCAACAGTCTCTGCTCGAAGTAGCCCCTGAAGTCGCCGAGATTGTCATCGACGGCTTAAACTCGGCAGACTTCGTTCCCCTTCACATGATTCATCCAGCACAACAGGAGAAGAGATATGAAGAATCCGCGGCCTGATATCGATGCCCACACGCCAGGAACAAAACGCGCAGAAGAATGGACCTACGAGGGACGCGTCAACGCAGGGCGAGAGGGCGACACGCGCACCGCGCGCGATTCCACGGGAATTAACGCCGATAAGCGCCGGCCCACAGATCCCCGAATGCCGCATCTGCCGCCCGCATGAACTTCCCCGGATCGGAGCTGCCGCGCTCACCACTCGCGGCCTTGCGTCAACTCGTGCCCAAGCCTCGCGAGCGCAGAGAATTCTGCGAACTATGCGCGAAAACTCTCGGGCCTATGCACCAGCATGTTCTTGAACTCGACAAGCGAAGCGTACTTTGCGCCTGCGATGCCTGCGCCATCCTATTTGACGGCAACGGCCGCCAGCGCTATCGTCGCATTCCGCGCGATGCCAGGCTCTTGAAAAATTTTGCCATGGACGATTACGAGTGGGAGAGCTTGCTGATTCCCATCAATCTAGCCTTCTTCGTTCACAACAGCAGCGCAGGAAGAGTGATCGCGCAATACCCCAGCCCCGGCGGCGCAATGGAATCGTCTCTCGATCTCGAATATTGGAATGTGATTGCAGATCATAATCCGATAGTGAAGACCTTCGAGCCGGACGTCGAAGCTCTTCTCGTAAATCGCATTTCCACTCCGCCGCAATATTACCGTGCCCCCATCGACCAATGTTTTCGCCTGGTGGGAATCATCCGCACGCAATGGCGCGGACTTTCCGGCGGAACAGACGTTTGGAACGAAATCGATCGTTTCTTCCAGGAACTGAAACTCGCCTGCGACGGAGTGCAGCATGCCTGATCTGAGCTTTCAGGTCGAGTCAGCCGAGGCGTTGCGCAACGCGGCTTGTCCGCAAATCGTGTTCAAAGTTCGCGTGACGAATTCGGGAGAGGAAGCGATTCACTCGATGGCACTGCGTGTCCAAGTGCAAATCGAGCCCACGCGCAGGCGCTACACCGATGCCGAACATGAAAATCTGAAGGAACTTTTCGGAGAGCCGGAACGCTGGAGCAAAACCTTGCACTCCCTGCTCTGGACCAACGCCAACATCAACGCCTCGGGATTTACAGGTAGCAGCCTGATCGAGCTGCCGGTTCCGTGCACTTTTGATTTCAACGTGGCGATGACAAAATACATTTATGGCCTGGAAGCTGGCGAAGTCCCGGTAACTTTCCTCTTCAGTGGCACGGTGTTCTACGCCCGAGGCGCCAGCCTGCAAATCGCGCAGATTCCCTGGGACAAAGAGGCGCGCTATCGCTTGCCGGTTCAGGTATGGAAAGAAATGATGGATGCGTATTATCCCAACACCGCCTGGATCTGCCTGCGCCGGGACGTCTTCGAAAAACTGAATCAGTTCCGCTCCCGCAACGGATTCTCGACGTGGGAACAAACGCTTGAGCAAATGCTGGGTCTGGCCGCCGAGGTGAAAGCGTGAACCGCCAGCTTGCCGAGCAGGTCGCGAACGCGATTCTCTACGAAGGCTACATGCTCTATCCCTACCGTTCGTCATCGATCAAGAATCAGCAGCGATGGACTTTCGGCACACTTTATCCGCCGCAATATTCCGAGGTCCGCGCAGGCACAGAGCGGTCGACGTTGCACTCTGAATGTATGTTGCAGATCAGCAACGGCTCCAAAGCTCCGGCAACCGTTCACATTCAACTGCGATTTTTGCAACTGGACTCGGCTGACGAATGCGCAGATAGATCATCGGATTTTGATGTAGATCCTGCGCGGGAATTGCATTCGTTTACGTTTCGATTCGCTGGCATCGTAGGGACACTGTCGATCGCCTGCCAGCCCATTGCCAATCACATTTTCAAACTAATAATCGAAGCCACAAATGCAACACCCATACCACCCGATTCCCATCGCGAATCGGCGCTGTCTCGATCTCTGCTGTCTGCACATATTCTCCTGTCGGCCCAAAATGCCGAATTCATTTCATTGTTCGATCCCCCACCGGAACTCGCCGAAGCCGCCAGCGGCTGCAAGAACCCCGGCAACTTCCCTGTATTGATCGGAAATCAACATGAGCGCGATATGCTCCTCTGTTCGCCGATCTTGCTATACGACTATCCGCAAGTCGCGCCGGAAAGTGCCGGCGACTTTTTCGACGCAACAGAAATGGACGAAATGCTCACTTTGCGCGTGATGACTTTGACCGATCAAGAAAAAAATGAAATGTGCGCGAACGACCATGCGCGAAACTTGCTCCTGCGAACCGAGCAAACAGCACGCGAGCAACTTACCAAAACACATGGAACGATTCGCTCGATGCGTCCGCTGAGTGACAGCAATGACTGAGTGGAGCCTCGAACCCGAAAGCACGCCCCTCGAAAGTGTCACAGCATTCGGCACTCCCTTGCGCCTGGGGGACCGCGTGCGGCTGTGGCCGCAGAAAAGCGCGGACATCATGGATCTCGCGCTCAAGGGCAAAACCGCCGTCATCGAAGCGATCGAACGAGACTTCGAGGACCAAATCCATCTTGCCGTTGTGCTCGAAGACGATCCCGGCCGCGACCTCGGCATGATGCGCCAGCCCGGACATCGCTTTTTCTTTTCGCCGCAGGAAGTCGAGCCGCTTTCATCCGAAGAGCATCCGCAGGAGTCATCCGATGAGAAGTAACGGAAAAATTATGGTCGCGGGAATCGGCAACATTTTCCTCGGCGACGACGCCTTCGGAGTCGAGGTAGCACAGCAGCTACTCCAGCGGCCGCTGCCCCCGGATGTCCAAGTTCTCGACTACGGCATTCGCAGCTACGACCTCGCCTACGCCCTGATGCAGGAGTGGGAACTGGTGATTCTGGTCGATGCAGTCTCTCGCGGGGAAGAGCCCGGCACGGTTTATACCATTGAGCCCGAGCTGTCTGAGCTCGATACCGCGCCCAGCCTCGATGCCCACACCATGAATCCGGTCAGCGTACTGCAACTGGTTCGCGCGCTCGGCGGCGAGCCGGCTCGGGTGCTCGTCGTAGGCTGCGAGCCAATGAGACTCGAGCCCGACGAAATTACCGGGGAAATCGGTCTGAGCGCCCCGGTTCAGCACGCCGTCGATGTGGCGATCGAGGTAATCGAAGAGCTTTTAGCTTCGAGCCCTTTGATTTCGAAGAAAGCGGCGATTGCCGCTTAACAAAATCTTCAAGAGGAGAAAAGGTATGGTAGGAAAAATCGTTGGCTGGGGAGTTCTGGCTGCAGTGGTTTACACCCTTATTAGCTTTCGCGGCGATATTCAGCGCTATCTGAAAATGGAGCGCATGTAATCTTCGCGCACAGCGGCTACTAGGGATTCACCAATTCGATGACACCGGCATCGGGTTCATTCCATGCCGCGGCACCGCTATGCTCTAGCCTTCGCGCTGAATTGTTCCAGTGCAAATGGGTGACGCGGCTCTCGCCCTTTTCGTACGCATACGTCTGCCCGTCGTCTTGATAGATCGTTCCGACCCCGTCAGCGCCAGTGTAGATCCGCACCTTCACGATCTTCTGATTCTGGCTCGTGCTCTCAATCGTCTCGCCCAACGGAATAATCGACCCCGCGCGAACGAAAAGCGGCAAAGTATCGATCGGCGCTGCTACATGAAGCGTCTCGCCGCCACGAAACCTTTCATTCGTCCAGTAGTTATACCAATCTGTACCCGCGGGGAGATAAACCTCGCGGCTGGTTGCACCCTGTTCTGTAACCGGCGCGACTAGAAACGCAGGACCAAACATATATTCGTCGCCAATCTCGGCGACATTCGGGTCGTTAGGAAAATCCATAAACATCGCCCGCATAAACGGCGCCCCAGTCTCGTGCGCGCTGTAACCCAGCGAATAAATGTAAGGCATCAACTGATAGCGCAGCTTCAAGTACTTTTCCAGAATAGGCTCGGCCGCTTTTCCATAAGACCAAACCTCGTCAAACTTGCGGCTGCCATGCGTTCGGAAGACGGGAAGAAAAGTCGCGTACTCGAACCACCGCGTATAAAGCTCAGGATAATCATCGTATCCGCCGACATTGTCGCGAGCATCGGATGGATCGAGCAACGGCGGATGCTCCGGATGATGCTCCGCCGGAAGATACTGCCAGCCGCCAATATCGTCAGTCCAATAAGCCATTCCCGAAGCCGCGAAATCGAGCCCGGTCGGAATCTGCCGCTTCAGCGTGTCCCACGTTGGATAAATATCGGACGACCACACAATCGTTCCGTTCCGCTGCGAGCCTAGATAAGCATCGCGAGAGAGAATCAGTGCACGATGTTTCACGTCGCGGCGGAAACCATCGTAAATCGCGGCCGTATGCGTCAGAGGATAGAGATTGAAAAACTGCGTCCCCGGCCCGGCAAAAAAATAACTTCCATCCGGAGGAAGATCAGGCTCAGTCTCATCCGCCCAGATCGCATCGAATCCTTTGCTGATGATGTTGTCGCGGATCGCATCCCAATACCACCGCGCCGCCTCAGGATTCGTCGTATCGATGTCGGACCCGGCCAGATCATAAGGCTCGCCATCGGTCGGTGAGCCATCAGCAAGATGTTCAAACCAACCTTTATCCCTCAAGAACTCGTAATAGCGCGATCCTTTTTCAAACCGCGGCCAGACGCTGATCATCGACTGGAAGCCCATATCATGCAATTCCCGGTTCATCGCGGAAGGATCCGGCCACTGTTCGGAAGCAAAATCCATCTGCCCCATTTTCGAAAAGTAAAACCAATCGACCACGATCATGTCAGCGGGAAGATGCCGCTCGCGGTAGCCCCTGGCCACGGCGAGCACCTCGGACTGGCTCGAGTACCGCTGCTTGCATTGAATGTACCCGTACGCGGCCTTTGGCAGCATCGGCGTCGCGCCGGTCAGCAATCGGTACCCGGAGTAAATCTCGTCGGTCGTATCGCCGGCGATAACGAAGAACGAAACCCGATCTCCAACTTCAGATTCCCAGTCGGTGCGCTCATTGAATCCCGGCTTGACTGTGGTTTTCGAAGGATTGTCCCAGATCATTCCATAGCCGCGATTGGTGACAACGAAAGGCACGCAGACACTCGGCCCACCCGTGGCCAAATAATTGTGCCAGCACTCGACCGTGTGGCCGCGATGATCGAGAAAGCCCTCCTGATTTTGTCCCAGTCCGTAATAATGTTCGTCGTCCGGCGATCGAAAAGCTGCGCCTACGCGAAAGAAGGGCGGGTCCATCGGACGCCGGTTGTGCAGAATTCCGGCATTGTCGTCTTTGTAATTGGGAACCGCCATCCACCAGCTCGTCATATCGAGAAGATTCCTCCCGCTCGGAGTAGTGACAGTGATATGAGCGGAAGGAACTGAGCCGTGAAAATACTTTGAGATGTCGGTCTGCGTGGCAGACCGTGGCCGTGCCTTGTTAATGGCCACCGATACAACCAGCCGGGGAGATCGATAAGCATCCGCGGCATCGTTTTTCTCTTCAACCCAACCTTTCGCTGAGGGAGTCGCGACGAAGCCATAACCGGGAGCCGAGACAGCCGAATCCTTAATCGTACTAAGAGTGACTCGAACAATATTCGGAGCGTAGGGTTCGAGTGCGATCGTGGCGCCGTCGCGATTGAGTACGACAGCTGGTTGTTCCGCCCAAGATGCGCCGACACAGGCGCCGACCAGCACGATCGCAGCCCACATTGTTCCGAAATTCCTTGCCATGTTTTCTCCCTGGGAGGCTGTGAATTCATCGAGAATTTTGTCGGATCAGAATTGCGAAACAGTGATAATATACCCTGTCGTTAACGTACACGGTAGAAATACCGGGCGGCCCGAATCCGTCCTCAATATAGCCGCCAAGTTGCCTGTAAACCAATGTATTTTCTTGGGATCGACGTGGGCACCGGCGGTACACGCGCTCTTCTTATCGATGAAAGCGGCATTGTCGCCGCCTCCGTCTCCGCAGAGCATCCACCCTTCGCTTCCCAGCATATCGGATGGGCGGAACAAAATCCTCAAGATTGGTGGCGAGCTTCTTGCATCGCGGTCCAGAAAATGCTGAAGGAGTACAGCATTCGCCCCAACCAGATCGCCTGCGTGGGATTCTCCGGTCAAATGCACGGAGCCGTTCTGCTCGATGAGCGCGGGGAAGTCGTACGGCCCGCGCTGATTTGGTGCGACGTTCGGACAGAGAAGCAGGCGGAGCAACTGACTTCTACGATCGGCGTCGACCGGCTCATCGAGTTTACCTGCAACCCGGCACTCCCAAATTTCACGCTGACGAAGTGCTTATGGGTCCGCGAGAACGAACCCGAAAACTGGAGCCGCGTTCGCTCGCTGATGCTGCCTAAAGATTATGTGCGCTTCCGGCTAACAGGCGAGCGCGCCACTGATCTTGCAGACGCCTCCGGCACTCTATTGCTGGACGTGGCCCACCGCCGCTGGTCGCAGGAGATGCTGGATGCAGTGCAGATGGACCGCGCACTCCTGCCTGCGTTGTACGAATCGCCGGAAGTTTGCGGACGCGTTTCGGAAGCGGGCGCGGCGGCAACCGGCTTGCTTGCCGGCACACCAGTCGTCGCCGGCGCAGGAGATCAAGCGGCAGGCGCCATTGGAATTGGCGTTGCTTCTACAGGAGCCGTGAGCGCAACGATTGGAACGTCGGGAGTGGTTCTCGCAGCCACCAATTTGCCCGCGCTCGATCCGGGCGGCCGCGTGCATACGTTCTGCCACGGACTGCAGAGCCGCTGGCTGGTCATGGGCGTCACTCAGGCAGCGGGACTTTCGCTGCGCTGGTTTCGCGATCAGTTTGGCAAGATCGATGGCCACGCAGATTCCTACGAAGACTTAACGACACAAGCTGCAAAAGTACCTGCCGGCTCCGACGGCTTGCTGTGGGCTCCCTATCTCATGGGCGAACGCACGCCCTATCTCGATGCGAACGCCCGAGCGATGCTAGTCGGGCTGACCGCGTCCCACACCCGCGCCCACGTCGTGCGCGCCATCATGGAGGGAGTGGCCTTCAGCCTGCGCGACACCTTCACCATCTTCGAGGAAATCGATGTCCCGGTGAAATCGATTCGCCTCGGGGGCGGCGGCGCGCGATCTTCTTTATGGCGTCAAATTCAAGCCGATGTTTACGGACAGCCTGTACAGACCGTCGCAGTAGAAGAAGGCGCAGCCTATGGAGCTGCAATTTTGGCGGGCGTCGGCGCAAAAGCATGGCCAACCGTCGACGCTGCCTGTGGCGCCGTCGTGCACCTGGCCGGAACAACCAACCCGAACCCTCAGGATTCATCGACAATGAACCGCGCCTACGCCTCTTACCGGCGCATTTATCCCAGCATGAAAACAATACTTACTTGAAAAACGAACGCCGCAAAAGTTCTTGGAGAATGATTCATGACGAACCCCTGCGATTACCAGCCCCAGCCGGAACACAAATTTTCCTTCGGTCTTTGGACCGTCGGCAATCGAGGGCGCGATCCCTTTGGCGATTTCGTGCGGCCAGCAAAGGCGCCAAATGATCTCGTCTCCTTGTTGGCGGAAGTGGGCGCATGGGGCGTAAATCTGCACGACAACGATTTAGTACCGATCGACGCCACTCCTTCCGAGCGCGATTGCATCGTTCAGTCTTTCAAAAAAGCCTGTGAAGCCAATGGAATGGTCGTGCCCATGACGACCGTTTCTTTATTCTTTCATCCCGTCTTTCGCGACGGAGCATTCACAGCCAACGATCCTGAAGTTCGCTCCTACGCCATTCAGAAAACCATGCGTGCCATGGATATTGGCGCAGAATTAGGCGCGAAAATTTTCGTCTTATGGGGTGGTCGCGAAGGGGTTGAGACCGACGCTTGCCGCCCAGCGCAGGAAGCCGTCAAGCGCTTGCGTGAAGCGGTGAATTATTTGTGCCAATACAACATCGATCGCGGATACGGAATGAAGTTTGCGCTGGAAGCCAAGCCCAACGAGCCGCGAGCCGACATTTATATGGCAACCACCGGGAGTTATCTGGGTTTCATTCCCACCCTCGATCATCCTGAGATGGTGGGCGTGAATCCGGAGATGGCGCACGAGCACATGGCCGGTCTCAACTTCATGCACGCGGTGGCGCAGGCGTGGGAGGCCGGCAAGCTGCTTCACATCGACCTGAACGATCAAATGCCGGGCCGTTACGATCAGGACCTCCGCTTCGGTTCGGCCAATCTAAAGTCGGCATTCTGGCTGGTAAAGTTTCTCGAAGATGTGAGATACAACGGTCCGCGCCACTTCGATGCTCACGCCTATCGCACCGAAGATTATGAGGGCGTAAAAGATTTTGCCCGCGGCTGCATGCGAACATATCTGATCCTGAAGGAGAAAGCCTGCAAATGGAAACACGACAGCGAGATTCAGGCGATTCTTGCCGAGATCTCCGCCAACGGACATGCGCCGAAGATCGGCAAATACTCGCGTGACGGGGTAACGCAGTTGCTGTCCCACGTTTTCGATAAGGATCAAATCCTGCGAAAGCGTTTGCCCTACGAGCTTCTCGATCAGTTAACGGTTGATTTGCTGCTCGGAGTCAGGTAGGGTTTTTGTCGTTGTTTTCAGCGGCGCAGCTGCAAAAAGTTCGCTTAGAAAACGTTTTCTCGTTTCACCGCAGACTTCGAAATGCCGGCAAAAACATTCTCGCCCTTTCTGGAGAAGCAAACGGGGAATAACTGCCAATGACACCTCTAACGGCTGTGCTAGCCGTTCCCACCCAGTTAGTCCACCTCTCAGCCATCGATGTAGTGATCATCGCTTTTTACTTTCTTCTGGTTCTCTCAATCGGCTGGTACCTGAAAGGCAGGGCCAACACCGGCGAAGATTTCTTCATGGCCGGCCGCGAAATGACGGCATGGGTCGCCGGCCTCAGTTTTCTCTCCGCCAACCTCGGTGCACTCGAACTCATGGGTTGGGCGGGATCAGCCTATCAATACGGCATTCTCGCCACGCACTGGTATTGGATCGGCGCAATCCCGGCCATGCTCTTTCTAGCGCTGGTGATGATGCCCTTCTACTACATTTCCAAAACTCACTCCGTACCCGGATATCTCAAGCTCCGCTTCGGCGAATCGACCAGCGCTTTGTCCGCAGTTTCCTTCGCCTTCATGACCGTTCTAATGAGCGGCGTGAACATGTTTGCCATGGCCAAGGTAATGCAGATTGTTCTCGGCTGGGACATTAATTTCAGCATCTGGGTTTCTTCACTGACCGTTGCCGTCTATGTGACACTCGGCGGCCTGCGCTCTGCCATCTTCAACGAAGTTCTGCAATTTTTTCTTATTTGGGCGGGCGCTCTGCTGATTCCGATCCTCGGCTTATACGAAGCAGGCGGATGGACCAGCCTGAAAATGCAAATCGCGCAGCGCGCCTCGGAACAATACGTTCACCTATGGGCCGGACTCGGATCGTTCAACCACAATCCCATGGGCATCAACTGGGTCGGAATTGTTTTCGGGCTAGCCTTCGTCATCTCCATGGGTTATTGGACGACCGACTTTCTCGTAGTCCAGCGTATCCTCGCGGCAAAAGACATTCGCAGCGCAGAGATGGCCCCGATCATCGGCGCAGGCTTCAAAATGCTCGTCCCGTTCATAGTGATTCTTCCCGGTTTGTTGGGATTAGCCGTTCTGCCCGAGAAGCTCGTGCCAGAATCCATCGCCGCCGCCACTGGAGCGCACAGTTATAACGATGTTTTGCCCCTCATGATGGCACGCTATTGTGGCCCCGGCTTGCTCGGACTAGGTGTTACCGCGCTGATCGCCGGATTCATGTCCGGTATGGCAGGCAACGTCAGCGCGTTTACTACAGTCTGGACCTACGACATTTATCGCCCGCTGATCAACAAACGCGCTAGCGACAAACATTACGTCAGCATGGGCCGCTGGACGACTGTAATCGGCGTCCTGATCAGCGTCGGCACAGCCTATCTGGTAATGCAATTCGCCAGCATCATGGATTACGTCCAGGCCCTCTTCAGTTTCTTCATAGCGCCGCTGTTCGGCACGGTCGTGATCGGCATGCTCTGGAAGCGTGCAAGCTCCGCGGCAGGATTTTGGGGCCTGTTGTGCGGAACAGTATGCTCGGTAGGGATGTGGACCTGGGTCAAAGTCGATCCCACGGCACTGCGCTACGTAGCGCTTTCACCGGACGCCAAAGGTCTTGCGCAGGATATGTATCAGGCCCTGTGGTCGTTTTTGACCTGTGTGGTTGTAACACTGGTAGTGAGCTGGGCGACAAAACCCGTGCCAGAAGCCGAACTCAATGGCCTCGTCTACGGCCTGACGCACGTTCCATCTGTAGGAGAAGTACCTTTATATAAGAAGCCGCTCTTCTGGGCCGCAATAGTCGCAGTCGTCTTCGTTGTGTTGAACATTATTTTCTGGTAAATAGAGAATCCCTAAAAAATCGCGCATCTTAAAAAAGATCGCGAGCAACAGAATCAACGCGCGAGGTGACGTGGAAGAGCGGCCCTTCAGCGCCGCGAAAGGAATCGAGAAAAATCCGGGGCTTTAGCCCCTGAGGCAGAAAATGATCTCAATCTGGTTTTTCATCGGCATCGCGCTAGCCGTAAACGGCGCGCTAATTTTAATCGCTGGCCTCTACCAGCTAATTAACCCTCCCGCCAGCCCAAGCATCGTCCTTTATTCCCTTCACGCCAACGTCTGGTGGGGAGCTTTGCTTTTGGTGATCGGACTCTTCTATTGTTTTCGCTTTTCTCCCAGGCGTTCGTAGAAACTACTGCGGCAATGGAGGGGGCGCTGCCTGAATCTTCGAAGCCAGCGGCTCATCCTCCTTACGATGCAACCGGCTCACCTCATCAAACTCTTTCTTAGCTTCCGCAGTCTTCCCCATAGCCTGATACACCCGCGCTAATCGATAGTGAGCATCAGGTTGCGACGGATCCAACTCAATCGCCCGCTTGAGCGCGCCCTCACCCTCGCCATAGTTTTTCTCCTGCGTGTACGCCACTCCCAAATCAAACGCCGCCACACGCAGGTCGTTCTTTGCCGCCAATGCCTTCTTCAGCAGGACTATCGCGCCATCCAAATCTTCCTTCTTCAACTCGATGTCCCCCAGATAGGCCAAAGCCTGCGGGTTGCTGGCATCGACTTTCAGCTCAGCCTCAAACTCCCGCTTTGCGTCATCGTACTGCCGTGTCTTCCAATAAAGATAGCCCAACCCGAAATGCACATTCGCCTCAGCCGGGGAAACCTTCGCCGCCTCCTGAAACTCGGTGATAGCCTCTCGGTCGCGCTGCAAACCGTCGAGCGCCTCGCCCATCAGCATGTGCGCCGCCGCAGAGTCCGGCTGCTGCTCGACAATTTTCGTGAACTGTTTCTCCGCGCAAGAATAATTTTTCGCCTGCAAACAGCTTTGAGCCAGCACCTCCCGCAGTTCAACATTCTCGGGATCGGACCGCACCAGCGGATCCAGATACCGGATCGCTTCACCGAAGCGACGCGTTCCGTAATAACTCATGCCCAGCAGCGTGCACGCCTGCGCACTGGAGCGATTCTGCCTGCATACCGTTTTGAGCGGCGCAATCGCGGCCTCGAAATGTCCCTGCTTGAACTCTGCCAGGCCAAGGTCGAGCGGAATGCCGGGTAGCGACGCATTCAGCGCAAGCGCAGATTTGTAAGCCTCCGCCGCCTCAGAGTATTTCGCCTCCCGCGATAAATCTATCCCGAGACTGGCGAACGCAGCGGCGTCATGGGGATTTCGCTCTGTGACTTCTTTCCAAACCTGCACAGCCTCTGCAAATTGCCCGTGCTGCTCGAAATCGATGGCTTTGGCAGGACTGGGTGCCTGTGCTGCCACCGGTTGCCCAAAAAAAATGGCGATAATCGCGAACAGAAACGTGTGTAGTTGACCTAAATCGCCGTTAGCAAACATAAGAACTCGAGCAGTTCGCAAAAGAAAATTATAGGGCAGTCCTTGTGATGGTTCTCCGCCCCAGCGTTAACCAAGAAAAACCCCGCTCACGGTGTGAGCGGGGTTTGAGTTTACAACGATTCACTAGAAAATAATTTTAGCGCCAAGCTGGAACACCCGCGGGTCAGCCGCACCCGTGATCTGCCCGAAATTGCCTGCGCCAAAGTTGTTGCTGAAACCGCCGTTTTGTCCGGCGGTCCCAAACTGAGTGTGATTCCAGGTGTTGAAGCTTTCCGCCCGGAACTGGAAAGAAGATCCGCGAGTTTCGCTGATCACGAAGTTCTTGAACAGCGCCAGGTTCCAGTTGTCGCGACCGGGACCACGTACGCCGTCAAATCCAAGGTTTCCCCAGGTTCCGAACGCAGGGGCCGCAAATGACGCCGGATTGACCCACTGAATGCCAGTAACCGTGCCAGTAGTGCTGGTCACTTTGCTGTGGGGATAGGAGATCGCTCCTACCACATCCGGGCGGTTCCCAACATCCCCGCCCGGGAAGGCGCTGGATGCACTCTGGCCGCTGAGACCGATGTTATACGGAGCGCCGGACTCAGCAGTAACGATGCCGGAGAATTCCCATCCTCCTACCGTGGACCTCAGTAGGTGACTCGAGCTGTCCCTGAGGAAAGGAATCTCGTAAACAAAGTTGAGGAGGAAGATGTTGGTGCGGTCGAATACCGACGGCCCCATATCATAGCGCCAATTCTGGTAAGGATTGGTCACATAATCCAGATCCCAGCCGTTACCGCTGCTGCCGGTGCTGGGATCGATGGCTCGAGACAAAGTGTAAGCTGCCTGCAAAGTCAGATCATGCCTGACTTGCCCGCGCAGCTCCATCTGCAACGAGTTGTAATGGGAGTCGGCCCCATTGAACGCCATCTTGAGTGAACTGTAACCCTGATACGGAAGCGTACCGTTAAACGCCGGCTGAACTCCTCCAGTGCAGTTAGCTGCAACCAGTGTCGATGAATTAGACGCCAGGCACGGCACGAGGCCTTGTGCAGGAAGATTGATTTCCTGCCAATAACTTTCGTGGCGGTCTACGGTCCCGACGTATGACACCGACAGCACAGTCTTGGCTCCGATCGCTTGCTGCACCCCCGCGCTGTACTGGGAGGTGCGGGGCGCAGGATAGGACTGATTGATTCCAGTCACTGAACCCGGCACGATGGGAACAGTGATGGAGCTGTTTGACACGAAATTCTCGTGCGGATTGCTGAGCAGCACGTTGTTGACGCCCAGGGAGTATCCAAACGGCGGATTGGTTGCGCCGTTGTACATGTCGTTGCCCTGAATGCGCTCGTACATAACGCCGAAGCCACCGCGAACCACAGTCTTGCCGTTGCCCAACAGATCATAGGCAAAGCCAAGACGCGGCCCGAAGTTCCACCACTCGTTATTGGCCAAGCCTTTGGGATTTCCATTCTTGCCGCCAATGCCCATGCCGTTGAGATAGAACTGGTAGCCGGCCAATGCCGGAATCGAGCTTGGTCCGGGCGATAACCCCGGACTGTTGGCCGCAATTTGCGTATCCGAAGCGTTAGCCCATATCGGACGATCCGACTGGTTGTATTGGTTGGGATAGAAATCAGTCTGGTTGGAATTGGCTTCGTAGGTGTGCGGAATGCCGTCCCAACGCAAACCCAGGTTCAAAGTCAACCGGTGAGTTGCGCGCCAGTTGTCCTGAATATAGGCAGAGGGAGAAATAGCATTCCAATACCCGGTGCCCTTGTAAGCGTTCTCATTGTAGGACTGCGCGTCGCCCAGGATAAAGTCGGCGTAGTCTAACCCGCACTGCGTACCCGTCGGGCAAGTGCCGGCCGGAGCAGTGAACGAGCCGTTGAAGCCGAATCCACCCTGAGTTTCGGCAAAGTAGTCCTGCACCTTTTTGTAAAGCGCCCAACCCCCGCCGAACTTGAACTGATGCGCTCCCTTGGTCCAGGACAGGTCATCGCGAATTTGATAATCGTTCGCGGTGTTGTTCCATGGCAGCCAGTTCACCTGATAGAAAGTGCCAGTGCTGCCGGACAAATGAATGTCGGGAATTCGATTATCGACATCGGTTCCGGTGAAGATGCGGTTGAAGGTGAACCCGGAAGGCGCCTGATAGACACCCTGCGGCAGGATGTGGATTCGGTTGCCGTCATAGTTGAAGGCGACCTCGTTCAGCAGGTTGGGACGAATCGTGTTCGTCGCGTGGATCACGTAGCTGTACGATGGGTTCCCGTAAGTGTTGCCGATTGTCGGCACATTATCCGAACTCCACATCGTGGTGCCGAAGGTTTGCAGGGTCTGGTCTGCGATGAAGTGGCCAAACACGGAGAACTTATCCGTGAATTGATGGTCGATGCGGACAATTTCTTCCTTGCCGGTTGTCGGTTGCTTGCTGCTTCCAAGGAAGGTCCACGTAGAGGCATCGGTGGCCGCGGGGAAGATTCCCGCACCCAACAACGCTTTCGCGTTCGCGGTAACCAGACAGTCGGGAATAGTGTTATTGGGAAACGCCGCTCCCGGGGCCGGAGTGAACCCGGTGCAGCCGCCAGCCGCAGCCAAAGCGGCGACATTGGCAGGCTGGACCACGGAAAGCGGATCGCCATTTTGAATCGTGCTCGGCAGCACAACCCCCGAACCCGCGCCAGCCGCATCAGGATAGAGACTTGACGGTGGCACAACCTGGTTGAAAACTCCGCCCGTGATGTAGCGGCGCCACTCCATGTTGTAAAAGAAAAAGGTCTTGTGGTTGCCGCTTTCATGGATCGCCACCGGTCCGCCGACGTTGAAGCCAAAGTCGTCGAGCCGCAATTCGGAAACCGGATTGGGTGCCGGGTTGAAGTAATTGCGCGCGTCAAGAGCGTCGTTGCGTCCGAAATAGAACCCGGTCGCATGGAACCGGCTGGTTCCCGACTTGATCACCATGCTGATAGTTCCGGCCGATGACAGTCCGTATTCCGCACTGTAGTTCGAAGTCATCGTGCGGAATTCGGCAATAGCATCTTCCGAAGGCAGCACATCGGGACCGCCGCCACCCCCACGGTCCGCCGCCTCGCCGCCATCCACCAGCCAGAGATTGTGACTCTCGCGCTGTCCATTAAAACTCACATTGAAATCGCCGCCGGACGAGGTCGGCACCTGGAAATCGGCCTGAATGCTGGAAGCGCCGGGCACCATCGCCTCCAGAGAGGCCACGTTGCGGCCGTTGGTGGCAAGCTGGCTGATCTGCTGGCCGCTCACCACATCGCTGATCTCACCCGTGTCGGATTGAACGTGGATCGCGTTCGCCTCGACGGTGATGGTTTCACTCGCTGCCCCAAGCTGCATTTGAAAGTCAACGCGGGCGCGGTCGGCAACGTTCAGTAAAACGTTCTTGTGTTCGGCCAGCTTAAAGCCCGACGCTTTCGCGCTGACGTTGTAATGCCCGATAGGAAGGTCGGGCGCTACGAATTGTCCGGTATCGCCCGTAGCAACCACGCGGGCTTCACCGGTTTCGACATGCGTGACTACGATACTCACATTGGGCACTACCGATCCCGAGGGGTCGGTAACGGTCCCGACAATCGTGCCGGTAGTTTGTCCAAATGCGCTCAATGAGAGGGCGGCCAGAGTCAGGAAGAACGCCGCAAGGTTGAGAAAACGGCGATTCCTGAGGACGAAAGCGAAACTGCCGGAACGCGAGCTTGGGTGGGAATTCATGTTCACAATCCTCCACGTGGAGTGGTGAAAACCGTTAACGTTAACGGTACAGCGCAGCTTATAGTCGTTTTACGTTACCTTTGTCAAGAAAAATCTCTGATCGGGGGAAACACAAAATCAAATGACAGAACCCCGCCAGTCACCGGGGTTTAACAGTCAGGCTGTTATTGGAGGGGATTTCTATCGTTCCAAAGCCGCGGCGACGGACTCGTGCTCCGCAACTCGAAGCGCAGAATCGTCGAATTTAGTTCCCGCCAGCCGGATTTCACGAAATAGATGCAAGTTGGAAGACATGACCACGCCCGGGCTCAAATGCATCGTCGCCGGCAGTGACATCTTCCGTGTCAAATGGTCGGCCATGACGCGCACTGCCAGTTGTCCCTGCCGATGTGGCTGTTGATAAATCGAAGCCGTAATCGTCCCCTTTTCGAAGTAAGGAGACATTTCCGCAAAGAGATCTGTCGTAATAAGCTTGGTTTTTCCCGCAAGTCCCCGTGCCCCAAGAGCGCGGCATACGGGCAGGCAATTAACCGTATTCACATAAAGGCCCGCTAATGTCGGCACTTTACCCAGAAGATCAAAAGTCTTCTGAAAACTCTCGTCTTCATCTTCGTGACCTTCGATCACGCTGGTGATAGTCCCGCCAGGACAATGTTTAGGGAATGCATCCGAAAATCCAGCCGTCTTGCGCCGATGATCCTCAGCACTCAACATTCCGGCAACGACAGCGACTTTCGAGCCCGGAGGCACAAACTTGCCCATCAACTCGCCCGCAAGATGCCCATTCAACCACGGTTCCACGCAAACGATGCTCGACCGCCGGCTCTCCGGAGCATCCGTGGAAACGCACACCACACGAATTCCCTTTTTCTCTGCGTCATCAATGTGCGGCTGAAGCCCCTGCGGATTTCCGGCGGTCAGAATGATTCCATCGACGCCGCTGGCTGCCAGTTCCTTAAATGCCGTGGTGTCATTTTCTCCGAGGGAGTGAACCGGCTTGTTGATGAACTCGATGCCGAGCGCAGCGAAGCGTTGCGCCTCATCCAGCACTCCGCTCCAAAGCTGGTCGTAGAAAAAACGGATTTCCCTCGGGATGCAAACTCCAATACGCGCGCCTGCCTTGGACGCCGACAACGCTCGCGCGGCAAGATTGGGCTTATAAGCAATCTGCTCCGCGATCCGCAGAATTCGCTGCCGCGTAGATTCATTGATTCCCGGCCGTCCGTGCAACGCGCGGTCAACCGTGCCAATAGAAACCTCTGCGAGTTGTGCGATGAGGTGAATTCCCTGCCGGTTTTTCTTCATCCTTTCGCGCCCTGACTATTGGTCTGCCATTCTAAACGACGTGTGAAATACCTCTCTCGAAGAACGAAGAACTGTGACTGTCTAGCTGTTATGTTCACTGGCTTCGCAGCTCAGAGTTTTCTCCGTGTACGTTGACGGTGCTATACTGCCTCGCGTTTTCAAAAACTGCAACTTGTCACGATTCGAATCGTAATTGAAGGAGCCCTAATCCTCATGCCGGATCGTTCTTCGATGCTAGCACTCCTGTTAGTGACATTATTTTTTGCAGCATACACTTTGCGGGCTCAAAACGCCGAATCAACCGTCGCCGCTCCCTATCTCAATCCCGATCTTCCAGTCGATCAGCGCGTCGACGATCTCATCTCCCGCATGACGCTGGAAGAAAAGGCGTCGCAACTGGTAAATCAGGCCCGCGCGATCCCGCGTCTTCACGTTCCCTCATACGACTGGTGGAGCGAAGCGCTGCACGGCGTGGCCAGGGCCGGCACAGCCACCGTCTTCCCTGAGCCGATTGGCCTTGCCGCCACTTTCGACCCTCCCTTGATTCACGACATGGCGATAGTAATCGGCACCGAAGCCCGTGCCAAGCACAACCAGGCTGTCCGCGCCCGCGGCGGGCAAAGCAACATAATGGAAGGCCTCGATTTCTGGTCGCCCAACATCAACATCTTTCGCGATCCGCGCTGGGGCCGAGGCCAGGAAACCTATGGCGAAGACCCATTTCTCACAGGACGGATGGGAGTAGCATTCGTCACCGGCCTCCAGGGCGACGATCCCAAATATTTTCGCGTGATCGCAACCCCAAAACATTTCGACGTGCACAGCGGCCCCGAACCCTCGCGCCACAGCATCGACGTGCAGGTTTCGAAACACGACATGGAAGACACCTACTTGCCGGCCTTTCGCGCTGCCATCACCGAGGGTAAAGCCGAGTCGATCATGTGCGCGTACAACCGCGTCAATGGCCAGCCGGCGTGCGCGAACACATTTTTATTAAAAGACCAGTTACGCGGAGCATGGCAGTTCAACGGCTACGTCGTTTCCGACTGCGATGCCATCGTCGATATTTTCAACGGCCATCACTACGCCAAAAGCATGGCCGAAGCCGCCGCTGACGCGATGAAAACCGGCATGGACAATGAATGCGCCGACTTCTTTACCATCGCCACCACGAATTCCGACTACGTTCCATATATGGACGCAGTAAAACAAGGCCTGCTCACCGAGAAAGAGATCGACAGATCACTGAAGCGCCTCTTCACCGCGCGTTTTCGTCTGGGAATGTTCGACCCGCCGGAGATGGTGAAATACGCACAGACGCCGGATTCGGAAATCGATAGCGAACCGCATCGAGAACTCGCACTCAAAACAGCGCAGGAATCGATGGTGCTGTTGAAGAATGACGGCACTCTGCCGCTGCCTTCGACCGTAAGAAAAATCGCTGTGTTTGGCCCACTCGCGGAGTCGACTCTCGTACTGCACGGCAATTACGCAGGAACAGCGTCCCACGCCGTGACTGCTCTCGAGGGGATCCGCAAACAATTCCCATCCTCCGAAATCAGCTTTGATCCAGGAATGAATTTTCTGCGCGAGCAAACTGTAGTCCCAACCTCCGTGCTCTCCGCCGAAAACGGACAGCCGGGCTTGAACGCCGAGTATTTTTTTTCCACGGCGCCTCAGACTGTCCGGATCGATAGCACGATTAATCTGCAACTCTCTAATCCGGATTCATCCGCAGTCGCTCCGCCTCCCGGCATGAAAGAGTTCTCCGTACGCTGGACCGGATTTCTCACGCCCACTGAATCCGGCAGTTACAAATTCGGACTCAACGGATCGATGAACCGTTTATGGCTCGACGGCCAACTCATCGTCGACGACGCTCTCCTTCACGATCCGATTCCAACACTGAAGACATTGCACCTCGAAAAAGGCCATCGCTATTCGCTCAGAGTCGAGTTCCTCAGGGGAGGTTTCAGCACCAGGCTAGTCTGGCTCCATCTCATCAACGATCCGATTGCCGAAGCCCTGGCTGCAGCCAAGCAGGCAGACGTTTCCATCGCCGTTGTCGGCATCACCTCGCAACTCGAAGGCGAAGAGATGAAAGTCGACTTGCCCGGCTTCAAAGGCGGCGACCGAACCAGCCTCGATCTTCCCAAGGAAGAAGAGGATCTTCTCGAAGGTCTGCAAGCCACAGGCAAACCGCTGATAGTTGTTCTGATGAACGGCAGCGCCCTAGCAGTGAATTGGGCGAAAGCCAACGCCAACGCGATTTTCGATGCCTGGTATTCCGGCGAAGAAGGCGGTACCGCAATCGCGCAAACTCTCGCGGGAATCAACAATCCCGCAGGCCGCTTGCCCGTCACGTTCTACAAGGGCGTCGATCAATTGCCCCCGTTCGATGACTATGCGATGAAGAACCGTACCTATCGCTATTTCACTGGAGAGCCCTTGTACCCGTTCGGGTACGGGCTCAGTTACTCGACCTTCGCCTACAGCAATCTCAAATTGTCGTCGACGAACCTTCACGCCGGCGATCCGTTAACCGTCGAAGCCGACATAAAGAACACAAGCCCGCGCGAAGGAGACGAAGTCGCGGAAGTGTACTTAACCTTTCCTCAGTCTCCAATCGCTCCAATCCGTGCCCTGCGCGAGTTTACGCGAGTTCATCTGGCCGCGGGAGAAACGAAGCACGTGCAGCTCACGCTGAATTCGCGCGACTTAAGCGAAGTCAATGCAGCAGGAGGTCGCGTAATCGCCGGAGGAGAGTACCGAATTTATTTAGGCGGAGGGCAGCCGGGAACGTCGGCATCAGGACTGGAAGCAGGCTTCCACATAAAAGGCCACCATAAACTGCGGGATTAGCCTTCGTTCGCCGAAGAAATGGCGAGATAATTCGGACGACCATTGGCGCTTCGCAGCCGCGTTTCACATTCAGCGGCTGGCGCGCAGATGATCCTGATTCAAGCGGTCGCGGATCGCCGAGGGTGCGATCGCTGCCGGCAGATGCTGTCGCCGCACATGAGATGCAAAGGCAATCATCAAGTCTCGCGTCAGGCCCTCGCTGCCGAACTGCATTCCGCAACAGGAACATTCGGGGTCGCGCCTTTTCAACAGATCGATTTTCAGGGTCGGTTCGTTTTGCATGGCCTTTTTACAAGCCCCACCCCGCTAGTTATTACCATTGCGTGTACGTTAACGCAATCTTATTTTTATACTAGCGGCCGTTCCGCAACCATGATCAGGTATTTGCGTTCTTTTGTTTTCTGCTGGTTAGCTCTACTTCCGACTTTGATGCTTGGTGAGACCGGCCAAGCTGCCTGGTTGCGCTATGTACCCTTAACCCCGCAAGAGCGTGTTCAATACGAATCTTTCCCTGACCACGTGATCGTCTCGGAAGGTTCCGAACTCTTCACCTCAGCGAAGCAGGAATTGGCCGGCGGCATACAAAGCATGTTAGGAAAACGTTTGCGATTCGATTCGTCCACAATCTCACGACCGGCAGTGGTAATCGGCACAGTTCGCCAGTTTCACAAGCTTGCGCCCGAAATCGATTTACCGCAGGAATTGCGGGGCGATGGATTCTGGCTCGTTTCGCGCCGCGTCCACGGCGTCCCCTGCATCATCATCGCCGGAGGAAATGATCGCGGTCTCCTCTACGGCGTATTCGCTCTATTGAGAACAATCGCAGAGCAACGCAACATTTCTTCGCTCAACGATCTCGAGCAACCATCCGCTCCTCTGCGCTGGGTAAATCAGTGGGACAACCTCGATGGCAGCATCGAACGCGGCTATGCCGGGCGCTCCATCTTCTTTGACAACGGCGCGGTCCTCCCCGACCTCACCCGTGTCTCCGAATACGCTCGCCTGCTCACATCTGTCGGCATCAACGGCTGCGTAGTAAACAACGTCAATGCCGATCCTCGCATCCTCGCAACAGATTTCATTCCTCAACTCGCGCAGATCGCTGACGTTTTTCGTCCATGGGGTATTCGACTTGGCATCTCCGTCGACCTCAGTACGCCCAAGTCAACCGGCGCGCTCGACACCTTCGATCCGCTCGATTCTCGCGTGAAAACCTGGTGGCGAAAAAAATTTGACGACCTCTACGCGGCCATCCCCGATTTCGGTGGAGTAGTCGTCAAAGCCGATTCCGAAGGCCGCCTCGGACCCTCCTCATACAACCGCACCCAAGCCGATGCAGCGAATCTCATCGCTCGCGCCTTAAAACCACATGGCGGGATCGTTTTCTACCGCGCCTTCGTCTACGACCACCATCTCGACTGGAGAGACCTCAAAAACGACCGCGCCAAAGCCGCCTACGACATCTTTCATCCGCTGGATGGCAAGTTCGACGACAACGTAATCATCCAGATCAAGTACGGACCAATCGACTTCCAGGTACGCGAACCGGTCTCCCCACTGTTTGGCGGACTCGAACACACCAACGCCGGAATCGAATTACAAATCACACAGGAGTACACCGGCCAGCAACGTCACACCGTCTTCCTCGTTCCCATGTGGAAGCAGATCCTCGATTTCGACTTGCGCGTGCACGAACAGCCAACTCCGGTGAGCGCAGTGGCTGCAGGCACTCGCTTCCATCGCCCCCTCGGCGTATACGCCGGAGTAGCCAACGTTGGCCTCGACGAAGATTGGCTCGGAAATCATCTCGCCATGGCAAACCTCTACGGTTTCGGCCGCCTCGCATGGAACCCGGATCTCACTCCACAAGCCATCGTCGACGAATGGACGCGTCAAACCTTCGGCGACGATCCACTCGTCATCGCAACCGTCTCTCAAATTCAAACGGAATCATGGAAAGCGTACGAAGACTACACTGGTCCGCTCGGCCTGCAGACTCTCACATCTATAACGGGCAGCCACTACGGTCCAGCGCCCGAATCACAAGAGCGTAACGGCTGGGGCCAGTGGATTCGCGCCGACGAGCACGGAGTCGGCATGGACCGCACCGTCGCCACCGGGACAGGATTTGTCGGCCAATATTCGCAACAGGTACAGCCACTCTACGAATCGCTCGCGAACACGCCCGACGATCTCCTGTTGTTCTTTCACCATGTTCCCTACATGTTCCGTCTGCACAACGGCAAAACCGTCATTCAGACGATCTACGATCTCCATTACGAGGGCGCCGCCGAAGCCGCGAAATTCGTCTCACTATGGAGTTCGCTACGCGGCCACGTCGATGAGCCGCGCTATTCCGCCGTTCTCGCGCAACTCGAATATCAATCCGGACATGCCATCGCCTGGCGCGACGCCATCAATGACTGGTTTCATCATCTCTCGGGCATCCCCGATTCCCAGGACCGCGTAGGAAATCACCCGGACCGCATCGAAGCCGAATCGATGGAATTGCATGGTTACGTTCCCGTTAGCATCGCGCCCTGGGAAGATGCATCGGGCGGAAAGGCAATCGAATGTCCCGAGCCCGAGCACACTTGCAGCGCGCAGTTCCGCTTCACAGGAGCCGCCGGGCAATACGAAATCGACATCCAATACTTCGATCAAAACAACGGCGTGTCGCAATTCCGAGTTTTCATCGGCGATCAGCTCGTCGATGAATGGCGCGCCAACGCGCTCCTGCCTGCCACAGAACCAAATGGCGACTCCTCGACTCGACACGTGATTCACAAAATCCCACTCCGCCCCGGCGACGACCTCCGCATCGAAGGCATTCCCGATGGCCAGGAGCGCGCGCCGATTGACTACGTAGACCTTCATCCCGACCGATAATCCCCGCGCCATACCCGGATCCTGCGCATTTCGCCGCACAATGGCACAATAACTGGATTAAGGAGACCCTCCCCATGTCCGTAAAAAACTTCGTGATCAATCCCCATAGCGCAAACTCCGACGCCGGAATTCTCATTCTTCGCATCTGCGCCGGTCTCAGCCTGTTTCTGAAACACGGATGGGAAAAACTCTCCGGCTATTCAACCATGGTGCAGCACTTTCCAAACCCCATCCACATCGGCGCTCACGCAAGTCTCGCTTTCGCTCTTCTCAGCGATGGTATCTGCTCGATCCTCATCGTTCTGGGTCTCGCCACTCGCCCCGCCGCAACAATCATTCTCATCAACCTGCTGACCGTATTTTTTCTGGTCCATCATGCTGCGTTCTTCACCAACCCGCATGTGGAACTCGTGTGGCTCTACATCGCGGCATTTGCCGCGATCTTCGTCACCGGGCCGGGACGCTTCAGCATCGACTTTCATCTTTGGCGATAAAGCCACGCCGCGGCGCAGCTCCATGTGGACGGACACGTTACAATTTTCGAAAGCTAAAATCGCGTAACCTGATTGTTGATAGACAGCGGCGATTTCTCGCGCTCCGCCCACTTATGGATGAACGAATTCTCGTAGTCGAAGACGATGCTGTGATTCGAATGGCTTTGGGCGACCGCCTTCGAAGCGAAGGCTATTCCGTTGACTTCGCAGTTGACGGCGAGGAAGGCCTTCGCAAGGCCATGCAAAATCCATGCGATCTTGTCATTCTGGATGTCATGCTGCCGCGCAAAAGCGGGTTCGACGTGTGCCGCGATATTCGAATGGCGGGCGTGGTCACGCCCGTACTTATGCTGACGGCCCGGGGCGAGGTCATCGACAAAGTTCTTGGCCTGAAAATAGGCGCGGATGACTACATGACAAAACCCTTCGATGCGAATGAATTGTTGGCGCGCATCGAGGCCCTGCTTCGCCGATCAAAAACTCCCGCCCTCGCGGGAACTCAGAGCTTCGGCTCGCTGCAGGTCGATCTTCGCGGAACCGCGGTCTCACGCAACGGCAATGTCGTTCCTCTTTCTGCCCGGGAGTTCCAGCTTCTCCGTTACTTTATCGAGCATCCCAATACAACCCTTTCGCGCGATGTTTTGCTGAAAGAAGTCTGGTTCTATAGCAGCGGCGCTTTTACTCGCACCGTGGATGTTCATATTGCCAGTTTGCGCCAGAAACTCGAGGAAGATCCGAAGCATCCGTCACTGATCGTGACCGTCGCAGGGCTCGGGTATAAGTTTGTGCCGTGATGAGTACAGGCGGGAAAGTTCAAATAAGTAAAGGGCAGGCGCCAAGCCTGCCCTTGCGTTCTAGCGCAATCCCATCCCCGGTGGCGGTCCTCCAGGTCCATCGAGTCCCAGGTGCTCAGTTTCCAATTCGCTGAGCTTTGCTTGTTGATCGGGCGTGAGGATCTGATAAAACGCCGCGTCCGCCTTTGCCCGGATCGAAGTCCGCTGCGCGGTAGTTTGGGCGACGCTCGCGGAAATCTGATCGATCGTTGCTGCGTCGTTGCCTTTGACCGCCTCCCGTAAGCTCTCACGCGACTGGGCCTCGGTCTCATGCAGCGTTTGTTCCGACTTGTCTGCACTGCTGTAGATGGTTGTGGCCTGCTGCTGCTGCGCTGAGGTCAGGCCGAGTAATGTCGTCAGCTTCTTGACGTGGTGCGCAGTCATGTCAGCCGCGCTGGGTCTGGTTTGTGTCTGGGCCGATGCTGTAATAGTCACCCCGGCCAGTATTGTGAGAAGTAGCGTTTGTATCTTCATTTTTTCTCCTTCGAAGTCTTCTTTTTTATTTCAATCTGTTGAAAATCGCGGCTTGGGCCTCCTGGGGGAAGGAGTAGGTCAAGGCCCAAGCCGGTCCGCGGCTGCTCGCTGGCACACCGTCTGTCAATGCTCACTTCAGCGTCCTGGACAACACACTCTATCGCTCGCCGGATGACGCCGGAGTAAACTGTTCGCCAGCGAAATGTAAATTCGGTGTAAACCCCGACGCAACACCCGCAGAACGCTTTCCACGATTGCGAGCGCTCAGTTCTGCGGCTCCGCTACAGCCAGAGCCTGCGAGGTCGGCTGACTTCGTGTCACCAACTCCGCCATCTCATAGAGATAAGCCCGGCGATATCCGGCAGAGAACATTTCCTGGTCCCGTGCCTGCCACCACCGGCCGCCGCTGATGTGCTCCTCCAATCCGCGTTTGGCGTCAAGCTTTCCTAGAAACAATCCGTCCTGGTACGATGCGGAACTGTTCTGACTCAGTTCGTTATTGCCGTCGAGAGTCGATAGTGTGTCCTGGTAAGCCTTTTTGTAACCCTTGGCGAAGGCATTGCGTTCCGCGTCGCTGGCCTGCCCTGCCAGAGCCAGGTGCGGCGTATCGCCGCGCACCGCATCCTGTGTTCCCTGGTACATCCCATCCCGGAACGCCCCGTTACTGGCATTGTTATATGGTGTGCTCGGTCCGCTGCTAGCGAGGAATGCGCACATGCCTGCCACGGCGAGCGCCCCCAAGAGAACCGCTAAAGAAATTTGTTTCTTCATCGCTGTATGCTCCTTTCAATTTTTTCTTGCATGCTGATTAGAAGCGCTAGCGGGATAACCTTGCGTAAAAGGCGCGTAAGGTGTTTGTAAGAAGAATCCTCGAGGTCATCTCATCTCGAGTCAGCTGGGATGGCGAGCGGGGCGGCGCTTGCCGCGAAGAGGTGTCCAGTGGCTTTACACGCAATTTACACCGGGGCGAGGAAACGAGTTTAGACTTTAGAAATCGGCTGTAAACGATTCGCATGCAGTGGTAAACGCTGCACGCATTTCGCATCGCGTGATACCCGCGCATGAATCTGTCCCGGTCACCAAACTTTCGTTGGTACATGCTCGCATGCGGGCTGGCGGCAGTTCTGATCTTGCTGGCCATGTTGCAATACCGCTCAGTCCAGGCGGTGAGGTTCGTTACTACCGAGCAGATGAATGCCAGCCTTCTCGGATCGTTGATGGATGTGCGCCAGGGGTTCGATCGAGAACTCGGATCGCTTTGCAATGAACTCGATTTCGCTGGGCGACCGCGAGAGCAGGATACGCTGCGTAATCTCGCGAGCGGATTCGATCGCTGGCGAAATGCCTCTGCTCACCCTGCATTAGTTCAAGCGGTCTACATATTGGAGCAGAACCCTCACGGGCCTGCGCGTCTGCTCAAGCTGAAATCGAACCGGAGTGATTTTGAGCCAGTTTCATCGCCAGATGTGTTGGCACGGCTGAGAGATCGGCTCACCGAATTTCCCCCCGAATCCGGCCCTCAGCCTGCGCCCGATCACAGCGATCAGCATCCGCCCGATTCTTTTCCCCCTCCGAAGTTTCCTCCGCGCCAGCCAGGACAACCCCAGCCGCCGCCTTCCTCAAGCCGTGAATTTGATGGAGCAGCGGATCGCTTCGGCAGCATGCACCTCTCTCCCTGGATGGTCGACGAAAACATTCCCGCTTTAATCCGTTCCATTTCTCCGCCCCCATTTCCCGGCCGCGAGAGGGAACGTCCGAACCCGCCTCAATGGCTCATCATTGTCCTGGATAAAAATGTTCTGGCCCAGCACGTCCTACCGGAATTGATTCAGCGTTATTTCGGAAACAAGGAAACGTCCGCCTATGAGATCGGTGTAATCGACCTCAATCGGCACGCTCCGGATCTTTATGTTCCCGACTTGAGAGTGAGCGACCGCCGGCCGGCCGATGCAGCTTTGAATCTGTTTGGCTTTCCAGTTCCCTCCGCAGCGCCGGGCCAGAGGGTTTTTGTGCCCATCCCCCCCGACGCGAAGGCGCCACACGGCCCGACTGAGCCGATGAACCCCGAGCCGACGAATGACAACAATGTCCAAGGCCCGCACACTGCCATCGAGCCATTGCATTACAACGATAATTCGGAATCGGATTGGGAGATCATCGCCAGGCATCGGCAAGGCTCGGTGCAAGCTGCCGTAGGTGCTCTTGCTCGCCGCAATCTGATGTTCAACTTCGCTGTGCTTCTGGTTTTGGCTGCGACCATCGCTGTGATCATAGTAGGGAGTCTCCGCGCCCGGCGATTCAGCCAACTACAAATGGATTTTGTTGCGAACGTCTCGCACGAACTTCGCACTCCTCTTGCCGGCATTGTTTCTGCGGGCCAGAACATCGCCGACAGTTTGATCGACGACAAAGAAAAAGTCTCTGTCTACGGAAGAGCGATCGTCCGCCAGGCCCACCAGCTTTCCGAATTGGTCGAACAAATCCTGCAATTTTCCGCGGGGCAGAAAGGTGGAGACCGGTACCGTCTCGAACCGCTCGACATCACTGAGGTTCTCGCCGACAGCTTGAAGAACACAGTGGCTCTTATCGAGTCAGCCGGTGTAAAGGTCGAGCAGGATCTTCAGCCCGGATTGCCGGAGGTTGTCGCTGACTTCAAAGCACTGTCACGCTGCTTGCAAAATTTGATCGGCAATGCGGCCAAATACGGTGGAGAAGCAAAATGGATTGGCATTCGAGCCTGGCTGGAGAATTCCAACAGCACAGGAAACGTCTGTGTCTCGATCTCCGACAAGGGCGTCGGAATTCGCCGCGAAGAATGGAATCACATCTTCGAACCTTTTTATCGCACTGCCGACGCCACTGCGGCGCAGATTCACGGCACCGGTCTGGGACTTCCGTTAGCCAAACGAGTCGCACAGGCTATGGGGGGAAGCCTCACCGTCGAGAGCGAATTCGGCAGAGGAAGCACCTTCACTCTTCATTTGCCGGCGGGTGCGCGCCATTAACGCAATGTAAACAAAGGGTTACGCTCTGTATGCACTGTGGCTTTTTTACCACAGCCAGCATTTATCCCCACGCTGTACCCTGTTCTTAACGAATTCTCATACACGATTGATCCAGGAGCAGACAGTACGCTCGGCCGTCGGATGCAGCGGAGTCGGGCTGCACAGCGGCGCTCCTGTCTGTATGCAGATTCTTCCCGCTCCGCCAGGAACGGGCATCGTATTTCGCCGCACCGATCTCGACGGCTTCGAAGTCGAAGCCAACATCCGTAACCTGGCCCGCGTCAGCTACGCCACCAGCCTGATGAAAAAAGGTGTATTCATTTCCACCACCGAACACATGCTCTCCGCATTCATCGGCCTCGGCATCGACAACGCTTATGTCGAACTCGACAACCTCGAGCTACCCATCCTCGACGGCAGCTCCCTGCCTTTTGTCGATCTGATCCAGAAAGCCGGTCTCCGTAAGCAGCGCCGGCCGCGGCGCTACATGAAGATTCTGCGCGAAGTCGAAATGCGCGAAGGCAATAAATTCATTTCCGTCTATCCCGCCGACAGCTACTCCGTCTCCTATTCCATCAATTTTCCGCATCCGCTCATCGGCAAGGAAACGTTCCAGGTAGAGCTGGCAAACGGCAGCTATCTTAAAAAAATCGCAGCCGCCCGCACCTTCGGCTCCCGCGAAGACGAAAAGAAGATGCGCAACATGGGTCTTATCCGCGGCGCATCCCGCGAAAACTGCATCGTTCTCACCCGCGACGGCCTGGAAAACGGCCCGCTGCGTTTCTCCGACGAATTCGTGCGCCACAAAATTCTGGATTTGGTCGGAGATCTGGCTCTTCTAGGAAAGCCGATTTTAGGCAAGATCGTCGCCGACCGCGCAGGCCACGCCATGCACACCGCGCTAGTCTCCCGCATCCTGCGCGACAAAACTTTATGGGAAGAAGTTACGCTGCCGGAGGGTGAAAGCAGCAGCGCTGAATCCTACAGCTCACATGCAGTAGCTGGATCTGCACTCTAATCAGTCAATCCGCCGGCTCGCACGGCGCCTCGCCGTTTTCGGCAAATTGTTCAGGCTGCTCTTCCCGCATTCGGCGCAACTCCGCCCGCGTCTGATCAATCAGCGCCGCAGCAAATTGCCGCGCAGACTTCTGCCTCTCCGCCGACAGATCCTTTACCCGCATATTCAACAGAGGAATATCTTCTTCAAACCGCTGCAAAGTTTTCTGGATGCGGTCGAGACGAAAGCTGGAAGGCAGCATAATGATGGCTCTCCGGAATCCTTAATGGTGCCATGCAAGGCGCAGGCGTGAGAATTGACCAATTGAATACGCGGGGATTGTGCAGCCAGGACGGTTATAGCGGAGACTGTCGGAGAAAGACCGTTAGAAAGAAGAAAAGCTACTTAGTGCTGAACGGAGTTCCGGGCCCTGCTGGCTTCTCTTTCGCCCCCGGAGTTTCCTTCTCCATTTGAGCGTTGAGCCAGCCTTCGAGCTGTTCCTGCGTGTGATCCGGCAACTTGGGGAATCGCAGCCCCACTCGCCCCTTCAAGTCTGCCCAGGCCACTTCGGCATCCAGATCCAGCGAAATCGTGGATCCCGGAAGCGTGAACTGCAATCGCGCCACTGCATTCTTCGGCAACGCCTGATGTACCAATAATGCAATCCCACCTTCGCTGATGTCCGTAGCGTTTGCCTTGATCTCCTTTTCCCCCACCGCGATGCTGACCGGCATCTTCACCGGGTGCCGGAAATACCGCCGCCGCTCGCGCAACATAAAACCCAGCGCCGCATGAAAACAGCGCGAAACATTCAACACCGAAAGCGGCTTGTGCAGAACGAAATTCACGCCCATGCCAAACGCCTGCTGCGTTGTAGTCCGCTTTCCGTTCACAATGGCAAACGTCACCGAGCTTTTATTGCTGGGCGTAGCTCGCAGTCCTTCCAAAACCTCCGCGCCTCCAGGCAAGTCATCGCAATCCACAATTACAGCGTCAAACTTGTCCGCAATCAGAACTTCGCTCGCTTTCTTCGCGTCCTGGCAGATTTCTACCTCGATCGACAACTTTTCCAGCGTCGGACGCAAAACCCGAAACACGTCCGCATCACGGCTTAGGAGGAGAGACTCCAACATGCCCCTATTCTAAAATCGCTAGGCTACACTCAAAAGTAACCAAGGTATCAGTCCCTAATCTCAATGCTGGCTTATCTCTCCCTGGGATCAAACGTCGGCAACCGCGAAGCCCAACTGCGCGAAGCAGAGCAGCGCCTGTCGAAGCTTGGCAGCGTGATCTCCGCATCTTCCGATTACGAAACCGAGCCGGTCGAGTTCACCAACCAGCCCTGGTTTCTGAACTCTGCCCTGGTTCTCGAAACCAACCTCACGCCGGAGGAGCTGATGCATTCTCTCCTTCAAATCGAGCGCGAAATGGGCCGCGAGCGTCTCCAGAAAAAAGGCCCGCGCTCCATCGACATCGACATTCTCCTTTTCGGCGACTCGAGCCTCACCTCCGCCGAACTAACAATCCCACACCCCGCCATGCACCAGCGCCGTTTCGTCCTCGAGCCGTTAGCAGAAATCGCCCCCGAAATGCGCCATCCGTTATTGAACAAAACCGTGCGCGAGCTGCTCGCTGCTTTACCGGAAAGGCCAGTAGCGCGGCGTCACGTTAGAAGGTAAGCTGCATCCGTTCTTAAGGACCCTGCGGAGGCTGGCGTGGGCGCAGATGTTCCAAGGGCGGCCAGCGAGTATTAGAGGCGGTCGGTAAGCTATGTTCTTCGCGTGGCAGGAGTGCCCGCACCACACAGCTCTACTTCAACCCATCCACCACATACAAATCCGAGAGCCATCGGCCCAGCGAATACGCATAAGACTTCCCGTCAGCACTGAAATGGATGACGGGAATACTTTCGGCTCCCGCCGGATCTGAAGGGACGATTTCTTTGAACGGAGTGCGTTTGCCGGACGCCAAATCGATCTTCGTGATCGTCAATGGCAACCCGCGAGTGCGCACCAGCAGGCTCTTGCCATTATCGATGAAACGAGCGGCGAATTCGTCTGGCTGTATATCGGCGTTCAGCTTTTCCGGTTCTCCGCCATTGACCGGAAAGAGGCAGTATTCATGCTTTACATTTCTTGCAAGAAGAAACTTGCCGTCCGGCGTGGCGTAGCCGGCAACCACGCCTTCGGGAGTGACCGGCTTGGGTGCAGCTCCGGGCTGCTCAACATCAAGCAGGTACGTCCGGGGAGGTTTGCCGATCTCGTTGGCTGCGAAAAAAATTGTCTTGTTATCGGGCAGCCAGCCGGGAGTGAAGTGGTCAATCTTGTTGTCGGTGAGCTGGCGCGATTGCCCGGCACCGGTTGGCAACAGCATCACCTTTGCGGGTTGGCCGACTGTGACTACAGCCCACTTGCCATCGGGAGAAATCTTCCCGAAAGTCCCCTCCCCTAGTTGCACCGCGGCTGAACCGTCCGTGCCGCGGAGAAAGATGGCGCTGCTGTTGCCCATCGCTTCTCCGCTTTCAGAAAAGAGCAAAGTCTTGCCGTCCGCCGAGAGATCGAGCAATAGCGACCAGTCGAACCACGAAAGGCTGCGTTCATGAGTCTCGCCCGGCGCGAGCGCAAACAGCCCCAGGCGAGTCTTGTCGGCGGTCAGCAGAACCAGGCCGGCGCGGCTGATATCGTGAATGGTGACTCCGCCGGGAGCACGATAAATGAGCCGTTCTTTGCCGGACAAATCAAGAGCATAAAGCGAGCGCGCAGCTCCTCCCGGCACGGCGGAAAACCAGACTTCTTTGCCGTTCGGACTCCACGCCAGACCCTGCACGCTCGTGTAAAACGAAGAGCTGGCCTTGTGATTTCCGCGCTTATCAACGATCACGATGCGCCCGTCATCGCCACTCGGAATGTGGTCCGCAATCGCAAGATACTCTCCATTCGGCGAAAAACGTACGTGGCTCACCCATGAATCGGGTACGTAAATCAAATTGCCGATCGGATACTCGAGAGCATTTCCTCCCTCCGGCCTCGGACGAATCACCGCAAACGATTCGCCGTCTGGCCCCCAGTCCGCCCACTGGACTCCATCGAGAACTTCCCGCGGCGCTCCGCCTGCCAGCGGCACTCGCGCAAGCGTTCCCCTCAAAGTAAAGGCGTTGTAAGGAGACGCATGGAGATTGATCGCCATCTCGCCTTTCGACGAGATGGAAAGAATCTGTGCGGACGGCAAGCCAACCGAGCGTGAATCGGTGGAGTCGAAGCGTGTAGTGAAAAGTTCGGCCGGGTTGCCTTCCCAGTTGGCGCCGTACACGATCGTCTGGCCGTCGGGCGCGAAGCGAGCGTCCCAGATGGTGCCGTTGCGAAAAGTAATTTCGTGAAAAGTGGGATTGCTGACGGCGTGACCCCGCATCAGAAGATAGATACCCAGCCACGATGCAAGCACGAGAACACCGGCGAGCGCCGGAACCAACCAGCGATTCTTCTTCTCTTCTTCCAGCGGCAAGACTTTGATTCCCCCGCGGCTGGAAGTGGAAACATCGGTGAGTGCTTCGAGGTTAAACGCGAGATCGCGCGCCGACTGAAAACGCTCCGCAGGATTCTTTTCGAGGCAATGCCGAACAATGCGTTCGAGCGCCGACGGAACATTTCGATTGGTCTCGGCAAGATCCGGCGGATCTTCTTTCAAAATCGTGCTCATCGTATCCACGGGCGAATCGCCGTGGAACGCGCGCTTGCCCGAAAGCATCTCGTACAAAATTGCGCCAAAGGCAAAAATGTCAGAGCGAGGGTCGGCCGGCTTGCCGCGCACCTGCTCCGGCGCCATGTAACCGACCGTGCCCATCACGGTTCCGGCGTCGGTAGCGATCTGCTGCGTAGGCGCATCGCCCGATTCGTCAGCTTCCGGGTGTGTAAGCTTGGCCAGCCCGAAGTCCAGAATCTTCACCCGTCCATCGCTCGTGATGAAAAGATTTTCGGGTTTCAGATCGCGATGCGTAATGCCTTTTTCGTGCGCCGCAGCCAGCCCGCTCGCGATTTGCCGCGCGTAATCGATGGCTTTCCGCGAAGTGAGCGCGCCTTCGCGCAAACGGTCGCGTAGCGTCTCCCCTTCCAGCAGCTCCGATACGACATAGGGCGCGCCACCGGTTTCTCCGATATCGAAAATCGAAAGAATGTTCGGATGATTGAGAGCCGCAGTAGCGCGGCATTCGAGCGCAAAGCGCTGCAAGCGATCCTGGTCGGCGGAGAACGACGCGGGCAGAACTTTGATGGCTACATCGCGGTTGAGGCGCGAGTCGCGAGCGCGGTAAACCTCACCCATTCCGCCCGCGCCAATCGCCGACTGAACTTCATACGGACCTAGTTTCGTGCCCGAACGGAGAGCCATGAGTGGGGATGATTATATTCGAAGGCTTGGCAGCGGACTATGGGACCGTTGTAGCTTCCGCGATCTCGGGTGCGTGAACTTGTTCTGCGGCGACATTGGTTCGGCCTAGCCTCGCGTCGAAGAAGCTCTCGACCCGTCTCAGCACCTCGATATCGCTTTTCGACTCGTAAATCTCTTTCCGCAACCCCGCGCCGCCCGGAACTCCATGCGTGAACCACGAAGCGAACTGCTTCATCTTGCCAACGGCGTCGGGCAACTCCTCTTCAATAAGCATCTCGAAATAAGTGCGGATCATTTCATATCTGTCTGCTTCGATAGGTTCATCGTATTTCGTACCCGCACAATGCTGCTCAATCTGCCGAAAGATCCACGGATTCGAAGGCGCAGTGCGGCCAATCATCACCGCATCGCATCCCGTCTGCGAAACCATCGCACAAGCATCTTCGGGCGAACGAATGTCGCCATTGCCGATCACAGGAATCTTCACTGCGTTCTTCACCGCCGCAATCCACTCCCAGCGGGCGTTGCCGCTGTAACCCTGCTCGCGGGAGCGGGCGTGCAGCGCAACCGCGGCCAAACCGCAGGATTCCGCCATCCGCGCCAGTTCCACGCAGACAATCTCTTCGTCACTCCATCCCGTGCGAAATTTCACCGTGAATGGAATTGACACGGCGGCCCGCACAGCTTCGAAAATGCGGCCGATGGCAGGCAGGTCGCGCAGCAGTCCTGAGCCACCGTTGCACTTCACAACTTTCTTCGCGGGACAGCCAAGATTCAAATCCACCAGATCGAAGCCAAGCCCTTCGACCATCTTCGCCGCCTCGGCCATCACCTGCGGATTGCTGCCGAAAAGCTGCGCAGAAATGGGATGCTCATCTTCGTAGAAATGCAGATACCGCTTCGCCTTCTGATCTTTTTTTCGCAACACCCCGTCCGCAGAGGTGAACTCAGTCATGATCAGCCCGCAGCCCCCGAGATTGCGAATGAAACGCCGGAAGACGGTGTCGGTGACTCCGGCCATGGGAGCCAGAACAGTGGCAGGACGGATAGTGACGCTCCCAATCGCGAGCGAACCAGGCACAACCGGTGTGGCGCGGGCACTCTTGCCCGCGTCCGACGGCTCCCGGCTCACCGAATTATCCCAGAACTTCTTCATGTCGGTTACGGCCGTACTTCCATGTCGGCGGCCCGATTAGTTGTGAATTTGTCGATCTGCCTGAAGTAGGAAGAGTCTAAGCGAAACCGTTCGGGCCGAATCACAAACTCTGCCTTCAGATTATTAGCCTCATCTTCGCGCACCTGAATTACGCCGACCCTGCCCATTCCATCCGAAGCATATAATTCTTTCTCTGCCGGAACACGCTTACCATTCTGAAATAACGCCAAATATTTGAAATGGGCTGGAATCTCATTCATTGATCGAACAGTCTGTGAAAGGTCTGCGCCCCCCACCTTGACTTCAACCACGTGGATCTCCCCCGCGCCGGCGCGATCAACCGCCAAAACATCGACCCGAGTTTGCCGAAATGGCCATTGAGCCTCAAAAAAAATCTTCGGGACGATGAGCGTATTGGAGAGAAACTGCGCGACAGCATTCTCCACCCGAGAGTGTTGTTGGTCCACGCTAAGCATGGAGAATCTCCTTGAAATAATTGTATGCCCAGGCATGAAACCTCTCGGCCCGAGTGATTGACAAGCGGACAAATGCGTCATCCAAACGCTCTCGTCCGTAAGCGACCCTACTTTTCTCGTGTAATAGCCAGCGGAAGTGGACCACTCCGTTCAAATTGCCGACCTTAGGGTTTATCGAAATCCTTTCGAGTTCGTCGGCGGCTCCCGAATGGTCCTGATGTTTGCTCTTCATTCCAGTGATGGCGGTCGCGATAGCGTCGTTGAGTGAGATTGCGCTGTGAACCGTCAGCAACGCGATGCTCGTGCGGTAGGACTCGAGGTCATCCGCGGCAAGTTTCATAGCATGGAAAAAATGATCTGCTTTTTCTATGAACTGTTTGGTCGCGACTGGGTTGACGCTCTTCACTCAAATTAGAAAGCCCCCACCGAAGTAGGAGCTTTTGTGGGAAATCTTTACGGAAAACCTACTTTTTCGCCGTCTCCACCTTTGCATACTTCCGGCGGAAACGCTCCACGCGGCCGGCGGTATCCATCAACTTCTGCTTGCCGGTAAAGAAGGGATGGCACGCTGAACAAATTTCCACCGAGATATCGCCCCTATGCGTAGAGCGGGTGGTAAAAGTGCTGCCGCATGCGCAATGCACGCGAACTTCGTTATAAGCGGGATGAATGGCTGCTTTCATGGGCTAAAACCTCTATGCGAACGATTAGATTCTACAGGAATGACGCGGGATTCACCAAACCGCACCGGCTCGGCCTTCAAAACCGGAACAGATACGACACCTTCACAAAAAACTGCCGGCTGTCATTCATATATCCTTTGGACGAATACAGCCCCGCCAGCCCCGCGGGATCGAACATCAAATCGCGATTCAAGTTCTGCAAATCGCTGTTGTAGCCAACATAAATCGCCGTCCCCGGATGCACCAGATAAGTCACAAGAAAATCTGCATTGAACTGTTTTTCCGTCGGCAAGTATGTATACGGATAAAAAGTGTTCCCCGGCGTATTGGCCAGCAGCCCGTTGTATTGCAAAATCACGCGCAACGAGAGTTGCGGCGTGAACTGCCAGTTCCACTTGCTGCGCACAATGTGATCGTTGAAAATCCCCTTGCCAACGCCCGGCGTCTCCGACAGAGCTGCTTGATAAGAACTGTTCGTGGCCCGCAAGCGCTCAAACAGATAAGTGTTCTCAATCTTCAGCGGCTTGACGGGACGGAACGTCAGAGTGCCGGTAGCAATATCCTGCCGCGCCAGGAACGGCAGGTTAAGAGGCGCTGGAAGACCCGATTGCAGCGAGGGCACAAAGTTAGCGCCGTCGCCCCAGTGGTAGCTCGCGCCTATCGTGACCTTCGGCAAAACGCTGGTTTGTGCCGAGCCGCCGCTCGAGTGCTCGTGGTAATCCTCGCTGTAATTAAGTCCGCAGGCAAATATCTGAAAGCAGAAATCCTGCGGCCGCAGCCGTTCTCTCAATTCTTCGTAGGGAAACAAATAAATGAAAGTCTGCCCGCGCCCCTGGATTGCCAAATATGGTTGATAGTCGGTATCAAGTCGATTGCCTTCATGGTCAAACACGTACCGCTGATTCACCGACGGTCCCCAGTCCACGACCCAGCCTTTCTTTGGCCGAAACCGGTAGTCCGCGGACTGATAGAGCTCACGGATATCCACACGATTCACGAAGCCCGGAACCGTGACAAAACCCGGGCTGATGTCGTCGTAAATGCCCTCATAGGAAAAATGCAGCCCCTCGCGCTTCAGGTCGAGCTTGTCCGCCGGGCCTGCATAATGGTTTTTATTTCCAACATTGCCTGAGCTGAACGGAAACAGTCCATACTCGCAGGTCGTTTGCACGTTGCCGGTCGGCGAAAAGTACGCATTAAGACCCAGCAGATCGCTGGAACTCGAGATTGCTTGCGCGTCAAGCGTCCAGTTGGAGTTGAACTTCAAACGCGTGTCCACGCCACCCACGCGATTATGCTCGCCGGTCGTGGGACACTCCCAGTCCGTGAAAACCGCGCCAATACTCGACTGCTTGAAAATGTCGCGGCTCACGCGCGCAATCGTAGAGTAGGAACGAACTCCCGAAAGCTCAGAAGAACAGATCGGCGACGTCGGAGGACAGTAATCTGGAACAGCCAGACCCGGCGCGCGGTCATCCGTCGACATCAGCCCAACCGAGTACGGTCCCTCTTTTCCTGTGAGCCGAACTCCGGCCGAAGGATCCTGAATGTTGCGCGTAAAGAACAAATCCAGAGGCGTGCGGAAATAATCCTCGTTCTCCAAAAAAAACGGCCGCTTCTCCGGAAAATACACTTCGAATCGCTGATTCACCGTAATCTGCGGGTCTTCCGACTCGACCTGGCTGAAATCCGGATTCGCCGTCAAATCCAGCACAAACCGATCCCGCAGCACGAACTTTGCGTCCATGCCCGCCTGGCCCTGCGCGTCCGCATGCTGAAAATAGGGATTGTAGGGGTCGCGTTCATCGAGCCCGCGAAAGCTGCGCATCACTCCGTAGGGAATCAACTCGATATCGCGGTCAGGAGAGACGCCTTCAATGCCGCGCAAAGTTGCCGCTTGCCCCAGCCGTCCCTCAACCTTGTAGGAAACTTGCGGCCAAAACGAATCTTCACTCTTGCGTACAATTCCGCGGTAAAGAATGATGCCCCACTCCTGCAGCTTCGTCGGTGGAAAGCGGAGGCTCTTGAACGGAATCGACATCCAAACCACGAAACCGCGGCTGGTGACCTTTCCCTTTGAATCCCACACCGTATCGAACGACGTATCGAAGTTCCCGTTGATCTCGTCCCGCGAGGCCTCGGTCCAGATCGCATCCCACTGCACCCCGAGCGGCGTGGTTTGAAAAGCATAAGCTCGCCGTCGGTCATGAAACGTATCGAGCATGATCTCAACTTCGTCGTCGTCGTAAACATCCTCGCGCGCCGACATCCGCGCGCGCACCTTATTCGGGTCGTCGAAGCACACGAACACCACGTACAGATTCTTCTGGTCGTAGCCCAGATAAGCCGCGGTCGGCTCGGAAACCGCTTCGCCATCATGCGGATTGCGCTGCACAAATCCCGTCACCTTCGCCATCCGCAAAGCCGTTTCGCCCTGCGGCTTCATCTCCAGAAAGTCTTCCAGCGTGGGTTGATGCGCTAGGCGCGGAATCGTCAATGTGGGTGCAGCGGCGGCTGGACTTGCCGCGGGCCTGACCTCTGGATTCTTGACCGCCGGCTCGGGTTCCTGCGCCGACGGTGCCGGAATCTGCCGCGTCGGCTGCGGCGTTCCGGGCTGCGTAGGGTTCGCTTCTGGCGGAGGCGGAGGATTTTGGGGAGTCGTCTGCTGATTCTGCCCGGCGGAGGATCCGTTGGCATTCTGCCCACTACCAGCGCTCTGAGCGGTTTGCGCGGTAATCGAGGCTTGCTGAGAATTCGCTCGCGGCGCACACGCGAGGATCCATAAGACCACAACGCCCGCATGCGCGAGATAGTTCCGTCTGCTCAGGAATCGACTAAGACGCAATGCTCCCGCCCATTCCCCGCCCCCTACGGGGAATTGAGCAAGATACACTATTTCCGGCGAAATAAAACAAAAAAGAATGTTTTGTTCGGAATTGCGAAATCCGGCCGGAAGAAAGCTCCGATAAAGGTAGGGAAAAGCCCGCTTCGCGAGTGCGAACCAAACAGCGCGAAATGCACAAATACCGATGGCGTCCAATTCTCACCCCACAGACGGTCACATCAGGCGGCAGCACGCTCTGGCTTCCATTTCGCTCGTTCTAGCCGGCTCCCTATGGGGCACCGGTTTTCTCTTCGGAAAGAGCGCGATGGCCGAGATGACCGTCGCCGAAAATGTCGCTTTCCGTTTCCTCATCGGTGCCGTGGCGCTCGCGCCGATCGTGATTCGCCGCTGGACCGCATATCGGGGCAAAGACCTGGTATTTCTTCTGACAGCATCGCTCCTGGGCATCCCGGTTCAGTTTCTGATTCAGTTCAAAGGCCTTCAACTCACCACCGTTTCCCACGCCTCACTCATCGTCGGAGTGCTGCCAGTAATGCTCGCTCTTAGTTCGGCATTATTTCTCCACGAACGCCTCGTTTATTTTGAGTGGGGACTATTGGGAATATCGGCTCTCGGCGCTGTGCTGATCGCGCTATCGAGCGCAGGCCCAAAACGCGGCCCGCAGCCGAATACGCGCGGCGATTTGCTCGTTCTAGTATCCCTCTGCGGTGCGGTGGCTATGATCCTGATCAGCAAGCGCCTGATCGCCACTCACGGCGCTCTTCCCGTGACCGCATCCACGATCATCGCCGGGACGATTATGTTATGGATTTGGGTGGAGCTAACCCAGCCAGTACGTTTTCATTTTTCTCCTGCTGCCTGGGGAGCGGCAGCCGCCCAGGGCTTACTGGCCACGGCAGGCGCCTATCTCTTCTGGAACTGGGGCCTGTCTCACATGCCGGC
>DASXEG010000007.1:0-31266 GCA_036490235.1 Candidatus Sulfotelmatobacter sp. | reverse complement strand
TGAGTCTTCCCGCCACATCACCAATCTGAATCTCCGCGGAACCATTAAGGAATTGGCGCAACTGGATGGTGGTTTTGTGGTGAGTCGCGACGGAATTTTTCTTTCGGCATGCCGCTACCTTGACGCGGTCGCGGCTCAAGTGGATGTGCCGCTCGGGCTTGGCAGCCGTCACATTGCTGCCGCGAACATGAGCGCAGTAACCAAGGCCGTGGGCATTGTCGTTTCTGAAAGCTCGGTGGTCCGGTTCTTCTGTCACGGGCACCTCGTCGGCGAGATCATTCCCGAGCTTTGGATGACGGAACATGCCGCCCATCTAAGTGGCACAGCCAAGAGACAACAAGTGGGCGAGCTAACGGTGCTGACTCCAGACCGGTTTCAGGTTGCGGTCAAGGGCGACTAGGTACGATATCGGGAAGCAGTTTATGACAACGCTTAAGGAATTTCGATGTGAAGTGTGCGGAATCGTGACCAGCAATCCGATTCACTGGTTCGTGATTCGATGCGGAGATTCCGAGTTGACTGTGCACCGATGGGATTCAGCAGCGGCCGATGCCGCCGGAGCTCGGCATTACTGCGGTGAAGCTCATGCCGAGGTGTATATCAGCCGCTGGTTTGACTCAGTGTGCGCGCCCCCGAAGGCAAGTTTCATCTAGCGGGATTTTGCGTCGCAGGTCGGTGAAGCAGGTAGCCGAAACCGCCGAACATCAAAAAGACCTCGAATCAGCCACCATCCAGGCAGCCCCCGCAACCAGGAAATTCAGGCAGAATTCGGACCAGTTGAAATGCGCCTTGGGATGAGCGATTACATGCGGAACCCAGATCAACACGCCAAACAGCGCCAGCATGAGCGTCATCAGGCGCATCGCAAGCCGCGCCCGTCGATTGATGAGAATGGCAATGGCTGCGAGTCCAAACGCGACCGTCGTAACGATCGCCCAAAATATCTGGCTGGGTGGAATCCACTTCGGAACCAGCTGAGCCGTTTCGCGAAGTAAGAGTGCCTGGCCCAGCGTAAAGGAAATCGCGCAAATCCCAAGCCCAACCCGTGCCAGCCGGCCGAAGACGGCGGCTCTAGCTTCACCCGCCTCAGTCGCAGCATACAGCGCCAATGCGCCGCAGAGCATTGAAAAGAACACGAAAAAACTTCCGCCGTATTTGTCGTAGATATTCGTTGCGGCAATGATGTCGGGGATGCAGGCCAGCGAGAAACACAAGTAGACAGCGCAAAGCAGGATCGACGCCGAGCGCGCGGTGCTCGGGTACAGCATCCCAATCGCCCCGGCGATTAGCGCAACCATGAGACAGCCGCCGACGATGGCACCCAGAGGCAGCTTCCAGATATGCTGCAGATTTTGCCACGTGTCAGCGTCGTGCCACATCAGCGCAATCACACCGAACAAAACGGCCGACGCCCCAAAGACGACCCGCTCGTACGACACCTTTTTCATACAGGAAAAGGTAACAGATATTCGGCTGCAAAGAGCAGGCTTGGTGCGACGGGATCGTGCATCTCCGAAGTCCGTTACTGCGAAGTCCGTTACACTGTTGTGCTAACCAAAATTGCGTCCACCGATGAAAACACCTTGCCTGCGCATTTCGAGTCTCTCGGTTCTAGTCGCGTTACTTATCAGCGTGGCTGGGATCTCCGCCGCCGCACAGTCTGTGCCCCCCGAGCTTCTTAGCGGCCTGAAATACCGGCTCATCGGCCCATTTCGTGGAGGACGCGCAGTGGCCGCCGCCGGCGTTCCCGGGGATGGAACGACCTTCTATTTCGGCGCGGTCGACGGAGGAGTGTGGAGAACAACCGACGCCGGCATGGTTTGGAACCCCATCTTCGACAGCGAGCCAATCGCTTCGATCGGAGCCCTGGCGGTATCGGCCTCGGATCCAAAGGTAATTTATGCCGGGACCGGCGAATCCGACATCCGTTCCGATCTCGCAACCGGCGATGGCGTCTACAAGTCCACCGACGCCGGCCAGAGCTGGCAAAATGTCGGCCTCGACGATTCGCGGCAAATCAGTCGCATCGTAATCGACCCTCGCGATCCGAATGTGGTTTACGTCGGCGTGCTCGGCCATGCCTACGGACCAAACGCCGAACGCGGTGTATTCAAATCGACTGACGGTGGTACACACTGGAGCAAAGTTCTGGATCAGGGTCCTGAAGTCGGCATCGCCGATCTAGCCATCGCAACGGAATCGCCCAACGTCCTGTTCGCGACCACGTGGCACGCGCATCGTCCCCCGTGGAGCACCTACGCTCCTATCGATGGTCCGGGCGGTGGAATCTATCGCTCGCAAGATGAAGGTAAGTCCTGGTCGCACATTACAGGCTCAGGCTTACCCGACGGAGATTGGGGACGCGCTGCCGTGGCTGTTTCGCCAAACGGCAAACGTGTCTATGCGATCATCGACGCCGCGCAGAAATCTGGTCTCTACCGTTCCGACGACGGCGGCGATACGTGGACTCTCGCCAACGCAGACAAGCGCCTCACCAGCCGCGCCTGGTACTTCGGCAACATCACCATCGACCCGCAAAATGCCGACGTGTTTTACGTTCCGAATGTGGCGTTGTATCGCTCCGAAGATGGCGGCAAAACAATCTCGATCGTTCGTGGCGCTCCCGGCGGAGATGACTATCACCAGATTTGGGTCGATCCGAAAAACTCGTCTCGCATGGTTCTCGCCACCGATCAGGGAACCAGCATCAGCCTCGACTACGGCAAAACCTGGACCTCATGGTACAACCAGCCGACCGCGCAGCTCTACCACGTTATTACCGACAATCGCTTTCCTTATGTGGTTTACGGCGCGCAGCAGGATAGCGGCAGCGCCGCAGTTCTCAGCCGCACTGACCACGGGCAGATTACGTCGCGCGACTGGTTTCCGGCTGGAGGCAGCGAAAGCGGCTACATGGCTCCCGATCCCAATCATCCCGACATCGTTTATTTAAGCGGAACGTATGGAAGCGTCGAGCGCTTCGATCTTCGCACGTCGTTGGGCCAGGACATCACTCCGTGGCCATTTCCCAACTTCGGCACAGAGATTTCCGGACGGAAGTATCGCGATCCATGGACCCCGGTTCTCGTATTCTCGCCCGCCGATAAGAAGTCGTTGTACCTGGGCACACAGTACGTGATGAAAACGACAGACGGCGGATTGCATTGGCAAACCATCAGCCCAGACCTTACCGGAGCAAAGCCGAAAGAAAAGAGCCAAGGCCAGCCAACTGTTGAAAACGCCATGCAGCGCGGCTACGGTGTCGTCTATACCATCGCGCCCTCAAGCCTGGATGCGAACTTGATTTGGGCCGGCAGTGACACGGGTCTGATTTCTATCACGCGCGACGGCGGCAAAACCTGGAAGAATGCGACGCCGCATGGCGTCGGCGCCTGGAGCAAGATCTCGCTAATCGAAGCCTCGCACTTCAACGCAGGGGAAGCGTACGCGGCGGTCGACCGCCACCGGCTAGATGATCTCACTCCTTTGATCTATCGCACGCGCAACTTCGGACAATCCTGGCAGCTCATCACCGGCGGAATTTCACCACACGCATTCGTACGCGCCATCCGTGAAGACCCAACCCGCCAAGGCTTGCTCGTCGCCGGCACAGAATTTGGAATCTACGCATCCATCGACGATGGCTCTGACTGGCAATCGCTGCAACTGAATCTTCCGATAACATCTGTGCGGGATATTGCCATTCACGGCGACGATCTTGTCGTAGCGACCCATGGCCGCTCCTTCTGGATTCTCGACGACATCACGCCGCTGCGCCAGGCAAGCGATGCGCTCAAAGCGGAAGGCACATTCTTGTATCGTCCGGCGATTGCCGTGCGCATCGACAACGCGCCGTTCGCCGGCACTCCGCTTCCACCGGAGGAACCGACCGCGGAAAATCCGCCGAATGGCGCCATCATCGATTATTTCCTCAAGTCGCCGGCTGAAAACGTGAAATTGGAAATCATCGACGCAAAGCATAACCTCGCGCGAGGTTTCTCGTCTACGGATCGCAAAGAGGCAGAGCGGCCACCGGTCCCCATCGCCGGGCGTTGGTTTCCCACGCCGCAGATCATCGAGAAAACTCCCGGCATGCACCGTTTCGTCTGGGATCTGTCATGGGGCGGCAGCGAAGGCGTTGATGAAGAAAACGAATACGGAAGCCCGCGTGCTCCCCGGGCGGTGCCGGGCAACTACGAAGTCCGGCTCACTGTCGACGGCAAAACCGTGACGCAAGCGCTCATGGTCAAGATGGACCCGCGGTCGTCTGCGACTCAACAGGAGTTGGAGCAACAATTGAAGCTTGGTCAACAAATGTTCACCGCGGCCATGTCAGGGCGTCGAATCCTTGCCGAAATTAATTCCGTGCAAAAACAGTTGGCGGATCTGCAGCCGAAGATCCGTGGCCGCGCCGAGTTGGAAGGCGACAGAACCGGCGCCGAGCAGAAGATCAAAGAAATTCTGTCGGGAAGCGACGAGGCCCATGCCGCGGGATTGCAAACCGCGAACGCGGCTATGGCGGCGGCTCTTAGAGTCGTAGAAAGCAGCGATCGCGCGATTCCGTCACAGGCCATCGAGGTCTTCCAAACTGCGAATGCGAACCTGAAGTCTGCCGCTGATAACTGGAACGCTTTCAAAACCTCCGGGCTGACAGGGCTTAATCAGCAACTCGAGAAGGAGAATCTTCCGGCGGTTTCAACGGCGGCAACATCGAACTAAGATTTTCCAGCGAACGCCGCAAGTTGGTTCAATGTTCTGGCCCAGTGCGCGAACCATCACCGGACCTCGAAGTTTTCACACACCGCCAGGGATGCTAGGCTGATAGCGTGAACTGGAGAAAACTCAAGGTTGCCCAGAAGTATGCCCTGATCCAGAGCCATGCCCTGATGTTGTTCTGCTCAATTTCCTTTTTCGTCTCCGTCCCTCATGCATTCGCTGCAAGTTGGACGGTGCGTACGCTACCCGCGAAATTGGTGAATGGTTCGCCCGTCTTGTTTCGTGTAAAACCGCCTCGTCGAGTTGAATCTCTGACCGGCTCGTGGCTGGGGCACGATACTTCCTTCACTTACGACGCGGCGAGCAAAACCTGGTTCGCCCTGGCAGGCGTGGGCTTTGAAACGGCTCCGGGAGTGTATTCACTCGCGTTGACGGCAGCGAGAACTGGCGCAGGCGCAGAACATTTGACCTTTTCGCGAAAGTTCACAGTCGGAGCTGGAAAGTATCCAAAGATCAAAGCTGAATTGAGCGTGGAGCATAAGTTCACAGAACCTACACCACAGCAACAAAAAGAAATTGCAGAAGGTCAGGAAGTTAAGAAAGACTTTTTGAACCGGGTGACGCCCGGCAAGGAATGGTCAGGTTCGTTTACTCCCGCGGCCGACGCCGCGGTTTCCGATGTTTTCGGTTCGGAGAGAATTTTCAATGGCAAGACATCAAGCCCGCATCTGGGTGAGGATTTCCGCGTGCCCAGCGGAACGCCGGTTCATGCCATGAACGACGGAACCGTTCTGCTGGCGCGTCCGCTTTATTTCGAAGGAAACTTCGTTGTGCTCGATCACGGACAGGGATTTCTGACACTCTATTTACATCTTTCCGAATTCAAAGTGAAGGAAGGTGAGCGGGTGAAGCGCGGACAGGTGGTCGGTTTAAGCGGCGGTACGGGGCGCGCCACCGGGCCGCATCTTCATGTCGCAGTGCGATGGCAGGGAATGTATTTGGATCCGGCGCGGTTGACGCAGTTGTCGTTGCCATAACAGACGGCAGTTCGCGACACGCAGCGAAATGCGACCCTCACGCGTTTCCGCTGGGAAGGCCTGGGATGCGCGGATCGCGCAAGGTGTCTTTCAGAGTCTCTTTCAGTTCGAGGTTGCGGATGAGGCGGTGCAGGTAGTTGGGGTGCACTCCCAGAAGACGGGCGGCGTCAGCGTAGCTGCCCTGCGTTTGCTCCACGGCATTCAGAATCAACTGCTTCTTCAATTCCTTCACCGCGATATGGTATTTCGCTTCCGTCATTTCGGGTGGCGGGGTGCGTTCCAGCAGCGATTCCGGCAAATCTTCCGGTAGGATCATCTCCGAAGATCCCAACACCAAAGCACGCTCGATGGCATTCTCCAGCTCGCGCACGTTACCCGGCCAATCGTAATTCTCGAGGCACGCGAGAGCTTCGCGCGAGATTGGGCGCGGCCTGGCCTTGCAGCGTTTAGCGTGCTTCTGAACAAAATGGCGCGCCAGCATGGGAATGTCTTCGTGGCGTTCGCGAAGGGCCGGCATTTTTACATTCAGCACGTTCAGGCGATAGTAAAGATCTTTTCGGAACGTGCCATTACGAACCGCCTCCTCGAGATTGCAATTTGTAGCAGCGATAACCCGGACGTCGACTTTGATGGGATGATTGCCCCCTACGCGCTCGAACTCGCGCTCCTGCAAAACGCGAAGCAATTTCACTTGCAGCGCCGGAGCCAGTTCAGCGATTTCGTCGAGGAAAACCACCCCCAAGTCGGCGGATTCGAGTCTGCCTTTTTTCAGGCCGACGGCGCCCGTGAAAGCGCCGCGCTCATGGCCGAACAAATCGGCTTCGAGAAGCGTTTCCGGAATCGCAGCGCAATTGATCGCAACGAACGGCTTGCCGGCGCGGGGACTATTGCGATGCAACGCGCGGGCGGCGAGTTCCTTGCCGGTTCCGCTTTCTCCCTCGATCAGAACCGTGGAATCGGTTGGCGCAACACGCTTCAGAAACTGGTAAACCTCTTTCATCTTTCGGCTTTCACCGACCAGGCTGCGCTCCTGGCTGATCTCAACCGTGAGGCGCTCGTTTTCCTGCTCCAGCCATTGCAAGCGTCGCGCATTTTCGAGCGCCATAGCACAAATGCCCGCGATGGCCGTCACCAATTGCAGGTGATCTTCATTCAGGCGGCTGCCGAGGGCGCAATTGTCCAGATAAATGCACCCGATCACCCGCTCGAAAACCGTTAGTGGAACGCACAGCAGCGAGTGAACTTCAGACTCGGCAAGGCTTTTGATCTGACCCAGATCTTCGTGGCTGGGAATATCTGTGCACAGAAGAGCGATGCCTTGCTCCAGCGCCTGGCGGGCAACGGTGCGGCTTACTTTTACCAGCGGCGCCTGCCCGGGCTGCCGCATGCGGGCGAATAGAGAATTAAATTGCTGACCCTCGCGATCGGCCAGCAGAATTGCTCCCCGAGCCGCGGGGACAACTTCAAAAATCAGTTCCAGCAGCTTGCCTTGCAGTTCGTCCAGATCGCGGATGGAATGCACGATGCGGCTGATCTTTAATAATGCGTTCAGATTGGCTGCAACTTGCGAACTTGGCGGTAGTTCGCGCAGAAGCCTTTCAGGTTGAAGATAGACGACGTCGCGGGGATGAATGACGGTCGTTTCCGCGGTATGCAGCGCGTCTTCAAACTCGACACGACCCTGGCGGGCAACAATTTCAGTTTCGTCGATAAGAAAGAGAAACGATGAATCGCCGGCGGAAATTACATCGCCGTGGGTTAACAACTGCTCCTGCACCGGCTCACCATTCACCAGCGTGCCGTTGCGGCTGCCGAGGTCGCCGACTTCGAATCTGCCTTCTTGTTGCCGAAGCAGGAAGTGACGGCGGGAAACTGAGGGATCGGCGACCGCGATTCCGTTGGAAGAATCGCGTCCGATCGTGATTTCAACGGCAGTAAGAAGTGCGGTCGAATCCTTCAATGGTCCGGAAAGGACGACGAGTCGTGGACGCACACAAATCTCCTCGATGCTTCTCATATCACACTTTTGGCCGTAATTCATGCCCAGGCTGAAACTGTTCCAATATCCGAACAGATAGGAAAGCCTATCCAATCAGATAGGGACTACCGTCCCCGTTGAATGCATTCGCAGAGTGGAAGATGTGACGTGCCCCATGTAACTGCCATTTTTTCATGTAGTTAAAAGAGAGACCGCGTCCACCTGCGGGCGCTGAGCCAGTGGCATCCCGCTTGCACTTATGAAAGTGCGCCACCGCTCGGCAAAAAGCGATGGGGGAAGCGCTTTTCAGTAAGGTTCTGCTGAGCTTAGGCTATCAGGGATCCGAGGGGCCCCCTCATCGGATCCCTGATTTTTTCCCACCAACCGGATGAGGGATTGAACGCGGGGCAACTCGAGCACACGCAAACCTCAAGAGCGCGTAGTGCATCTGGCCTTGAAGTTTTTATTCCAGGCAGGTAGTTTAGGCCGCACCGGGATCCGATGCTTTGATCTCGCCCTGGTGAATCGTGAAGAAGCCGGCATTGCGAGTTTCGAAGTGGCTGGGAGAGATTCCGGTGGAGGCGTATTGCGCAATGTGCCCGAGCATCATCTTTCGAGCTCGGAGTTCAGGGCACCGCCCGAATGTGGCAGAGTATCGGACGTCGCTGCAGGCGCAGTTTGAAGCGCATTGCCGTGAAGCGCATCCCGTTGGCGAAGCAAAGGAAAAGCATGATTGATCTGCACAAAGGCGTCCACTTTTTCGCCCCTTCGGTCTGACCTTAAATCACGCTCCTTCGCCGCCTCATCTCATGTTGTCCAGAATCGAACCGACGATCCCGCCCACGACACCGCCTTCCACACTCTGCCGGGCGTGCTCGCGAGGAAGATATCTTTCGATGGCGTGAGCTAGTCTGGCGATGGGCAAGGTTTGCAGCCAGACGCGGCCCGGTCCTGTAAGCGATGCCAGAAAAATTCCGTCGCCGCCGAAAATCATGTTCTTGATGCCCGGAACGGTCGTGATTTGAAACGACACGCTGGACTGAAATGCTCCGACGTGGCCGGGATGAACCCGCAGAGTTTCGCCCGGTTGCAAATCGCGGATCACCAGTTCGCCGGAGAGTTCGAGCCATGCCGTTCCTTGTCCGCCAAGGTGCTGCAGTAGAAAACCATCACCGCCGAAGACGCCGGCGCCGAGTGATTGTTGAAACGCCACGCTGATTTGAATTTGCGACGTGGCGCAGAGGAAGCCGTGGCGATGAATCATGTATTCGTGTCCGGGAGAAACTTCAACGGGCACGATGTGCCCGGGAAGCTTGGTGGCAAAAGCTAACTCGCCACCGGCTCCAACCGAGCGGTATTCGGTCATGAAAATGGATCCGCCGCCGGCAACGCGCTTAATCACGCCGAACAGGCCTCCGCCGCCCGCGAATTGTGTGTGCGTAGTCATCTGAATGGAACTGCCCATCCAGGAAAGCTCTCCAGCTTCAGAGATGATCGAGTCGTTCGGCTCGAGCAGAAATTCGAGCACGGGCATGGTGGTTCCGGTAATGCGGCTTTGCATGGGTGCACTCCTGACGACTGGTGAATAATGACTGATAATGATACGACGAACCTGAAGAATCGGTTCCGGTGACCCGACGATTTCTGGGGGACTAAATTATGTACGAAGTGATCTTAAAACGATTCGAGACACCTGACGAAGTCCGTAAATTCGAGAAGGGAAGATTCGAAGTGGTGCATATCGGCGGGATGACGATTGGCCGCGCGACCTATCAGCCGGGATGGAAATGGTCCGAGCACGTAGGCAAAGCCACGGGAGCGAAGAGTTGTATGGTGGAACACGTGGGCATGGTAGTTTCGGGCCGGGCTACCGCGGCCATGGATGACGGTCGTGTGATCGAGATGAAAACCGGCGATGTTTTCTACATCGCTCCCGGCCACGACAGTTGGGTAGTAGGCGATGAAGACTACGTATCGCTGCACTTCATGGGCGCGGAGAAATATGCGGAACAGAAGAAATGAAACCGAGCAAAATATGCTCACAAGCATGGCAGGCCAGTGCTCCTAATCGCTACGGACTTTGATGTAGCGGCCCATGCAGATCAGCCGAGAAGGTCAGTTTTTCTTTTTCGATCCGCCGTTAAGTCTAGCCGTATGAATGCGACGAATCCGCCGTTTCCTAGGGTCCCCGGTGGCGCCGGTTTGGCACTCAGCTTGCGAGAAATATCCACAAGAGATTACGTCCCTCGGAGGAATCATGAAACGAATTCAGTGCGCCTCGGTTCTCGGCACTCTAGCTCTGCTCTTCTGCTTCACGCTTTCGATGAGCGCGCAGCAGAATACGCCATCTCAACCCACAGATCCGACAGCGCAGCAACCGGCGGCGCAGCAACCGGCGCAGCCGCCGCAAGGGTCAGCAAGCCAAACACCGGACTCCCGGTCGACGCCCGACGCAGCGCAGCAAGCCGCTCCTGCCAATAACAGTCAGACTTTCACAGGCACGATCGTAAAAGCGGGCGATAAATATGTGCTGCAGGACACAGCTTCCGGGTCGACTTATGACATTGATCATCAGGATCAGCTGAAGCAATATGAGGGAAAGAAAGTTCGCGTGCATGGCACGCTGGATTCCAGCGGGAAGACGATTCACCTGCAGTGAAGTTGCTGGCTTGTGCGAAAGCCGCGACCAGAGTCGCGGCTTTTTTCGTTTATCAACAGCAGACCGAAAACCCCGTCCTGCCTCCGGCGCAAAACGTAAAACTTAAAACCTAAGACAAGACGGGGCACGCTTACTACTATTTGCTTATCCTTTCGGCGATCGTGACAATCCAGCCGTCGGGATCTTCGAAGGCAAACTCGCGCATCCCGTAGAACTGGTCTTTGAGCGGCATGGGGATTTTTGCACCACTCTTTTTGACCGCAGCGAGCACGTCTTCGATCCCTTCCACTTCGATGAATAGTGTCAGGCTGCCGCCGATGGGCTTGGCTCCCAGCGCGGGATATTCTGCAGCAACGGCTTTTTGCTCGTTGAAAAATAGTTCGACCCCGCCGTTCGTAACTGCGCCAAAAACATAGGGGGCTTGCTCGGGAACGGTGATCGTCTGTTGGAAACCCAGCACAGACTTGTAGAAGTTCATGCTGGCTTCGACGTTGCGGACCATAAGATTGGGCGTAAGTTTGTTGAATTTCATTTTTTCTCCTTGTGGATCGTCTGTCGTTGTGCATCTTAGGAGGGCGTGACTGATGGAGGCTGCACGCACACTCCAGGTGTGCTCGCAACTCCTCCATCCGCGATCCGTGCGAGGAAAGGAACGCAGGTAGGGCCGCCTCAATTTTGGTGGCGCTGGCAAAGCAGCGCGCGGGGCCCGCGAGGTACGCACAGAGAATAGCATGAGTGGTCAAGTTCACTGGGTTGGGTTCGGCAGGCCCATGTGAGCGCGAAGTTCCTGCCAGTGCTCGGTTACTTGCGGATTGTGTGCCAGATCCGAAGCGCGATGGAGAGATTCCTCCGCTTTGGTCAAATCGTTCTGTTGAAAATAGCAATCACCCTGACCAGCCCAGGCGAACCAATCATCCGGAAAATCGTGGATCACCTGATCGAAGATCGGAAGTGCGTCGGGGCAGTGGCCTTCCTCGCTGAGTTGCAACGCGGCTCGGACGTGGGTGTCGGCCAGATGCCGGGCGACCGGAATATTCTGAGGAGCAAGTCGGTGAGCGGTTTCGAAGATAGTCTGGTCGTCCTTCCACTGCTTTTCCTGCGCGAGAGTCAGGGTAGCGAAGATGACTACGAGAACGCAGGCTGGAACCAGCAAGACGAGACGCGGCCGATTGCTCACGCGCCACGCGGTTGTCAGGAGAATCATCAGGCCTGCCAAAGATAAATATGTGTAGCGGCCGTGAAGGAAATCGCCGGGGTTCAGTGCGTTGAGGTTGAGGGCAGGCAGAAGCGGCAGTACCAGCAGGGCCATCCCGATAACGAGCGCGTTTGCGATCCCGCGTGCGGCTTGAGGTTGCATCTCCCTTGCAGCCTTTCGTTTTGCCCATAGGAAAAATGCTGTGAGGATTGCTGCAGCACAGGCCAGCGCCACCAATGGAAGCAGGAATTCACGGGCAGAAAATCTTTCGATCAGGATAGGGTTGGCGAACGCATACGATTTGCTCGGCCAGAACAAAACTTTCAGATAGAAACAGAGAATGGCGGGCCAGGACAGAACTACGGTGCTCCAAGGTAAATGCTGGGTCGCCGCACCGAACAGGTTACCAAGTGCTGCCACGCGTAAAAGAAAGTAGATTACGGTGAGCACGAGGAAAGGCGCGGTTCGGCGTAGCGCTCGAGGCCATCGGCTGAGATTGTCTCCGCTGGTCTTGGATCGACCTTGGGGCTGGACAGGGTTCGTAGTCCCAGACAGACTTACGGCCAGAATCACGAGTGGAAAGACAATCGCTGTTTCCTTTACTAACAGCGCGAGAAAATAGGCAGCTACCGAACCGGCTAACCATTTCCACTGCCCTGGGACGACGCTTGCACTGGTGGTGTTGCGAGATTTTTTTGCGCGCGACGGATATTTCGCGTTCTCTCCGATCAAAGTGTCTTCTGAATACTTGAGGTAGCAAAGCAGCGCGGTAAGTACTCCAATGGTCATGAGAGGATCAGGAACGGTGACCCAACTGACCGATTCTGTTTGCGCAGGGTGCAGCGCGAAAAGAGTTGCGGCGATGAGCGCGGCCGCGGAATCGCGCAGAAGTTTCCATACCAGCAAGGCGAGCAGCGATGCGGCCAATAAGTGTTTTACGATGCTGAGCAAATGCCATCCCCAACTCGACAGGCCGCTCAGAACGAAATTGATTCGCAGCCAAAGCAAGAAAACTGGACGATAGAAGCTCGCCGGGCCGCCGATAAATTGTGTCCACGTAGAGTTCGTGAAGTAATCCCAAATGTGGCCGGATTCCTGAATACTGGGATGGGCGATGAAAGAGTGGTCGTCGAGAACAAACTGAAATTTCAGCGACGGACTGTACACCGCGACAACAGTTGCCACGCAACAGAATGCCAAAACCAACAACACTCGGCGCGACGACAAAGCCGAACGTGGCTGCCCGGGGTTTGTTTCTTTGGTCGCTTCCGATGGCACTTAAGAATAATAACTGCGGTGCAGGGCGAGCGGCGTGGGCATAAGCCGCGATCGTTATTTGAATTTGAGTGTTGCAGTTCCTCGTTCATCCTCTGCCGCATCGGCAAACTTCCTCAGCTCCGGATACTTCTCAATCAGCGTGGGCGGAGCCGGAACGCGCTGGCCGCTGATCATGGCTTTCAGTTCGAGAGCGTTTGCCCCCGCTTTGCTTTCGAAGTGATTGTTGGTAATCACATAAGTCGCCTGGGCTTTTTCGGCAACATTCGCGATGCGCTCCTTCCAGTGCGCGAGTTCGCTCTCCTTATAAAGATAGTTGTAACGGTCATTGCGGTTGTCGCTATCGAACCACTGCTCGTAGTTGCGTCCGTGCAGACGAACGTAGCCGATTGCGCCGGTGACGTGTTCGGTAGGCGCGAGCGAGCGTCCAAGAACCGGCTGATCGATATTGCAGAAGCCGACATTCTTTTGCGCGAATTCGGCCAAGGTCGCAGGATCATTCCAACTGGAGTGGCGCACCTCGACCACGCGCGGATACTCAATAAACTGGCGCAGCAGGCGCTCGAGATATTCACGGTTCAGCGAAGTGTTTTTGAACGAAACGGGAAACTGAATCAGGAGCGCACCCAGCATTCCGTGCGTGGCAATGGCATCGAGGCCTTCGCGCGTCAGCCTCTCGTCTTCGTCGCTGGGACGGATCGTGGCCGCCGAAGTTGGTTCCATCACAGCGATGGGAGAATGCGTGAAGGCTCGATACAGTTTGGCCGTGAAGAGAAAAGTATTGTTGACTGCCGAAACTCTTCGGCACCAGAGCTTGGCGAGTTCCGGCTTCAGCGGGCCGTAGAACGACGTATTGATCTCTGTGGTGTCGAAGAAGCGCGCCAGGTATTCGAGCGGATGCAGCTTGCGCTGCCGCATTCCGGGCGGGTAGAAAATGCCGTCCCAATCTTTATACGACCAGCCTGCAGTGCCGACGCGAATGATCGGTGCGGGATGCGGCGCGCTGAGTGGCTGCGAAGCTTCCATAGGAAATCGCAGACGGAGGGCAAGCCAAGATTAGCATAGGGAGTGCCGATAACCGGCAAAAAGGGCAGCGCAGATGGTTTGGATAATTTAGGCGAGTGGACGAGAAATTTACAAGAATTACGGTTTGGCAGGGAAGGATGGACGAGAAGATTGCGCGATCCATCCATGCAGTAGAATGAGCAGTCCTCAAAATCTACGGAATCGGAGTCCGGAAGATGGCGTGTCCTTTTTTCATGCCGAGTGCGAAGTTGGAGAACGGAATGTGGCTCCACGAACAACGGCTTCCTCTGGGGTGCGGCTGGAGCGGGCAATGCACTGCTCCCGGGCATGAAGGAGAAAGTCCTTCGCAAGAAGAATTGCAGGAGTTATGCAATTTGGGTTATGCACATGGGTGCGGACGTCTCCCGCAAGATCGTGCTTGGGATTCCGTGCGCTTTGGCATAAAAGCGGTTTGCGTTGAGGAGCAGGGGCGAAACGAGCGGGTTCACCTTCGTTATGTGTGTGAGCGCGACCATCGACCCATCGAGCATGGGATCCTTGATTTTGACGTTGTTTTCGATGCATGGCGGACGCGTCACGCGGATGCTCGCGTGCAGCGGATGGCAGAGTGTTATCTCGCAGCGTATTTTGAGAGAAAGAAAAATCCGGCAGAGCTGGTGGCGAGTTAGGGGACGTTCTCGACAAAGACGATTTACAGGAATAAAGGAAAGGCCGACATGCAAGACGACACGCTGATCGCGCGCCCCGTGAGCGATTCACAATCGGAAATGGCAGAGCTGGTTCTGCCGAATGACGCCAACCCGCTGGGCGCGCTTCTGGGCGGCCGTTTAATGCACTGGATCGATCTCGCGGGCGCAATGGCCGCGCACCGGCATGCTCGCAGCTATGCGGTTACTGCCTCGGTCGATCACATCGATTTTCTGGTTCCCGTGCGGGTGGGCGATCTCGTCATCCTGCGGTCATCCGTGAACCGGGTATTTCATACTTCAATGGAAGTGGGCGTGAAAGTTTTCGTCGAAAACTACATTGCCGACACATCGCAGCACGTAGCTTCCGCGCACCTGACGTTTGTGGCCGTCGATGCGAAGGGCAATCGCGTAAACGTTGCCCCGGTGATCCCTGAAACCGACGAGCAACGGAGGCGCTACGATGATGCCGGCCGCCGAAGGGAAATTCGTCGAGCCGAACTCGAGCGCCGCCGTAAAGCTAAGGCATAAATGGAAGGGCGCGGCGCAAGCCGTGCCCTTCGCCCCAGCCGAGTTGTCCTGTCGTACTAAATCACTGTGGTTTTTGCTCGTCTTTGTCTTTATTGTTGACCGGTTTCTTTGCCGGTGGCGGAGTCTTACGCTTCGCTTGCGCGGGGTGCGGCTGCGCCTTTTGAGCTGCGGAGGGCTTTCCTTCCGGCTTCGGCGCGGGTTTACCTGGCGCTGGCCTGGCAGGAGCAGCCTTGGCCGGCGCGCGCTTGGCAGGCGCCGGACGAGCCGCGGGTGCGGGATGTGCTGCGGGTGCGGGATGTACTGCGGGGGCCGGATGCGCTGCGGGAGCCGGATGCGCTGCGGGAGCCGGATGTGTCCTCGCCGCCGGAGCTGCCTTTGTTGCTGGAGCCGCATGTCGTGCCGTTGGCGCCGCAGGTCTCGCGGCCGGCGCAGCACGTCTTTCAGCAGGCTGTGCGGGCCTGGCTGGTGAAGGCGAGACGGTGCGCGCTGGGGCAGTTGCAGGCCGCGCAGGAGCGGGACGCGCAGCAATAGTTGGCGCGATCGGCTTGCTCGCCGCAACCGGACGGGCATCCGCGGCAAGCGTAGGACGTCCATGATTCACGGAAGCCAGTTGCTGACGGTTCTGCGCTGCTTGATGGCGAAGTTGTACTTGAGTTGTCATCGGCGGAATGCGTTGTTCGTGAACCGCGGCTACTTCGGTCGGCAGCGGCGCGCGTGTAACTCCACCGGGCCCGTTGTAGCTCGTACGAGTGTTCGTAATATTCACCGTTGTGTTATTGACGATCACGGTGTTCGTGACGGCGCGGTTGTATACCTGAACATTCGAAATATTCGTGACATTGTTGACCGAGCGGTTGTAATCGAAACGGTTTCCGTTCCAGTATCCGCCCTGATACCCGACACCGACGTAGCCATAGCCATAATTGATTCCACCGTAGTAGCCGATGTGGCGTCCCCAATATCCGTAATGGTAGCGGTATCTGCCCTGGTAGTAGCCCCAATAGCCCGGTGTCCACAAATAACCTGTTTCAGGCGGTTGCGTCCATGCGCCCGGAACCCAGTAGTAGCCGGCTGAGCCCCAGCTCCAGTAGCCCGGAGTCCAGATGTAGCCATCTCCGGGACATTCCGGCTGCGAATATTCCGGCAGCGGCGGCGGGGCCTGAGAAGCGTTTATTGCCGGCTGGCCATAGTCGGAGTCCTGATAATCGTCGTCATAGTCCTGGGAGTTATTCTCCGAGTAATTCGAATTCGAATATCCCGAATTGCTGCTGGAAGCAGGCGCCGAGGCCGCAGGCGCAGGCGCGTAGTTTTGGGCTTCGCTCGCCGGAGCGAGATTGGCGGATTCCGCGGGTTGTTGGGTCTGATCGGCCGGCTGCGTTTGATCGGTAGCAGGCTGGTTCTGAGCCGTATTATTTTCCGGCTGGTTCTTGTTGCAGGATGTCGCTCCGATCAGCGAAATCAAGGCAATTGCGAGCAGGGTGAGAAACGGATTTGCTTTAACAGTTTTCATAGGTCAATTTTCCTGACGCTTGGATGCAAAAATACCTCGTTATGTGAACGCGAAATAATGAGGTTCTCGGCGAAGCCTGACCATTGTTTGTCGCCCAATTCCGTATAATCGATTTAGGCCCAGCCTGATTCCATCACGGAGAGTGATCCCTTGAACGCCCATATGCCTTCTCATCCCGGTCAACCCGCGCCGGGTCCGCAACCGCTGCCCGGAGTGAATGCCATCATCGCAGTTGGGTCAGGAAAGGGCGGGGTAGGGAAGACGACTCTGGCGGTAAATCTTGCTGTCGCCCTGGTAAATATGGGCCACAAAGTCGGCTTGCTCGATGCCGATGTTTACGGGCCGAATGTGCCGCTCATGCTGGGAGTGAACGGGCAGCCAAGAATGTCCGGCGCAGACAAAATCGAGCCGCTGCAGGCGTTTGGCTTAAAAGTAATTTCTGTGGGCTTCCTCAATCCGGGAGATAAGCCGATCATCTGGCGCGGCCCAATGCTGCATCAGATCGTCCGGCAGTTTCTGGGGCAGGTGGACTGGGGACAACTCGACTACATGGTGGTCGACCTGCCGCCGGGCACAGGCGATATTGCGCTCTCACTGGTGCAGAACGTCCCGCTAACGGGCGCGGTAGTGGTCTCCACGCCGTCGGACGTCGCTCTGCAAGACGCGCGCAAAGCCATAGAAATGTTCCGCCAGATGAAAGTGGATTTGATTGGCGTCGTCGAGAACATGAGCTATTTTGTCTGCCCCCACTGCAATCATGAGGTCGACATTTTTTCGCGTGGTGGCGCTGCGGACATGGCTCAGCGTTACAGCGTGCCGTTTCTGGGAAACATCGCGCTCGACCCTGAAGTGCGCAAAGCGGGTGACGGAGGTAAGCCAGTGGTTCTCGAAGGGCAGAACTCGCCGCATGCGAAATCGATCTTCGAATTCGCGCAACGCGTAGAAGCGCGTGTGAGCGAGATCAAGGCTGCCGAGGGTGCCGGCGTGATTTCGATTCAGTGAGGCTTGCTAAACGCCATCTCGCATCGCCTTCACTTTTTCCCAAGATCATTTCTGCCATCATCTCCCCCAACGCTGGTCCATGCTTGAATCCATGCCCCGAACCGCCACCGAGCAGCCATACATTGTCCATCCGGGGATGGCGGTCGACCACGAAATTACCGTCAACAGTTTGCTCGTATTGGCAGACACGCGATTCGATCAGCGGAGCATCTTTCATCGCAGGAAAACGAAAGTTAACATATTCGCGCACACGTAGTAGCGTCGCCGTGCTTACGACTCGCTCACCGTCGGTGGGATCGAAATCAGGCCCGCGAGTATCGTCGGCCACTTTAAAGCCGCGTCGATCGCTTCCCGGGATGCCGTAGAAGAACCGCTTGCCATGGTCGCCCCAGACGGGAAGATGCGCATCCGAGAATCGTGAATCTCCTGCAGGCGCGCCAAAGAAAAGAATGTCTTGCTTGGTCGGTTTGATCACTTCGCCGAGGGTGGCGGGAAAGAGTTTGCCAAGCCATGGCCCACAGGCAAAAACGTAAGTATCAGCCTGGAGCCGCGAGCCGTCCGAGAGCCGCAAACAGCGTAAAGGCGCATCTTCCAGCCCATCAGCCAGGACCGCAACCTGCCGGTAAATTCCACGCGCCGCAATAAACTCTTCCACGGCCAACCGGCAACTCTCGCGTGCATCAAGATAACCACACTCCGGCTCAAAGATGCCCCAGAGCACATCGGAAAGACGAATCTGCGGCCAGCGCTTTTTCATCTGCGCGGTCGAAAGCTCTTCGAAAGTGATTTTTTCCTCGCGCAATACGGGCATCGAGCCGCGTTCGTATGCATCGTCGCGGCTGCTGACCATCCACAGCACGCCGTTGCGATGCAGCACCGGGCGCTTCCAACGTTTTTCATATTTCTCCCAAAGCTTGAGCGCGCGCGCAGCCAGTGCGGTATAAGGCTGGTCCGGACCGTAAGTGCACCGCATGATGCGAGTCTCGCCTCCCGAAGAGGCTCGCGAATTACCCGGCCCCCATGCGTCAAGCAAAGTGACGCGCGCTCCGCGCTCGAGCAGATGAAGCGCGGTCCATCCTCCGAATGCCCCTGCGCCTATCACTGCAACCCGTGGCCTGGATTTCATCGAGAATAGTTTCGCACTAAGAACCTCTGAGCTTCGAACCGAGAGCCTTGAGAGTAACAAATCAAACCCGGTTCCCCGCCTCTGGCTGGTTCTTGACAGGACGGTAATGCGTTCCTAGAATCCAGACAGCCAGACGGCCTGCGTCGTTAGGCTAAGCATTTGCATCTAAATTAGTTAGCCAAACGGCCGCCACGCCGGTAGTCTGAAACGATACAAGCGATACAGAGGAATGTCTCCGGAACCTAATATCGGAAAACGTGAACGGGAAGTCCTGACCGCCATCGTAGAAACTTTTATTTCTACGGGTGAGCCGGTCGGATCGCGCACGCTATCGCGTTCCAATCGCGAGGGGTTGAGTCCTGCCAGCATTCGAAACGTCATGGCGGATCTCTCCGATGCAGGCTTCCTCGAGCAGACGCACACATCTTCGGGCCGTATTCCTACCCCAGAAGCATACCGTTATTATGTCGAGCAAATTACCGGTACGGCGAAGCTGGCTCCGCAAGAAGAGGGCATGATTTCCGACGCGCTGTCGGGCGTGCGCAACGTGCAGGAATTTATGGAACGGACGTCGCACGTCCTTTCGCTGATTTCGCGCAATGTGGGTGTAACGGTTGCGAGCAGCGGCACGCGCAATGCACTGGAACATGTTTATTTTTCGCGTCTGGGCGATCAGAAAGTTCTGGCCGTGCTGGTGACTCGGTCCGGTCTCGTCCGCGACCGCGTCTTTCGCCTCGATCTGCCGCAGTCTGATCTCGACTTGGCAGCGCGATACATCAACGAAAATTTCCGCGGCTGGACCATCGAAAACATGCGCGCCGAACTACAGCGCCGCATCGAGCTTGAACGCAGCGACTACGATCGCCTGATGAACTCAATCGAGCAACTTTATAAGCAAGGCGCGCTCGCCGCCGAAAACGATTCGCAGGTGTTCGTCGAAGGCGCGGCAAATCTGGTGACGGGCCAGACAGACCGGCAGCGCTTGCAGGAGATGCTGAAGACGCTGGAAGAGAAAGAAAAAGTAGCCACGCTTCTCGGCGCGTATCTGGACGTAAAACAGGAAGCGGTGAGAGTTGTAATCGGGCTCGACGACGCGCTTCCTTCCATGGAAAATTTCGTTCTCATCGGCGCGCCCGCGCGCTCCGGGACCGATATGTTCGGATCGCTTGCGGTGATTGGGCCAACGCGGATGGATTATCAACACACGATGACTGCGGTTGCCTACATCGCGCGCCTCTTCGACAAAATTCTTAACGATTCGGAGTAGCTGAATTCGGAGTAATTAGATCAGTTATGGTGAAAAGTAATCATAGATCCGAAGTAGAGAACGTCAGCCTGGATGTGGATCACGAGCTGCCGCCTTCGAACGATGGCGGGGAGGTTGCGACGGCATCCACGGGGCCGACTATGCAGCCATCGGAACTGCAAAAACTCCAGGCCGAGCACGACACTCTGCTCGACCGCCTCGCCCGCATGCAGGCGGAGTTCGACAATGCCCGCAAACGTACGCTGAAAGAGCAGCAGGAGTACCGCGACTACGCCGCAGCCGACGCCATCAAATCCTTATTGCCGGTTCTCGACAGCTTCGAGCGCGCGCTGACGGTGAATGCGCAACCATCCGAGTTCCGCAGCGGAGTCGAACTCATCTACAAGCAATTTCAATCGGCGCTGGAGAAACTTTCGTTGCAGCCGATTACGGCTAAGGGAGAACAGTTTAATCCCCACGTTCACGAAGCCATTGAAATGGTGGATACGACTGACGTGCCCGATCATGAGGTCATCGAAGAGTTACAGCGCGGGTACAAGATAAAGGACCGCCTGCTGCGGCCTGCAATGGTGAAAGTAGCAAGGAATCCCGGCAATTAAACGTCCAGCCCGGCCGCATGTTCACGTGAAGGGAAGGTTTTTATTCTGACCACAAACGCAAAACGCGACTATTACGAAGTTTTGGGCGTGAGCCGCACGGTAACCGAAGTCGAGCTGAAGAGCGCTTACCGCAAGCTCGCCATGCAATGGCATCCCGACCGCAATCCAAACAATCCGGATGCAGAAGAAAAATTCAAGGAAGTCACTGAAGCATACGCGGTTCTGGCCGACACCGAGAAGAGATCACTCTACGATCGCTACGGCCATGCTGGAGTGGGCACGGCCGCGGGGCCCGGTATGGGCTTCGATGGCACAGCATTTCAGGATCTCGGCGAAATCTTCGGTGAATTTTTCGGTTTCGGAGATGCCTTGGGAGGCGGCCGCCGTCGCACCCGTGTGCAGCGCGGCGCAGATTTGCGCGAAGACATCACGATTGAATTTGAACAAGCGGTGTTCGGCACCGAAACGCGAGTGAATGTGCGGCGTCACGAAGCCTGTGATTCGTGCCAGGGATCAGGCGCGGCGCCCGGCAAGGGGCCGACGACCTGCCGCACCTGCAATGGCCGCGGCCAGGTGCGTTATCAGCAGGGATTTTTCAGTATTGCGCGGACCTGCTCCACCTGCCACGGAAGCGGCAGCGTAATCACCGATCCGTGCCCAAAATGCAAAGGCGAAGGCCGCTTGCTTCACCAGCGCAGCGTCGAAGCGAAGATTCCAGCCGGCGTTGAAGATGGCACGCGCATTCGTTTTTCCGGCGGAGGCGAAGCGGGCCCGTTCGGCGGACCTGCCGGCGATCTGTATGTGGTCCTGCACGTAAAGGAGCATCCGTTCTTTGTGCGCGAGGGCAACGATCTGCATTGCCTTGTTCCGATCTCGATCACCCAAGCCGCCATGGGCGCCGAAATTCGCGTTCCCACGCTCGAAGGCGAGCACACGCTTAAAGTTCCCGATGGCACTCAGCCAGGCACGACGTTCCGCATCCGCAACAAAGGCGTGCCAGTGCTGAACAGCCACGGCAAGGGCGATCTTTACGTGGAAGTGCACGTACAAATTCCGACCAAGCTGAACAAGCGCCAGAAAGAACTTCTGCAGGAGTTGGAATCGACCGCGAAAATCGACAATCAGCCGGTAATGCGCTCGCTATTGGGCAAGATGAAAGACATCTTCGGATAGCAAGCATCCATACCCGCCGAGTGTTCAAAGCGCGTGAGAAAATCCCGCGCCGTTACTGCTGTCCCACCCACCAATGACTCGCCGCCGCTGGATCGCTGACGAAGTCTCCGGAGATAAAGCCGCTCTGGTCGGCGACCACGCCGATCATCTAGTGCGCGTTCTTCGCGCGCGTATCGGCCAGGAGTTCGATATCTCTACGGCTGCAGGCGTAAGGCGAGGAAGGGTTACATCCCTCAACAACCAGCGCGTCGAGTTAGAACTAGGCGAAGAGGTTCCCGGCGCCATCCTGCTCGAGATCACTCTGCTTCTCTCGATTTTCAAATTTGATCCCATGGAATGGGCGATCGAAAAATGTACGGAACTTGGCGTGTCCCACTTTGTGCCGGTAATCGCGCGCCGCACCGACTCGCATCTGGCGGTTGCGTCGGCTAAACGCGCAGAGCGCTGGCGGCGCATCGCTCTGCAAGCTTCCGAACAATCGCGGCGCCCCTCGCCGCCCGAAATTGCTGATCCAGTCAAGCTTCCGGCTGCCCTGAATACAACTGCCGGTTTCCGAATCGTGCTGGCAGAAAACGAACGTCGAACCATGCTTCATGACGTAGTGGAGCGCGCTGCTGTATCTTCATCAATCGTACTGGCGATTGGTCCCGAAGGTGGCTGGACCGATAGTGAACTGCAGGCATTCCAAAAAGCCGGTTGGATTTCAGCGTCGCTCGGTCAAACCATTCTTCGCGCGGAAACCGCAGCTATCGCTGCAACAGCAATTGCCGGCGCTGCCCTCACGCGGCTCTAGTCCCAAGCTCCGTGTCCCGGTGCTCATTCAGAGCGACTTTTCCACGCCATCGCAAGTGATATTCTGACCCCGGATGTTCCCTTCCAAACCAAAATCTCAACCGTTCGTTCCAGATGACCGCCAGCGCGAAGCCATCGGCCACGTTCACGGCCCGATGCTGGTAATCGCGGGCGCAGGCACGGGCAAGACTTCGGTTCTCATCCGCCGCATCGAGAACCTTGTCGAGCAGGGACATGCCAGGCCAGAGGAAATTCTTGCGCTCACCTACACCCTTGCCGCCGCTAAAGAGATGGAAGAAAAAGCCGCCGCGCTCCTGGGGAAAAAGATTCGCGCCTGCACGTTTCACGATTACTGCTTCGGACTGATGAAGCGCGCGGGAAAAGATTTTGCCGTGCTCGATGAAAAAGATCTATGGATTTATCTCCGCAAGCGGATTCACGAGCTGCATCTCGAGCATTACGTGCGCGCCGCGAATGTAAGCCAGTTCCTGAATGACCTCCTCGGTTTCCTGAGCCGCTGCCACGACGAGCTTGTCCCTCCCGAAAAATATGCCGAGTATGTCGTTCGGCTGGAGCGAGGCGAGTGTGCGGCGCCGCGCGTCTCAAAATCGAAAGATGAGCTTACCGAGGAAGAGATTATTGCGCGCTGCAATGAAATCACCCGCGTTTTCGAAACGGTCGAGCGTTGGTTGCGCGAAGAAAATCTGGGCACGTTCAGTCACATGATTACGGGCGCGCATACATTGCTCACGACAAATCCGGAATGTCTGGCGCACGAGCAGAACCTCGCCCGCTTCATTCTGGTCGACGAGTTTCAGGATGCCAATTTCGCGCAGATCGAGATTCTCGCAGCGCTGGCCGGAAAAGGCGCGAACGTCTTTGCTGTCGGCGATCCGGACCAGGCCATCTACCGTTTTCGCGGAGCATCGAGCGCGGCGTTTCAATTGTTCCGCCGTCACTTCGCGCAAACAAAACTGGTCGTGCTGGGCAAGAACCGCCGTTCCACGACTCCCATCTTGCGCAGCGCATTCGCATTGATCGACAAGAACCCTGCGGTATTTTCATCCGGTTCGGTCGGCTATAAGCGTACGCCGCTCGAATCTGCTCGAGACGAAGAAGCACGACGTGCCGGAGAAACACTCCAGCGACCTCCCGTGGAAGCCGTGACTTTTACCGTCAAGGCTGCCGAAGCTCCGGACGTGGTTCGCTACATCGACGACCTCCACCGTCACTCGCGCAGCCGGTGGAGCGACTTCGGCATTCTCTATCGCTCTCACATCCATCGGGATGAGATTGTGCAAGAACTCGGCGACCGCAAAATTCCTTTCACGATTGAAAACATGGATGTGAGCGATACCCCGGAAGTGCGCGACCTGTTCGCCTGCGTCGCCGCCGTGGTCGACCTGAGTTCGGATGCCAATTTATTTCGCGTGGCGGCTCTGCCCCTTTTTGAAGTCGATCCCGAGCAATTGCGGTCGGCGCTGCGAGCCATCGCCCGGCAATCGAGGGAAAAGGAAGAAGGAGTTCCGCTGGCGACTGTGCTCGGCGAGGTTTCCGGCGGAGCGGCCGTCCTGGAGTGTGTTCGCCGCGCCCGCGACGAAGTCAATCAAAAACATGCTAAAACTCGTGCGGCGCTGGAGCTGATCGGAAGAGTGTTTCAACTGAAAATGGATGCGCCCGTCATTCAGGCCGCGCTGAAGTTTGCCGCAGATTGGGAAAAGAAGAAGACTACAAAGACGCGCGAACTCGGCGAGTGGATTGAATACCTCGGTTATTTCCGCGAGGCAGGCGGAACAATTCCATTGCCTGTCGACGATAACGAGGACGCCGTTCGTCTGATGACGGCCCATGGCGCAAAAGGTCTCGAATTCGATCACGTGTTCATTCTCCGCGCGAACAGCGGATCGTTCCCGCTCGGCCATCGCGAAACGCTGGTCGAGTTTCCGCGCGAACTACGTGACCCAGACTCAGCCGTCGCGGCCGATGACAAAACCCTGAACGAGCAGGAAGAGCGGCGGCTCTTCTACGTCGCCATGACGCGTGCGAAGGATTCGCTGCACATCTACGGCAAACAGGGAATCGGTCGTGACAAAACTCCGGCTGGACTGATGCGTGAATTAATCGCTAATGCCGCTTTGCAACCCTGGTTGCGTTACCGGCCGGCAGTGGCTTCTCAACCGGAGTTGATCGAGATTGCAGCGGGGGCGGAGGAAAACCCGGGCTCCGGTTCTCATTTGCCGGAGTGGCTCGCCTTGCCGCCGATCGAAGGACTGGACTCCCGTCTGAGCGCAACCGCCATCGAGACCTATGAACTCTGTCCCTTGCAGTTCAAATTCGAACGGGAGTGGAAACTGTCGAAACAAGTTCATGCCGCCATGCAGTACGGCGCAACCATGCATAACGTGTTGCGCACGTACTACGATTCCGTGCGCCTGAACCGCACCAAGACTGATCAGGAGTTGCTGCAACTTTTTCGCGATGGCCTGGAGGCGGCCGGAATCGACGACGATTACCAGCGGGATCTCTATTTGCAGCAGGGATTGAAGCAGTTGCAGGAATTTCTATCGGGCGATCGATCGTCGACAAAAAAAGATGTGCTGCATACCGAAGAATGGTTCGACATAGAAGTTGCCGGCATCAGGCTGGCTGGGCGCATTGATCGCATCGATCGCGAAGGCGATGGCGTGGCGGTCATCGATTACAAGACCGGCAAGGCCCGTTCCCAAGAAGATGCAGACGAAAGTTTGCAGCTTTCCATCTACGCCATGGCCGCGCAGCAGAAGTGGGGATATCGCGTAACCGACCTGGTATTTCACAATCTGGAAGGAAATGTCGCCGTCGTTTCGAAGCGGGATGAGTTTCAGCTGGAACGTGCCAAGGAGCGAGTGCGAAAAGTTTCCGCCGATATTGCCAGCGGGAATTTCGGGGCGAAGCCCGGTTTCTATTGCAACTTCTGTGCGTTCCGCGGATTGTGCCCGTCGCGAGAAAAACGCGCCCCAAAAACTTAGGGGACGCTATGCGCGTCCCCTTTGACTTCGTACTGACCACTTAGTGCTTCTTTTTCTTTTTTGCCTTTTTCTTGGTTGCCATTGGTTTCTATTCTCCCTTCCATTCTTCATGGAAAATTCTGCAACGATGTTTTGTTGCAACTATTTGATTGTATAGAGTTAATGAAAAATGAAGTCAAGAAAAAAATGAACGGGATGTAGCGAGTGATGCTGTACCAAAGTCACACGGAGGTTCATGGGATGAAGATCGTCGGCGATGGGCGACAACAAAATCCAGCAATGGCTCCGTTACGCAAAAGTTATTTGGCATTGAACGCGCAACTCGTGGTGAGACGGAAGCCGCAAATACGAAGCGCCGGGTGAAGAACAAATGACGCGCATCGGGGACGACGCCTCAATCGTTTTGCGTCCGCGTTGCATCTATAATGTGATTGCGAAATATTCGCGGGAGCATGATTTATGGCGGGTTTCGATGATGTTGTCATCATTTCCGGCTGCAGAACGCCGGTAGGGAAATTTCAGGGAGCGCTGACGGATTTGAGCGCGCCCCAGCTCGGCGCGATCGTTGTTCGGGAAGCAGTAAAACGCGCGGGATTGAATTCCGATCAAATCGACGAGTGCATCATGGGCAACGTATTGCCCGCAGGTCTCGGACAAAATCCCGCAAGGCAGGCAGCAATCTTCGCGGGATTGTCTCCTGCGACAGGTGCCATGACAATCAACAAAGTTTGCGGGTCAGGATTGAAAGCGGTGGCACTCGCAGCACAAGCGGTGCAAACCGGAAACAGTTCGGTTGTCGTTGCGGGCGGAATGGAATCGATGACCAACGCGCCGTATCTTCTTCCACAGGCGCGCAAAGGATATCGCCTCGGCAACGGCCAAGTGATCGACTCCATGGTGCACGATGGATTGTGGGATATTTACAACGACTACCACATGGGAATCACCGGAGAGAATGTCGCGGAGAAGTACGGCATCACTCGCGAAGAGCAGGACGAGTATGCGGTGAACTCTCATCGCAAAGCAGTCGCCGCGATGAAGGAGTGCCGCTTCAAATCGCAGATTGTGCCCGTAGAAATCCCCGCGAAGAAAAAGGGCGCGGCCCCAGTCCTCTTTGATCGCGATGAATCTCCACGCGAGGATGCGAGCCTCGAAACGCTTCGCGCCCTGAAGCCGGCGTTCAAGAAAGACGGAACCGTCACCGCGGGCAACGCTCCCGGAGTAAACGATGGCGCGGCGGCCGTGGTCGTGACCAGCGCAACGCGAGCAAAAGAGCTAGGCGTGCAATCGATGGTCCGGATCGTGGCGCAGGCGACGAGCGGCGTCGAACCCAAATGGGTGATGATGGCTCCCGTCGACGCGATAAAGAAAATCTACGAGAAGACGGGCTGGAAGAAAGACGATGTCGATCTGGTCGAACTGAATGAAGCGTTCTCGGTTCAAGCGCTCGGTGTGACCCGCGAGCTTGGACTCGATCTCAGCAAAGTGAACGTGAACGGAGGCGCAGTTGCGATCGGGCATCCCATCGGCGCCAGTGGCGCACGCGTGCTCGTTACGTTGATTTACGAAATGGCTCGCCGCAACGCGAAGCGAGGAATTGCCGCGCTTTGTCTCGGAGGCGGAAACGCTGTTGCAATGGCAGTGGAACGAAACTAGCGCGACGCCGCTTCACTCAATCCCGTCGCCGCCGGTAAGGTGACGGTGAAAGCAGCCCCTCCGCCGGGCGAGTTGGCGGCTTCAATTGCCCCGTTGTGTTCCTTCATCACCGACTTGCAGATGCTCAAGCCAAGGCCGGTTCCGCGACCCGGCCGCTTCGTCGTATAGAACGGGTCGAAGATGTTAGGCAAAATCTGCGGCTGGATTCCCGGTCCGTCATCCAGAAAACTTACCCACACCGAGCCGCCATTATTCCCCATGCGGATGCGTAACGTTCCGCGGTCGCGCCCCTCGCGAATCGCCTGCTCGGCATTCAGAATGAGGTTCAGAAACACCTGCATCAATTGATGCGGATCGCCCTGCACGAAGGGCATGCCAGTCTCGCGCACAAAATCGACTGTGATGTTGTTCTTGCGCAACGAGTAGGCGTGTATGTTGATGGTGCGCTCGACCACGTCCCCGATATTCACACGGGTTTTTCCCGGCGTAGGAGGCGTGGAAAAGTACGTAAGATTGCGAACGATCTCCGCCGCGCGTTTCGCTTGCTGTTGCAGTATGGCGATCTGCTTCTGCGCCGTATCGGTCGTCTGGCTATCCTGCAGCAATTCTCCGATTCCGAGAATGCTGGTCAGAGGATTGTTCAGTTCGTGGGCCACGCCGCCGATCATCGCTCCCATCGCCGCCAGGCGTTCGCTTTGCACCAGCTGCTGTTCAAACTTTTTCTCGGTAGTAATGTCGCGCACGCAGATGATTACTCCCGCCAGCCGCGAGTCGGCATCGAAGAATTGGCTGGCGGAAGCGCGCATGGTTCGGCCGCCGCCATCGCGGTGACGCGCGCTGTATTCGGTGGAGGCTACCGCCTGATGGCCGCTGACCACACCTCGATATAAAGCGAGCAGTTCGGGCGAGTTCGCCTGCGTTTCAGACACTTTCTTGCCCAATACATCTTCCGACGGGCAGCCGAGCACTTCGCGCACGCGAGAACTCACGAACGTATAACGCTCGTCGAGATCGACCACGAGAATAAGATCGGGAAAACTCTCGAGCAGGCGACGCCGGAATTCTTCCTGCTGTGCAACCTGGCGCTCCAGTTTTCGCCGCTCCGTCATATCGACCAGCGTGCCCTGATAGCGAACCAGCTTGCCGGTCTCATCCCAGACCGCCCGCGAGGAATCGAGGAAAATTGCAGCGCTGCCGTCTTTTTTCCTCATCGTAATTTCTCTCGCGCGAACTCCGCCGCGGTCGTCAGGAGCGCGGCCCAGCGCCGCCGGTTGTGCAGAATGAAGATTGAGTTGGCTCGGCTCGAGGTTCAGCAGCTCTTCTTTTGATGAGTAACCGAGAATGCTCACCAGCGCGGGATTGACGTCGAGCAGTTTGCCGTCCGGCGTGCTGAAGTACGCGCCTTCCTGCAGCGTCTCGAACAGTTCCGTGAAGCGTAATTCTTTTTCGTGCTGCCCGGTAACATCGCGGCCCAGCGCGCTCACTCCCACCACTTCGTCGCCCTTTACGATGGCGTTCAGCACGCAATCGAAGTATCGCGGACGGCCACTGTTCTTCAAGCGCACGCGAACCGTGCCCGCCCAGTGCCGTTTTTCCAGAAAGCGTGCTAACCCAGCTTCCAACTTCGCCCGGTCGGGCTCATCGATAAATTCGAAATACTTGTGGCCAACGATGGCCGTATAGGGAAGGCCAACAAGTTCGCTGATGCTCTTGTTGACTGTACGAAACGTTCCATCCAACGATACGGCGCAAGCGGCATCGTCAATCGAGTCGATCAGTTCCTTGAAGCTGCGCTGCGAGCGCGCAATCATCTCGTTCAACTGATCGAGTTGTTCTTCCGAAGGCGCCGCACCAACGTGCTCCTGCAAGCCCTGCAACAGAGTCTTTAACTCGACGACTTCCCGCCGCCGTCCGTAGGCGTAGACCGCCAAAAGAACCGACAAAATCAGTACCCCGACTGCTAGTGGGCCAAGGTGGTATGGCAAACCCTGCAGTCGCTCCCAGGCAAGGGCGGCAAACCCTGCTGCCAGCAAAACCATAAACAACAGAATCCATCGCCAGAGCTGCGATTCTTCGCGCTCAAGAGTTTGCGGCGGACGGGATTTGCGTGGAGTGCCGGCGGAAGACTGGGTCATCGTAAATACTCGATTCCCCGTACAGGGACGGAGATATCCTGCTTCATTCAGACCATCGTAATTCCGGGCGCGGGGCCAAACAACTAGGGATGTTGGAGAATTGGGTACGTTAGTGACTTGCCTTTCCCGGTGTCAATAAGGCCAGATTCACAGAAAGAGCGGCGTCAAGGGCTGCATGGACGCACTAGACGCCGCCTTGTCGAAAAGCGCTTCTAGTCCTTTTTCTCCGGTTGCGGCGGGGTTCCTCTTTCAATCGGCTTGCGGGGCAGCATCTGGTCGCGCATGGCGGCATCGTAAACAAAGCTGGCCACAATGACCGCTGCCTGTTTCAAATCATCTGGTTGCAGACGGTCGTACAGATCCATGTTCGAATGATGCGTGCGCGTTTCATATTCGAGCGGATCCTGGATGAACTGGAATCCCGGGATTCCCACGGCATCGAAGGAGAGATGGTCTGTGCCGCCGGTATCGCGCATAGTGAGCGTGGTCATGCCAAGGTCTTTGAATGGTTCCATCCACGCTTTAAAAATCGGCTCGACCGCCTCATTTTCCTGCAAGTACACGCCGCGAAGCTTGCCCGACCCGTTATCCACATTGAAGTAAGCGGAAACCTTGGCCTGTTCCGGTTTCACCGTCACGTCTCCCGCCTCGCGCCGCAGCAGGCTCGGCATATCTTTGAGCAACGGCTCATTCATCGGAGGGCGCGATCCGAAGTGATGCTCGACATACGATTGCGAACCGAGCAGTCCCTCTTCTTCGCCGCTCCACAAGCCAATGCGAATCGTCCGGCGCGGGTGAATATCGAGCGCCTTCAGGATGCGGACCGCCTCCATCATCACAATCGTTCCGGCGCCGTTGTCGGTAGCTCCAGTTCCGGCGTGCCATGAATCGAGGTGCGCGCCCAGCATCACCACTTCGTCTTTCTTGTCGGTGCCGGGAATTTCGGCGATCGTGTCGTACTGGTTCGGATCGTTATCGTAAAAGGTGTTCTGCACGTTGAGTTCGAGCGAAACGTCTTTTTTCTGCTCAAGCAGGCGGGCGATGCGCGTCCAGTGCTCCAGCGCCATGGTCATCTGCGGCACGGTGGTGGTTTGGCCGGGTTTGAACGAGCCGCCGGATTGCACAAACACAGTGCCGCCGCCCGCGGTACCGCGGCTGTGGTCGATTACTGCGAGAACTTTTTCATCGGCAAAGAACTGGTTCTCATCCTTGATGAACTGCAGCCGCTTCAAGTAATCGGCAAAAGTGAAATTGTGCTCGACCGTCGGATTGAATTCGGCGAGTTTGGCCAGTTCATCCGCGTCGTAGCGCTTGTTCATAGGCTCGTCCACTGGTTTGGCCTGAACATCCGCGCCGAGGATCACGATCATCCCGCCAAGCTTGCCCTTGTATTTCTCGAAGTCTTCTTTCTTCTCGATCACGACGCGCACGCAATCGCCCTTCACCACGCCATTGGTCCCAGGCGTCCAGGCCTTGGGATATGCCAGGAGCGTAACGATATCGGGCGAGGTCATGCGCACATTCGTGTACTGATTTGCCCATCCCCGGCCAAAAGGCCCCCACGATTCGAGATGCGAATTGGATAGTCCCATCGCCGTGAGCTGATCGCGCGTCCATTCATTGGCGCGCTTCATATTCGGCGAGCCAGTGAGGCGCTCGCCAATCGAGTCCATCAACCCGCTGGCGTAGTCCATGACTTTGGAGTTGTGAAAGCCCTCATAACGAATGCGGCTGATGGTCTCAAGGTCAACCTTTTCTCGTTCCTGCGGCCACACGCTCGCAGCCGAACTCACAACAAACAGCAGGCATACCACGCGGATGAACATCTTCATGGACGAATGCTCCTGGGACGAGGATTCAACGCAAGAATGCAAACCGGGGATTATACAGCGCGA
>DASXEG010000133.1:0-20614 GCA_036490235.1 Candidatus Sulfotelmatobacter sp. | reverse complement strand
AGTGCCACGGATGGACTCGAAGCCCTGAAACTGGCGCGGGAAGGTTCTCCGGATCTGATCCTGCTCGATATGTTGCTGCCCAAAATGAGTGGACTGGATGTGCTGCGAGCCTTGAAACAGGATGAGTACACCAAGTCGATTCCGGTCGTTATTCTGAGTGGGATGTCCGAGAAAAATGCGCCGCGGCTGCAACAGGACGGCGCCAGCGGCTTTCTGGAAAAATCGGCCCTGGAACTCGATAAAAATGCGGACAAGTTGCTCACCGCCCTGGACGATATTCTCAAGGCCCTGCCCAACAAGCCGGCCGAGAGCACGACTGCATAGCCCCATTTGAAACAAAATAAATCACTTAGATTGGGAACTTCGCAGGTTAGGGCGGAGTCTATTTCAGATAGGACTGCTAGCGATTTGTAGCAGATTTTCCCAGTCTCAAATGGGATGGAAACCCCTATAATCAAAGGACGCCACGCATGGCGGGAGTAACCATCTTGGGAGATTTCGCAGGCGCGATCGGGGTTCGGGCCGAGGAATCCGCGATAGTTGCGGAACTGAAAGCCGGTTCGGAGACGGCCTATGCCTGGCTGATCGGCGAATTCCAGCGTCCGGTCTATGGGCTTGTGTACCGCATTGTGAGCGACCCTGCCGACGCGGCCGATACCACACAGGAAGTCTTCCTTAAAGTCTTCCGAGGCATGAAGCATTTCCACGGGGGATCCAGCTTGAAGACGTGGATTTACCGCATCGCATTACATGAAGCGGCTAACCGGAAGCGCTGGTGGTTCCGGCACAAGGCGCAGGAAACATCGATTGAGCCGGCCGAGTCCGAGGGAATAGCCAATCAAACCGAAGAGATGCAGAACGCGCTGATGGACCGGCATGATTCGCCCTTCGACAGCTTGGCGCAGAAGGAAATCCAGTTGCGCGTGGATGCGGAACTGCGGCGTGTTCCGGAACCGTATCGCACCACGCTGATTTTGCGCGACCTTGAAGAAATGTCGTACGAAGACATTGCAGAAATTTTGGAAATCTCGGTGGGGACGGTGAAGTCCAGGATCACGCGCGGACGACAAGCGTTGAAGAAACGGCTGGCCCCGTATGTCCGCGAAGTCGGCGGTGAATTGGGGATATTTCTGCCGGAAGAAAAAGCAGACGCCGCAGGCACGCGGCCGGTAGCGGCGGCGACTCGAAGGCTGAAGGTGGCGTCGTGAAGAACATCGCCTCAAAGATCGTCGGCTCGAAGACCGTGGCCTCGAAATCCCGAGCCGATTTGAGTTGTAGGGAGGCAACGGAGTTGTTCTCTCCCTATCTCGATGGCGCCGTGACCGGGATGGAGATGCAGGCAGTGCGCCAGCATCTGGATAGTTGCGTCGCGTGCGCGCGGGAGTATGCGGCGCTTCGGGGGACGCAACAGCTTCTGGTGACCGCAGGGCGTCCTGTTGTGCCCGGCGATCTGGGATTGAAGATTCGTCTGGCAATTTCGCGGGAAGCGGCGCAGGCGAAGCGTCCTTATGAAGGGTTGCGAACGCGAATGGAGAATGCTCTGGAAGCATTCATGGTCCCTGCAACGGCGGGATTGGTATGCGCGGTTCTAATTTTCGGCCTGGTGGCGGCTATTCTCGCCGTTCCCGATCAGTTGCAAGCGAATAATACTCAGGACGTGCCGCTGGTGTTGAATACCGGCCCTGAGCTGCAGCAGAGCGCATTTGAAACCATGAGTTCGATCAATGCGGATTCTCTGGTGATCGAAGCCTATGTCGATCCGCGGGGGCGGATTGAGGATTACAAGATTCTTTCCGATCCGGGCGATGCCCAGCAGCTTCTGCCGCAGGTAAAGCGAGCACTGATATTCACCACGTTCCGGCCGGCGATGTTGATGGGACACCCGATTCCCTCGCGTGCTGTACTGTCATTCTCAAAAATCAGCGTCCACGGGTAGTAATCCGGGGGCGTAATCGATTTCTTCTTCCACTTTTTCAGGTCCCTCCTGTATAGCAGTGCCCGCGTCTTTACGTTACTTTGCAATTACGCCACCGCACATGATTACGACTTCGTCAGGAAACTTTGTCAGGAAAGGGACGACTTGGTCCGTATTTTTGTGGTCGATGACAATGCGATGATTCGCTCCTGTCTCCGGAATGTGCTGGAGAAGCGGGATGAATGGGTTGTGGTGGGAGAAGCGGAGGACGGCCGGCACGCGCTGGACAAGTGGAACGAGTTGTCGCCGGAGCTGGTAGTGATGGACTTTGTGATGCCGAAGATGAATGGTCTGGAGGCATCGCGGCAAATGACGAAGCGGCACCCGGAAGCTCCCATTCTGATGGTTACAACCGATCCTTCGCAGCAATTGGCGCAGGAGGCGCGGAGAGCGGGAGTGAAAGGGCTGGTGACGAAGTCGGATCTTCCATCTTTAATCAATGCGATTGAAGCGCTGCTGAAGGGTAAGACTTACTTCGATGTAGCGCGCATGTCGGCATAGCTCAGGCGGCGTTGCCGGCAGATGCAGAATCGATTGGCAGAACCGCCTTGACCAGGGTGCCGTTGCCCCCAGACTGCAACTGGAGAGCGCCGCCAAGCTGCCACAGGCGTTCCCGCATTCCGCTGAAGCCGACGCCCATCTCGCCCGATTGCTCTATTTTGCGTTGCGTGTCTTTGGCAATTCCCTTGCCGTGATCTTCCACTTCGAGCAAGAGGCGATTTTTCTGCATGAAAATGCGCACGCTGGCGGTCGGGCTTCCGGAATGGCGATGGATGTTGGTTAGACACTCCTGTACGACGCGGAACATTGCGATCTCGGTTTGATTCGGCAATCGTCCCAGTTCATCGGGAATCTCAAGATTCACCTCAATTCCGCTGCGTTTGGCAAAGCCTTCCACGTACCAGCGCAGAGCCGACGCAAGCCCGGCTTCATCGAGCAAGGGCGGATGGAGCAAGTGCGAGATGGTGCGAATCTGGCGGGTTACTTCCTGGATCAGGTCGGCATTTTCTGCCACGCATTTTGCCGCAGAAGGAGAGAGCTTCTGCGATTCAGCGGAGACGACGGCGAGGTTCATCCCGACGGCAGCCAGCAATTGGCCAACGCTATCGTGCAATTCGCGCGCCAGGCGCCGCTGTTCGTCATCCCTCAAGCGCAGCAGGCGGGCTGAAAGCTCGCGCAGGCTGTCGGTAGCGGTGCGCAGCTCGCCGGTGCGCTCTGTGACTCGTTTTTCGAGGTCGTCGCGGGCTTCACTCAAGGAATGCAAAAGCCGACGCTGCTCATCGATGTTCGTATTTGTTCCATACCAGCGGGTGATTTTGCCTTCCACGTAGAACGGCATAATACGGGTAAGAAACCAGCGGAAGTTGCCGTCAGCTCCGCGCAGCGGAAATTCCATTTCGAAGGGCTGTCCGCTTTCAAGGGAGGCGCTCCAGCGCTCGAGCACCGAAGGAAGCAGGGCGGGATCGTGAACCGATTGCCAGCCCCAACCGAACATTTGCTCCGGCGTCGTTCCGGTGTACTCGTACCAGCGGTCGCTGTACCAAAAAAGGCTGCCATCGCCGTAAGCCATCCAACACAGTTCGGGCAGCGAATTGGCGAAGACGCGGAATTGCTCCTCGCTTTGTTGCAGGGCGCCCTCGGCAGCTTTCAGACTGCTCAGATCCTGGCTCACGCCGACCACGCCTGCAATCTGCCCGGTCGCGTCTTTTACCGAAGAAAGTGTTACGAAGGCGCTTAAATAGGAGCCGTCTTTGCACAGCACTTCAAATTCGCCGGCCCAGCTATCTCCAGCAATCACCTCCGCCATGCGTCGCCTCGCCTCTTCACTGGTGAGCGAACTGACGGTAATCTCCATGATATTTCTGCCGATCACTTCGTCTGCAGACCAGCCATATAAATGCTCGGCAAATGGATTCCAAAGAATGACGGTACCTGCCGTGTCTGTGCCAATGACGGCGGCTTGCATGGCATGGATAAACGAGGCATGAAGCGATACGGATCGAGCGAGGGCGGCTTCTGCTCCCATTGCATTGGCAGAACTAAACATTGAACGGCCCGGGGGACGATGCTTGGGCGTTGAGATAAGTATGACACGGGGACCATTCAAAAAAGCGATGTAAAAATACGATTCACGATAGGCGAACAAATAGCGAATATGATAAGCTGTCCCGGTCATGGCTCGACGCCCCGATCCCGGCAACCGTGAAGACATTCTGAGCCGCGAACATTTGGAAGAGCTTGGGTACAACCTGTCGCATATGAGCATGAGCGCGGTGCTTGATTTCTATCAGCGGGCGTATCGGGACTGCCGGATTGTTAACAGCCAGACCTTTCCGGCCGCGCGTGCGGTGCAGGAATTAGTGCAGGCGTGGAAGCAACTGAGGAAGTGGCGGCGGTGAGGGTTCCTCGCTGTCCATTGCGGAAGTGTCCTGGAGACTAACGGCGATCGGGTTTCACTTCCCTCAACCCATTCCACGCCATGCGATGGAAGATCTCGTCCATTTCACTGGGATCGGCTTTCATACCTTTATCCGCCCACCATTCGAGCAATGAAAGAAAACTTCCAGCCAGAGCATAGGCTTGCGCGGCGCGCTGGGCCGGCTCAATTTTTACACCTGCCGATTGCAATCTTTCGTCAATCGAACGCGCGAAGATTCCACGAGCCAGCGAAAGCATGTCGCTCATTTTGCCCGATTGTTCCAGGGCGGCATAGAAGGCTCGGACGTCACGAACGTGGGAAAAGAACTCGCGCACCGGCAACAGACGTTTTGAGTTGGCTTGGTGGTTCTTCAACCCGCTGGCAACGGCCTCGAGAAAGTCCTCCACGTCACTCATGAACAAATCATTCTTATCGCGATAGTGTGTATAGAATGTCGAGCGGCCGACGCCTGCGCGGTCGAGCACTTCCTGCACTGTAATTTCCTCAAAGGTTTTTTCCTGCATTAGTGCGACCAGAGCTTCGCCGAGCGTATTGCGGGTTCGGAGGACGCGACGATCGGTTTTTGCGTGCGTTTTTCTAGATGTTTTTTTCTTTCGAATTTTCCCGACGAGGTCTTTTCCGCTTCGATCTCTCGTGCTCCGCCCCTTCAGGGTTCGATCCGGCTTCACGTTTCTGCTCCTCGATTACCGAACATATTGGGCATGAATGTCCGGTATCGCATCCATTCGCAAAATAAAGCTACGACGAAATGAAAATTATGGCTAGAGTGCCAGTCATGACAGACGATCGCAAAGCTGGAATCGCCCTGATTGCGGGATCGTTGGGCTTTATTCTCACGATGGCGATACATCCCACGGCCGGGGGTCCGCTCACCGACGAACAGGTCGTGCGCCTTATGCGGCTGTCGGGCGTTGCACACAGCCTCGCCATCGCGAGCACTATCGCATTGTTCCTTGGTGCGTGCGGGTTGGCGCAGCGACTGGCCGCTGCCGACCGGTATTCGTTTGCGGCGATTGTCGTTTTTGGCTTCGCATGCGTGGCGATCATCATTGCGGCGTCCGTGAGCGGATTCATCGTTCCCCAAATTATGAGGCGCATGGTACGCGACGAAGCGGCGAACGCACATCAGTGGCGGATCCTGATCTACGGAATCTTTCAGATCAATCAAGCATTCGCGAAGATTTATTCCGTAGCCGCATCGCTTGCCATCGTTCTCTGGTCGGTGACCTCGTTGCGTAACGGAGGGCTGGGGCGAGGAGTCGCCATCTTCGGTTGCATTATTGCGGCGCTGATTACAATTGGCGTCGCCTCGGGTCACATACAGCTCGACGTTCATGGAATGGCGGCGGTTGGATTCGGGCAGGCGATATGGTTCATCGCTGTGGGATGGATGCTGTATTCGTCGCCACGAGATGAATCACCGCGATGATTTTCGGCGGTCTTTGATAGTCCGATGAGGGCGCCCAAAAGCGCCCTCTACCTCCCCATCAACCCTCAAATACGGCGCCCTCAAAAGCCGCGCCTGCAGGCCCATCTGCCGCAACTTTGAGTTATAATTCTCGGGCGACTTTGAGACCGCGATGTGCGTTTCGCTAACGCGGCGCGTGGGTCCAACCCGAGTCCGCTACTGCAAAGAACCCAACCCAGATTGAACAGGAGATACTGTGGAGCACTTATCCAGGCTTTATCGGCAATATTCGTTTCCCCGGATGGTTCGCCGCGAAGCAATGACTGTTTTCGCAATTCTGACCTTCGCCCTTTGCGCTTCGGCGCAGAGCGGATTCACCGGAATTTTCGGAGGTGGGCCGTTTTATAAAGGCAATGCGGGACCGAATATCACCGAGATTGAGAATTCAGGTTTTACGGAAGCGATTGTGTGGAGCGTCGAGGTCAGCACCACAGGCGATTTGAATTTCAACGGCGAGTTTCCGCTAACCTCTGGCGGAGTTTATGTGGGAAACCAGTACTATCCGAACTTTCCCGCAGACATGGCGCAGTTAAAGCAGGGCACGGTGAAGCGGGTAACGTTCAGTGTTGGCTCTTCGAATTACGGCGACTGGGAAGATATTACTTCTTTGGTCGAGTCGCAAGGTACCGGACCGACGAGCATCCTTTATCAGGATTTTGCGGCGCTGAAAGCGGCCATTCCGGCGCTGGATGCAATCGACTTCGACGACGAGAACAGCTACAACGATCCGACAACGGTTCAGTTTGCCGTAATGCTCGGCAACCTGGGTTATCACGTGATGCCCGATGCCTACACCAACAACAGTTACTGGACCAATCTGGTTTCGCAGATAAATACGCAATTGCCAGGCACAGTGGATGGCGTTCACTTGCAGGCATACGCGGGCGGCGCGGGAAACAGCCCGTGTGTGGGATGGAATTTTGGCAGCGTTCCGGTGTTTCCCGGTTTGTGGGATCAGGACGATACTCCGAGCCAGGTTGAAAGCATCATGAGCGGCTGGCATGAGCAGTGCGGGATTATCGGCGGCTTCATGTGGCTGTATGACGACTTTGTGGGAACAGGCGAGGCGGCGCAGTATGCGAGCGCGATCAACACGGCGGTTGGGGCGGCAGGCTTTACGCTTTCGGGGCCAGCCAATGTATTTCTGAATCAGAGTGCGAGTGCAAATGCTCAGATCGCGATTACCGATCAAAACGGATTCACCGGCGCAGTAAAGCTGAGTTTGTCTGCTTTGCCCAAGGGCGTGCAGGCGACGATTCAGGGAGCGGGAAATACGCAGAAAATTGCCTTCAAGGCCGCATCGACGGCCGCGACTGGCTTGACGACTATCACTGTGACCGGAACATCGGGCACGATTACACAGACACTGAACTTTACCCTGGCTGTGAGCGCGGGACTGGGTAAAACCGGAACTGGAACGCCGGTGAACTTGGCTTCGGAGTTCAACTTGTACGGGCTGTATAAAGATGGAAGCACGTACACAACCGGCGGACTGGATGGCGACGGCTACTCTTATTCGGCGAACCTGTTGACGACTTCGCGAGTGTTGAACAAGGATCTATTCGAGTTTGGCCACCCCAACGAACTGAATGCGATCGGCAGCGGGGGACAGGTAATCGCTTTGCCTTCTGGCAGTTTTTCGGGGCTGATGTTGTTGGCAACCGGAGTTGAGGGCGATCAGAAAGCGCAGACGCTCACCGTCACTTACACCGACGGAACTACAACAAAATTTACGCAGAGTTTCAGCGACTGGTTCACGCCATCGCACAACAAGGGTGAGGCCGAAGCTGTTGCTATGGCGTACCGCAATTACGAAAACGGGACGAAGGACGAGCGGACTTTCAACCTGTACGCGTACCGCTTTGCGCTGAATTCGGCGAAGACTGTGCAGAGCATTACGCTGCCGAATGATGCTGACGTGGCAGTGTTGGCGGCTACGTTGTTGCAGTAACGTCTGCGGGTTTGGGATTGACCCACCTGGCCGCAGGTTTTGCGACCGGGTGGGTCTTTTCTGTGTCTGTGGAGAAAATCGCATTCACCAGAGGGGCGCAGTGTAAATCTCCAGGAGGCGTGCCCGGCATGCCTTACGGTAGAATTACGAGTTTGCATTCTTCGCCGGAAGGATTTTCTTATGTCTGATGCCACGTTACAGGCTACTGTGCCTACGCCGCTTACCACGCTCACAGAGGATGAAATTCTTTTCCGGGATAACATCCGCCAGTTCGCCGAGGATAAAGTTCGGCCGCTGGTGAAGGAGATGGATGAGAAAGGAGTTTTCGAAAAGGATCTCATCGAGGAGTTCTTTCAGCTTGGCTTGATGGGTATCGAGATTCCTGAGCAGTACGGCGGCGGCGGAGCGAAATTTTTTGAGGCGATTCTGGCGGTGGAGGAACTCTCGCGTGTCGATGCCTCGGCGGGAGTGATTGTCGATGTGCAGAACACTTTGGTGAATAACGCGCTGTTGCGATGGGGAAATGCGGAACAGAAAAAAAGATATTTGCCGAAGATGGCTTCCGATACCGTAGGCGCTTATGCGTTGAGCGAGGCCGGGTCGGGATCGGATGCGTTCGGGCTGCAGACTCGGGCAGCACTAGGGGGCAGCGAGTATGTCCTGAACGGCCGGAAGCTGTGGATTACGAATGGTAAAGAAGCTGGGCTCTTTGTCTTGTTCGCTTCAATCGACCTAGGGGCTGGATATAAAGGAATCACGGCGTTTCTGGTCGAGAAGAATTTTGCGGGATTCAGCGTCGGCAAGAAAGAAGACAAGCTGGGGATTCGCGCGTCATCCACATGCGAATTGATTCTGGAAGACTGCCGCGTGCCGAAAGAAAATGTGCTGGGCGAAGCGGGTAAAGGATACAAGATCGCCATTGAAACGCTGAACGAAGGCCGCATCGGGATTGGCGCGCAGATGATCGGCGTTGCGCGCGGAGCCTGGGAATATGCCGCCAAGTATTCGCAGGAACGGAAGCAGTTCGGTAAGTCGATTGCCGACTTTCAGGGCGTACAGTTCCAGATTGCGCAAATGGCGACGGAGATCGAAGCGGCGCGATTGATGGTGTATAACTCGGCGCGGATGAAAGATGCGGGCGTAAACTTCGTAAAAGAAGCGGCGATGACGAAGCTTTATGCTTCACAGGTGGCCGAGCGTGTGACTTCGCTTGCCATTGAGGTGTATGGCGGTTACGGATATACGAAAGATTATCCCGTGGAGAAGTACTGGCGGGATGCAAAGATTGGAAAGATCTACGAAGGCACGTCGAACATGCAACTGGCGACGATTGCGAAGTTGGTGTTGGGCGGAAAATAGTGGCACTCTCGTGCTATAAACATTCCGCCTGAGTCGTTATCCTCTAGAATCAGCCTCCCTCGCGGGTTCCGCTCGGTTCCGCTGGAAAGCGCAACAATACCGTCGGATCAAAATGTGCACCGGCTTGCACTTCGCGCCCAACATTTCGCGCCTACAAATCATCTTAAACCCCAATAAATCAGCGGCTTCCTGCTGTGCGCGGCATTGGAGCGCAAGCTGCACTCCTGTATTGCGCCTGCGGTTGCGGGGCAAGACTGGGGTGGATCTTGACGACTTTGTTCAGTGGCACATCTGTGATGCCGATTGCGGTTCCTAATCCGGCTCCCAAAAAGAGGCGGAGTCTGTTGCCTCTACTTACGGTCGTCTTCCTCGCCTCCTACGCGCTTATGACCATGCTGATCGTGGAACAGGGCGGCGTGATCCAACAGCAGCGCAATCTGATTCAGGTTCTGCAGACCGACAGTACAGAGCTTTGGGCGATAAAAGGCAAAGCGGTCGTAGATAAGGCCGCCCGTGATAGTGCGAAGAAAAATGCGAATCCTGGCGCGCAAACTCCCGAAGCAAATAAGAAAACGCAGTCGATTCCGGGTGGGCAGCGCACGCAAACTCAGGCAAAGCCACATATTCAACTGCCTCCCGTACCGGCGTCGGATATGGGCGATAACCGGCGAGTTCTGATTACGCTGTAAGGAAGTTCTGTGGAAGTAGAACGTGTTTCGAGCTGTTTTGCAGTGAGAAGTTAAGAGTGTGAAGAAGTAGCATGAAGGCCCTGACCCTAGCCTTGTTGTTTACGATGACGATTGCACGGCCAGTGCAACCGGAGCGCCGTCCCACGAGTCATCTCGATCACTCCAAAGGCGGACGCTGGTATTTGGCAGCTACCGGACACGCGGTTTTTTGCTACGGACCTGTGATGACAGTTCCTGTGGCCAACGGCGACCTGCAACGGGTCGCGACGTTTTGCCGGGATGGCCAGGCCGTAGTTCCACTCAAAGACTAAATCTTCACATTGTTGGGAATTCTCGGGATTACGAGTTCGCGTCCCAGGGATCGACCAGCTTCGCACCAACGTCGTCGAAGTCGCGGATGTTCCGCGTGGCCAAAGTCGCGTGACGCGAGAGAACGATCCCGGCGATCATCGTATCGCGCAGTTCGCGAGGACGGCCCTCCCGTTTTCGCGAGGCCATCAGAACACCGGCGTGGTGTGCAGCATCGGCATCGAATGAAGTAATACGATGATCGATGCTAACCAGCAGTTTATTCAGATCTTCGAGCAGCGCGGCCTGCCTCCTCCCGAAAGGCATGGCCTCCAAACCGAAGCGGATTTCGAACAAGGTTATCGACGTCGTCCAGATCGAGGCTTCCGGCTGCCGATCTAGCCATGCCGCGACAATTGGTTCAGGGACGCGCAACATTAGCGCGGAGAGCACATTCGTGTCGAGGATGATCACTCCTCGAAGTTGGGCGGTTCAATAGTGAAGCCGCGCAACTCCTCGATCGGACGGTCCAGCCCGTGCTTAGCGAAGATTTTCGAGATTTCCGTACCCAAGCCACCCTTAGGCGGGTTCTTTCCTTCATTTGCGGCTGCACGCAGAATATCCCTGACCTCTTCCTCCATGCTGCGGCCATGGCGTTTGGCGCGGCGCTGGAGGCGGGCTTTAACACTGTTTTCCAGGTTCCGTACGAGAAGCTGAGCCATAAAATCCCCGCATCCCAACGATATCATGATATCACAGCGGGAACGAGGCTGATATCATGCTATCAATCCTGCTTCAGTGGCCTCCGCCCAGCTCCCTGACAATATCGCCAACAAACTTCTTGGCGTCCCCGAAGAGCATGAGCGTGTTGTCAAGGTAGTAAAGCGGGTTGTCGATGCCGGCGAAGCCTGGGTTCATGCTGCGTTTGATCACCATGACGGTGTGGGCTTTATCGACGTCGAGAATCGGCATACCGAAGATTGGACTGGATTGGTCGGTGCGGGCGGCGGGATTGGTTACATCGTTGGCTCCGATGATGAGGGCGACGTCGGTCTGCGGGAAGTCGCCGTTGATGTCGTCCATTTCGACGAGGCGGTCGTAGGGAATGTCCGCTTCGGCAAGGAGAACATTCATGTGGCCGGGCATGCGCCCGGCGACGGGGTGAATCGCAAAGCGAACCTCGATACCCTTCTTGGTGAGCGTGTCGTAGAGTTCACGGACCTTGTGTTGCGCCTGGGCGACGGCCATGCCGTAGCCGGGGACAATGACGACGCTGCTTGCGGCTTCGAGGATGGAAGCCGCCTCCTCTGCGCTTGCGCTGCGCACCACTCGTTCTTCTTTAGCCCCGGCCGCGGAGGCATGTACCTGGCCGAACGCGCCGAACATCACGTTGGCGAAAGAGCGGTTCATCGCCTTGCACATAATTACCGAGAGAACGAAACCGGACGAGCCATCGAGCGCGCCTGCGACGACCAGCACTTTGCTGTTCAGGACGAATCCAAGCAGCGCGGCGGAGAAGCCCGCATAGGAATTTAGCAGCGAGATGACTGTCGGCATGTCCGCACCGCCGATAGGCGTTACGAGAAGCACGCCGAAAATCAGGGCCACAACCACCATGATCGGAAAGAGCGTGGCATTCGCGGGATGGACGACCAGCGCAACTGCAAGTCCGAGCGCGCCGGCTAGAACAGAGAGGCTGACGATGTTCTGACCGCGGTAGACGATGGGACGCTGCGGGAGAAATTCCTGCAGTTTGCCGGCCGCGATAAGACTGCCGGTGAAGGTGAGCGACCCGATGATGACTTCGAGTGAGATCTCGCCCATTTCAAAGCGCGTAACGGGTACAGTGCCGGCGTAGAATTCGGCGATGCCGATGATCGCGGCCGAAAGGGCGCCGAAGGCGTGGCTCAGCGCTGTTCGCTGGGGGACGGCCGTCATGTGCACGAGGCCGAGAGGTACGCCGACGCCTGCGCCGATGATCAGGGTGATGAGAATCCACTTGTATTCTGTGACCTCGGGATTGAAAAGGGTAGCCGTGACGGCAAGGGCTGCGCCAATTTCTCCCGCGAGAACGCCCCAGCGTGCGCGTGCTGGCGAACTTAGAAACTTGAGAGAAAGAATGAAGAGTACGACCGCGGCGATGTACGCGAAATCGAGATATTGCTGAAGATCGGTTGGGGTCATGATTGCTTCGATCTGCCGGACTTGAACATGCGCAGCATACGGTCGGTGATCAGGAATCCGCCAACCATGTTGCTGAAGGATGCGGCAACTGCAATCGCGCCCAGAATCACGGTAAGGCGTGTCTCATGGCGCCCGGCGATGATGATGGCGGCTACCACTACGATTGCGTCGAGGGCGTTGGTCAACGACATGAGCGGAGTGTGAAGCAACGGCGACACCCGCTTAATCAGTTCAAACCCGACAAATCCTGCGAGGATAAAAACGTAAAGATTGGAGATGAAATCCGCCGGCATCATTTGCTCCTTTGCATTCGTCCTTCACGCGATCGATCAATGATTTTGGCTCACTAATGCGGGCAGCTCGAAGAAATCGCGGGCTCTTGCGTTCACGATTTCGCCGTCGCGCGTGAGCATGGTTTCGCGAACGATTTCGTCCTGCTCGTTCAGTTGTATCTTGCCGTCTTTCACTATGTACGTCAGAAAATTTGCCAGGTTGCGAGAGTACATTTGGCTGGCGTGATAGGGCACAGTACTCGCCAGATTGATGGTTCCGATGATCGTCACACCGTGCTCCTGTACGGTTTCGCCCACACGAGTGAGTTCGCAGTTGCCGCCACGCTCGGCTGCGAGATCGACGATGACCGATCCGGGCGCCATGCCTTTGACCATGTCGGCGGTGATAAGCACTGGCGATTTTTTGCCGGGAATGACTGCGGCGCTGATGACTACGTCGCTTTCGGCTACTACGCGCGTGAGGAGGTCGCGCTGGCGGGCGTAAAAAGATTCGTCTTGGGCGGTGCCGTAGCCCCGCGCGTCCTGGGCTTCTTTCGCTTCGATCGGCAGTTCGACGAACCGGCCACCCAGGCTCTGCACTTGCTCTTTGGAGGCGGCCCGCATGTCGTAGGCCGACGCTACTGCACCGAGACGCCGGGCGGTCGAGATGGCTTGCAGACCTGCCACGCCTGCTCCGATGACGAAGACGCGAGCGGGCGTGATGGTGCCAGCGGCGGTAGTCATCATCGGAAAGATTCTGATGGCAGTTTCGGCAGCGATGAGTGCGGCCTTGTAACCGCAGATGGTTGCCATGGAGGAGAGTGCGTCCATACTTTGGGCGCGCGTGGTGCGGGGGATCAGTTCAACAGAAAACGACGTGACGCCGGCACCAGCGATTTGTTCGACCACCTCGGCAGAACCGAAGGGACGAAGGAAACCGATGAGAACTTGCTCGCGGCGAAGAAGAGGGAGGTCGGCTTGGCCGCTTACATCATTCGATCCGTAGCAAAGCACTTGTGCGATGATGTCGGCCGCGGCGAAAACGGCGGCGCGATCGGCGAGAATTTTCCCGCCTTTTTCGACATAAGCGGAGTCTGGATATCCCGCCTCTTCTCCAGCATGAGGTTCGATCACAACTTCCAGGCCAGCTTTAGCCAGCGCAGGAATGACGGCGGGAACGAGCGCGACGCGGCGCTCTCCCGGATAGGTTTCTCTCGGAACTCCAACGATCACGAGCTTTTTCCTTCCCTCACGAATGATTGGCGGCCGGGTGGCATTGCTACCTTTCGCGACCAGCGCGGCGATCAATAACGGTGCTGGTCATGACAAGCGCCGCAAACGATTGAAACCCCTTCCAAAAGAAGCATCCGGCGAACTCAAAACAGTATCAGAAAGGACGAGGCGATAAAAGCAAGCTCGCTGGGCATTTGCGGTCTGCTGTGAAGGCTGTATTGACGTTCAAGTATTAACTATATAGAAAAGGTTACCGTGAGCAACTCCTTACAACACGCGAAAAAACATTGGCCGTGGAAGTGGATCGGCATCGTCGCTCTGGTGTGCCTGGTGCTGGGGTTAATCGCTGTTCGGTCAGTCATTCACCGGGCTCAGCCGATTCTGCGGGCACGGGTAATCGACACGCTGACGGCCCGCTTCCAGAGCAGGGTGGACCTGGCCAGCTTGAATGTTTCAGTGCTGCGGGGGCTTGAGGTTTCCGGAACGGGCCTAAAGATTTTTGGCAAGACCGACCCGAATCCTTATGAGCCTGGCGTGCAACCGCTCATGAGCATCGATCAGTTCCACTTTCACACTGGAATTCGCACTCTGTTTGGACCTCAGATACATGTGGACACGGTTTATGTGAAGGGAATGAATTTGAACATTCCTCCCAAAGGAAGCCGGGCGGACCTGACAAATATGAGTTCCGGGAAGAAAAAGATGACCGTGTTCGTCGACAAGTTCATTTGCCAAGACACGAATCTGCTCATCAATACTTCGAAACCGGGGAAACCTCCGCTGGAATTTGCGATTCACGATCTGAGGATGAAAGACATTGGTCCGGGACAGCCGATGAGTTTTGACGCTACGCTGGTAAATCCGAAACCGGTTGGAGATATACATTCGACAGGCCTGTTCGGGCCGTGGAATGTGGATGATCCGCGTGATACGCCGGTGCAGGGCGACTATTCGTTCAGCCATGCCGACTTGGGGACGATTAAAGGCATCGGAGGAATACTATCTTCGACCGGCAAGTACGAGGGGATGCTGAGCAACATCGTCGTGAATGGAACGACCGACACGCCGGATTTCCAGATCAGGCGCAGCGGACATCCGATGCCGCTGCACACAGAATTTCACGCGATCGTCGACGGAACGAACGGCGACACGCAACTTGAGCCGGTAAAGGCAACGCTGCTGCATTCTTCGTTTACAGCAAAGGGATCGATTATTCGCGAGCAGAATCCTCATGGGCACGATATTGAACTGGATGTAGTGCTCAACAACGCGCGGATTCAGGATTTGCTGGAGCTGGGTGTTCGAACGAATCCACCAATTATGACTGGTCCCGTCGAGATGACAACCAAGCTCAGCCTTCCCCCGGGAAGCGAGGATGTGATCGACCGATTGAAACTGGCCGGAAGCTTTCATATGCCTAGCGCACACTTCACGAATGAAAAGGTGCAATCGAAAATCGATTCGCTGAGTCTGCGCACGCAGGGAAAGCCGAAGCAGGCTAAGGAACAATCTGAGCAAGAGGTGCCGGTGGATTTGCGCGGCGTATTCGCTCTGGCGAATGGAACGATGAATTTTTCGCTGGTGCATTTTCAGATCCCGGGTACGCACGTTGATATGGCCGGCGTCTACAGCATGGACGGGAAGACTTTCGATTTCCATGGAACTGCAAAGCTGGAAGCGAAATTGTCCCAGATGACTACTGGATGGAAATCGATTTTGCTGAAACCGGTGGACCCGTTCTTTAGGAAAGATGGGGCCGGGACGGAGGTGCCGATCAAAGTGACGGGTACGGAATCAGAGCCGCATTTTGGTTTGGATTTTGGGCATAAGGACGAGCAGAAGCCGCAGGGCAAGAACTTAGAGTCGTCGACCGAACGGTGAGTTCTGCAAAGCCTGATTGAGGGAACGGCTAGTAGATCTGCACGATGCCGTTTCGCACGGCGTAGAGTGTGAGATCGGCCACAGAGTGGAGATCGAGTTTGCGCATGAGATTGGTGCGATGCGTTTCGGCAGTTTTGACGCTGAGGTTGAGGGCAGTGGCGATTTCCTTGGTGGTCTTGCCTTCAGCCACCAGTTGAATGACTTCGCGCTCTCTCGGCGTGAGAATTTGCTGGGTTGAGTTTTCGCGTTCCTCGAACGGACGAAGATAGCCATCGAGCATCATCTGCGCAACCTTCGACGTGAAGAAGGTGCGACGGTTCTGCAACGCCTCGACAGCAGCCACGAGATCGCGGCCTGCGTCGGATTTGAGAAGAAAACCGCGCGCGCCCGCGGCGAGGACTTCCCTGACAACCTGCTCGGAATCGTGAATCGTGAGAATCAGAATTCGCGCATCCGGATTGATGGCGAGAATTTGCCGGGCTGCGTCCAGACCGTTGAGGTTCGGCATGCCGATATCGAGAAGGAGGATATCGGGCTTTAACTGGTTGGCAAACTCAACCGCTTCGCGACCATCCTTCGCTTCCCCGCAGACTTCCCATCCGGCGTGCTCTTCTAGGAGAGAACGAACTCCCTTGCGAGCTACTTCGTGATCGTCTGCGACAAGAATCCGAAGCACGTGCACACCTCCTGTTTCTAGACAACGAACGTCCTCGGGATCAGTCTCGCTGATCGCAAGGAAACGCGGCTTAGAAACTTAGTTGCGGACAAGGCATGATTCGGTAGCCGACGAATTGCACGGCTCGAAGGCTATTCACATGCGTGCAACAACCGTGCCAAACCCAGCAGGCTTTGCTGTTCAGCAGTTTGGATCGGCATGAACGATAGCTTCGTGTAATTTTTTCTGGCGCTGCGGACCGGGAGGACCTGAGCAGCGCCCAAGGTCATCTTGAAGCTGAACGCGCTTACTGGCTGGGTTTGCCCATCTGAGCGCCGACTTGTACCGCAGTCGGCATTTGAATCTGAATGATGTTGTTCTTAATTGCGTAAACCACCAGATCGCGAATGGAGTGAAGGCTAAGCTTACGCATGATATTGCTGCGATGCGTCTCAACGGTCTTGGTGCTCAGGTTGAGAAGCACAGCAACTTCTTTGGAACTCTTGCCTTCGGCCAAAAGCTGAGTGATCTCGCGCTCGCGCACGGTGAGTGTCGGCAATTCTGGAGCTTCATTCCGTGGCGTGACGTGGCCTTTGTCGAGGAAACCGGCCAGGACAAGATCGTTGACCCGCGGAGTGAAAAACATTCGCTTGCTCTGGAGGGCCTCGACGGCGGAGACGAGATCGCGAGCAGCGTCTGACTTGAGAACAAAGCCGCGCGCACCTGCGTAGAGAGCTTCGCGGATTACCTGATCGGAATCGGTAATCGTCAACACGATGATTTTGGACTGCGGATCGTGTTGCATGAGCTGGCGGGTTGTTTCCAATCCATTGAGACTGGGCATGCCGATATCGACAATAATGACATCGGGCTTGAGCCGTTTGGCCATTTCAATGGCTTCCCGGCCATCGGCAGCCTCGCCGCAAACTTCCCAGCCTTCGTGTTTCTGGAGCAGAGAACAGAGTCCTCTACGTACAATTTCATGATCGTCAGCTAACAGGATACGAAGTTTCATGGCAGATACCTCCGTTGAGTCTCATGGGTTGATTGAAACAAAATTTCACTTCATTGACTTGTGACTTGCGAATTGCGAGCCAACGCCGTGAAAACCCGGTGCTGGCTGACCGATTCCACTGCCTCCAACAAGTCCCTGGCGGCATTGGATTTGACGACATAGCCGCGGGCGCCCGCATCAAGAGCTTCGCGCATCATCTGCGGAGAGTCATGTTGAGTTACAAACAGGACCTCTGGCCCATGGTTTGTCTGAGTTCGGTGAATTGCGCGGCAGGCTTCGAGGCCGTTCATTCGAGGCATCGTAACATCGAGAACCACCACGTCGGGCTGCAAGTCAGCCACTTTTTCGAGCGCCTCAACCCCGTCGGAGGCTTCGCCCACCACTTCCCAATCATCTCGTCCCTGCAGGAGAGTTCTCAGCCCCTGGCGCACAATAGGATGATCATCCACCAACAGGATGCGGACCGTCATACAATTTCCAATCCCTCGAGTGAGCGGCGTACCCACAGTCAGGGCAGCGTCGCCTTCGGTCTTAGCTCGCTCGTCGCGCCGCAGAGCCTGGTCGTTCCGGGAATAAATACTGTTCCCCCTGTAAACGCAGCAAGACGAAGCTACCATGGCAGTGCGGGGTACCGAATACAGGAAATCCTGTATTCGCGACTTCGTGTGCCGGATTTTCGAGAATTCCCGGCATAAACTTAGGTTCCAACAAAATAAATAGGAAATTAGAACTCGAGACTTGCTTCCATCTATCTGCCAGCATTCTTTACTCGCGGCCCGAGCGATTTAGCCAGAGAATAAAGATAGGTGGTGCTGCGATACCTAAGCAATACCATGGAATCCTTAGCGGCCCGAGTTTCGAAAGAGAAATCTAATCAGAAGCGCATTCGTTGAGCACGGCGCTGGTTTCCCGGAGACTTGCGCCGGCTGGCAGAACCAGTTCCAGAAGCGTACCGGGGCTAAGGTTTTCCAGCCTTAATTCGCCGCCGAGTTCACGGGCGCGCTGCCTCATGCCACCAATCCCGACACCAACGCTATCCGGACGCAATTCGGCAACTTTCTGCGGGATACCTTTGCCATCGTCGCGAACAGCTACACATATCATCTTGTCCGTCCGGGCCAGACTGATCCAAACTTTGCGAGCGTCGGCATGGCGGAAGACGTTCGTGAGGGCTTCCTGAACGATGCGGAAAACGGCGGTTTCCACGTCCGTAGTGAGACGGGGAAAATCCTGGGGATGGACCTCGAGGGATGCTTCCAAACCGCTACGCTGGGCCAGGCCATCCACGTACCAGGAAAGAGCGGAAAGAAGACCGACCTCGTCGAGCAACGGAGGATGCAGGAGATGAGACATGGTGCGGACTTGTTGAATGGCGCGGTCGATGATGGCGCTGACCTGGGACCACCCATCGTCAGGCTTGGGAGACGAGGAGCGCTGCAATAACGCCCTGTCGACCGCCATCTTGGCGACGGCGAGTTCCTGTCCGAGTCCATCGTGCAGGTCGCGTGCGATGCGGCGGCGTTCCTGATCCTGCAAGCTCATGAGGCGCACGGAAAGGCGCTGCAGTTCGTTGGTGCGCAGATCGACCATCTTTTCCAATGCGGCGGCGCTATCGCGGATGGACTGCTCAATCATCTTGCTGTCGTGAATGTCGGAACAGGTTCCATACCACTTCTTCACGATATTGCCGGCTTCGTCTCGGATGGGAACGGCACGGGCGCGAAACCAATTGTAAGCGCCACTGGCGGCGCGCATGCGGTATTCAGCCTCGTAGTTGGCACCGGACTCGACGCAGCGCATCCACTGTCCCATCGCCTGATCTTTGTCATCGGGATGCACATAATCGAGCCAGCCGAAGCCATTCGCAGAGCCTGATGGAGCGCCAGTATATTCGTAGAAACGATCGCTGATGTAGTCTCTTCGGCCATCGGCCTGGCGGCTAAAAATGATGTCGGGCGCGGTCCTGACGATGGCGTCGAGTTCCTGGTTCTTACCCGTCAACTCCGTGTTCAAATGCAAAAGAAGTTCAGCTTTGCGTTCCAACTCCTCGGTGCGTTCCAGAACGCGCTCTTCGAGTTCGCGATTGAGAGTTTCGAGCTGGCGGGTCTTGCGGTGAAGATCGGCAAAAACGCGAACCTTTGCGCGCAGAAGTTCGGGTACGACGGGGACAGAGATGTAGTCGACGGCGCCGTATTCGTAGCCTTTAAGCTGATCTAGGTCGGTGAGGTGAACGGCGGAGACGAAGATGATGGCGGTTCGCTGAAATCGGGGATGCTGGCGAATCATGGCGGCTAACTGGAAACCATCCAGATCGGGCATGCTCACGTCCATGAGGACGACGGCGACCTCGATGTTGAGAAGAATTTCGAGAGCTTCCCGGGCGGAGTTGGCCTTGATGAGATTTTCCCCGAGGCCGCCGAGCATGACTTCATAGCTCAACAGCTTGGCCGGCTGATCGTCGACCATGAGGATGTTGACTATTTTGTCTTTACTCATCCGCTCCTACCCAACCCCGGTTCCGCGCTTGGCGAGGTATGAACAAAGTTTGCGACAAGCATTTCTTTCTATCTCTAACTACCTGTGCAGCCACATGCGCAACGACGAAAGCAACTGTTCGGTGTTGACCGGCTTGGCCAAATATTCCGACGCCCCTGCTTCAAGGCATTTCTCGCGATCACCCTTCATTGCCTTCGCGGTGAGAGCAATGATAGGCAGGCGGCGGAATGCGGCATTCTGACGGATCACCTGCATGGTTTCATATCCGTCCATCTCCGGCATCATGATGTCCATGAGGACGATTGCCATGTCGGGAGTGGATTCCAGCTTGGCTATCGCTTCACGGCCCGTGCCGGCGGTGAGAACAGACATGCCTCTGCGTTCGACCACGCTGCTCAGCGCGAAAATATTGCGGACATCGTCATCGACGATGAGAACTTTCTTGCCGACCAGCGCGTCATCCGAACGGTGCAGACGGTCAAGCAGACGTTGCTTTTCAGGCGGTAGATCCGAGACGACGCGATGCAGGAACAAAGCGGTTTCATCGAGCAGACGCTCGGGAGATTCCACGCCCTTGACTACGACGCTGCGCGCGAGAGCGTGCAGACGGGCGTCTTCGTCGGGAGAAAGCTCCTTGCCCGTGAAGACTACCACTGGAAGGTCGGCGAGAGCAGGATTCTCGCTGAAGCGCTCGAGCAGGTCGAAGCC
>DASXEG010000076.1:0-59858 GCA_036490235.1 Candidatus Sulfotelmatobacter sp. | reverse complement strand
GTTGCGAGTTGACTCGTGAGCATCTGCTCGCTCATGTAATGGCCATGACGTGCGTGTAGCCGCTCGTGCAGCACAGCCGGCGACACTTTCAAATAGACAAATCGAACTTCCGGCCCGACTCGCAGCATGCCCCGGTAACTTCGCTTGAAGGCCGAGCAGGCTAGAACTATATTCTTCCCTGCTCTTATCGCATCCGCGATCATCCCGCGGAGAGTGTCAAGCCATGGCGCGCGGTCACCGTCGGTGAGCGGAATTCCGTTGCGCATCTTTTCTATATTGGCAGCCGAGTGGTAATCGTCGGCGTCGGCGAAATCCCATCCCAATTCTGCCGCCAGCATTTCGCCTACGGTAGTCTTCCCCGCCCCGGAAACGCCCATGAGGATAATAATCAAACCGCCGTCACTTTCTGCCGGCTGTAAATGCCATCAGTGGGAAAGAAAAGAAAAATACGCGATCTCATGGTTTAGCCATAGGTTATTTCTTCCCAGATTTCGAACTCTGCCAGGCATGCCGATTTGCGACCTGATGGTCGAGCCAGAGGACGGAAGAGATTGTTTTGGCGTCCCGAATTGTGCCGCTCAGAACCATGCGCACAGCCATCGGCAATGGGATCAGTCTTTTTGTGATGAGTTCGTCATCCTCCGGTTGGGCTTCTCCCTCGCGAAGTCCGGTCGCCAGGAACACCGACATGGTCTCGGCAACAAAGCCGGGACTGGCATAGAAATTAAAAATGCGTCGCCAGTGTGCGGCGGTGTAGCCAGTTTCTTCGAGCAACTCACGCTTGGCCGCAGGGAGCGGCTTTTCGCCGGCGTCGATGCGGCCCGCGGGAATCTCCCAGAGATAGCTGTTGGCCGCATGACGATATTGACGCTCCAGCAATACTCGCGGCACCGCTCGGGATTCATCGACTGCCAGAACCACCACCGAGCCGCCGTGACGAACAATATCGCGGCGTGCTCGAACGCCGCCGGGCTCTTGCACATGATCGGTGGTCACCCAAAAAACGGGACCACGATAGACCGTACGCGAAGAAAGTACCCGCGCTTTCTTTGATTTGTTGACTGACTTGCGTTTAGATTTTTTAAGCCGAAAATTTCCCATATCACCAATATAAAACACACCATCCGCACATTATGGCTGAGGAGTCCGATTCCAAAGACAGATGGAACTCTGAAAACAGTCATCTGCTATGCTGCCGGAGATGCGCGCAGAAGCGGCAGGCAGAAGATCGAAGAAGCTGCGAATCACGATTGTGGGCGCTGGCAACCTGGCAAACGTCCTGGCCGGAAGTTTGCATGCATCCGGATACAGGATTGATCAGATCATCGCACGGGAAAGATCAGAATCTTTGCTGCACGCGGGGCGGTTGGCAGCACGGGTCGGCGCGACCGCGGTAAGCTCGCGGAAAGTTCAGATTTCAGCCGACGTGATCTGGTTCTGTGTTCCGGATAGAGCGATACGCGAAGCGGCGGCAGCGATTGAAAGTTCAACGGATTGGAGCGGCAAAGTCGCTCTGCATTCGAGCGGCACTTTCACCAGTGACGAACTCGGTCCGCTGCGGCGACGAGGAGCGGTGGTAGCGTCGGCGCATCCCCTGATGACATTTGTGCATGGTTCGAAACCGAAGTTGGCTGGAGTTCCCTTCGCGATCGAGGGAGATCGAAAAGCAGCACGGATCGCGCGGACACTCGTGATAAATCTTGGAGGCACGGCATACTCCATTCGAGCCGAAGATAAGCCGGCTTACCACGCGTGGGGAACTTTGGCGTCGCCTCTATTCACGGCGCTGTTAGCCACTTGTGAGCAGGTAGCCGCTGCCGCCGGGGTGAAGCGAAATGCGGCGAAGAAGAAAATGTTGCCGATGCTCAAACAGACGCTCGCCAACTATGAAGCATTGGATGCAGCGGGAACTTTCAGCGGACCGATCGTGCGAGGCGACGTCGAAACCGTGAAGCGGCATCTCGGCGTTTTGCGCAAAGCACCGGTTGCGCGGGCCGTCTACATTGCCCTTGCGCAAGCCGCGCTGGCTTATTTGCCGGCAAAGAATAAAGATTCGCTGAAGCGAGTCTTCAATCCTCATTCACTTTAGGGTGCTTAAGTCCCGTGAAATACTCCGAGCATCCCGCCGCGCGATGTAAGCGCAAGCATTCAGCATGATAATTGATGCGGACTCTCGACCATCTGGCGCTTCCCACACTGGACGGGGAACCATCGGCACACTGCTGTTGGTTGCGCTTCTCGCGCTTGGAGCCAGCTACTACTACTTCCACTTGCTCCTGCCCCAGGCACGGGCGCGGAACGCCGAAATCGGAATGGCAGGAGGCTATGCGTATGGCGGAGATTTTTACCCGATCTGGCTGACCACCAGGGAACTCCTGCGTCATCATAGGGATCCGTATACGCGACAGATAACGCAGGAAATTCAGATCGGACTTTTTGGACGGACCATGGATTGGCGGCGCAAGACCGATCCGCCTGCCAATTTCCGCGCATTCGTTTACCCGCTTTACACCGATCTGCTCGCTGCGCCGTTGGCTCTTCTCGGGTTTGACAGGGTCCGGGTGGGGCTGGGACTACTATTGCCATTCCTTACTGCAGGCGGGTTTGTTCTCTGGCTCGAAGCTTTTGACCTACCGGTTCGGCGCGGCACACTCGCGATCATTATCGTTCTTTCTCTGGTGAGCTACCCCATTTTGGAAGGCCTATATGCATTACAGGTAGGCCTCTTTGTGGGAGCCATTCTCGCGGCGGCGGTGGCCGCTTTGGCTCGGGGACAGAACCTATTCGCGGGCATGCTCCTCGCGTTCGCTTGCGTGAAACCTCAACTTGTTTGGCTGTTGGCGATTTGGCTGCTGCTATGGGCATTCAGCGTGTGGAAGCGTCGAAGAGTTTTCGCCCTCAGCTTTATATTTACTTTGACGACGCTGCTTCTGCTTAGCCAAATCGTCTTGCCGGGATGGGTCGTGGCTTGGTGGCGCGCGATTACTCAATACCCGAGCTACACACTGCCGCCGCTCACGCAATTGGTGCTAGGCAGGTTTCTGGGAAATGCAGTAGGGCTTGCAATGCTGGCGCTGGCGGGCGCGATTTGCTGGATCGCCCGACGCCGAGAACCGGCGTCTGCCGAATTTTCTCTCGCCGTCAGTTTTGTTTTGGCGGTAACGATCATCCTGTCGCCCACAGGCGGCGCAGTCTACGACCAGGTCATTTTGATTCCGGCGATTTTTTGGCTGGGCGCGCGGCGTGCCGCGCTGCTTGGAGGCGGTTTTCCGATCCGTGTCGAATGGTTTGCGGCTGTGATCGTGATGTCATGGCAGTGGTTTGCAGCGTCCGCAGTAGCTCTGCTCTCGGTATTCTTTCCGGTGTGGGCGAGACGCCCAGCGGTCCTCGTGTTTCCAACTCGGATGGCTGCGCCTCTCCCGTTCGCGATCCTCGCCCTCTTATCTTTTTTTGCGGTCAAGCTCATGCGAGGGGAAGCTATGGTCGAGTCACCGCTTTCCGAGCGAAGCTAGCGCGCAGTGAACAAATGCCCCAATTTCTCTTTCTTCGTTCTTAGATACTTTTTGGCGTGCGGACTGGGGGGAACCTCGCACGGAACTCGCTCGATCACTTTCACGCCCGCCTTTTCGAGCGCTTCTACTTTGTCCGGATTATTCGAGAGCAATCGCACTCGGTTCACGCCCAAAGCTTTCAGCATCTCAGCAGGAAGCGCAAAATCGCGGTGATCCGCCTTAAACCCGAGGCGCTCGTTGGCTTCAACGGTATCCAGGCCGGAATCCTGAAGCTCATAAGCTTGCAACTTGGCCATCAAGCCGATACCGCGCCCCTCCTGCTGTTCATAAATAAGAATACCGGCTCCAAGATCACGAATCATCGATAGCGCCATTTCCAACTGCTGCCCGCAGTCGCACCGCAGGGAGTGAAAGACGTCTCCGGTTAAGCACTGTGAGTGCACCCGCGCGAGCGGAGGCGCCGAGTGAATATCACCCATCACCAGGGCTACGGCTTCTTCCACCCGATCCTTTTTATGCTCCGCACCGGGGCCGAATTCGGCGCGAAAAGCGTGAATTCGGAAAGTACCCCAGCGGGTGGGAAAATCCGCAGAGGCCAGCTGACGAATTGTATGAGTGCTCACCCTTCGATTATAGCTGCGGGAGAAAACTTACATGGCAGGTCACGCAAACCTCTACCCTCTGCGTCTGTAGTGGAAGATGGCATCCTGCTTGGAAATGATGGCCACACCGTTTCGCGTGGCAGGCTGGAACCGCCATTGATCAAGCGCCGCCATAAATCTCTCATCAAGCTTTTCTCCCATGCTGCGGAGAACCGTCTTGCGAACAATCTCCCCGCGCTCATCAATCGTAATCTCAACCACCACGTTCCCCTCAATGTCCGGTAGCTCCCACGGATACACGGTGGGATCAACGGTAGCAACTGGAAGCGCAGGTCGCACTTCATCGCCGAAGATAGGGCTCCCGGGAACGCTTCCGTAAGGAAGCCCAGCGGGCGCTCCGTGACCAAGATTGGAGAGCGTGGCACTCAGTGAGGCGTCTTCCGCGGCGGCGGGCGCGAACTGAGATGGCGCCTCCTTCTGCCTCAGGCGAGTGCGGTTCTGTTTCCAGGTCAATTTCTCATGCCCAAAACGCTGGTGGCGATACACCTCCGTCGCGTGCGCCGGGGAGCTGGCAGTGCTGTCGTCTGCCAGTGGGGAAGGAAAATAAAGTTGTGCCAGGACGCGGCCATTGTGTCCGGGGGCAACCGAACTGGCGTTGAGCAGCGGAGGCTCAGGCGCATGCAAAAGCCATGCGAACAGAATTCCGTGAACGATCAGCGAGCCCGCCATGATCGCTCGCTTTCTTGGCGGCGTTTCCGTATTGAATGGGGCGAACATATCAACAAAACCCCCAGGTTGCTTACTCTTAGGTTAGACGAAATGCCGGGCCATTCGTCAAGAATCGTTGGTGTGCAGAACCAACACTGTTAAAATGAATGGGAAATTCCGTCAGTTGCATGAGGGGCTATAGCTCAGCTGGGAGAGCGCATCGTTCGCAACGATGAGGTCGTCGGTTCGATCCCGACTAGCTCCACCAAATTTTCTTAAGCGCGGAAGTTCTTGGGCTTCTGGGTTGTAGTTGAATCCTTGGCCACGTTTTCCCTGACCACTCCCAGTCGAGCCTTCAGTTACCACCGCTCGCTTTAGACCCAAAGGCATCTTTAATATATTGCCTAAGACCGTATAATCTTCCCATGCCGAACTTGCAGACCGTCGAGCGGACTGAATATCAGCAGGTAAAGTCAGACCTGCACCGCAAGATCCTCGACCGTCTCGATCTCGAGAAACTCGGCCGCTCCAACGGCGAAACCGCGCGCGAAGAAGTCCTTATTCTCATCCGCGGCGCGGTCAACAACGAAATCGTTCCCCTCAGCTTCGCCGAACGCGAGCGCCTATCGCGTGAAATTCTCGATGAAATTTTCGGCTTGGGCCCGCTCGAGCCGCTGCTGAAAGATCCGACGATTTCCGATATCCTGGTCAACCGCTTTGACCGCGTCTACATCGAGCGCGCCGGCAAGCTCGAACTCACCGGCCTGTCGTTCAAAGACAATCAGCACCTGATGCAGATCATCGAGCGCATCGTGTCTCGAGTAGGCCGGCGCGTCGATGAATCTTCGCCCATGGTCGATGCCCGCCTTGCCGACGGCTCCCGCGTCAATGCCATCATTCCGCCGCTGGCTCTCGACGGAGCTTGTCTGTCGATCCGCCGTTTCGGACGCGATCCGCTGACCGCGCGCAACATGATCGAGAATCACACGCTCACCGAGGCCATGCTTGAACTTCTCTCGACCATGGTGAAAGGGCGTCTGAATCTTCTGATCTCCGGCGGAACCGGCGCGGGCAAAACGACGTTGCTTAACGTTCTCTCCGGCTACATTCCCAACTTCGAGCGCATCGTAACCATCGAAGACGCAGCTGAACTTCAACTTAAGCAGGAGCACGTGGTGCGCCTCGAAACTCGCGCTCCCAATATCGAAGGCAAAGGCGCGGTCCGCCAGCGCCAGCTCGTCATCAACAGTTTGCGTATGCGGCCAGATCGCATCGTGGTCGGCGAGGTCCGCGGCGAGGAAGCCTTCGACATGTTGCAGGCCATGAACACGGGCCACGAAGGCTCGCTTACCACGGTTCACGCCAACTCGGTGCGCGACGCGCTCTCCCGTATCGAGAACATGGTTTCCATGGCCAATCTCAATATTCCTGAGCGCGCGGTTCGCAGCCAGATTTCTTCCGCCATTCACGCCGTAATCCAAATCGCGCGCCTCTCCGACGGAACCCGCAAAGTTATCTCGATTTCTGAAGTCACCGGGCTGGATGGCGAAAGTGTCATCATGCAGGATATTTTTACCTTCGACCGCCGCGCCATCGATGAAAACGGAAAGGTCCGAGGCACGTTCCGCGCCACCGGTGTGCGCCCGGTTTTCGCCGACCGCTTAGCTACGTACGGCGCTCGTCTCCGCCCAGCCCTGTTCGAATCGCGGATGGAAGTGTAGATGTTTTGAGTGGCGCAGGGCTTTTGACACTGCGATAATCGAGCTACTGAGAGTGCGGCGTTAGCCGTCGAGACAAGCGCGTGATTCCATCATTAATTGCAATCATCGTCTTCATCGTAGTCGCGTTGATCGTTTTTGCCGTCGGCTCCTTCATCGACCAGCGGAACGCCCGTGCCCGTCTCATCCGCGACCGTTTGGCCGTCGCGCAAAAGGAACCTGAACGCGAACCCAACGAGGAACTCGCCCTGCTGCGGGATGAGCAGCTAAGCCAGATCCCTGCCTTCGACAACCTCCTGCGCCGCTCCGCTCGAGTGTCGGCTATCCAGGAAACGCTGTTGCAAGCGGGCATGAAATTTCGTGCCGGCAACTTTCTCCTGCTCTGTGTTCTCTGTGGCGCTGGCGCCGGACTGATAGCAGTTCTCTGGACTGGTAACCCGGCCATTGCCTGGGCTGCGCTCGTCATTGGAGCTTTTCTTCCGTATTCGGTGGTTTCCTACCGACGCCAGAAACGCTTCGAAAAAATCGAAGAGCTTTTTCCTGAGGCGATCGACACGCTGGCCCGCGCCGTGCGCGCAGGCCACGCCTTTACCACGGCTCTCGAAATGATCGCCACCGAAGTTTCCGAGCCGCTGTCCAGCGAGTTTCGCAAGCTCTACGAAGAGCAGAAATTCGGTATGCCGGTGCGCGACGCGCTCATGAACCTTACCGAGCGCGTTCCGCTCGTCGATATAAAATTTTTCGTCACAGCGGTGATGCTCCAGCGCGAAACCGGCGGCAATCTGGCCGAGATTCTCGATAATCTCTCCTACGTCATCCGGGAACGCTTCAAAATTCAGCGTCAGGTAAGAGTCCATACTGCCCAGGGACGCCTGACCATGGCGTTGCTGATGGCAATGCCTCCGGCTGTCGTCGGAATCCTGCTCATTTTCAGCCCGGAGTTTGTACACCCGTTATTTGCCGATCCGATCGGTCACGCGTTGCTGGTTGCCAGTATCGCGTTACAGACCGTTGGGTATTTTGTGATTCGCAGAATTATCAAGATTCAGGTTTGAAATATCTGCCAGTGAACCGACTATGCCGTTGATTTTGACCATCGTCATCTTCATCACCGTCGTGGCGGTGATATTCGCCTTCGGCGCGGCTGCGGTGACTCCCAGTTCCGTGCTGGGCGCGCGCTTGCGCGCTCTCGGTGGTCAAGCTGCAGCGCCGGAAAAACCGGCGCTCAAAGTGCGCGAACGAATCGAGCAGGCGCTCGATCCGCTCAGTAAAGCGATCCCTCTTTCGCCCTCTGATGTCTCACGCACGCGCGCCTGGCTGATTCAGGCCGGGTTGCGCGAGCCGCGCCACGCCACTATGTATTTCGGAGCGCGCCTCGTGCTGGCTGTGGTGGGCTTCGCTATCGCGGTTGTTCTAACCAAGGGCAGCATCTTCAACAATCTGCCGCTGGTTGTCTGCGGCGCAGCGCTGGGTTTTTTTGTTCCACGTTTCTTCCTAAAGCGAATGATTCGAGACCGCCAGCGCCGCATTCAAATTGCCTTGCCCGATGCTCTCGATCTCACCGTCATCTGCGTCGAAGCCGGACTCGCCCTCGATCAAGCCCTGATGCGAGTCGGCGTCGATCTGCATCATGCCCACCCCGATCTCAGCGACGAGTTCCACTTCGTAAACTTAGAAATGCGCGCCGGCAAGCCCCGCGTTGAAGCCTTGCGCAATCTGGTCGACCGCACGGGCGTAGATGACATTCGCTCTCTAGTCGGCACCCTCATCCAAACCGACCGCTTCGGCACCAGCGTAGCCCAGGCTCTCCGCGTTCACTCCGATTCCCTCCGCACGCAACGCCGCCAGCGCGCCGAAGAACAAGCCGCCAAGACCACCATCAAAATGGTCCCGCCGCTCGTAATCTTCATTCTCGTGCCATTCCTCTTCGTCACCATCGGCCCGGCGCTGATTCAGGCATACCATTCCCTCACGAGTAAGTAATGCGGCTAAAACCGGCGTTGTCATTCCGACAAGCGACCGAAGGGAGCGCGCGAGGAACCTAACGTCAGCCCGCCAACGCAATTACAGCATCCCGTCGAAGGGAAAGGAACATGCCCCAAGCCTTCAACCGAACCCGCCAACTCCCCCTGGCCACCAGCCTGAAAATCGCCCAAACCCACCTCACCCGCCTGCGCGGCCTGATCGGCGTCGCCCCACATAACTTCCGTAATGGCGCTGGCCTCTGGATTCGTCCCTGCCGCGGCGTGCATACTCTTGCTATGCGATTCCCAATTGACGTAGTCTATTTAGACCACGCCGGCACGGTGGTTCACCTCGAGCACGATCTCCACCCCTGGCGATTTTCCCCCATCCGATTGCGGGCAGCCTCAGTCCTGGAGTTACCCAGCCACACCGTGGCCAGAACTGGAACTGCATTGGGCGACAGTATCGAAATTAGTTTTAAGGAGTCCTAGCGGAGTAGCCAGCCCTTCCCCGGGGCGGAGCAACAATCCCAAGTAACAAGAACCCGGTTCGGATCAAGTTTTGACGCAGACGCTCCAACTCGAACCCCGCATCATCCGCGCGCACCGCGATGGACCCAAACTGCTCGTCGAATGGACGCCGCGCTGGGAAGGCTTCGTCAGCAACATCCGTCCGGCATTCGCGCGTTCCGCTCCGCGTTTGGCGGGAGAAGCTCCGCTCGGCTGTGACGACCGCCGCAGCATGGGCACATCTTTTGTTCTGCAGGCAATTTTCGTTTTCGCGTTGATGTTTCTGCCGGGAGAGATCGCCCGTATGCGGCCCTACGCCGCCTCACCCCTGACCCCGGATGAAGTCATCTATTATTCGCCGGACGAACTGCCTCGCACGCAGGATTTGAGTGGCGCGGAATCCGGCGCAACCGGCCGCGCCGGCGGCCGCGAAGCCCATCACCCTACCCAGACCATTCATGTGGCCAGAGGATCTTCTCTAAACCCAAGAGTGGTGGACGCGCCGAATCTGAAGCTGCCTTCTTCATCCGACGCTGTGGCAAATCTGCTGGAATTCAAGAATGTAATTCCACCGCCGCCCGCCGAAGGCTTGCACTCCTCGCACTCGGGGCCGCGTCTGGAAACCCGCGTCATCGCTCCCGCAGATACGAATATCGCGCGCGATCAATCGCGCAGCATGACTCTCAACTCCGCTGTGATTCCACCGGCGCCGAAGGTTTCGCGGAGCCGCGAGCGCACATCGCCTGCCTTCAATGAAGCTGTTGTCGCACCTGCGCCCACGGTTCATTCCGAACACACCCTTTACGCGCCACGGCTGGATTCCTCAATTATCGGTCCAGCCCCGACTGTGAATAGCAACACCAGCCGCAATGCACCGTCACTTGGTGCAACGATCATTGCTCCCGCTTCCACGCAAGTGTCACGCGATCAAGCCCGCCTTGCCCCCTCGCTGAACGGTCGCATCATCGCCCCCGCGCCGTCGGACGTAACCCATGCTGTCTCGCCTTCGCGCGTGCAGATGAATAATGAAACCGTCGTTCCCCCGCCGGTCTCCGCGCCCGAACGTGAAAACGCCCGCGTAGCGAAACTCAGCATGCCGTCGCCATCAATAGTGGCTCCTCCGCCATCCACAACTGCCGACCGCGATCTCCGCCGCCTGGAAAGCGGAGGCGTTCCTTCCTCCGCTCCAAAGGTGATTCCGCCTCCCCCTACAACGGCGGCCAACGGATCTTTCGTGAGCTCGATCATCGGCAAAATTTTTGGGACCCAGGAAGTCGTCCCGCCCCCGCCGAATGTTTCCGCAAGCGCTGCTGCCGGCAATTCGCGCACCTCGCCGAACGGTGGACAAGGCACCTCGCTCAATGCCAACGTGATTCCCCCTCCGCCTTCGGTCGGTGGCGCTTCCTCAGGAGTCGGAACCTCCTCCAATGCGCGCGGGGCTTCTCTGGGCGCGTCCAGTGTCATTCCGCCACCACCATCAGTTTCCGGCGCGGGCTCGGGCATGCAAGCCTCAAGCGGTTCTGCAAACGGAACCCTGCTCGCCTCAAACGTGATTCCTCCTCCACCCTCAGTTGGGTCAGGCTCTGGCGCTTCCGGCTACGGACGCAGAGGCGCAGGCTTTGGCGGTCCGGGCGATGTAGGAACAGTGCTGGCGCCGCCCAAGAGCGCCCACGCGGCAGGTGAGAACTCCGCCGTAGTCGTTTCCACCCAGCCCGGCTTCAACCCTGGTCTGGGCGATGGCGGCAAAGGATCGCTCGCACTCTCACCCACCGGTGGAGACAAACCAGGCCTCGGCGGCAGCGGCGGCGGAACCAGTATCGGCAATGGTGTTGGCCCCGGCAGCGGCATGGCCGGTGAAGACACGGGCGCAGGCCGCAGCGGCCCAGGCCGCGGTTCCGATTCCAACGCCCATGGCGGCATTTCGCCCACTCCCGGCCCCGGCGGAGCAGGCGCATCACCGATAGGAACTCCACCGATCGCCGGAGTTGACGTGCGCGGCGGCAGCACCAGCAACATCGTCAACTTGCCAAGCTTCAATGACGGAACCAGCAACGCGCCCGCTCTTCCCGGCCGCTCCAACATTCAAGACGACAAAGGCCCGGCGATCACCATTGTCGCCACATCCCGTTCGGGCGGCGCATTCGATTTCTACGGCAAACTTCCGGGCGACAACTACACCGTCTACGTCGACACCAACATCGGCACGGTGGTCATGCAGTTTGCCGAGGCCGACCCCAACGCGCACGCCAACGCCGGAGCGCTCGTCGGCCCCTCCGGCATCCGCACGCTGCTTCCACAAAATCTCCCACACGCCCGCGTGGTGATTAAATGCAGGCTCGACGCCAGGGGCAACCTGAAAAACTTCCAGGTGGTCGAACCCGGGCCCGCCGCCATGATGGCAAAAATCATGGCCGCCCTGCCAGGTTGGAAATTCCGCCCCGCTCAGCGCGGGCCGCAGCCCGTCGAACTCAACGCAATTCTTGGCTTCAACATCAACACCAATGACCGGTATTGAAGACGAAAGTCCGGTCTTGCGGCGGCCAGAAATCTCAGTGCGACCTCGTGCTAACCTACCGTTACTGTGCGTGAGGGTCTGCTCGAGATTTTTCAGGACGAGTACCGTTCGTTGCGGCCTGATGCGGCTGCGCCCGAACTGAAGGTCGAGTTCTTCGCCTTCGCGAACATCAACAACACCATCCGGCTGCGCGAAGGCCGGCTTTTGGTCCGGCTTTCCGATTTGCTCGAAGGCGCGCCCGAACATGTTCTTCGCGCCATTGCCCATATTCTTCTGGCGAAGATGTATCGCAAGCCGGTCGACCGGGTCCACGCCTCTCGCTATCGAAAATATGTCGGCAGCCATGAACTCGCAAGCAAGGCGCACCTCGTGCGCCAGATGCGCGGTCGCAAGCAACTCCATTCGCCGCGCGGAAGATTTTATGATCTGGACACGATCTTCGAGGATCTGAATCAGCGGTTCTTTCATGGGCTGATGGGACGGCCGCGAATGAGCTGGAGTCCCAGTCGAACACGGCGTATTTTAGGCCACTACGATCCCGCCCATAATGCAATCGTAATCAGCCGGATTTTTGATCATCTGGCGATTCCGAGGTACGCCGTGGAATACATCGTCTATCACGAGATGCTCCATTTGAAGCATCCCGTACGCATGCACGGAAGCCGGCGATGTGTGCACTCGGCTGGGTTCCAAGCCGAGGAGAAGCTGTTTCCGGAGTGGGAGCGGGCGGAGCGATTTTTGAAGAGATTGTAGGTTAGTGACTACGCCCCGGGAAACGCGGGATGGCGGTTTTTCGCGCGTATCCGGCAGAGAACGAGCTTCGTTGATCGCGCCATATTGTTTACAATGTAAAATTCGCCTGTGAGCGCAGGATCCGCCCTGTGCCCTGGCGAGTTTGCTTTGGAATCTTCTAACCACCAACCCGACGTGGCCCCCCGCGTGTCCCCAACAGTGTATTGGCGCGTGGAAGGAAGTCTGCTCGATCTCACCGTTATCCAGCCGGTGGCGTTCTTTACCTGGAATGCCCAAACCTTCTCGGAGCGCCTGCGGCAGCGTGGCCTCATCTTCTTGATGGCCTTGCTGCGCCCATTTCTATATTCAACCAACCGCAAGTTCGCTACCAGAGTTGTACATACTGTCCTGCGCGGAACGACGCGTGATCGCTTAGACCTTCTCGGTGAGGAATATTTCACATACAAGTTAAAGCCTAAGTTGAAGAATTCCGGCGTCGAGCGACTGCAGCAGTTGATGAATTCAGGAGCCGATGTCGTGCTGGTGAGTCAGGCTCTCGAACACGTCATGAAGCCTCTGGCCCAGCATCTGGGAGTCAGGCGGATTGTGGCCAACCGTCTGGAGTTTCGCGATGGCATTGCCACCGGCCGACTGCTCGAACCGGTGATTCGTCCACGCGGCGCTTTTGCGCTTGTCAAAGAGCAAAGCCCCGATGGTCACCGCGCGCCAAAACCACTGGCCCGCCAACTCGATATTTCCCTGGACGATTTGAAAGCAGCCGTCATTAGTTCTGACCGCGAGCCCGTGATGATGGAGCGGCCGGTTGTGCATTTTGACGGTCTTGAGCCGCAGCGCGGGTTTTCCGTACGCCGCGCGCTCGCGGGAAAGCATGTGATGCTGATCGGCGTCACCGGTTTTATCGGCAAGGTCTGGCTCGCCAATGCGCTGATGGACTTGCCCGAGATTGGACGCATCTACCTTCTCATTCGCAAGCAGAAATCGAATCCCGCACATCGCCGCTTTGAAAAAATTATCGAGGAGTCGCCGGTCTTCGATCCGCTCTTCGAAAAATATGCGCCCAGCTTCGAGGATTACCTTCTCGACAAGGTGGAAGTCGTTGAAGGAGATGTCACATCCCCGGATCTTGGACTCGATGCCGATGTCGCCCGCCGCATCAAGAACAATCTCGACCTGGTCGTAAACAGCTCAGGGTTGACCGACTTCAATCCCGATTTACGGGATGCGCTGACCAGCAATACTGATGCGGCGATGAACATCCTGCAATTCATTCGCGACAGCCACCACGCAGCGCTCCTCCATCTTTCCACTTGTTACGTGGCCGGCGAGCGCGATGGGCGTGTTCCCGAAAAGCTCATTCCAAACTACACGCCGCATCATGTTCCGGATTTTGACGCCGAAAAAGAATTGCGCTCATTGCACGAAGTGATCGCAAAGGCTGAAGCGAAGTCGGAAAGCGCAGAAATGACGGCGGACCTGCGATCTCAAGCCCTTATCAAGGAACATGCCGCAAAAAGTTTGCAGGGTGTTGCGCTCGAAAATCAAATCCGCAAGAACCGCATTCGCTGGCTGAAAACTTATCTGACTGAAGAAGGTACACGACGCGCGAAAGAATTAGGCTGGCCCAATACCTACACGCTGACCAAGAGCCTGGCGGAATCGTTGATGGTAAAGCGCGGCACGGGACTGCCGATTGCCATTGTTCGACCTGCCATTGTCGAAACCTCCGTCACCAAACCTTTTCTTGGTTGGAATGAAGGGATTAACACGTCCGCCTCGCTCTCGTATCTGCTAGGGACTTATTTTCGTCAGCTGCCCTCCAACGAAAAAAAACGCCTCGATATCATCCCAGTGGATGACGTTTGCGCAGGAATGACATTGGTGGCTGCCGCCCTGGTGGAGCGCAAGAACGACGATCTGTATCAACTAGCTACTTCGGCCGCCAATCCGTGCGATATGGGCCGCTCGATCGAACTGACTTCGCTCGCGCACCGCAAGCACTACCGCGCGCAAGAAGGACTCGAATCGTGGCTGCGCTTGCGCTTCGATGCGATCCCCGTATCGAAAGAGCGCTACCAGCGGCTCTCGGCGCCGGCGCAAAAAGCCATCGTGAAATCAATCCAGCGCATCATGTCGCCGCTGCCACTGAAGAAAACTCCCCTGGTAAAAGCGGAAAGAAATCTGGAGCGCGTGGAAAAACTGATTGAATTGTTCGAGCCGTTTATCCTTTTAAACGAGCACGATTTCGCGGCCGACAATATTGAAAAGCTCTCACACGCATTGGTAAAAGAAGAGCGCAAGGACTTCGGCTACAACGCGCAGCGGTTAGACTGGTGGAATTACTGGATCAACGTTCACATTCCGGCGTTGCGGCGCTGGACCTATCCGTTGATCGAAGGCCGGCCGCTGGAAGCGCGTCCGCCGCGCAGCCTGCATAACGGCGAAACAGTGAAAACTGGTACATAAACGGAATCTTTGAATGGCAATCTTTCTCACGGGATCGACAGGGTATATCGGGGCGCACGTCGCGGTGAATCTGCTGCGCGACCAGGGCGCATCTCTTAACGTGCTGGTTCGTGCCGGTGAGGTAGCAGAAGCCGAAAGCCGCCTCTGGCAGGCGTGGCAGTTGCATCTCGATTTTCCGCAATTCTACGAATTCCTCCAGACCCGTGTCCGCGTGTTCCGCGGGGACCTTACCGACTCCGGCTTCGGACTTTCTCGAGATGAGTACGATCGCCTGGTTCACACCACAGATTCGGTAATTCATTGCGCCGCCTCGCTCAATCGCAAATCCGAAAAGAGCTGCCTCAACGTCAATCTGCGCGGCACACTCGAGGTTCTAACTTTGGCCCGTCAAGCCGAGCACTATCACGGGTTGCGGCGCTTCAGCCTAGTGAGCACTGTCGCTGTTGCCGGCAAGCGAGAGAATGAGGTCGTCACCGAAGATCGGTCCATCGATTGGAATCGCTCCGACTATGACCCCTACGCGCGCACCAAGAAATTCTGTGAGCACATGATGCGCGTTCTGTTGCCGGAAACGCCAAAAACGATTTTCCGTCCCAGTATCGTCCTCGGCGACAGCCGCCATGGCGAAACCACGCAATTCGACATGGTGCGCGCCTTCGCCTTTCTCGCCGGGTTGCCTGCTCTGCCATTTCGTCCAACCGACAAGATCGACATCGTGAACGTCGATTTCGTTGCCGATGCAATCGCCGCCCTGCACGTGAAGGAACAAACGCAATTCGATACCTATCATCTTTCGTCGGGGACGGCCTCGCAAACATTTCGCGAAATCACTCGCACACTCGCAGCCGCACAGAACAAGCGCGCTCCTATCTTTGTTCCTGCGGCGGAGCGTCCATTTACCAGCTCCGTAAACCTGTTGGCCAATCGCAAAGGGCCGCTCGGCAAAGCCGCCTCGTTGTTGAAAGTCTTCATGCCCTATCTTGTGTGGAACACCGTCTTCGACAATCGGCGTGTGACCACAGAACTGGGTAAAAAGCCCGTGCCCTTTTCCGAATATTCTTTTCCGCTGCTCAAGTTCAGCACGCAAAACGATTTCGCTTACCGTTATCGGCCCTGGCCAGCCCGCGCCGGAGGCACCGCCGCATGATGGACTTCATTCTTGAGGCGTGGGTCAGCACTTCGATCGAGCGCGCCAAGGCCGCATGGATGCTGGGCTCCGGCAAGCGTTGGAAACCCGGCGAGAAGCTGAAGCTTCTATTCGCCGGCTACAACGGCACGCGCAACATGGGCTCCGATGTCCGGGTCGAAGAAATGCTGCGCCAGATCCGTCACATTCTAGGCAAGGACCGCGTAGAGTTCAGCGTGATGAGCCAGAGCTTTGATTTGTCGCGAGGCTATTTTGAAGGCACGAAACAGGTCCATCTGCCCGACATTTTCCCGCCCTTTCTCGCGAACGAAGTTCCCAAACATGATGGCGTCGTAGCCTGCGAAGGCTCAATGTTTAAAAGCAAGTTCGCCAATGCGCTCACCACAATGATGATTGGCTCGCTGGGAATCGCCGCCGCGCAGAACAAGCTCTCTGTTGGCTACGGCGCCGAAGCGGGCCACATGGATCCTCTCGTAGCCAAGATGTGTGGCCGTTATTGCAAAAGCTCGTTCGTCATTACACGCAACGAGGAATCGCGCACCGTTCTGCGCGAACTTGGCGTCCCCACGGAACTCGGCACCGACACTGCCTGGACCTTCGAGCCGCAGCCTCCAGAATACGGCCAGAGTGCTCTGCGAAAATCAGGCTGGGATGGCCGCACGCCCGTTCTCGTCGTCTGCCCGATCAATCCGTTCGAGTGGCCCGTGAAAGCGTCAGTCGCCAAGTACGCCCTGCACGGTTTAACGGGCGCGTACAAAGACAGCCACTATCGCACGGTGTATTTCCACAACTCAGGGCCAGCAGCCGAAAAGGCGTACCACAAATACTGGAATTCCATTGCTAACGCCGTCGATGCATTTCGCAAGAAGAGAAATGTATTTGTAATCCTCGCCGCCACTGAACGGCTGGATGCGCGCCCGGCCAACAAAATTGCCGAAAAACTCGGGGGCGTCCCGGTCTTCACCTCCGATCAATACAATATGTACGAACTGGTGAGCATTCTTCGCGCCTGCCATATGATGGCGTCCTCGCGATATCACGGAATTGTGACGTCGATGCCAGGCCTCGTGCCATCAGCAGGAATCACGATGGACGAACGCATCCGCAATCTGATGCGCGAGCGCGGCCACCAAGATTTGCTCATGACGGTCGACGACCCTGAGCTCGAAGGCAAACTTCTCGCCGCACTTGAAAAGCTGAGTGTCGAAGGCGAAGCAATTGCCACAGGCATCGCGCAGACGGTGGTAAAAAACCTGAAAGTCATGGCCCACATGGGCGTCTACTTCGAGGAAGAAGTGCAGCGAAGATATCCCGCGTTCGAAACGCGGCGCGGCGAATGGAGTTGGGAAGATTATCTGCCACCAATGAACCAGGGCCTTCGAGAACTTGTAGCGGCGTATAGCTAGACCACTGTAAAAATCTTCGCGAACTTGACTTCATCGACTTCATTCATCGACGAAATCTTCTCGCAACTGCGCGAGGCTGATGGCACGCGCGTTCTCGCAGAAATTCGTGACGGCCAGGTCACAGGTGTAACTGGGAGAGAACTGCTGGAACTGGTTCGCCAAGCGAGAACTTTTATCGCCTCGAAAGCCATGAACAAAGGCGATCGCGCTGGCATCCTCGCTCCCAACAGCATTCGCTGGATTGCCATGGATCTCGCCCTGATGGCAGAAGGATTGATTGTGGTTCCGCTCTACTCCCGGCAGGCGGCGGGTGAGTTAGTGGCGATGATGAAGGACAGTACCCCTTCCCTTCTTTGCTGTGCCGATTCAGCGTTGCGTGATGGGATAACCCAGGCGTGGCCAGAAGCTCCGCCACAATTTCTCTTCGATGAAATATTCTCCGGCGAAAACAATGTCCAGGTCGGTCCCACACAAATTGACAGCGACAGCCCCGTCACCATCATCTATACCTCCGGCACGTCCGGCGAGGCAAAGGGCGTAGTTCTGTCTGCCGCGAATGTCGGCTTCATGCTGGAGCGCACATCCGAGCGGCTGAATCAATTGATGGCGGGATCCTCCGCACAAAATCGCATTTTCCACTATCTGCCATTCACTTTCGCCGCATCCTGGATCGCGCTGCTTACCTTCTTGAAGCGCCGAAGTCTGGTAACGATTAACACCGATCTCACCAAGATCGCGACAGACATGAGGATCGTGGCTCCGGATTATTTCCTCAACGTCCCCCAGTTGCTCGAACGCATGCGCCGCGCCGTAGATGAACAATTGTGGCAAACCGGTGGCATCGTGCAAGCAATCTATTCGCGTGCAAAAGCAGCGTGGGTGCGAAAGCAGGAACATAAGCCCGAACCGGCTGACACCCTTTGGCTCGGTCTGGCCAATCTGCTGGTCTTTCCCGCGATCCGAAAAAAGATGATCGGAAAAAATCTGAAAGCTCTGATTTGCGGATCGGCTCCGCTGAGTCCAGAAACTCAACTCTTTTTCATGATGCTCGGCATTCGTGTGCTGCAGGTCTATGGCCTCACAGAAACAACCGCAATCTGCACCATGGACGATCCCAATCGCGTCGAAATTGGCCGTGTTGGACCCGCAATTCCAGGCATGGAGATGAGACTTGGCGACAACGATGAGATTGTCCTCCGCGGCCCCAACATTTTCTCTGGCTATTGGAATCGTCCCGACCAGACTGCCGAAGCGATTCGCGATGGCTGGTTTCACACTGGCGATCAGGGCGAGGTCAACGCTGCCGGAAACTGGCGCATCGCGGGACGCATCAAGAATCTGATTGTGCTCGGATCAGGCCACAAAATCTCTCCCGAACCGATCGAAAATGCGATCGCAAAACGGCTTCCTGAAGCGCAGCAGGTTGTAATCGTTGGGAATGGCCGTGGATATCTTTCGGCGATCATAACGGGGAACGTCACTTCTGAAAAAATACAAGCCGCACTGGATGCAATCAACCCGGACCTGCCGCATTACAAACAGGTACGCGCCTTCTGCGTGCGGGACGAGGCATTCTCCATCGAGAATGGAACGCTCACCGTCAATGGAAAGCTCAAGCGGGATGCGATTTCATCCCGAATGTCAAACGACATTGAAAGCATGTACCGTGTGAAGCAGGCGGTCTGATCAACTGAATCGATGATTGAAGCCACCAATAGCGCGAAGCAACGCCAAGGATCCGCGAACCCCGCGAATCTCGCTGATAGTGCCCCCTTATCTTGGGCAGTAAATAATGGCGTGATCGAGTTGGCCCTCCATCGCGCCCCTTGCAACGAATTAGGCGAGCAGTCGCTTAAAGCTCTCGAAAGTTTTGCCAGCTTCCTGCAAGTCCATGAAAACGACGCCCACGCGCTTATCATCCACAGCGAAATGAGTTCCGGATTCTGTGCGGGCGCCGACCTGCGTGAACTTTACCGCCGCTCCAGCTCCATGGAAAAAAGCGCCGCTCTAAAAGCAGTCCGCGATTTCCTCGAGAGCATTCATCGCGTTCTAAACATCATCGACGCCACTCCCTTGACCACAATTGCCGCAGTCCACGGCGTAACCTTCGGCGGAGGCTTTGAACTCGCGCTGACTTGCGATCTGATCATCGCCGATAAAATGGCGCGGTTCTGTTTTCCCGAGCTGCGTTTGGGATTGATCCCTGGCTTCGGCGGGATTCCTCGCCTCAAGCGCGATCTGGGAAACGCCGTAGCTCGGGATCTGCTGTTGACCGGTCGCAGCTTCAATGCGACCAAGGCCCAACAAATTGGACTTGTAAGCCAGGTTGTTGGAGAAGGAGAAGCTTTGCGCGCCGCACGCGCGACCGCAGCACAGTTAAAGAAATTCGACCGCACGACTGCCGCAGAAGCAAAACGATTCATCAAGCCGATTCCATATGACGAGTTGAAGCACGAAATCGACCTGTTCTGCGAATTATTCGCGCGCCCTGCAGTGGAAGCGGGCCTGCGAAAATTTGTGGAAGACACCAGCGCGCAGCCGTATTTACCCTGAATTGACTCGACATGCCTACTTCCGATCAGACACTCGACGAAATCCTGAGCCTTGCGGCGGCCCATTTCAAAGTGCCGCGGGAAAAACTCTCTCCCGACGACGACTTCTTCAAGACTCTCGGAATCGACAGCCTGCAAACGCTCGACCTTCTGACGAAACTCGAAAATCATTTTCGCGTCGAACTTCCGGATTACGAGCTACAGGGAGTTTCCGATTTCCGCACCCTGGCCGGGAAAATCCAGGCGCGACTGTAGTAGAACTAGTCTCGGGACCATTTTTATTTCTCGGACGCCGTTTACTTGGCGGAGGAAACCAACTCATAACCGTGCTCTCCTTCTTGCCGTCGTGTCTGTGTGGTGAAATATCTCGTTAATGCTCGACCTGCAAAAATATAGCTGCCTCGGCGCAGCGCTTCGCGACGCCCTGGATCGGTTTTCAACCGAAACCTGTCTGATCGAAGCGGACCGCGAGCGCGAGAAAACTCGCCTCACTTATTCGGATTTCAAAGAGATCAGTTTGCCGTTGGCCCGTGCCCTCGAAGATGCCGATTTCGACCCCGGTGACCGTGCCGCAATCCTGATGACGAATCAGTCAAAATGGCTGATCTCCGCCTACGCGATTTTCTATTCGGGCGGAGTCCTGGTTCCCCTGGATTACAAACTCACCGCCGCAGAGCAGTTGGAGTTGCTGGCGCACGCGAAAGCCAAGGTGCTGGTAATCGAATATTACCTTTGGCGCGCAATCACTCAATCGCCGGAATTTCAAAACATCAAGACGAAGCTAGTGCTCGTCACCGAGGCACCCGTCGGTGCGGATCTGGCGGGCGGATTCCGGTGGGAAGATTTCAAGCGGAAAGGCACGCCCGATTTTGTCATGCGTAAGCGCGACGATGTAGCCTGCATCGTCTATTCATCGGGTACCGGCGGTCGCCCGAAAGGTTGCGTCCTCACCCACGAAAATTATCTTGAGCAATGCCGCGCTCTCACCGCGTGGTATCCCTTCTGGCCCGGCGTGCGCTATCTGAGCATTCTGCCCACGAATCATGCCATCGATTTCATGGTTGGATTCATCGGCCCGTTCGTCTGCGGAGCCTGCGTCGTGCATCTGCGAACCCTGCGGCCGGAGTTCGTGCGCGACGCATTCGTGCGCTACCGCATCGCCTATGTGGCTCTCGTTCCGATGATCGTCAACAATCTCGAGCGCGGCCTCCGCGCCAAGTTCGACGAAGTGCCCGGCTGGAAGCGCGCCTTCCTGAATCGCATGATCGGGCTCAATCGGTTTCTCACGCGCAGCCGACCGAATATAAAACTCAGCCGCATGCTGCTGCCGCATGTTCATCGCGCATTCGGCGGAGAATTGCTGGCGCTGATCACCGGTGGCGCGTTTATGGAACCTTCGGCCATGCAATTCTTCTACGATCTCGGAATTCCGGTAGTGAACGGCTACGGCCTCACCGAAGCGGGAACCGCACTCACGTTGAACGACCTCAAACCGTTTCGCGCGGATACGGTGGGCAAGCCTCTGCCAGGCGTCGACCTGAGAATTTTAAGTCCCAACGAAGAAGGTATCGGCGAAGTGGCAGCGCGCAGCAAAACCATCATGTCGCACTATCTTGACGATCCGGAACTCACACTCGAAACCATCGTCGATGGTTGGCTCTTAACAGGCGATCTCGGCCGCTTCGACCAAACCGGCCACATGCAACTCTTCGGCCGCAAGAAAAACATGATCGTCACCGAAGGCGGTAAGAACATTTATCCCGAAGATATCGAAACCGTCTTCGATGGCTTGCCTGTGAAGGAGTATTGCATTTTTGCCGCAAACTACGTGTGGCCGCAGAAAGAATTGGGGCGCGAAATGCTCGTGCTGGCGCTGCGGCTTGATCAAAATCAAAAGTTCGACGCGACGCTCCTGCAGCAGATCATTGATCACAATCGCACACTACCTGATTTCAAGCGCGTCGGCGGATATCTCGTCTGGGAAAAAGATTTTCCGCGGACCGCCTCGATGAAAATAAAACGCCAGCAGTTATCCGAGGAAATTCGAAATACGCAGGAACGCAAAGCGGTGACCGCACTGTGAATGCCGGCCGCTCGTACCTCGCCATCGTAAATCCTGCGGCAGGCGGCGGACGATGCCGAAAAATGCTGGGCCCTGTACTGGATCGGCTTCGCTCAAACCAGATCGCAATCGATATCGTCGAAACCCAGCGCAGCGGCGATGCTACTCGCATCGCGCGCGAGGCCTACGCCGAGGGCCGACGAACATTCATAGCTGTCGGTGGCGATGGCACATCGTACGAAATCGTAAACGGCCTCTTTCCCGAAGCGAGCACAGGCGAGCCTCCAATCCTCGGATTTCTACCATTAGGCACCGGAAATTCTTTTCTGCGTGATTTCAGCAACCGCGGGCTCGAACATGCAATCGACTCTCTGATCGTAAATCGAACTCATCCCTCCGATGTTCTGCGACTGCGTCATCGCGATGGGATTATTCATTACATCAATTTGCTCAGCGTCGGTTTTCCCGCCGATGTCGCGACATTGCGCGCGCGCCGCTTCAGCAGACATGGCGAGTTAGGATATTTCATTTCGATTTTCCTCAGCCTCGCACGCATGAGGCGGCGTCCGTTTCCGGTACGACTCGATGATGAAACGGAATTCGACCGCCGCCGCTGTCTCTTTCTCACTTTCAACAACAGCAAGTTCACCGGCGGCACCATGATGATTGCTCCCAAAGCCGAGCTAAATAGCGGTCTGATCGAATACGTTCGATGGGGGCCGATCGGCCGATTCGGACTGGTTCGCAATCTTCCGAAACTCTACGACGGCTCCCACATCGAACACCCTCTCGCCGAGCGCAAAGCGGTGAACCGCGTTGAATTCGATTTGCCATCGCCGGTAGATGTGATGGTGGACGGAGAAGTATTGACGTTACACTGCGAGGACCTGGATGTACTGCCCTCAGCGCTAAACGTTGTGGCGTGATCCCGTGATATAAAAATGAGTTAGCTAAAGAAGGACTTATGTCTGAAGAGCGGCGAAAGCGGCATCAACAGCGTGTAGCGGTGGCAGAGCCGGCACTTCCATCGAAAAAAACTATGATCTGGGCGGGAATCATCGTCCTTTTTGTTCTCGCTTATGGAGCCGGTTGGTATTACAAGAATCACCGCTACGATAATTTCGCCAAATGTCTGTCCGCCCATCAAGCAAAAATGTATGGCTTGTATTGGTGTCCGCACTGCGCGGAACAGAAAGCGATGTTCGGCAAAGCTTTTCACTACGTCCCGTATGTCGAGTGCGCAATCAAAGGCTCGCGAGAGCTGACGCCCGCATGCAAGGCGGCTGGGGCAAAACTCTTTCCCAGTTGGCAATTCGGCTCGGATAGCACTCTCAAAGAAGGGGTTTTCCCGATGGAAGAACTCTCCGACAAGACCGGATGCGCGTTACCGTGACCGCAGGCCCGGAGAAGGTTGCCGCTTCCACCCAACCTGCCGCAAAAAGCAACCGCGGCCTTTTTACAGCCGTTGCGATTCTCGCTGTGGCTGGAATCGTCATCTCCTCAGTCTCTTTGCAGCGCCATTATGCGAAATCGGCGTCGCAGTTCTGCGACATCGGCGAGAAATTCAATTGCGATATCGTCAACCGCAGCGAATATTCAACTCTAATGGGCATTCCAGTAGCGGGTATAGGAGTAGCTGGATATGCACTTCTCCTCGTGTTGGCGACCGCCTATCGCTCGCGCGCGGAAACTCCGCTCCGTTTGTTGTTAGCATCTTCGGCTGGCCTCGCCTTTGCACTATATCTGACCTATGTTGAAGGCTACGTTCTCGACACCTGGTGCCTCCTGTGCCTCAGTTCGCTTGTAATGATCGTTCTGATTACGCTGCTCGCAGCATTCGTGAAGCTACGCGCACACAGCATTTGAATTCTCCTGATGGCCAGACCTCCGAAAGCCGCAGCCGAACTTGTTTCCGCGCCGATCCGCGCCACCGGCGCCACTGGCGATCTTCGCCTGCACGAATTCCGCAGCCGTATTTTTCGCAACACCCGCTTCCTGCGCGTATGGCTTCCCCCCGGCTATGAAGATCCGCAAAATCAAACGATGCGCTACCCGGTTTTATATTTGAACGACGGTCAAAACCTTTTCGAGTCCTCCACTGCGTTCGGCGGGGTCGAGTGGCAAGCAGATGAAAGCGCAGACCGATTGATTCGTGAAGGCGTAATCCCGCCGTTGATCATCGTTGGAATCGACAATACCGGCAAAGATCGGATCCGCGAGTATATTCCGCACCGCTCAATGAACCCGATGATGTTGCGCGCTCAGGGCCGTTACTATCCTGACTTCTTGACAAAAGAGGTGATGCCTTTCGCCGAGAGGAACTACCGTATTGCTTCGGGCCCAGAAAACACAGGCCTCGGCGGCTCTTCGCTCGGGGCGTTGATTGCCTTGTATACGGTGATTGTTCGTCCGGATCTGGTCGGAAAACTCCTATTGGAAAGCCCATCGCTGTGGGTTTCGAATCGGCAGATCGTAAAAGAAAGCCGAAAAGTAAGAATCTGGCCGGAGCGAATCTTTCTTGCAGCCGGAACCGCCGAAGCTGGAGATGCAGCCCGCAGCCGTACAGTAGTTGACGATGTCCGCGAACTTGGCGCCATCGTGCGGCGCGCTGTGTTAAGCGAGAAACGCTTCCACCTCACGATTGCAGAAGGAGCAACTCACAGCGAATCAGCATGGGCGTCCCGTTTTCCCGAAGCTCTCCAATTCCTATTTGGAAGCTAGGTCGGAATCAGTCGGCGCGCACTGGGAGACTCATTCTTGCTCATTCTCCACACTTCAAAAAGCAAGCCGGCCGCGACCGGCACGAAAAGCTGAACGTGCGTCCAGCGCGAAAGCGGGCCAATCAAGGGAAGCGCGAATGAAAAGTACAACAACAGTTTCAGAGGCGAACTCGAGGATAATTCTAGATGTCCAATGATCCAGTCAGAAAGAAGCAGGAAAACGGGCGCGAGGATGACGAGATCGTACACCGTAAGATGTGGCGAAATCAGAACGGTCGCCAGCAGCAGCGCTGAGTAGCGCAGAGCCAAGGCAACATCGTTTCGCCAGCACTTCACTGTGAACATGCATACCGAAACCGCGCTGATTATATAAAGCGCAAGCGAAAGCCAAGTCCAGGGAACAAGCATTCCCCAGAATGTGCGCAGCGAATAGGTTTGATACACCCTCGGCTCAAGGAGCGGCAGCAAATGCGGAGAATTGAATAACACGCGCAGCCACTCGCGCAGCGGATCGAGGCCGTAATAAACCACGCCGACCATCAACTCGGCGATAGCTGAGAGCAGCGCTCCTGCCAGAATCTTCCAGCGAAACCTCGCCAAGAAAATAATCCCCGCGGCCAGCGCCAACTGCGGTTTGAAGACAAGGCATCCCAGCACCAGGCCGCCGAGAAACTCGTGGCCGCTCCGCAACGCAAAAAAAAGTAACGTAAAACAAACAAGTCCCAGCACCGCAGTCTGACCCCAGGCAATCGAATGCCAGAATGCAGGGAACGCGAGAGCGAGAATCAACACCGTCATGCCGTAATCTCTCAAGTTAGGACAAGCCCGCCAAATCGTATAACAGCAGAGCCCGTATAAAATCGCATTCACACACAACCAGCATGCAAGAGCCCAGCCATACGAAAGCTTCGCCATCGGCGCGAAAAATACGGAAACCTGCGGTGGATACAGCGGCAGATACTGAATCCCGTCAGCCGCGGGCACGCGTTGTGCCGCCAGCACCGACTGTGCCTCCATGTTGTAGAGATCGGATCCTCGATGTTCGAGCGCAAGCGAACCAAGGGTGTAGAAGTGCAAGAAGTCTGTGCCTTTGAGATTGCCCGCCTGATCGCGCAACCCCGGCGTCGACATGTTCCACAGGTAGACTGACCACAGGCAGAGCGCGAGCACCGTCCCATGAGCGCGAATGCGCTTTGCCGTCATCCATGAGTTACTGATTGCTAGCATCAGGAAACCCTAAAGCTGTCTCGCCCGCATCTATCCCTACTCGGCATACGGTCGCGCTTGTGGAGTCGAACCATCCACCTCTACGATCCAAACATGACGCTTTCGAAAATAGCGTAGCAATTCCTGGTTGCCCACGCTCCCCATGTCGCGCGCCCAAAGCACCTTCGCATCATCAATATTCGCGCGGTTGTACACCCAATCGCTGTTCGGGTCGTGGCTTGGCGCATAACGCACGATCACAAGTTGCTGCCCCGGCTCTGCCTGCAACTCCCGCAGGATTCTCGCCCGGCTTAAATTGCCGCGCGGCCATGGAGGTTCAATCGGCACCTTCGCAGCGATGAGGATCACTCGCAGTAGAACAATGGCTACGGCGAGCACCGGGATAGCTCGAACCACGGCCCGACCGAACTCCGGCCGAGCCTTCCAGTGCCAAATCTGCCGCATACCTTGAACGATGACGATGTACAGTGCCGCCGTTGCCGATGCAAGGTAGTGAGGATGCGACCATGTCTCCACCGCAAGCGCCAGGATCATCGTGCCGCAAATCGCAAGCGGCAATCGCATTTTTTTCTGACGTATGAGCCATGGGAACGCGAGAATTGGCAGCGTCAATAAAGGTCCGAGGTAAAACTCCCACCACGAGCGAACCTTCTGGCCGAGAACCCGAAAATAACCGAGGACAGTATCATTTTCCCCAAACTGTTCCGCCTGCTTTTGATAAAACTCGCGCATAGCCGCATGTCGATAAGTCGGTTGTGGTCGCGGGTTCTGCCATAAAAAATATGGCGTAGAGCCATACTCCTCGCTGTCTACGCGGTAAGTCATTCGGAATGGTGATCCTGTCACGCGCCAATAGTAGTATCCCGTCGCAACAGCCCCCAAAGCCAGAACAAGCAGAAGCGGCAACACCACTCTCGGCAAAAGTGTAGACAACGAAGGTCGGGCATCTTCGAGGATCCACCACAGCATCGCGATGGCCACAGGAATAGCAACCGCCAAGCCTTCATACGGACGGCTATTCGCAAGGATGATTAGCCCGATTCCCATCAGCAATGAATCCGTTGCACGCAGCCGCTTTCGTATTCGTGGCCACGCTCCCACCACCAATGCGCCACCGAGCGCAACCACCGAGGCTGACCAGTAGCCGTTCATCCAATAACTGAGGATTCCCAGGCGCAGGACGGCGAGCAGTGTCCCCAACAACGCCCACGCAGAGGGTAGCCATCCCTGCAGCGTCCAACAGATTGCCGAACACATCAGCGCGGTCACGACTATCTGCCCTATCCATGGATTCCCCAACAATTGGCCAGCCGCCAAAACCAACCCTTCCGCCGGCGGATAAATCGACATGTATGTCGGCTGCTCGATGATGTGGAAGCTTTCGAAATGAATCCACATGGGAGGTGTTGGGTTGGTGAGCCGGCCATGCGCGAACGTGTCGGCGGCAAGCAGGTAGCTATATTCGTCGTGAGCGCTGGGCTGAGGAACCCCCAGGACGGGGATCAGACTTACGCGGATGAGAATGACGCTCAAGCCCGCCAGCAACATGCAAAGCCGCTGCCGACGGGCGAGCGCAGCGAAATGGCGTCCTAGAGGAAAACTGTCGAGCTGGCTGTTGCGCTTGGGAAGCAGAATGAGTATTGCAGCTCCCGCCATCAGGAGCAGTTCGATGATCGCCACCAAGTGGAAAGCCAGCCGCGCGTATAGGTTCAGCATTGCCACCGAACAGAAAAGTTTTACTCTGCTAAGCCGGTTGCTTTTCCGCCGTCTTCTCAAACAGGCCGTCAACAATCTGGATCATTTCATCATCGACCGTGCGATTCTTCGAAATGGCTTCGATCAGCGGGATCGACACGATTTTGTTCGCTCGCAGCGCGGCCATGCAGCCGAATTCGCCGCGATGCACCATATCAATCGCACCCAGGCCATAGCGCGTGGCCAGTACACGATCGAAAGCGCTTGGAGATCCACCGCGCTGAATGTGCCCCAGCACGACCGCCCGTGTCTCGTAGCCGGTGCGCTTTTCAATTTCACGTGCCACGGTGTTCGCGACGCCGCCAAGTTTCGCGTGGCCAAATTCATCCTTTCCCATGTCCTGCATGATAGAAGCGCCATGCCCCGGCTCCGCAGAAGAGAATTTCGCGCCTTCGGCTACCACAACGATCGAAAAATAAAGTCCGCGCTCGTGACGCTGCCGAATCGAATCCGCAACTTTTTCCACATCGAACGGCCGCTCCGGAATCAGAATCACATCTGCCCCGCCGGCAATGCCGCTGTAAAGCGCGATCCATCCGGCGTCGCGCCCCATCACTTCCACTACCATCACGCGATTGTGCGCTTCCGCCGTCGTATGCACGCGGTCGAGCGCTTCGCAAACAATGTTGCAAGCAGTATCAAATCCAAATGTGTAGTCCGTGCCGCCCAGATCGTTGTCGATCGTCTTGGGCACTCCTACCACCTTCGCTCCACGCTCATGCAATTTCTGAGCAACCGATAGCGTGTCGTCGCCGCCAATGGCAATCAACGCGTCCAATTTATTTTTTTCAAGAGTGGCCAGGCAGCGCTCAACACCATCCGGCCTTTTTGAAGGATTCGTCCGTGACGTGCGCAGGATCGTGCCGCCGCGCGGCAGAATGCCGCTTACCGCTTCGAGGTCCAGCGGCATCACATTGTTTTCAATTACCCCGCGCCATCCCTCGAGAAAGCCGGTAAATTCGTCGCCGTAAGTGAAAGTGCCCTTACGCACAACCGCGCGGATCACCGCATTCAGCCCCGGACAATCGCCGCCGCCGGTCAACACTCCAATCTTCATCGCAGCGCTCCTATCGGTTGGAAGAAATCTCGAGAACGCGCCCAGAGCGGGATCGGATACAGCACTCAAAAGGCGGGTTCAATAGTTTGCTGGAAAGACAAGATTATCACCAAAAGCAGCCAACCTTGGAGCAAACGGCGTTCAGGCAAGTTTGGAAATTTAGCTGGGATTGAGACTCGAACAATTAACAATCGAAAAATACAGTTTCGCTCTCGCCTTGCAGATGCACATTCCAACGGAACACATTTTTGTCCTCTGTCGCAGGCCTCGCCATCAGAGTGCTGCGTCGAGTGGGCTCAATCAGGTTCAGCACATAATCCTTTTCGTTACGCGCATCGCCAAAAAAGTAAATTCGCGTGATCAATCGCGTAAGCAGCCCGCGCATAAAAATCGAGACGACAATGTGAGGAGCCTGAGTCGTTCCTTCAGGTCCCCCAACAGGCCCAGGTTTTATCGTGGTAAAGCGAAAGCGGCCATTTTCGTCAGTCGGAATTCGCCCGAAACCAAAAAACTTCGTCTTGCCGGCTTCGCTCTCCGAGCCTTCAGGATCAACGTATTTGCCCTGCGCATCGGCCTGCCACGTCTCCAGCAGAGCATCGGGCACAGGTTCTCCGTCACCATCAAGGACTTGGCCCTGGACGGTAATTCGCTCTCCTGCGATCTGCGGAGAGGCGATCTCACTTCGGTTCAGCGGATCGAGACCGATCGTAAAATATGGCCCAACCGTTTGAGAAGTTGTCGCCTGAAGACCCATCGCTAGGAGCGCCCCTCCATTGGAGTGGCTTCCCGGCCCCGCAAAACAATATCAAAACGAAAGCCGAGAGCTTCTTCCGGAATCGTGGTCTTCCAATCAAAAATAGAAATCAGCCTCTGGCGCGCCGCTTCGTCCGCCGTGCAATTGAAAATCGGATCGAACGCTAATAAAGGATCTCCCGGAAAATACATCTGCGTCACCAGCCGCGTGGCAAACGCAGGTCCCATCACTGAAAAATGCACATGCGCCGGCCGCCAGGCATTGGAATGATTGCGCCACGGGTACGCTCCTGGGCGGATCGTGACGAAACGGTAGCGCCCTTCTGAGTCCGTAAGCGTATGACCTAGCCCCGTAAAATTCGGGTCGAGAGGCGCATTGTGCTGGTCGATCGCATGGAAATAGCGGCCTGCCGCATTCGCCTGCCAGATTTCCAGCAGCGTATTCGGCAGCGGACGCCCTTCTTCATCGATGACGCTGCCGCTCACTATAATGCGCTCGCCCAATGGCTCGCCCGCGTGCAGACGTGTCAAATCAGCGCAAGCACTCCCCACAATTTTCGGCGTGAACACGGGGCCGGTCACCTCGGATAACGTTTGCGGCATGCGAACCAGCGCTTTGGACGGCGCACGCTTTATCGAGGACACATATGGCTCATGCAGAAGCGCAGGCTGGGTTCCAGGACAGAACCGGCGATAACAAGCAATATCGCTCATTGAGCAGCTTCCTTTCCATCAGCATGCCGCATCTGGTTCAGTGTACTGAACGTTCCGCCTTGCAGGCATGATGAGCATCAGGGCCCCGGCAGAATTTCTTCATCAAAGATTTCTTATTGCTCTGATCGGCAGAATGGCGAACCGGAGCCGGAATGGTGAGCGCGGAAGGATTCGAACCTTCGACCCATGCCTTAAAAGGGCATTGCTCTACCAACTGAGCTACGCGCCCACATCTTTCAAATCTAACATATTACAAAGCACCCAATGCACAACCTCGGAACCGTCCAAAACGAGATAGGTGGCCGGTGGCCCTCACGTTCCGGCGAAGCCCATCCCGCCCGAGAAACGGGACGTTCAATCGTAACGAGTTTGCGGGCGGCACAATCTAAGCATAGCCCGAGATCGGCTGGTCTTGGGTAACTTGCACCACGCCGCCCTTCCGTAATCTTCCGGCTATGGCTCGAAAGTGCCATGCTCCCCTTGGCACATGACGCACCTCCCCCACTCGCAGACGAATTGGCGCAGTCCCCGCGTGCAACTGACGAACATCATGCCCGCCGTCCTTCGATTGCCGGACGGAAACAGCCATCGCGGCAACCTGGAAACTCTTTCTCTCACCGGTGGCTTGCTCAGCATGACGAACATGCTGGATCGCGGTTCCCGCATCAAGTTGATGTTCTTGACTCAGACTGGGCCCGTGCTCGGCGCAGCGGAGATGTTGAGCCCTGTTTCCACGACGCGGCAGCCCTTCCGGTTCGTTGCCCTTGCGGAAGGCGATCAGCACAAGCTGCGAACGGTTATTCAGTCGTCGTTAGACCATGGCGAACAGGCATGGATCGAAAAATACAGAGCGGCAGTAGCGCAGCCGAATCCGGGACCGCGAAACGTTTTCCGAGTCGTCGTTGGCTCTCTTACGCTGCTTACGCTTCTGGGAAGCGCCATGTATTTGTTCAACATTCATCTGCTGAAGTAACGGCAATCCTCGCGGTCAGTAACTTCCGTTCATGTGACGGGAAGAAAACAATCAAATCCGAAACTCCTCAATGAGTGTTACCCCAATGCATCAAGGTCGTTGTTTAGTGCCGAAAATTCCCCTCATTGACTGGCATTTCCTGAGCAACGTAAGATGCGCACACTGACTCTGCCCAGGACTCCATGGATCACTTGTCCGCTCACGACGTGATGGTGGTCTTCCTGGCCCTGGCCACTCTGCTCGCGAGCGCAAAATTCGCCGGAGAACTCGTAAAGAAATTCAAACAGCCTTCGGTTCTCGGCGAGATCATCGCTGGCATTCTCCTCGGGCCAACGGTTCTGGGTCACTACCGGCCGGGAGTCTACGCTCTGCTTTTTCCGCGCACCGGTCCGGTCGCCCTGGTTCTCGACGGCGTCACTGCCATCAGTGTCGTTCTCTTCCTCCTCACCGCAGGAATTGAAATCGACCTTGCCAGCATCTTTCGTCAGGGCAAGAGCGCTCTTCTGGTAAGCCTCTTCGGCATTGTGATCCCGTTTGCATTCGGGTTTCTTTCCGCCGCCGCATTTCCATATCTGCTTGGCGCCGATGAAAATACGGATCGGCTGGTATTTTCACTTTTCATCGGAACTGCGCTCTCGATTTCAGCTCTGCCCGTTGTAGCGCGAATTCTCATGGACCTCGACCTTCTCCGCACGGAGATGGGAACGGTCATCATGTCCTCCGCGATGTTCGACGATCTCGTGGGTTGGATTCTGTTCGGCCTGGTCCTGGGCATGATGCATCCCAAAGCTGGCGCCGGACACAGCATCCGTCACACGATCGTCCTCGTGCTCAGTTTTGCCGCGCTCATGCTGACCGTCGGTCGCTGGCTCATCCACAAAATTCTACCCTTCATCCAAGCGCACACTACCTGGCCCGGAGGAGTTCTTGGTTTTATTTTTTCGCTCACTCTCGCGGCCGCAGCTTTCGCCGAATATGCTGGCATTCATGCGGTTTTCGGAGCGTTCATTACCGGCGCCGCCGTCGGCGAGTCTCCTCATTTGCGTGAGCGCACTTCTGAACATATTCACCAGATCGTGACCAACGTATTCGCCCCGCTGTTTTTCGCCAGCATCGGACTGCACACGAATTTCGTCACTAACTTTGAATTGCGCATGACGCTGGTGATTCTCGCAGTCGCCTGCCTTGGAAAAGTTCTAGGGGCCGGCTGGGGCGCGCGCCTTGGAGGCATGGACTTTCGCTCCGCGGTCGGCGTCGGGTTAGGGATGAATGCGCGCGGAGCAATGGAAATGATCCTCGGCATTCTCGCTTTGCAGTCAGGACTCATTCACGAACCAATGTTCGTGGCTCTCGTGGTTATGGCGCTCGCCACATCGCTGCTCTCCGCCCCGGCAATCCGGCTTGTAATTCGCGGCAGGAAGACTGTCAGCCTCAAAGAGATTGTCACCAGCCAGCTTTTTTTCACCAATCTCTCCAGCGACACGAAAAATGGAGTACTGCGCGAGATGTGCGACCACGCCGCAATCTCGGTCGGCAACGCTCCCGAGCGCTGTTTCCGTCTGGTGAGCGAACGCGAGCGTAACCGTGGCAGCGGTTGGCGCTTCGGAGTTGCGGTTCCCCACGCTCGTGTGGATGGATTGCTGCGTCCCGTTGTCGCCATAGGAAAAACCAACAAGGGAATCGATTTCGCTGCACGGGATGGCCGGCCTGCCCGCCTGATCGTCTTAATCCTCACCCCAGATAACCAATCCCAACACGATCTGCTTGCCGATGCCGGCCAACTCTTCAGCCACAAAGAATCCGTGGATCGAACTCTGGCTGCCAATACCTTCGTGGAACTGATGGCAGCGTTGAATGCGCCACTACGATAGCCGCCTTTCTACAAAACTTTAATATTGGGACGTGCCAGGATGGTTTACCATTTCCTGTCCAAGGTGAATGACATTAGGATTTTCGGGCAGCCCTTTCAACCGCTGCTGAGACATTCACCCAAACAACATCAGCCCAGCTTTCCGCAGCTCGAATCGCTATGACGCGAGTCCCAGACGACGCGCACTTCATTGGAGTGGATATCGGCGGTACAAAAGTCGCTGCCGGACTCGTCACTGCCAGTGGACAAATCATTCATCAGACGCGTACGCCAATGGTGGCGAATGATGCCGCTGCCGGCTTGGCTGCGGTTATTTCCGCCATCGATTCCGTAAAGTCATTGGAACAGCGTGGGGCTGCAGCTTCCTCGATTGCCGGTATCGGCATTTGCGCTCCCGGCCCCCTCGATCCACGCACGGGAATTGTCGTAAATCCTCCCAATCTTCCCGGCTGGCGCAACTTCCCCCTGGCCGCCCAAGTCTCGAAAAGTTATAACCTGCGTGTAAGAGTCGATAACGACGGCAACGCCGCCGCGCTGGCAGAAGCGCTGTGGGGCGCTGGCCGAGGCTTTCACACCGTCATCTGTGCCACGATCGGCACCGGCATCGGTACGGGAATTGTTTTCGACGGAAAGATCTATCATGGCCGGACCGGCGCGGCCGGAGAAGGCGGTCACACCACGATCGATTATCACGGTCCGCGTTGTGGCTGTGGCAAACTCGGGTGCATTGAAGCCTTCGCGGCAGGGCCGGCGATTGCCAGGCGTGCAGCCGACAAAATAAGGACCGGAAAGTCTTCCATGATTCTCGATCTTGCCCACGGCTGCCCTGACCAAATCACCAGCGAAATGATCGGCAAAGCTTACGCTGCTGGAGATTTGTTGGCGAAGGAAGTGCTGCAGGAAACCGCACAGCTACTGACGATTTGGCTGGGCAACATGATCGACCTGCTCGATCCGGATGTTCTGATCATCGGCGGCGGCGCAGGCGCAATGCTACGACCATTCTTCGACGAAATTCGCGACAACCTTCCCAGGTGGTGCGTGAACACTCACTGCCAGGAGGTTCCGCTGGTCCTCGCTCACTACGGCGCAGATGCGGGAATCGCCGGTGGCGCGGCGCTCTGCCGCTAATACACAAGATTCGGCCGAACTATCCTGGTGGCGTCATCCTGAGCGCAGCCGTTCTTCAGGGAGCGAAGGATCTCACAAACTAATGCCATCACGCTCGCGCCTTATCAATCATCTCTTCCCAAATCCCTTTCGATTTGAGAATCAACTCAACCGTCTCACGAACAGCACCGTGTCCCGCCAACGCCCTTGTCGTATAGTGAGCGGCTTTTTTCACTTCCACCACTGCATCTCCAACGGCCACCGCCAAACCAACTCGCCGCATCAACGGAATGTCCGGCAAATCATCGCCAATATAAGCGGCTTCGGAATCGACAACACCCGCCTTCGCCAGAATTTCCTCATACGCCGGCATTTTCAGCGGCTGCTTCATGTAGATGAAATCCATCTTCATCTCTCTCGCGCGCCAGAGCAGCGCCGGACTTTCTCGCCCGGTGATGCAACCGGTTTGCAAGCCCGCCGTATGCGCCAGTGTGAGCCCCTGGCCATCATGCGCATCAAATTGTTTGATTTCGAGCGCTGTCCCGTCGTTCTGAGAGAGCAAAATCACGCCACCATCGGTCATGGTGCCATCAACGTCCATTAAGAGCAGCTTGATTCGCGCGGCACGTTTTTTGAGCGTGGAAGAAACCTTACGAGCGTTGGCCAAGCATCCCTCCTCGAACCTTCTTTGGCAGCCTCACTCATTTCCTCCAAACCGTTTTACATCTTCCGGCCCCTCGCTCACCCTCACAGGCTCCTTGCCCTGCACCATCTGGCGGATATTTTCAACCACATCAGGATTTGCCAGAGTCGTGATATCTCCAATTGCCAGAGTGTTGGAAATCGCCGCCAGCACCCGCCGCATCAGCTTGCCCGATCGGGTCTTCGGCATATCGGGAACGATGTGTACCCGCTTGGGCCGCGCAATTTTTCCGATGATCGTCTCAATCGTCTTGGTAACCTTGTCGGCAAGTTCCGCGCTCGCCTGAACACCCGGTTGCAGCGAAACATAAACTTCCGGCACGCGGCCTTTCACCTCGTCTACAACCGGCACAACCGCCGCCTCGGCCACTTCCGGCAAAGTCAAACATGCCGACTCAATTTCCTTGGTTCCCAAACGATGTCCAGCCACGTTAATCACATCATCCACGCGGCCCAGGATTCGCAAATATCCATCGGACGCCATCAGCGCTCCATCGGCCGCAAAGTACGGCCAGTCCCGCCAATCCTTGCTGTGCGGATTCTTGCAATATTTCTTGTAATACTGATCGACGAAACGCTGTCGATCGCCCCAGATTGTCTGCATGATTCCCGGCCACGGATTGCGAATGCAAATATTCCCTGCCCTTCCTGTTCCGGCAGGAACTTCCTTATGCTCCTCATCCAGAATCGCCGGATATACTCCCGGCGTTCCCGGCCCCGCGCTTCCCGGCTTCATGGGATCGATTGCCGGCTTCGTCGTGCACAAAAATCCGCCTGTCTCGGTCTGCCACCACGTATCAACAATTACTGCTTCGCCCTTGCCGACCGTGTCGTAATACCATCGCCAAACCTCCGGCTCGATCGGTTCGCCCACGGTCGTCATGTGCTTGAAGTGGTAGTTGTACTTCGCCGGTTCGTTCGGGCCCGATTTCCGCAACATGCGTATTGCCGTCGGCGACGTGTGGAAGATATTCACATCGAGCCGCTCGGCAATTCTCCAGGGCCGCCCCGGATCAGGATAAGTCGGGACACCCTCGTACAACACGCTGGTCGCGGCAAGCGCCAACGGCCCATAAACGATGTAGGAGTGCCCCGTGATCCAGCCGATATCCGCCATGCACCAATAAACATCGTTGGGATGAATGTCCTGAAAATACTTTGAAGTCCCGGTCACGAATGCAAGATATCCGCCCGTGCGATGCTGGCAGCCTTTCGGCTTTCCCGTGCTGCCGCTCGTGTACATAAGGAACAAGGGCGCTTCCGCATCCATAGAAATCGGCTTCACAATTTGTCCGGCAAACTTCGGCAGCTCATCGTCGAGAAAATAATCCCGCCCGGCAACCATCGGCGCGGCCGATCCATACTTTTCGCGATAGCGCTTCCACACCAGAACCTTGTCGACCGTCTGTCCTTCCGCCTTCGCGGTGTCGATCGCAACCTGAGCGCCCACTTTGTGATCAATCAATTTTCCGTTGCGATAATAACTGTCCGCCGTGATCAACACGCGGCTGCCCGAATCCGCGATGCGCCGCCCGCAAGCCTCGCCGCTGAATCCTCCGAACACGACCGAATGAATTACCCCAAGCCGCGCGCAAGCCAGCATCGTAATCGGCAGCTCCGGAATCATCGGCATGTGAATCGTCACTCGATCTCCGGTTTTCAATCCCGCAAGATCACGCAGTAACGCCGCTAACTCGTTGACCCGCACGTACAACTCTTGGAATGTGACCGCGACTGTCGGTTCGCCCTCAGGCTCCGGCACAAAAATCAGCGCCGCTTTGTTCTTGTGTTTTTCCAGATGCCGGTCGACGCAGTTGTAGCACGCATTCAGCTTGCCCCCGACAAACCACTTCCAAAACGGCGGATCGTTCGCATCCAGCGTGGTATGCCAATACTCATCCCAGCTCAACATGTCGGCGTATTCACGAAAGCATTCCGGAAAGTTTTTTTCGCTGAACCGCTCATTGACGTCAGGATCGCTCAAATTCGCCTGGCCCACAAATTTCGCCGAAGGATAAAAATATTCTTCCTCTCGCCAGTGAACAGCGATCTGCGCCTCGCTGGCTTCAGCGGTCTTTACGCTGCCTCGGTCTCGATCCTCAGCCATGTGCATTGCCTCTTGTCCAGGAATTACTTTACGCGCGGCATCGAAGATGGAATACCGACGCGAGTCCGTAGAACGGCAATTTTACTGCTTTGACGGTGGGTGCGTCACTGCGGAGGGAGCCTATTCGCGCGGAAAGAGATCGATTCGCAGAAGAGAATCAGAAGAGAATCAAGAGAAATGCGTATTACATCGTGAAGGGTGAAAGGTGAAGGGTGAAAGGAAAATCTCGTAACCGGCCGCAACTACACGCTGGCAGAGAAATGCAGGTTGCCCGAGGCTCCGCGTGCGGTTCGCGCTACCAGCTCTGCAATCGAAGGCACCGATTGCGGCTCCGTCAACTTATGCTCGGGCGCTTGCGTGCCCTTACGCACCACATCGACCAGCATTTCCAAAGCCAGGTCCGTGTTTGGACGGATGTAAATCGTCGCCGCCAGCAAACCGTTGCGCACCCATGCTTGCCCGGTTTTCGGCAAACCGTCGCAGCCGGTCAGAGGAATTCGCAACCATCGCTCCCGCTGTTTATCGGGCAATTCCGTGAACGCTTTCCTGGCGCCCGCGGCCATGCTGTCGTCCTGTGCGCCCACAAGATCGATTCGAGCTTCCTGCGACGTTCGCAGCCTCAGCCACGAACTGATCGCGCGATGCGCGCTCTGCTCGGTCCAGTTCGCACGCAGCATCTTTACTTCTACATTCGCCGGTTTCGTCTGATTCATCCCAGCGGTTCGTTCCCGCGCCGCCGAACTATTGTTCGGTCCTTCGATGTAAAGCACAGTCCCACCCTGCGGCAAAAGTGCGGCAAATTGTTTTCCCTGAATCCTGCCAACTTCTACGTGGTCAGAGCTGATGGAAAAAATCGGCACCTGATAACTGCGCCGCAACTCCGGTACGTAGTCAGCCTCGTGATTCAGTACCACCCACGCAATTCCTGCCGCCGCAGCCGCTCGCGCCACCTGCGGAAATCCAGTGCCTCCCGCGGGCTCGAACACAATGCCATCGGGACGCATCGCCGCGTCCCCCTGTATGTGTTGCAGCAATTGCTGGCTCTGCGTTACGGCATCGTTGTTAGCGTGAACAATGGCAATCTCTGCGCCCAACTGCCGCGCAGCTTTCTGTGCCGCCGCCGCTTGCTCCAGTTGATAGTCGTTGTCGTTATTTGTGAGAGAAACCAAAAATCTGAGCTTTTTCATCGCAGTGCATTTCGATCATAACTAACTATTCGGCAGATCCAATGATTACTAGAGTCACTCAAAGAATTCTCACCGAACTCACTGCGAGCAATATTTTCAGCCAAAGCCGCCGTGTGCGACTCAACGCAACGCGAAAATGAGATCGACCACGCTCCATTCGTTGCCTCCCCACAAGATCCGCGACTCACGCCAAGTGATAACCACTCGAATACCTCTTCCAAACCTCTAATTGCTTTCCACTCAATATTCTGCGGTAATCCAAGCAGAGCTTTTCGAGCCCAAATTCTTATGGATATTCTGTCTGTTGCGGACATGCAGAACTCAGAATCTCAACATGAAACCAGTCCACTCAGGGAGCGCTACATCCGCTCGCAGTCAGTCGTGTCACGCCGCATCGGCGGCGAATCTCTGATCGTCCCCGTCCGCGGCAAGGTTGGCGATCTTGCATCCATCTACAGCTTCAACGGAAGCGGAACGTTGCTGTGGGAATCGCTGACTTCTCCGCAAAGTTTCGCCGATCTGGTGGAAATCCTCGAACACGAATACACAGTGGAGCACGCGCCAGCCGAGCACGACGTGAAGCAGTTTTTGAACGATGCAATGAATGCAGGACTGATCGAAGCTCGCGAAGAAGTAGCGGATGGCAGATTCGTATCAGGGCACGCCTTCGAGCGTGCCGAAGAAGCCGTGGTTTAAACGCGCCTTAGGCGCTGCGGTTTTGAAAGGCCGAGCTAGCGCAGCGAAACCAGTATCCGGGGAAAAAATGGATCATCTGACTTACGGCGAGTTCAGCGCGGACCTGCACCAGAAGCAGGCAGGCAAGCGCGTGCCCATGCAAGTCTCCATCGAAGTCACCCGCCGCTGCCCGCTCGAATGCCAGCACTGCTACAACAATCTCGCCATGGGCGATCTCGAAGCCAAACGGCGCGAGATGACCACCGAAGAGCACTTCAAAATGCTCGACGAACTCGTCGAGATGGGCTGCTTCTGGCTGCTTTACACCGGCGGCGAAATCTTCGCCCGCAAAGATTTTCTCGAAATCTACACCTACGCCAAGAAAAAAGGCTTCCTGATCACGCTCTTCACCAACGGCACACTGATCACCGAAAAAATCGCCGACTACCTTCTCGAGTGGCCACCCTTCGCCATCGAAATTACCCTCTACGGCCGCACCCGCGAAACCTATGAAGCACTGACCATGATTCCGGGTTCTTACGACCGCTGCCTGCGCGGAATCAAGTTGCTGAAAGACAGAAATCTTCCATTAAAGCTAAAGACCGTAGCCACCAGCATCAATAAGCATGAAGTAACCGAGATGCGGCGCTTCGCCGAGGAAGAACTCGAAGTCGAATTCAAAATCGACGGACAGATTAATCCCAGAATCGATTGTTCGCAGAGTCCGCTTGCCGTCCGGCTCACGCCGGAAGAAGTCGTGGCTCTGGATATGTCCAGCCCCAAGAACGTCAGTGAGTACCGCAGGCTAGCCGAGCGCGACGCTGCGAATCCACCTAACCTGGGAACAAGCGATGGCGTCTATTTCTGCGGAGGAGGCGTTAACTCTTGCGCCATCAACCCCTATGGGGAGATGGGAATTTGCGTGATCTCGCAGATGGAGACATTCGATGTGCGGCGTTCAAGCGTTGAAGAGGTCTGGAGCCATTCCTTGCAGAAGATGCGCAATCGCAAGCGCACACGCATCACAAAGTGTCTCGAATGCCGCATCCAGTCGCTCTGTGGAATGTGTCCAGCGAATGGGGAGATTGAAAACGGGGACCGCGAAAGTCCGGTGGAATTCCTGTGTCATGTAGCGCACTTGCGGGCGGCGGTGATCGGAACTGCTGTTCCGCAGCACGGAGAATGTGAATTTTGCCAGGATGGTGCCCGCCACCTGGATGTGCAGGAATCCGCGGCACGAATTCTTTCCCGTGAAATCGATGTCGAGGCCTGGACCGGTCCGCAGCAGTTGCTTCCGATTCTTGGGAACTCCACCGCTGCGGTTGAAGGATGCGGAAGCTGCAGTCATCACTGAGGTTAAACGGGGCAACGGGGGATTTAAATGGAGTCCAAAACAAACCAAGCCGGCGCTAACAAGAAATACGAGCCTCCGCGGCTGAATGTAATCAGCCTTCGCCCGGAGGAAGCCGTACTCGGCCACTGCAAGACCTTAACCGGCGGAGGAAATCTTAGCGCGTTTGGATGTCAGCCCATCGGTGTCTGTAACAGCATCGGTTCCTGAGCGCCCGGAGAGATTGAGCAATGAGCGCAAGCAGCTTTGTGCTTACATCGCAGGAGATTCCTTCCCACCTCGCTCCGCCGCGTCTTTCATTACGAATCGGCGGTGTGTCGATCGAAGCCTGTGGGGACTCACTTGGCCAACTGTCTGCCGGCCCCTCCGCTCTCGAACTGTTTCGATGTTGTTCTGAGCACCCGAACGTTAGGGTTTTTGTCGAGTCTGTCCCCGAGTTGACCAATCCTCGGCTTCCGCGACTTTTTGATTCCGGTAACAGTTGGCGGCTCTTCGAGCACGAATCCGGGTTCTGCTTTGACTTCTACGCGGGTGATCTTCAAGGCCAGCCGCACAAACGATTGACGGTTAACAGGCAATTTTCCCGTGCCCAATTGCAGCTCGCAGAAGAAATAAGCACCAGCCGTCCGTATCTTCGCTACCCGTTTGCCTATCCCCTCGACGAACTGCTCATCATGCACCGCCTCACCCAGGAGCGCGCCATCGAACTCCACGGTACCGGCATCGTCCGCGCCAACGGCGTAGCCAATCTCTTCGTCGGGCACTCCGGCGCGGGCAAAAGCACGACCACGCGCCTCTGGACCTCGCGCGAAGAAGTCGAAGTTCTCAGCGACGACCGCATCATCGTCCGCTTTGACGATGGCCGCGACGGCCCCGCCGGTCCAACCCAAATGCGCATGTACGGCACGCCCTGGCACGGTGAGGCCATGTTCGCCTCACCCAACAGCGCGCCTCTTACCCGCATCTTCGTTCTCGAGCACGGCCAAGGCAACGTGGTCACGCGCCTCCCGCGCAGTGAAGCCGTCGGCCAATTGTTCGCGCGCGCCTTCGTCCCTTTTCATCGGCACGAGTACATCGAGAATGCGCTGAGTTTTCTTGAGCAACTCGTTTCGTCGGTTCCCTGCTATCGATATTCCTTCGCGCCCGACGAGGCCGCCGTAGAAAAAATCCAGCAATTCAATGACTAACGACTAATGACTAATGACTAGTGAGCTGAAAGGCTCGATTGAGGATTTGCGTCGATCTGATCGGGAAGGGCACGAGTTCACTCGTGCCGTATCTGCCGCCTCTCAGCCGCGGCCTTTAGCCGCTGAGGTCAGCTTTCTGGGAACGCTCCCCCAGGGGCTGAAGCCCTCATTCGAACGTCACTCTTACGGCGCAGCTAAAGCCGTGCCCTTCCCTTACGTGCTTCCTGCAAAATTCTGTGCCTTGGCTAGACCTGTTCCCTTCCAAACCGTCCCCAGCTATGCCTGACCCCCACCCCGACTCGCCCGCCTTTGAAACCCTCGCTCGCGAGCTTTTAGGTCAAGGTTTGTCCCTCCGTTTTGAGGCTCGCGGCTCCAGCATGTTCCCTGTCATTCGTGACCATGAGGTCGTCATTGTTACTCCCGTAATCGTGAGCAAATTACGCAAGGGCGATATCGTACTTACGAAAGGTCATAGCGGATTCCGGGTTCATCGCCTCGTATTTGCAGATCATCATGAGGATTCTTTCATCACTCGAGGCGATTGCAGTCAGCAAGACGATCCCCCCGTCCGCTCCGGCCAAATTTTCGGCGTGGTCCTCGCCAAAGAAGTGAGGCTGGGAAATAAACTCGTGCGGGCAAATTTAAAAGGAATCAGCGGCAGGCTGCTGCAGGGCGCAGCGCGCGGCCAGTACTTGGCGGGCAAACTCCTGCGCAAAATAGGAATTTCCAAAGGCGCAGCCATCATTCTTCTCAGCGCCATTCTTGTCGTCTTCTTCACCGCATCTACTTTTCAGGCGCAGGTGCTTGTCGACACCGATGCCAGCACCAGCAGCTCGGCAGATCTCACCGGCACGGGCACAAAAACTCTTACCTTCACTCACAGCACCACCGCCACGGCCAACCGCGCATTGCTGGTCGGTGTTTCGATGAACATCGCGAACAGCACTGCGGCCGCAGTTACCGGAGTCACCTATGGCGGCGCGGCGTTGACCCGAGTCGGCGCGCAAAACGATGCCTCGAACACCCGTCGCGTCGAGCAATGGTATCTGCTCGGGCCGGCGAATGGCACGAATGTGTCGATTGTCGTTTCCGTGAATATTCCCACGGCCACCACCATCGGCGTGGTCGCAGGCGCGACCGTTTTCACCGATGTCGATCAGACTGTCCCGCTCGGCACTTTTACATCCGCGAACGGCGAGCAGTCAGGCTGCTTAGCCAGCACCGCTACCGGAAACTATCAATGCAGTTCGGGTTTGACCGCGGCGAGTGTGGTCAATGGAATGGTTTTTGACACCCTTGCGGTAGGATACGGAGCCGTCACCAACGAGGCGCCGCAAGCGCAGCAGTGGAACGTAACTTCAGGAACGCCAGTCGCGACTGAGGATATCGTCGGCACCGCCAGCGCCAGAAGCGGCGCGCCCAGTGTGCCCGTCGCCGAATATTTCAATAACGCGCTTGCGCTCACCTCCGTTGGTCCGTCTACCGTGACGCTCACCCTGACCGCTGCTGGAACCGGGACTGGCGGTAACACGGTTTACACGGGAACAATCACCGGGGGCACTGGCAACGCATACGTCGGCGATAGTGTTACGGTCGCCGGCTTTACCCAAGCCAGGGACAATGGAACTTTCACTTGTACCGCGTCCACAGCAACAACAATAACCTTGAATAACGCCAATGGCGTTGCACAAACTCATAATGGAAGCGCGACTGTAACCTTGCCCGGATCCGCCATCTACACCGGGACTATTACAGGCGGCTCGGGCAATGGTTATGTCGGAGACAGCTTTGTCATCGCAGGCTTTGCCAATGCAGCGAATGACGGAACATTCACCGCGACTGCGTCCACGGCAACCACGCTGACCCTCAACAACACCGCCGAAGTAGCACAGACCGGCACCGCAACCGCCACCACCAACAACACCTTCAACTGGGCGGAAGGAGCCATCTCCCTCAATCCCAGTGTTGCCGACATCGGTGTCACCACCAGCGTAGGCAGCGCCGTTTTCGCAGGCCAGAGTTCCACCTATACCATCACAGTCTTCAATAACGGAACATCCTCAGCCAATACGGTCAAGCTCTCGGACACGCTGGCCACAGGAATGACGCTCAATTCGGTAACACCAACCACCGGCACAACCTGCGTCACCACGACGAATCCCATCACCTGCACGCTGCCGTCGCCTTTCGCCAGCGGTGCAACAGCAACGATTACCGTCGTCGAAACGGCAACTTCCTCCGGCTCGTACGCCAATGTGGCTTCCGTCTCGGATTCCAACACCCCGCCAGATCCAAACACCGGCAACAATACCTACACCGCGGTCGCCACCGTGCAGTCAGCCTCCTGCGCGAACGTTGGGCAAGCTGGACCAGCAAGCTCTCCATTGACGGGAACGGTGAATTCCTACTATCCCGGCGCGGCCACTGTCGCAGCGGGCGCGACCTCGATCACGCTGGGCGCAGCCACCGGCGGTCCGGGCGGAACTCCCGCGGCGATCGCCACCGGAAACCTTCTCCTCGTAATCCAGATGCAGGATGCCAGCATCACCACCTCTGACACGGTGACCTACGGCAACGGCAGTACCGGTCAGGGCTTCTCCCTGCTGAACAACACCGGAAATTTTGAATATGTAACGGCAACGAACGCCGTACCCATCGGGGGAGGCACGCTGAACCTTACCGGCTCTGGAACCGGAGGAGGTCTCGTCTTCGGCTATGACTCCGCAGCCGCCACCGGCACAAAAGGCCAAAGCACATTTCAGGTGATCGTAGTTCCGCAGTACACGACGGCAACGCTGGCAGCCAGTGGACTAGCCGCTCCCGCCTGGAATGGCTCTACCGGCGGGGTGTTAGCGCTCGATACATCATCCACGCTGACGCTCAACAACGCCAGCATCGTAATGGATGGCCTCGGGTTCCGTGGCGGCGCAGGCTTGCAGTTGAGCGGAATTCCGACTCTCGCTCCGCCCATTCTCCCCACCACCACAGACTTTGTCCAATGGGCTCCGGCCACGTACACCGCCGCGGGTGCAACCGGCAACGGCCAGGCCGGCTGGGATGCACCCAAAGGTGAAGGCATCGCGGGAACGCCCGCATACCTGGAGGAAAATGTTTCTGGCACCCTGGAGCCGGTTTCCACCGGAACGGGATATCCCAGCGGCGCTTACGGACAATTCACTCTCACAAAGGTGGCGAACGCAGGTGGAGGCGATACCGTCTACACCGGAACGATAACCGGCGGGGCGGGCAGCGCGTGGGCTGGTTACACCTTCATCATCGGAGGTTTCACGAATGCGGCCAACAACGGCCGGTTCGTATCAACAGCGTCCACCGCTACCACCATCACGCTGAACAATGCCAATGGTGTCGCGCAGACACAAGCTGCAACCGCAAACCTCGATGGCAGCATGGCTCGCGGCGCTCCCGCCAACGCTGGCGGAGGCGGTACAGACGCCGACCCCGCAAATACTACTCAGGCCGGCAACGACGAAAACTCCGGCGGCGGTGGTGGCGGCAACGGCGGCGCCGGCGGTTTTGGTGGAGATTCGTGGAGCGCCAACCTTAGCGATGGCGGCGAAGGTGGCGCAACTTTTCCTGCAACCGTGAACCGCGTGGTTATGGGCGGCGGCGGTGGCGCAGGCACAAGAAACAATTCGAACCTCGATACCCAAGCCTCCAGCGGCTCGGCCGGCGGTGGGATCATCATCATTCGCGCTTACGCTTTATCCGGCAGCGCTACGCTGACGGCCAACGGCGTCAGTGCATACAACAACACGGCAAACGATGGGGGCGGAGGCGCCGGCGCGGGAGGCAGCATCGTTGTTCTCTCCGCCAATGGCGGAGAAAGCGGTCTTACACTCCAGGCCAATGGAGGAGCCGGCGGCGATGCCTGGGGCTCGGAACCTTTCACGCTCGGTAATCGTCACGGCCCTGGCGGTGGTGGAGGCGGAGGCGTAGTCATCGTTTCCGGCACGCCGGCCAGCGCTCAAGTGAATGGCGCAGCCAATGGTACAACCGAAACTCCCGGCGTCTCCTACGGTGCAACGGCGGGATCCAACGGTTTCAGCGTCACCAACGCAACCATCACGCAAACCTCGGGCACGCAATCGGGCGCAGATTGTACTCCCGACATGACAATTCTCAAGAGCAGTTCGGGAATGTTTACACGCGGAACCTCGACCAACTACACGCTCACGGCTTCGAACATCAGTCCCTACGGCCCGACCAGCGCCACGGTTACGGTGAATGACACGCTTCCGCTCGGTTTGACCCCGATCAGCGCCAACGGCACAGGATGGGCCTGCACGATTGCGTCACAAACCGTGAGTTGCACGGACACAGGCACCTTGACCGGAGCCACCAGCTATCCAGCGATCACAGTAGGCGCAAGCGTTCTGCAAACCGCCCCCGCCACTGAAACGAATACCGGAGTCGTCAGCGGCGGCGGAGAAATTAATACCACGAACGACACTTCGACAAACGTAGCCAGCGTCGTCTCCAGCGCCGATCTTGCCGTCACCAACGTGGCCTCGCCCGATCCGGTAACAGCAGGCACGAACCTTACCTTCACACAGGTTCTCACCAACAACGGTCCCAGCGCTGCAGATAACGTAACGTTGGTCCAAGCCGTCCCGGCCAACACAACTTTCGTTTCTATCACCGCCCCTTCAGGCTGGAGCTGCACCACCCCATCCGTTGGCGGCACAGGGAATGTGGTCTGCACCGCGCTCACCATGAGCGGCGGCACCGCCGGCTTTTCGATGGTGGTGAAGGTAAATACTGGTGTTACAAAAGGTACCGTTATTACGGATACCGCGACTGCCAGCTCTTCGGTCACCGATCCCATTACCACCAACAACAGCGCCAGCGCCTCCGCAGTTGTCGGCGCAAGTTCCACGGCGGAAATGACGGTCACCAATGCTGCCTCGCCAAACCCCGTCGTCGCCGGAACTGACATTACCTACACGCAAGTCGCTACAAACGTAGGCACAGGTACGGCGATTAGTCCGTCGATAATCGAAACCGTTCCGGCAAACACAACCTTCGCATCGATCACTGTTCCTGGGGGCACCACCTGCACTCCAACCTTGGCCGTCGGCGCAGCCGCAGGAAGCACCACCAACTGCTCCTACCCCGCAGCTCCGGCAGGCTCCACTGGAACCATAATTTTCGTCGTGCAAGTGAATGCGACGGCCACCGCTGGAACCGTAATCACCGATACCGCCACCGCCAACTCGAGCAATCAAGCTTTCGGGGCAAACTCGGCCATAGCAACCGACGTTGTCGCGGCGAACAGTACGCAAGCCGATCTGGCCCTATCCACCGCAGCCACCCCGCTAACGGTCTACCCCGGCAACGACATCACCTACATTCAGACCGTGACCAATAACGGTCCAGGCGCCGCTTCGACCCTCAGCTTTACCGAAGCCGTGCCCACGAACACAACCTTCGCATCGATCTCGATCCCCGCAGGATGGGCCTGCACCACGCCCGCTGTCGGCGCGACCGGCACCATCAATTGCACCGCATCGAGTCTTGCTTCAGGATCGTCCGCCAACATCTTGATCGTGGTGAACCTCGCGCCGACCATCACCGCCGCCTCCATCACCGCGACTTCCACCATCACGTCCTCAACCACCGATCCAAACTCATCCAACAACAGCACCAGCGTCACGACGCCGGTTCTTCCGGTCTGCGATCTGTCGGTAACCAATACCGTGAACCCAACATACGCCACCGACGGCCAGGATCTCGTCTACACCCAAATCGTCACCAACAGCGGGCCCAGCAACTGCGCCAGCGCCACTTTCACCGAAGCGATTCCCACCAACACGACTCTCGTTCTACCGTTCACTTCGCCCTCAGGCTGGACCTGCACCACCACCGGCTCGATTAGTTGCACGAATCCCACGATTGCCCCCGGAGCAAGCAGCACATTCACGGTAACCGTTCTGGTTGGGGCAAGCGTACCTGCGGGCACCCAGATTACAGACGAGGCGATCGTCGGCACCACAACGCACGACAGCAACACCGTCAACAATTTCGCTACGGTCACCGTCGGTGTCGCCGGAGCCACCCAAGCTGATCTCAGCGTCACCAGTTCCGCCAGCCCGAATCCAGTAGCCGCAGGCAGCAACATCACCTACACCCAAACCGCAACCAACGCCGGTCCCGCAGCCGCCAGCACCGTAACCTTCACCGAAACACTTCCAGCCAACACAACTGCTTTTTCTTTAAGCACTTCTTCTTCGGGCTGGACCTGCACGCTGGCCACGCTCACCTGCACAAGCTCAAGCTTCGCCGCCACCACCACGGCAAATTTCAGTTTCGTCGTCACCGTGAATGCAGGGACCGCATCCGGAACGACCATCACACAGACCGATTCGATCGCATCGTCCGTCACCGGCGATCCCAACTCCGGCAATAACAGCGCTTCAACCACCGTCTACGTTTCACCCTCGGCCGATCTGCAGCTCACCAACACGGCGAGCCCCGTTCCCGTGCAGCCGAACAGCACCATCACTTACTCGCAGAGCGTCAAGAACGTCGGCCCAAGCACGGCAACCGGTGTCACCCTCACCGAAACCACCCCCACCGGCACCACTTTCAATTCGATCACTCCTGCATCCGGATGGTCGTGCACAACTCCGGCCTCCGGGGGTACCGGCACAATCAGTTGCACGGACGCCAGCTTTGCCAGCGGAACCGCTAATTTTTCTGTAGTCCTGAATGTCCCGACCGGAACCGCGGCCGGCACTGCGATCAACAACACCGCGACGGTAACCTCTTCCACCTCAGATCCCAATCTGACCAACAACACGGCTACCGCAACGGACGTAGTCGCAACTTCGACCGAGGCCGATTTAGTCACCACCAACTCGGCTTCACCAACATCCGTCGCTCCAGGTAGCAATGTCACCTATACGCAAAGCGTCACCAATAGCGGCCCCGCGGCCGCCACTACCGTCAGTCTCGCCGAGTCCCTGCCAGCCAATACGACCGCTTTCTCTCTCAGTAGTAGTTCTGGCTGGACCTGCACGCTGGCCACGCTCACCTGCACGACCTCAAGCTTCGCAGCCAATACCACTGCGAACTTCACATTCGTCGTCACCGTGAATGCAGCAACCGCCTCCGGCACCAGCATTCCTCAAACCGACCAAGCGACAGCGTCGAACATCGTTCCGAACCTGACCACGAATAGCTCCACGGCTATCGTCACCGTCGCCAACGCCAGCAGCGCCAACGTCACCATCGCAAAGAGCGCGACGCCGAACGGTTCGGTTCCGAGCGGCAACACCCTGACCTATACGTTACTGATCACCAATACGGGTCCATCCTCCGCTACTGATGTAGACGTAACCGATCCTTTGCCTTCGAACGTGATTGGGCTGTCGGCTGTAGCATCCCCGGGCATATGCGCGCCGATAACCGGCGGCACCGCGACGTGTCAGCTAGGGACCATGGCCGACGGCGCAACCGCCACAGTCACAATCCTCACGCTCGCGGGCGCGCCGGGCATAGCAGTAAACACGGCCAGCGTTACCGATGATCAGATGATGGGAGTTTCGAACACCTCCACGCAAACCGAAACCATTACCTTCGCCACCAGCGTGAAGCTGCAATCGTTTACTGCCCACGTTGTGAAAGATAAATCTGGCGCAGAGCATTCAGTTCTCGTCTGGAAGACTGGCGGCGAAGCGCATAACCTTGGCTTCAATGTGTACCGTGAACAAAACGGCGAGCGAGTCCAACTGAACCCTTCCCTGATCGCAGGCTCGGCTCTCTTGATGAGCAATGCCTTGCCCAAGCACTCAGGCAAAACCTATGCATGGATTGATTCCACGCCCGGCGGAGCCTCCAGCCAATATTGGCTGGAGGACGTCGAGACCAGCAGCTTGCGCACGCTGCACGGACCGATTTCGCCATCGAGCAACTCAACCGCAGACGAAGTACTCCCCGCGGTCTCGGCCACTCTGAATCACCTGACCCAAACCACCGCGCCAAGCGTGGCGGAGACCAGTCATCGCCTCGAGAACACTCAGCGTAATATTCCAACTCCAGCCCAGCACGAGAAACAATTCGAAATCGCATCTCATTCCGCGGTGAAGATTTTCGTCAAGCACGAAGGCTGGTATCGCGTCACGCAACCCGATCTGATCGCCGCCGGCCTCGATCCCAATGTCGATCCCGCGCAACTCCATCTGTATTCGGAAGCGATCGAGCAGCCAATCGAAATCAGTGGCGCGACATCCGGCCCCGGAGGCTTCGGTCCGCAAGCTGCAATTTCGTTCTACGGCCGCGGTATCGACACGCAATACACCGGCACGCGCGTCTATTTCCTCACCCCTGAATCGACTCCGGGCCAACGCATGCAAATCCTGCCGCCCTCGACCGGTTCCAACGTGCCGCCCGCGAGCTTCAACTACACCGTCGAACTCACGCCGCACACAACCTATTTCTCCGCTCTGACCACATCCAACGGAAACAACTTCTTCGGCCCGCTCATCTCATCAACGCCGACTGATGAGACCATGCAAGTCTCGCAGCTCGACGGGACCTCAACGGTATCGCCACAACTCGAAGTCGTCCTTCAAGGCGTAATCCTGGCTGTTCCCCACGACGTAAGTGTGACGCTGAATGGAAGCTCGCTCGGCGACTTAACCTTCACCGGACAAGACAAAGGCAAGGTGCAGCTTACGATTCCACCCGGCGTGCTGCTGAACGGCGCGAACACCGTAGAGTTAACCTCGCAGGACGGCGAATACGACTACAGCCTGCTGCAATCGATCCACATCACCTATCCGCGCCTCTACGCAGCGGAATCCGACGAATTCAACTTCACCGGCCGCTCTGGCGACGAACTGAAAATCTCCGGCTTCACGCAATCGGCCGTCGGAGTGTTCGACATCACCAACCCGGATCAGCCAATTCAACTCTCGGCGCAAATCGTCGCCAACTCAGGCTCTCAATCCGGATTCTCGGCGGAAGTCCAGGTACCCTGGTCCACAAATTCATCCGCAAGCCAACACACGCTCATGGCCGTAGCCGCCGATCGCGTCTCGTCAGCCGCAACGCACGCCAACCATCCATCGCAATGGCACGCCGCGCAAACCGGCGCGGATATCGTCATGATCTCCGCCAGCGCCTTTGCCAACGTCCTCGCGCCCATCGCGCAAGCGCACAAGGCGGAAGGAAAATCCTCCGCCCTCATTCCCGTCGACGAACTCTACGACGAATTCAACTTCGGCGAACACAGCCCTATCGCCATCCGCGACTTCCTGCAGATGGCCGTTCGCGCATGGCACACAACGCCGAAATATCTGCTGCTCAACGGCCGCGCTTCCCTCGATCCCCGCAATTATCTAGGCTTCGGCTATCTCGACTTCGTCCCAACAAAAATCATTCCGACCACAAGCCTGGTCACCGCCTCCGATGGCTGGTTCTCCGACTTCAAGGACACCGGCGTGCCGACCATCGCAACCGGACGTCTCCCAGTAAGCACCGAAGCGGAGGCGCAATTAGTGGCTGGAAAAATCGCAACCTACGAAGGCCAATCGACCAACGGCCCGTGGATCGATCAAGCTCTGATGGTCGCCGACGTCAACGACACCGAGAACTTCTCGCAGGATAGCCTCGTAGTCCAGGCGCAGTTGCCGAAGTCGATGCAGGTGAATGACGTTTTCGCCACAACCATGGGCATTCCGCAAGCGGCCGCGGCCATCGTGGCCGACATCAACTCCGGCCAGTTGCTGGTCAACTACGCCGGCCACGGCTCAGAAGATATGTGGTCTGGCTCCGATCTGTTCGACAACAACGGCGCCAACGCGCTCACCAACGGCACATCTCTGCCCGTCTTCCTGATCATGGATTGCCTGAACGGTTTCTTCCAGGATGTTTACGACCAGCCGCTGGCAGTAACGCTCATGCTCGCGCCAAACGGCGGAGCAGTAGCAGTTTTGGCCTCAAGCGGATTGAACCAAGCCACGCCGCAAACCATTCTCGATAAGCTCGTAGTTCAAGCTGCGATGAATCCTCCACAGCTAGCCCTGGGAGACGCCGTAGTCAAAGCGAAGGTCGGCATCACCGACACTGCCGTACGCAAAACTTACAACCTGCTAGGCGATCCGGCGATGCAAATCAAGCCGCCCACTGCCGCACCGTCGAACTAGGCTCGAACTAGGCTCGAACTGGCGCTCGAACTCAAAGTTCAATCGCATCCCCTCACTTCCGCGTCAACTCCCCTTCCATCTTCCCAGTCATCGTCACAAACCGGATCGTTCCCGCGTCATCCTGAAACACCAAACCCGTCCCCGTAGGATTCACCACAGCCCCCACCAAGTGCCCGTACGATTTCGGAATTCCCCCGTGCGTAGGCGCGCCCTCATACCGCGCGAACTCGCCCTCTTTCATCCCAGTCATGCTTACAAACCGAATCGTCCCCTCGCTATCCTCGAAAATCAACCCCGTTCCAATCTGATCGGGAATGACCGCCGCCACGCGGCCATACGATTTCGGCACCATCCCCTGAGTCAGCCGCGCAGAATAATCCGGCGACTCCTGCGGCGGCGCGGCATGAACCGTCGATCCCTTCCAGCTACCCAAAGCATATCCAACCGCCGCCATCGTGATCGCAAACAGAACAAGCAAGAAAATGTATAACCAGCGTCGCATGAAACTCAGCCTCCTAATTGGACCTCGCGGATATTTGTCATTCCGGTCAGAGCGAAGATCGTTGTCATTCCGAGCAGAGCGCAAGTCTTTGTCATTCCGAGCAGAGCGAAGATCTTGTCATTCCGAGCAGAGCGAGGAATCTGCTGTTCCTCGCCAGAGGCAGAAAAACATCCATCAGCATCACGCGGAGAACGAATTAATTCGGCAGCACCAGTATCTTGTGCATCATGCCCAGATCCTCATGCAGCAGAATATGGCAATGAAACACAAACGTCCCCGCAATCGTCGGATCGCGGAAATCCATTCTCACCTTCACGCTGTGATAAGGCCCCTTGCCCGACCAATAAGGAATCTCAATCGTGTCACGCATATCTTGATTCGCTACCGGCTTGCCATCCACCTCCAGCATCATGAAATGAATCTGGTGAATGTGAAATGCATGAGTCTCCAGCGCGCGGTTCTCGATCGTCCAATCCTCCACTGCTCCCACATGCGTCACGATGGCAGGCTTCTCCGTTGGACTGAAAACCCGCTGCTGCTGCCCATCCACCGTAATGTAAAACTGAATCGGCCCATTGGTTCCGCCGAACTCCTCTGAGAAATAAAGGTTCCGGTTCGCAGTCACCGTTGCATCTTTCAAGCCCGCGAACTTCAGATTATTCGGATTCGCCGCCGGAGCAGTCGTGTTCGACTTGACCGTGCCTTTGGCGCTGCCATTGGAAAGCACCTGAATCTTGGCGAGCAACTGCGCCAAATCCGGATTGCCCGTCGGCCCGGTCGAGTATGCCACCGTGCCGAATTGCGGAGACTGGCTCGCGGAAAATCCCGGCACAATGAACTCCGCCCGCCCCGCAGGAGGAATTAGAATCGTTTTTTCCGTTCGCGGCGCGGCCAGTGGATAGCCGTCAATCGCGACCAACTCGAGCGGTTGTGGGACAGCGTCGATCGTCACCTGCAGCGGCATAAAATCCTGCAGCGAGGCATTCGCCACCCGCCAAAATTCTTTCTCTCCCGCATTCACCTGGATAATCGGCGATCCCGGAGCCCCCACTCCAGAAGGCGTGGTCTGAAAATTGATCGTCAGTTGATAAGGCCCGGGAACCCACGGCACCAGATACTGTTGCCGGATCACAAACACCCGCTCCTTTAATCCAGCTACCTCCGGGCGATACTTCTCCATTCCCTCCACTACCAGCGCGCCAGCCGCGCCCCCATTCACCTGGAACTCGGTGAACCCATGCACGTGTGGGTGATACCAATAAAGTCCCGGCGGCTCGGTCGTCGGAATTTGCAGGCTGTATTGGAAAGGCGGGGCGCCCGGTTGAATCAAAGTTGTCAGCACATCATCTTGATGACAAATCGGCGGCACATTCAGCCCATGAAAATGAACGTTGGTCGATTGCAGCGTAGCCGTCCCGCCGTCACCGCACTGCGCCCCCGGCGACGTCATATCCATCCCGCTCATTGATTGCTCTCCGGGAACCGGAATGCTGTCCTTCACTCCCAGCACAAGCTGATCGCCCGGATTCAACCGCAGCGTTGGCGCTTCCACTACCGTCGAACCCGCATTGTACTTGTAGCAATAATGCGTATAACCGAATGTATCGACGGAGTAGCCCATGTCCAATGCAGCATTCAGCACTCCGTTTTGCGAGGAGAGGCTCAGCGCATCCTGCACTACACTCCCAGCCGTCGGACGCGGCGGACACTGCGCCGCCGCCGCCAACGAGATTCCACAGATGATCAACCCTGCCGCCGTCCTCACAAACCTCGACATGATTCCGCTCTCCTAAAATATTCGTGCCACAACTAAAAGTTTCTCGGTGGAAACGTTCCAATCGAAAGCAACGACGAACTGTTCGGGTCGGCAACTGGCGAATTAGAGCCCTCCGCCAATGTGCATTGGCCGTTCGTCGAAGTCACGTTGACCACCGCGATTCCCGACGCGCTTCCAAACTCGGCCGCATAAATCGCACCGCCCGTCCCTGTGTTCGTCTCCAAAGCCAAACTTCCCAGGTACGAAAAATTCGTCACATATCCCTTAAGTCTGCCCGAGACGCACCCAAAGGTAAGCTTGCCAGTGCTTGCATTGAAAAACGCCGCCGCGATCTTGTCGCCCTGCGTGCTGCTGATATAAAGCAGAGTCTCGTCTGGACTCAACAGAATGTTGCTGGAACTGATTGCGTGCCCAAGGCTGTAGGCAACGGTCTTCGAAAGTTTGCCGGAGGATATATCCGAAACTTCGACGATGTCGGAGGTCGACGTGTCGCCGAACAACGCAAAGTGGCCATCCTGGGTAATCTCGACCGAAGTTGGATAAGTAGCGAAATTCGCGCTCAGCGCGCTCGTCGAATTTTGCAGATCGTCATTCGAAACCGGAGTACCGTTCGAAATATTGAACGACTCGATCGAACCATCTCCGTAAGTGGCAACAAGAATATTTCCGGAGATAGCCATCCCCTCGATAAACCCGCTCTGCAGCCCGGCAACAGAGACGTCATTGATAAAAGTCAAAGTGCAATCCGCTTGCACCTGGAAAGTCGCGATCGTGTTGGAGCTCGAAAATCCAGCGTATAAATACTGCGTGTTCATCGCGAGCCCGATGCCGTTCGCCGAACCGGAGTCAGTAGACGAACCAAAAGCCGGGCTTCCCACCTGCAGTGTGTTTATGTCGATACCCACGACATCGCCATCCAGCGCCTCGGAGGCATAAACGCACTGTCCGCTTCCGCTATTGAGAAACGCCAGCCGGTTCGCTCCGAAATAACCGCCGGAGATGCCCGGATTTGAACTCACCACTTGAATTCCCGTGCCCAGCGCTCCGTTCGCTCCCACCGGATAAAACGTGTAAGAGTTCTCGATAATGCCGAACTCGGACGCGATGTCGTCGTTTGTCACCACGTAATGCGGCTGGCTTGCAGCCCGCGCAAATCCGCTCGCCGCAACAAAACACGCGAGCACAATCATCCATTGAAGTCGCCATCGAGCCGCTACTGGCATAGTACTTCCTCGGTCGTTTTAAGGTTTCGCTGGTGCAGGGGGGAACAAAATACTCCCAGTGAGTTAATCACAAATTAAAGAGTGAATTCAATTGGAAAGCCGCGCACAGCTAGGGAATAAAGGCTCCCCACGATGCGCCGTCGCTGAAATCAAGAATCGTGAAATCAACTATGACGAGCTAGTAGCGTTCCCGTGTCATTTCTCTCTCAGAGGCGCCCACTTGCTCTGAGCACAACGGAAACCCCTCGCTTTCTTTGCGGGAAGTCAAAACCTTCCCCGCAACATATAGACGCAGCTGATTAGTTACAATCCCACCATGCCGCTCAAGCCCCAAGGCCACGAAACCCGTTACCTGAAAATGCAGAAGAACAACTGCTTCGTCTGCGGCCAGGACAATCCCGACGGCATGAAGCTGAAATTTATCCTCGACGAAAAACGGCAAACCTTCGTCTGCCGCTTCCGCCTCTCCAACCGCTACAGCGGACCTCCCGGCCATTGCCATGGCGGCATCATTGCCTCCATCCTTGATGACGCCATGGGCAAGGTGAATAAACTGCACCACGTAGTAGCGCTCACCCGCGAAATGACGGTCGAGTACCTGAAGCCCGTACCGCTCCACAAACCGCTACGAGTCGAAGGCCGCGAAATAAAAAAGCGCGGACGCACCCACGTGAACGCCGCCGAAATCCTGAACGAAAAAGGCGAAGTCCTGGCCCGCAGCAAAGGCATTTTCATCGCCATTGATCCAGAGAAGATGTTCGCCAAATACGTAGAAAAGATAAAGATTGTAGAAAGATAAAGAAATTAAAGATTAGAAAGATAAAGATCTAAAGATAAAGCTTTAAAGATAAAGATTAAAGGTAAAGATCAGGAGTAACGACTCTCGCGCAAGCTGTCATCCCGAACGCGGCGACAGCCGCGAGAGGGACCATACGACACCCAAGCAACCGATACACTCAACAAGATTCAAGCTCTCGCCCGATCCCGGGTTAAGCCGGGTCGCTTCCCTTGCGAGAAGTGAATGACGGCTCCAGATCAGGAGCAGCTTCCAACCCAATTCTGCTGTATACTGCGCGCGCCAATGAAAACCACTCAAAGGAAATCCCTCTACTTTTTCCTCGTTCCCATCGTCCTGATTTCCGCCGCGGCCCAAACCGCCCAGCAACCAGCTTCCCAAACCGAATCCAAGCCGCTATTCAACTATCAGGAAGTAATGGTTCCAGTCCGCGACGGCGTCCATCTTCAAACTGTCATCCTCACCCCCCTCGACCAACACGGCCCTCTGCCCATCCTGTTCCGCCGCACGCCCTACGGCGTCCCCGCAAAAGCCCCCACCGAAATGTCCGCATCGTTGAAGGAATTATCCAAAGACGGCTACGTCTTCGTGGTCCAAAATCTTCGTGGACGCTTCAAATCCGAAGGCGTTTTCAACCTGTCTTCCCAAGTCGATCTCACCGACCCCAAGGCCACCAACGAAACCACCGACGCCTACGACTCCATCGACTGGCTAGTCAAGAATGTTCCCAACAATAACGGCAAAGTGGGAATGGTCGGCGTATCCTACGACGGCCTAACCACCGCGCTGACTCTTCTTCATCCGCATCCCGCGCTGAAAGCCATCAGCGAGCAAGCCTCGCCGGTCGACCAATGGATGAACGATGACGACCACCGCTACGGCGCTCTGCGAGAAAGCTACGACTTCGAATACGCCGTAATGGAACAGTCCGACAAAAACGAAAACAAGCATTTCGAATTCGAAACCTACGACACGTTCGAGTGGTACCTGAATCTGGGTCCCCTCTCCAACATCAACGCGAAATATCTTCACGGCTCGATTCCCTACTGGAATTCCACCATCGACCACCCCGACTACGACGAATTCTGGAAGAAAGAAGCGTGGGTGAATCAGCTGCGCGCATCAACCGTCCCCAACTTAAACGTCGCAGGATTCTGGGATCAGGAAGACCCCTGGGGACCATGGCAAATTTTTCGTCACGCCGAACAGAGCAACCCGAATCATGACGATTTCATTGTGGCCGGACCCTGGTACCACGGCGAATGGCAATCGCCGAAAGGTGACACCATCGGCCTGATTCCCTTCGGAGGCCACGAAACTGCCCGCGAATTTCGCGAAACCATCGAAGCGCCATTCTTCCGCTACTACCTTCACGGCGAAGGCCAAAAACCACAATGGCAGGCCAGCACATTCCAGAGCGGATCGAACTCCTGGCACACCTACGCCGCATGGCCACCGAAAGAAGCGAAGACGACGAATCTTTATCTCCACAACGATGGCACATTATCGTTCGACGCGCCCCAACCGAAAGACGCAAACCCACCGCAACCCTATCGCGAGTACGTCTCCGACCCGGCGAATCCCGTTCCCTATCGCCAGCGCCCAATCTCACCCACATATCCCGCCGGCGATTGGCGCACATGGGAGGTAGCCGATCAGCGCTTCGTCGATAACCGCCCCGACGTGCTCACCTTCACCAGCGCGCCGCTCGATCACGATCTAACCGTAACCGGCCCGCTAGCCGCCGATCTCTTCGCCTCAACCTCCGGCACCGACAGCGACTTCATCGTGAAGCTGATCGACGTCTACCCACAGAACGCGCAGAAAAATGAATGGAAAGCGGAAGATGGTCCCAAGCCCGGCCAGTACGCACAATCGCTGAACGGCTACGAGTTACCCATCGCCATGGAAGTCCGCCGCGGCCGCTATCTCGAAAGCTACGAACAACCGCACGCGCTAACTCCGAACAAACCAACCGAATGGAACGTCCCGCTCCGCGACCACGATCACGTCTTCCTAAAAGGCCATCGCATCATGGTGCAGATCCAATCCACCTGGTTCCCGGTAATCGACCGCAACCCGCAGAAGTACGTGCCCAGCATCTACAAAGCCGCCGCGGAAGATTACGTCCCAGCCACGCAACGCATTTACTGCTCGCACGATCTCCCATCGCACCTCGTATTGCCCGTGATGCCCTAAGTTATTTCTCCGTTGTCATCCGGCAAGGGCGAGGTCGAGGTAAAGCGGGGCTTTGGCTTCGTCTCACCGCGCCAACTTATCGGCAGTACCGCGAATGAGGAACCCCCTGTAAAATAAATCAGGCGCGCCACGCGCCCATCCTTCGCGTTAGCGAAAAGGTATCCAACAAATGTCGAACAACAACGGCTCCAACAACACCTCCCTCCGCCTGAAAACCGGTTTAGCCGAAATGCTAAAAGGCGGCGTAGTTATGGATGTGACGAATGCCGAGCAGGCTGTCGTCGCCGAAAAAGCCGGGGCTGTCTCCGTGATGGCGCTTGAGCGCGTGCCCGCGCAAATCCGTGCTGAGGGCGGAGTGGCGCGCATGGCCTCGCCCAAAAAGATTCGCGAGATCATGGCCGCGGTGTCGATTCCGGTGATGGCGAAGTGCCGCATCGGACATTTTGCGGAAGCACAGATTCTCCAAGAACTCGGCGTCGATTACATTGACGAATCTGAGGTGCTTACGCCTGCTGACGAGGCACATCATGTCGATAAGCACGCTTTCAATGTGCCGTTTGTTTGCGGGGCGCGGAATCTTGGGGAGGCTTTGCGGCGTATTGCCGAAGGGGCGGCTATGATTCGCACTAAGGGTGAGGCTGGTACTGGAGATGTGGTTCATGCGGTTAAGCACATGCGGCAGATTGTGCAGGAGATGAAAATTCTCACTGTGCTTGGCGAAGAAGAACTTTACGCTAAGGCCAAAGAGCATCAGGCTCCTTACGAGTTGATCAAGATGGTTGCTAAAGAAGGCAGGCTGCCTGTGCCTAACTTCAGTGCGGGAGGAATCGCTACTCCGGCTGATGCTTCGCTGGTGATGCAGCTTGGAGCTGAAGCCATATTCGTAGGCAGCGGAATCTTCATGAAGGACTCCACCGAATTCGCCGATCCCGAAGAAGCTGCCAAACGCGCGCGGGCGATCGTGCTCGCCGCTACGCATTATCAGGACCCGAAGGTGCTGTTGGAGGTTAGTGAGGATTTGCAGGGAGCGATGAAGGGTCTGGCTGTCAGTGCGCTGGATGAGGGGCAGATGTTGCAGACGCGAGGGTGGTAGTGGGATTCGCCCAGCCCCAGACCCGAACTATCCACGTTCGCGCTGCTTGCGCACAATAGTCACCAGGTCTGCAGTGGAGAGTCGCAGTTTCACGCCTTTTACTGCGAGCGGCGACGTCTTGGATTCTCGTATCGGAAGGATCCGAAATATCTTGCCGTCACGCTGGCGGACTTCAACCATGCCTTCGCGCGCAGCATTTCGCAAGACCGTGGCAAACTTTTCACGCGCCTCAGAATAGGTGTATGACTTCATGAAGTACTTATCTCCATCAGGTTAACTTTCGATTGCCGGGCCGCCCTTTGTAACCCATTGTCGAGCGTTAAAATCGGCGCCTTCTGGTCAATCGCGCAGGCGATTATGTAAGCGTCGTAGGCGTAGACATTCAGCCGGGCGGACAATTCGGCTGCCTGCTTCAATTGCACATCGATCATACGGATCGGAATCGCGGCATACGCCTCCAGCAACCTCAGCCCGTCGCCGATCCCGATCACTTTACGCTTAAACATAGCCGAAATGGCGTTCCCTACTTCCCAGTGAACCGAGGAGGGGGCAACCAGCGCCGCGCCGCGCGTCAGTCGAACCAGGGCGGGTTTTTCCGGCTGTTCCGCGATGACAGCCAGAACGGCGGAGGTGTCAATTACAATTTCCATGCTGAGCACTAGTCACACGTACAATTGTACAACAGCTATTTAGGAATTCCTGGGAAAATGGGGACCGTGAATAGTCAGGCCGACGTCGTTTACCGGCTGGTAGACGAGTTCTTGTGACGAAGATCTCTTTCCGAACCGTAGCTCGTGTA
>DASXEG010000056.1:0-14236 GCA_036490235.1 Candidatus Sulfotelmatobacter sp. | reverse complement strand
TTTATTGCGGCCCTTTTTCGCAACGCTCATACGATCGATGAGTATGCATTCGCCATTGGAGCGCTATCGCACTATTTGGGCGATTCGATCGGCCACTCGCAGGCCATCAATCCCGCGACTGCGATTGCTTTTCCGAAGCTTCAGCGCAAATACGGCCGCAGCGTAACTTATGGTGAAAGTCCGCATGGCCACATTCGAACTGAGTTTGCCTTCGATATTGACGAACTCTCGAGCTTCGCTTTCGCTCCGCGCTCCTATCAGAGATTCATCGGCTTCAAAGTGCCGAAAAGAGTTTTGGGAACCGCCTTCGCCGAGGCTTACGGACTTGACGTTCACGAAGTCCTGGGGCGCGCGCATCCCGCGCTGCGAAGCTATCGCATTTCAGTGCGGCGATTTATTCCCGCCTTTGCCGCCGCCGAAGTGGTATTGCACCGGCATCAGTTTCTGCCTCATCCGAACGATGACGCATATCGATTGTTTGCCGCGCGCGTCGCTCAAACTAATTATGATCGCCGCTGGAAGCAGGCAAGGCGAGGTCCGGGAGTAGGGGCGCATCTGCTGGCAATCTTCGTCTGGGTGCTGCCAAAGGTCGGGCCCATTTCTGATCTCGCCATCAAGATTCCGACGACGCAATCCGAGGAAGATTATTTGCACAGCTTAAATCACACGGCCGATCGGTTTGAGGACATCCTGCATCAGTTGGAGAATGCTGCGGACGATCCTGTTGATTTCGCTAATCTCAATCTCGATACAGGAGATCCCAGCGAGGTCGGAACCTATCGGCTTGCCGATGAAACTTATGCGCAACTGCTTTCGCGCCTAACCGCGAGGCCGCAAAGAATTATTCCGCCAGAGCTGAAACGGAACCTTGTCGCGTATTTTCAGTCTGGAACGGCGGATGATTTGCCGAAGTCGATCTCCGGGCAGTTGGCGGTGCTGCAGACTATGGCAACGAAGGCTTCGAAGTAGAAAGGCCCGAATCGCGGAATCGACTCAGGCCGCATTGCATAAGACTTTCAAGTGGGATTTCGGATGTTGAGCTACTAGACTGTTATCGATATGACATTCTCGAATAATGCTCTCTTGAATCGGTGCAAGCATCGCGGGAAAAGGTTGCGATTATCTCTGTTCACGACGGCTGCGGCATTTCTGTTTTTCTGCCACTCTGCCGCGCTCGCGCAAACCGGAGGGGCCATGTCTCTTCAACTCGCGTCCACGGCATTCCCGGCAAACGATATGATCCCGAAGAAGTTCACTTGCCAGGGTGCTGATATTTCGCCGCAACTGAGCTGGACCGGCGCGCCGGCTGGAACGAAAACCTTCGCGCTCATTATGGATGACCCGGATGCGCCTGCCGGAACCTGGGTGCACTGGGTGCTCTACGACCTTCCCGCAAACATCAAGGAACTTCCCGAGGGAGTTGAAAAGGAGGAGCAGCTGGCGAACGGCGCGCTGCAAGGCCGGAACGATTTTCGCAAGACCGGCTATGGAGGCCCATGCCCTCCGGCCGGAAAACCGCACCGGTATTTCTTTAAGCTCTATGCGCTCGACTCCAATCTGGATTTGAAGGCTGGAGCCAGTAAAGCGGATGTAGAGCGTGCGATACGGAATCACACACTCGGGCAGGCAGAACTGGTGGGCCGGTTCGGACGGTAATCAGCGCGACCGGCAGCCATCATCGAATCCTGATGAGACTTTCGATAATCGAATAAGGGGGCGGAAAACCCTGTTCTTGCGGTGTTAAAATACGTTCCGCCTGCGCTAAATTCATTTCTGAGGCTTCCTATGGCAATTGCTGAGCTTCCTGTACGTCCGCGAACGTCATCGCACCAGGGCCCGTTTATCAATGAGGCTTTTTACGATTTCCGCCGCGAAGAAAACGCGCGGAAAATGCGCGCCGCTATCGAGAGGGTTCGCGGCCAGCTTGGCCGTGAGTACGATCTCATTATCGGCGGACAACGCGTCAAGACTTCCGACAAGATTCAGTCGCTGAACCCGTCGCGGCCTTCGCAGGTGGTGGGAGTTCATCAGAAGGCAGGCAGAGAGCATGTGGAGCCGGCGATGAACGCGGCGCTGAAAGCGTTTGAATCGTGGCGAAAGACTTCGATCGAAGAGCGAACGAATCTTGTGTTTCGTGTCGGCGACTTGCTGCGCGAACGCAAGATGGATTTTATGGCGTGGCTGGTGTTTGAAGTGAGCAAGAACTGGGGTGAGGCGGACGCGGACATCTCCGAAACCATCGACTTCTGCGAGTTTTATGCCCGCGAGGCGTTGCGGCTCGCGAAAACGCAGGCGCCCGTGCAACTGCCGGGCGAGCGCGACTCACTCATGTACGTTCCGCTTGGGGTTGGCGCAGTCATCCCGCCGTGGAATTTTCCGTGCGCCATCATGGCGGGCATGACGGTGGCTTCGATCGTCAGCGGAAACACTGTGATTCTCAAGCCATCGAGCGATTCGCCAACCATCGCCGCGAAGTTCGTTGAACTGCTCGAAGAGGCGGGGATGCCGGAAGGGGTGGTGAATTTCTGTCCGGGTTCGGGCGCAACTTTCGGCGATGCCATCGTGGCTCATCCCAAGACGCGCTATATCGCTTTTACCGGCTCGCGCGAAGTTGGATTGAACATCAACAAAACTGCGGCGACGCAGGGGACGGGTCAAGTTTGGATCAAGCGGACCATTCTTGAGATGGGCGGCAAGGACGCGATTATCGTCGATGCGGACGCGGATATCGACGCCGCCGTCGAGGGGGTGGCGCAGGCAGCATTTGGATTTCAGGGGCAAAAGTGTTCCGCCTGCTCGCGAGCCATTGTCGACGAGCGCATTTATGACAACTTCCTGCAGCAATTGAAAGCTCGAGTCGAGAAGATCACGGTTGGCGATCCCGCCGAGAATACCAACATGGGCGCCGTGATCAACGAAGGCTCCATGAAGACAATTCTTGGCTACATCGATCAGGGTAAAAAAGATGGCAGGATAGTCACCGGGGGCGAGCGCGCGACAGAAGCGGGCGAAGGGTATTACATTCGTCCGACGGTGATTGCGGACATACCGGCGAAATCAAGACTCGAGCAGGAGGAAATCTTCGGGCCTGTGCTTGCGGTCATCAAGGCGCGAGGGTTCGATCATGCAATGGAGATAGCCAACGATACCGAGTTCGGATTGACGGGCGCGGTTTATACGCAGTCGCGCGACAAGATCGAGCGCGCGATTCGTGATTTTCAGGTTGGTAATCTCTATATCAACCGCAAGTGCACCGGGGCGATGGTTGGCGCGCATCCGTTTGGCGGATTCAACATGTCTGGGACGGATTCGAAGTCCGGAGGGCCGGATTATCTCTATTTGTTCACGCAGGCGAAATCGGTGGGAGAAAAAATCGGGTAGCTCAACACTTGGCCGAAATTGCCCACTGGAACGGCCGGCAGCTTGGGTCCGTCCAAGGTGAGCGAAGCGCACGCTTTAGCCAGTCACGTTTCTTCTTTTCGCCATCTCCTCTGCGATAGCAGTTTTCTCGGTCTGGGCCAGTACCTTCCCTGCCACCGGGAATACGACTTCGTCCTCAATGCGGATGTGTTCTTTGTAGGTAGAAATTAAATCCGCCACCGCCTCGCGGAATCGCTGCGAATCCGAATCGGAAAGATGACCCTGTTCCAAACATCGCCTCCCCAACGAATCGACCTCGGCGTGCAGGGAATCAGTTCGGCGATGGTCCAGCTCAAGTGCGTCGAGCGTGGCAAGAGCGGTTTCAACTTCAGGACTCTGAAGCCGGCGCAGACGCGGGAAAAGAGATTCTTCCTCATCGGCCGTATGCTTTGGCGCCGCCTCGCGAAAATAACGTAGAGCCACTTCTAGAGCGGATGCTGCTTCCCGGTCGAGCGGTTTATCGACAATTTCCGCTACGCGTGCAAACGATCCGAGAAACATCTCAATTCGCCGATGGCAGTCCGATAGCAACTCTGTCGGCTGCGAAAAGCCATGAGTCTTAGCCCCGATTTGAACCGGCATATTTTATTGGATGCCCCGAAGTCATTCTTTAGTTCTACTTCCGCTTTGCGATTTCAGGCAGTGGAACCGGCGCTGGATTTCTCTCCACAAACTGCCGTTGATGCCAATAGGGATAAATCGGGGTTACGTTGCTCGCAGCATCCAGCTTCGCAACCTGCTCCGTCGACAGGATCCATCCCGCCGCATCGAGGTTCTGGCGCAACTGCTCTTCGTCGCGCGCGCCGAAAATCACGGTCGATATTGAAGGACGTTGCAATAGCCAGTTCAGTGCGACCTGCGGCACGGTTTTTCCTGTTTCCTTCGCGACCGCATCGAGGGCATCGACAACATTGTAGAGATATTCATCGGCGACTGGAGGACCGTTCTCTGCTGTCTTGTGCAGGCGGCTCTTCGCGGGCAGCGGCTTTCCACGGCGGATTTTTCCGGTCAGTCTTCCCCATCCCAAGGGACTCCAGACAAGCGCGCCCACACCCTGGTCGAGCGCGAGCGGCATTAACTCCCATTCATACTCGCGTCCGACGAGCGAGTAATACACTTGATGACCGACATAACGCGCCCAGCCGAACCTGTCAGAGACCGCGAGCGACTTCATCAAATGCCAGCCGGAGAAATTCGAGCAGGCGATGTAGCGAACTTTGCCGGCGGTTACTAGCGTATTGAGGGTGCTGAGAACTTCTTCTACAGGAGTGAGCGCGTCGAAGCCGTGAAGATGGTAGATGTCGATGTATTCGGTGCCGAGGCGCTTCAGGCTGGCTTCGCAGGCGCTGATCAAGTGATATCGGGACGATCCCAGATCGTTCGGTCCGTTGTGGCCGCCCATGCGAAATGTGGCTTTGGTTGAGAGGAGAACGTCATTTCGACGCCCGGCAATGGCCTTGCCGAGAATCGTTTCGGAAAGACCATCCGAATAGACATCGGCGGTGTCGAAGAGATTGACGCCTGCTTCGAGGCAGATATCAACCAGCCTCGTGGCTTCTTTTACGTCAGTCTCTCCCCATGCCTTGAAAAATTCGTTGCCGCCGCCAAAGGTTCCCGTGCCGAAACTCAGCACGGGCACTTTCAGACCAGAGCGTCCCAGCGTTCGAAATTCCATGAGGGATAGATGTTTGCCGGATATGCGGCGATGCGTTCAATTTACAAAAACAAAGGCCGCCCGCAGGCGGCCTTCGAGCAATCTAAAAAAAATCTACGGCATCACGCCCGCAGGAGCTTGCGCCGGCGGAGCCGTCGTAGTCGCCGCGGCGGCCTCGTTCAGAATGCGGTGATGGATGGTGAACAGCGCCAATTCGAGCCGATCGGAGACGCCAATCTTGTCATACACGTTGCGCAGATAATTTTTGATGACCTGCTCGGTTGTTCCCAATTGTGTGGCGATCTCTTTATTTTTATAGCCCTGTACGATCAGCGCGACGATGCGCAGTTCTTTCGCGGTCAGGCGGTCGCGCACGCGCAGTCCGACCATATCGTTTTCTGTGAGTTCGCTGGGCACGGCGACGTCCTGCACCCAGGTTTCGCCACGCGCCACTTTTCTGACGCAATCGACCAGAGCGGCGCTAGTTACGTTCCGGTAAACCACTCCGTGAGCGCCGTTGCCCATGTGCCGCTGTGCGCTCTCGCCGGTATCGGCGAGAACGACCACGCGTGTCTTGGCGCGAGCCGCACCCTGGACGATGGCCGCGAAATCGTTGTGAAATCCCGCCGCCACGATCAACACCGCGGCGCGGAATTTATCCAGAGCCATAAACATCTGCTCGGGGGTTTGAGCCTGCGCCACAATGCGCATCTCGTCTTCAACCGCCAGCACTTTGGCAATGCCGGCTCGGAAAATTGCCTGATTATCGGCCAGAATCAGTTTGAGCATGTTTTCTGCGCTCCAAAAAGTCGTTCGACAGAATTTATGATGTGGAACTGCTTAAGAGTTTCTAACGAACTCATACGAATCGATCACGCAAGCCACGCCGCGGCCTTCTTCGCTTGCGCCCGTAGGATCCGTGCGCACCACGCGGCCTTTGCATTGAATGGTGACGTTCTCCTGACCACCCGTCATATCGGGCGGCAGGGTGATTTCGAACTCCACCGGCGAGCCCACGTCCAGCGATGCGTCGGCGCGAATATAAACTCCTGCCGCGCTCAGGTTACCCGTGGTTCCTTTTGCGTCGCCGCTAGCTTTTTCGCTGTGCAGTTTGATGGGTAACTCCAACGGAAACCGTTTTCCGGTCCGCGCTTCTTCGGCCACAGTCCCTCCTCGTTCCTGGCTTCCATTCTTTCTGTCGGCAAATGAGGCCAATACCATCAAGATACGCTCCCTGGCGGGCGGAATCAGCCATTTTCCGGCTTAGGGGCGGTTATATCACGGATGGGAGCGGGATAAAAGCCTGATGGCGAATTAGTTAAGGGTAATACTTAGATTCCCCCCTTTGGGCCGAAACCGATCAAATTCACCGAAAAACCGGAGCGACGGAATCCATGATGAAGGACGAATGGGTATTTTCGCGGCAAACCGGTCTCAACCAGAACCAACACTGGACACAGAAACACGATTTTTTTCCGTTGACGCACTGGTAATTAAACTCCCGCAATCAATTGCCGACGTTGAATGATGCAGCCTCAGATTTCCGCTCGGCATAAGCCAGTGGCCATTGGCTGCTCATCGTTATGAACAACCTCGGCTTTCGCCGCCAGACGCAGATTCCCGTTTTGGTCTTTCTTCTGATGCTGGTGCACTCCGCGCGCGCTCAGCAGAGCGTGACTTCGCCGACAAACCAGACCGAGATCAACCAGCAATTACTTGGACGCATTGAGGAACTTGAAAAGGAAGTTGAAGCCTTAAAGGCGCAGTTGCCGGTCGGCTCGCTCGTTCCTGTTCCCGCTCCTGGGCCAGCGGCAGCTCCGGCTCCAGCCCCAGCCCCCGTTGCCGCGCCGGTCGTTGAAACTCCCGCCGTGAATGAGGTTTCGCGGCGGCTGAAACTGAACGTCTTCGGCGATGTCGGCGCCAACATCTTCAGCCACATTCCCGACACCTTCGACTTCGGTTCGCTCGATCTGTTCATGACCGCCCGGCTCTCAGGCAAAGTCTCGGCCTTGGGAGAAACATTGTTCATCGCGCAAAGCGACAATAGTATCCAGGTGGATGTCGAGCGCCTGCTGCTCAATTACCGGCAAAACGATTATTTCCGAATCGGAGTTGGGCGCTACCACACCTGGGTCGGCTTCTATAACTCAATGTTCAACAAAGGCGAGTTTCTCGAAACTGCCATAGACCGTCCGTTCTTCTATCAGTTTGACGATACGGGCGGGTTCCTGCCGATGCAGGATGTCGGCATCACTACGACAGGCAAAATTCCTTCGGGAAATCTCGGCCTGAATTATGTCTTCGAACTCGGCAATGGTCGAGGGTGGGGACCGGAGGTGGAGCCGGCACAGAACAACCAGGACGCCAATAACAGCAAGGCGGTGAACGGTGGCCTGTTCATCCGGCCGGAAAAATTCCCGGGCCTCCAGCTCGGCTTCTCGCTGCGCCACGATAACCTTTCAGTTCCGGGCCCAAGCGTATCGGAGTCGATTGCAACCGTCCATGCCATATTCATGGACAGCAAGTACGAGATTCTCAACGAAGGCCTGCTGGTGCGGCACGTCGAGCCCGCAGGAAGCATTTTCAATACAGCCGGATTTTATTCGCAATGGTCGCGCGCCTTCGGCAACTGGCGGCCCTACTTCCGCTACCAGTACTTCAACGCCTCCAGCAACGATCCTGTCTATATTTACGCAAGCCCGAATCAATACGCGCCTTTGGATGTGACCGGTTTCGTCGGCCGGCTTAACGGCCCCAGTGCGGGAGTGAGGTTCGACTTCTCGGCGCACTCGGCGCTGAAGCTGCAGTACGACCGTTACGATTTGCGGGCGTTGCCGGACGTCAACGGCATTACTTCACAAGTGGCTTTCACCTTTTAGCGGAGAGACGCGATGAATCGAAGATTTTGCATTGCGCATTTTATTGCCGCTATCTCGGTGATGGCGAGCGCGTGGTTCGCCTGGCGGATCGCGTGCGCTCCTGTGGCGGAAGCGGGGGGAGTTCCGATCGTAGTGATCGTGAATGTCTCAAATCCTGTCGGCAACCTGAGCACGAGCGAACTTAAGAAGATTTTTCTTTCGGATCGCAGCCGCTGGGATACGGGAACAGCCGTGGCTGCGGTGATCCCGGCGCAGGGAGCCGGGGACCGAACGTCGTTCCTGAAAATCGTATGCGGCATGAGAGACGCCGACTTTAATAAATATTTTCTGCAGGCGGCTTTCAGCGGGAAATTGACGCCGCCGCCGAAGGAGGTAAGCAATTCAGCCGCTCTAAAAAGCTTTGTGGCGACCACGCCCGGCGCAATCGGCTTCATTAAAGGCGGTGACTTTCATGGCGACGGCAGCGATGGCGGCGTGAAAGCGGTGAGGGTCGACGGAATCGCCGCAGGAGATAGCGACTATAAGCTGAGAATGTAAGCCGCACCGTGGAGCGAAACAGGATGGCGGACCGCGAACCCCTCACGGCCTCACACAGCGCTGCAGCATATCCGCCTGAATCGCATCTCGTCCATCGATATTGTTCAACGCGGGCACGGTTGTATCGGCGCCGTCGGTTCCTTCGGGCTGGTTACAATTCAGCACCGCATACACATTGAATGCGGACTTGGGCAGATTGTTGGGATCGCTGACGAGTTTGGCGTAGTAGATCTGCGCCTGCGAGGTGGCGTTGTTGGGGCAACTCGTCTGCGGCACGCCGCCCTGCCCGCCATCGCCGGCGATGCCTCCCGTGCACGCAGCAGCGGATTGATCGACGCTCGCACATAACCATGCGCTCATTGCGGTGGTGGGATAGCTGTAAACGGGATTGTTGGTTCCATCGTTCACAATGCTCTGCTGTAGCCATGCCTGATTCGAAGCTGCCGAAGTAGTGGTGCCGAGCTGGTCACACGAGTTATCACTCGTCCAGGTGCGGACTCCGGGGGCTGCTCCGGGATCTATTGAAGTCACCTGGTATTGCGGACTCAAAGTCCATGGCGACGAATTTCCTAATTGGCAGCCGAACTGACCTTCAGGACAGACCTGGAAACTGGGCGGAGCCGGCTCTTCACACCCCTGCTCAATATCAGCGAGCGGCGGGCCAGAGATTAATTCGACTGCATCAAGGTAGTTTCCGGCGCCGTAAAAAGTGAGTGCATACGCGATCGCCGCGGAACCCGCACTGCTGCCTTGCGCGCAGCGTCCGCCGGCGCTGTAAAGCGAGGAATTGTTCGCATTGAACACGTAATTCAGAAATGTGGCGATGCGGCAGGAAGAAAGTCGAATGCTGGCCGGAAAATTGGTCGACTGGCTGCTGCCGCTGTACTGGACAGCAGCATTGGCGACCTCCCAGTCGTAGCTCCACTCGACTTGTATCACTTCGTAGCCGGCAGCGAAATAAACGCTGGCGGCATTCATGTCTCCCGAATCATCAGTTCCATTTCCGCTGGGAAGGAATACGATCGTTCCTTTGACTGTTCCTGCAGGCATGTCGTAACTGTAAGTGAAATTCAAATTAGAGACGTTTGGGCATCCGGAAAGATTGGCGGAGACACAAGTAGCCGGAGAGGTGGAACTTGAGAAAAAGTCTCCTTTTTGTGGGCAAGTACTGGATGAGTTGATAACCACTGAGGGGCCGGTTGGCTGGGAGGATTGGGTGGCTGGCTGCGATGAAGTTCCGCCGCAGCCGTTGAGAATCATGCTGAGGGCAATCGCGACCAGAACGCACACGCTTGCTATCGTAGTCAAGCGCAGTATAGGACTCGTGGGCCTCACACTGATATTGGAAGACATTCTTTCGTCTTAGTTTGCTCGCGCAATCTATTTTGATATCATCTGCGCCGGCAAATGCAAACAGAAGTACCGGAAAAATGAACGTGAAGAGTTCGAACCCGATTTCCGCCAAAAAGTTGCAAGGAAAGATCGCCCTCGTGGCCGGAGCAACGCGAGGCGCTGGACGCGGTATCGCTATTGCCCTCGGTGAGGCGGGCGCCACGGTTTATTGTACCGGGCGCAGCTCGCGTAAGACTGGCCGACGGTCAGCGAAACAGCCTGAAACGATCGAGGAAACAGCGGAGCTGGTGACCGCAGCCGGTGGCCGGGGCATTGCCGTGCGTGTAGATCATACCAACCCGGTGGACGTGAGAAGGCTGGTTGCCGGGATCAAACGACAGTATGGAACTCTCGATATTCTCGTGAACGACATCTGGGGTGGTGATTCGCTGACCGAATGGAGCAAGCCGTTCTGGAAGCTTGATCTGGAGAAAGGTTTCCAGATGCTGAAGCAGGCGATCAATTCCCATATCATAACGGCGCATTACGCGGTGCCGCTGATGTTTGAGAAGAATCGAGGCAAGCGGCGAAAAATTATTTTCGAAATTACCGATGGCGACGCGTTCTATTATCGCGGGAATCTTTTTTACGATCTGGTCAAGATTTCGGTCATCCGGCTGGCTTTTGCCATGGCGCGCGAACTTCGCAAGAAAGGAATCGTGTCGGTGGCCGTCACTCCGGGCTTTCTGCGGTCCGAAAGAGTGCTTGAGCACATGGGAGTGACCGAGGCGAATTGGAAGGATGCCGGAAAGAAGAGGAAGAATAAAGGCAAAAACAGTGGCGACCAGAACGACGCGCCCGAGGATTTTATGGTTTCAGAGTCTCCGCGCTACATCGGCCGCGCGGTGGTTGCGCTGGCCACGGATCCCGATGTCCTGGAAAAGAGTGGCCGCGTCTTCAGCTCCTGGAATCTCGCCCGCGAGTATGGGTTCACTGACATTGATGGAACGCAGCCGCATTGGGGCGAGTTCGCCCTCAAGAAATACGGCAAATACAAAATTTGCGACGATGAATTCTATTCTTACTGGGTGCCGGGACTGATCGAGTTGGCTTTCCCCGATTGGTTTTAGCCTGCGCTCAACATCTGTCAGCCAAACACCGCTTAAATTGCAACCTGTCGGAGCGTGCTACCGTCTGATAGGACATCGCTTTCGTTTAGGAGCGCATTCATGCCCCCGTCATTTTCGCCTGCAGCGAATTCCGGTCAGCACCGCTGCACGTTGATTGCTCGAGTCTTTAGTGCTGTATTCGTTGCTGTCTTCGTTGTTGTCTTCGTTCTTGCGGATTTCTCGTTCTCTCAACAGACTCCGGATCAGAAAACATCCGCTGCGCCTCCCGCGGCCTCGCTGCAGCGCGAACCCTCCACCGCAAAGCCGCAGCCGAAGCCGGACGAATCCGCCGCGGCTGAGGCGTCTCTTGTTTACCTGAATAACGCGCTCGAAGGCCTGGCTGCGAAGGTTTCACCCGCGGTCGTCCAGATTCTTGTGACCGGCTACGCTCCGATCCACGAGGAAAATCGTTCACAGACCGCGCTCATCGTTCGCCAGCACGCCGTCGGGTCGGGCGTAATTCTCGATCCTGATGGCTACATCATGACCAACGCACACGTGGTCGAGGGTGCGCAACGTATTCGCGTGGCGCTGCCGCTACCCGGAGATAACGGCCGCCCCGTCCCGGCGGGCAAGCGGCACATCCTCGAGGCGAAGTTAATCGGCGTTCATAAAGATACCGATCTCGCCCTACTTAAGATTGATGCGAACGATCTGCCGACCCTGTCGTTACTCCAGCAGCGAGCGCGTGTAGGCCAGCTTGTATTTGCGATCGGTAGTCCGGAAGGATTGCAGAATTCCGTGACCATGGGAGTGATCAGCGCGGTCTCGCGCCAGCCGGATCCCGAAAAAGCGATGACCTACATCCAGACGGACGCGCCCATCAATCCCGGCAACAGCGGCGGTCCGCTGGTGGATATGAATGGCTCGGTCGTCGGCATCAACACTTTCATTCTTTCTGAAGGTGGCGGCAGCGAGGGCCTGGGCTTCGCCATTCCGGCGCGCATTGTCGATTTCGTCTACCGCAGCCTGCGCAAGTATGGGCACGTGCACAAAGTGGAGATCGGAGCCGCGGCGCAGGAAATTACTCCGTCGCTGGCTGACGGCCTCAACCTGGCGCAACGCTTCGGGGTGATCATTGCCGATGTTAAGCCGGATGGTCCCGCGGCCGCTGCCGGGCTGAAGATTCAAGACATCGTGCTCACTGCCGATGACCGCCGCATCGAAACGATTCCTCAGCTTTCTTCCGCGCTTTACCTGCACCGTCTCGATCGTGTTTTAAAGCTAGAAATCTTGCGCGGCGATGAGAGAAAAACTCTTTATGTTCCGGCGATTGAAGAGCGCGACGTCATGGATCAACTCTTCGACGCCGCCGATCCGGAAAAGAGCTTGGTTTCGCGTCTGGGGATTCTCGCGACCGATATCAGCGCCGACCTGCAGAGCAAGATCGGGCCACTGCGAATTCCAGGCGGAGTGGTCGTGCTGGGTCGCGCCGCCGATCTGATTACGCCCGATACCGGCCTGCAGGCGGGAGACATCATCCATTCACTCAACCGCACAGCGATTAAGTCGATGGACGATCTGCGCGCTGCGGTGAAAAACTTGAAGACGAACGAAGGTGTTGCGATGCAGGTCGAGCGCAGCGATGGCCTCACGTATTTGAGTTTTGAAATGGAATAGCACGGCGCACTTCTTAATTCCCATTCACCGACGAATTACGGACGTAACTTTCGAAAGTAACGGGGAAAAGAGACGATGAAGAACCTCGATTCGTCATGTGCGCCGAAATCCAGTCAACCACCTTCCCTCAGGGCGCCATTCGCCTTTCGGACGTAATCTCCGCGCTTTCCGTCGCCCTGGACCTCACCGAAGGGCAGCCCATGGGTCATGCCATACGCAGTTGTTTCCTTGGCATGCGCATCGCCGATGAGTTGCAGTTGCCGTCTGAACAGCGGTCCGATCTCTACTACGCGCTTCTGCTCAAAGACTCCGGCTGCAGCAGCAATTCGGCGCGGCTTCACCAGATCATGGGCGCGGACGAGATCAAGACGAAGCGCGAAGTAAAGTTCGAAGACTGGACGAAGGTTTCGCTCTCCGGACTTCAATTCGTTTGGCGGAACACTCTCCCCGGCGCATCTCTTCCGCGTCGACTGTGGCGAATCGCACAAGTCGGCCTGCAAATGAAGAGCAACAATGCGGAACTGATCGGCACCCGCTGCGAGCGTGGCGCAGAGATCGCCCGCAAGATCGGATTAAGCGAGACCGCGGCTGAAGCTATTCATTGCCTGGACGAACATTGGAATGGCGGAGGCTACCCGGAATCCCGGCGCGGCGAGGAGATTCCCTTGCCGGCCAGAATCATGAACGTAAGCCAGACGCTCGAGGTGTTCGCGCACCGTTCTGGCGCGCGATCGGCAGTGAAGGCGGTTTCCGAGCGCGCCGGGCGATGGTTCGATCCGGAAATTGTCCGCGTGGTTCAGGCTTTGGAGCGCGAGCGCGAGTTGTGGCAAAACCTGCAGGAGGCAAACATTCGCGACCGGGTCTTGCAGATGGAGCCTGGCGCAGCCCTTCCGGCGACCCCGGAGAGACTTGACAGCATTTGCCACGCCTTCGCACAGGTCATCGATGCCAAGTCGCCTTATACCTTCCGGCACTCGGTTGGCGTAGCCGAGGCCGCCATCGCGATCGCCGAAGGAATGAAATTGGATCCTTTCACTTGCACCCTGGTCCGGCGCGCCGCTTTGTTGCACGATATTGGAAAGTTGAGCGTCTCGAATGCGATCCTGGAGAAGCCGGGAAAGCTGACGCCTGAAGAGTGGTCCGTCATGCGAATGCATCCCGCCTATACCCGGACGATATTGCGCAACATACGTGGATTCGAGGAACTTGCATACGCGGCCGGCGCGCATCATGAACGGCTCGACGGCACCGGCTATCCCGAGGGCCTTGCCGCGGAGGACATGACGATTCCGGCGCGCGTGATTGCGGTCGCCGACGTTTACCAGGCTCTCTCCGAAAAACGTCCTTACCGCGAAAGTTTGCCCACCGAAGTCGTGTTCGAAATCATGGATCGCGATATCCCGGCGCGCCTGGATGGCGAATGCCTCTCGGCATTGAAGCGGAGCAAGCAGCAACAAACTGTGGAGAAGTCGGCGGGCCACGCTGCAGGGCTCTGATCACGGTGCGCCTCGTGCCCGGTTTGCCGTAAAATGCATGTGGCCGCGCCCGTAGCTCAACTGGATAGAGCATCTGCCTTCGGAGCAGAGGGTTGGGAGTTCGAGTCTCTCCGGGCGCACCAAATATTC
>DASXEG010000049.1:0-2767 GCA_036490235.1 Candidatus Sulfotelmatobacter sp. | reverse complement strand
TACGGATCGTGCCATGCACGCGAAAGGTCCTCGAATGGATCGGCGCGGACTCCGCGGAGACACAGATGAAGACGAGGAGAGCTGTAAGTGCCGCTTTGCAGATGTATCTGCGCAGGGTAAGTCGGGCATTCTTGTGGATGTCCATTCGATCTTTCCTCGGAAGAGATTGCTTCAGCACAATCAGCTTCTCTGGTTCTGGTCGAATGGACAACGTGCTGAAAGAGCACAGCTGGCCCACCCATCGTTCGCGGTGGACGAAAGCTGGCCAGCACCCCGAGCTTTCGCGGCTCATCTCAAGCTTTTCAAGGCCCGGCAGGGGCCGACTTTTGTCGGAGTAGGCGAGTGGCTCAGCCAAATTCCCATGGTTACTTCTTCGCCGTAAGGTTGTGAGTGGCCGTTAAGCGACCAGTGAAGCCTATTTTGCAGGACAGAGTCGTTCGAATTCAGGATCACTGTGAAGGAGAGCAAGTTCGGGATCGCGGCGCGCCCAGTCCTGGTCTCGAAAACCGGCGGCCCACGCCTTCTTAAAGGCTTCCAACGCGTCCGATTTCCTCTTCATCGAGCAGAATGTGCATGCGGCGTTGTATAAGACTGTGGCCTCGTTTGGCCGCAGTGTGATAGCAAGATTCGTTTCACGAGCCGCCTCCTCCAGTCGGTTCATCCCGGCGTAGTCCGACGCCACGAGGATGCGGGCGCGAGCGTCTTCGGGCACTTGATGGAGGTGGCGTTCTAGCGCAGACACCCGTCGCTGCCGAAAATTGCGAAGAGCATCTTCCTTTCCCAATGCTCCGAGAGCATTCATGATAGGAACGTAGATGTTGTAATCGTCGCCACTCGCCTCCACCGCAGCCTCTGCAATACTGGCCGCTTCCTGGTACCGCCCGGACGCAAACAAAGTGCGTCCCAGCATGTAATACGCTCCCTCGCAATCGCGCTTCCGGTCGATCGCTTTCTGAACGACTGCTACAGCTTCATCGAACTTGCCATTCGCGTAAAAGATCCAAGCCTGCGCCACCTGCACTTCCGGCAAATCGGGGCGCAGAACAACGGCCGTTTCTGATGCCTTCATGGCGCGTTGCATCCAAACCGGATCACGCCCGTAATTGTAATGATTCTGGGCGCAAACGTTGGCAATGGCGGCATAGGCCAGAGCAAAATTCGGGTCCAGAACGACTGCGTTCTCGAACATCTGGAGAGCAAATTCGAGATCCTGCCGCTGCAAACGCCGAGCGTAGCTCTTGCCACGCAGGTAGAGATCGTAGGCTTGAAGATTATCCGTCGGTTTCGTGGCAATGGCTTCCTGCTCCTGCGGAGACAACGTGATCCGCAGTGCCTGGGCGATCTTGCTCGCGATCTCGTCCTGTACCTCGAACACGTCTTTCATCTCACGGTCGTAGCGCTCAGACCAGATAGGAAAATCGGTGCCGGTGTCTACCAGTTGAGTATTGATGCGAAGGCGGTTCCCGGAGCGTCGCAGGCTCCCAGTCAGGACATAAGCCGCTCTCAACTGTTGCCCAATCTGTGCGGCGGTCACCTGCTTGTCTCGGTAGGCGAGCACAGTGGGGCGCGAGAAGGTGTTCAAACCCTTGATCTTGGAAAGTTCGGTGATGATGTCTTCTGTGATCCCGTCGCGAAAGTACTCATCATCCTTCGCTCCACTCAGGTTCTCGAAATAGAGAACGGCCACTGATTTCGCGCTTTGTTTGCCAATCCCCGCGGCTGATACACCGGTACCAGACGCCTGCTTGTGCCCGGAATCAATATCGCGCTTGAGTCGAATCAAATCGGTCTTAAGATCGGTGGCAGACTGATAACGCAGGTTTCTGTCCTTCTCAAGGGCCTTCTCCACGATTCGGGCGAATCCTGGAGGCAGCGCTGGACTAATCTGGATAATCGGAGCGGGGTCGCGGTTGAGGATCGCTTCATAAACCACTGCGGCCGTGTCGCCCTGGAAGGGGAGGATCCCGGTCGCCATCTGATAGAGAACGGTTCCCAGTGAGAACAGGTCGGTTCGGAAATCGGTAAATTGTCCGCGCGCTTGCTCTGGCGACATGTATGATACGGTCCCGAGCGCGGTGCCCGGCGTAGTCAGATCGTTGGGCTGTCCGATGGTCTCCAACTGCCCCGCTGCATCAATTTGGGACTTTACCGTGTCGATCCTAGCCAAGCCGAAATCGAGAATCTTCACCTGATCCCGCGGCGTGATGAACATGTTTGCCGGCTTGATATCGCGGTGGATGATACCTTTCGCATGAGCCGATTCCAGAGCATCGGCGATTTGGATCCCGAAGGTTAGCAGTCGGTCGATCTCGAACGGATGCCGGCCGCCGATCATGGCCCCCAGCGACTGCCCCTCCAACAACTCCATAACAATGAAGGGCTGCCGATCGTGCTGCTCGATGGCATAGACGGTGCAGATGTTCGGGTGATTGAGAGCAGAAGCCGCCCGGGCTTCGCGCTGAAAGCGTTCGAGTGAATTTGCGTCCTGGGCTAATTCCTGGGGCAAGAACTTCAGGGCAACGCGACGTCCAAGGTGCGTGTCCTCGGCTTCATACACCACACCCATGCCGCCGCTGCCTACCTTGCGACCTATGGCATAGTGAGCAACCGTTTGCCCGATTACAGATTCCATGATTCGCGAGCCGGGGAGAATACTAGTTGCAAAGCTAACGCCGGTCAAGGGGCTCAAGCGAGTTGTCGGATACGGCCGCTTCGCTCTAAATCCGAAACCGCATCGCGAGAAAATCTTTGCGTCGCGCGACGATAC
>DASXEG010000038.1:0-32518 GCA_036490235.1 Candidatus Sulfotelmatobacter sp. | reverse complement strand
GCCGGATCGACGCCGAAGACCTGGTCTCGGACATCGAACTGCAGAACCCCGTCATGCATATAGGATCGCACTTGTGGAGTTACATCGACGCGGTGACCGCCTGCTCCGTATTCAGCCGCGACCAGTTCGCCGCCTTGCGCCGCAGCGCGAGCAGTGAAGAGAAATAGCAAAGCTGAACTGCACACTACTGCCACGATAAAACGATGTTTCATGTTTGCCCCTTTTGCCTCAAAACAGGTGAGGCCCGAGTGTTGAGTGAAAATCTATTATCGTTAGCATTCAACACCGAAAACACAACCGTCAACAGGAAAATTCCACCGGCGTTCATTGCTCTATCTATCTTGGAGTTTTGCTTGCAGAAGGAAATCGCGACAAACTTATTGCGCGTTGGCGGGTGACGCCTTGACTGCATCCATTTCTTCGATGACAGAATCGGCAAATTCGGAAGTTCCGGCTTTGCCGCCAATATCTTTGGTCAGCTTTTCCGGATGCCGGTAAACCCTTTCGAGCGCGTTACGAATCTGCAGCGCGGCGTCGAACTCGCCCAGATGCCGCAGCATCAGCAATCCGGAACGAAGCAGCGCAGTCGGATTCGCCAGGTTCTTGCCCGCAATGTCCGGCGCCGATCCATGCACCGCCTCGAAAATCGCGCAGTGCTCGCCCAGGTTCGCGCTGGGCACAAATCCCAACCCTCCGACAAACGCCGCGCACAAATCCGAGATGATATCGCCGTATAGATTTTCCATCACCAGCATGTCGTACTGATACGGATTCATCACCAGCTGCATGCAGGTATTGTCTACAATGTGCTCGCCATAGGTGATCTCAGGAAATTCTTTGGCGACTGCCCGGCAGCAGCGAAGAAACAATCCATCCGACAACTTCATGATGTTGGCTTTGTGAATGGCGTGAATCTTCTTGCGCTGGTTTCTGCGGGCGTACTCGAAAGCAAATTTCGCAATGCGGGTCGAAGCCTTCTCGGTGATGATCTTCAGACTTTCAACTACCCCTGGAACCACCTCATGCTCCAGCCCCGAATACAAGCTCTCCGTATTTTCGCGCACGATGATGAGATCAACATCGGGATATCGCGTAGGGATATGCGGCAAATTCCGGATCGGCCGGAAATTTGCATACAGCTCAAACTTTTGCCGAAGGGCAACATTGATACTGGAAAATCCGCCGCCGACGGGCGTTGTCACCGGTCCCTTCAACGCCACCCGCGTGCGCTCAATCGACTGCAGCGCTTCTTTGGGAATGTATTCTCCATACTCCTTGTAAGCATCGGCCCCAACCTGGAACGACTCCCAGTCGAACTTCACCCCAGTCGCTTCGAGAATGCGAACCGTGGCCTTGGTAACTTCCGGTCCGATTCCGTCGCCGGGGATGAGCGTGATTCTATGTGCCATATTCAGGTCTATCGGCGCAAATTCAAACCTTCTGAGTCTTCGCCCGAACCTCTACACTATCTTTAGCTTTCACAAGATCCTTCAACTCATCCATGAATTCCTTCACATCTTTGAAATCAAGGTAAACCGAAGCGAAACGCACATACGCGACTTTGTCGTATCGGCGCAGCCGGTTCATGATGAGCTCGCCCAATTCACTGGTTTTGCGTTCGCGTTCGGACGATTCGATTACAAAAGATTCCGTCTCGTTCACAATCTGTTCCAGCTTGCTGATGGGAACCGGCCGTTTCTCGCAGGCGCGAAGTAAGCCGTTCAAGATCTTCTGGCGGTCGAACTTCTCCCGGCGTCCATCTTTTTTCACCACCATGTAAGGGATTTCATCAATGCGCTCATAAGTGGTAAACCGCTTGCCGCACTTCAGGCATTCGCGGCGGCGGCGGATCGATTCCGCCTCCTTGCTCTCCCGCGAATCAACTACCTTATCTTCGGCAAATGCGCAAAAAGGGCATTTCATGGCGCTGATTTATGGTGCTCCGATCAGGCTAAGGCGTTTGGGTCTGAAGACGTGATTGTATCAGGGGAGCCAGCAAAGGATTTGCGCGGGAGAAAGCTCGAATCTACGTCCCAATCCCCGAAAGCTCGATGACCATGGGCTTGGAGGATGCGCTGTCATTGATCGTGACAGTGCCGGACTTCGCGCCCTGCGATTGTGGCGAGAAGGTCACGCTGATGGAGCAGCCCTTGCCCGCAGCCACTCCTTTGCCGCATGTTGAACTCATGCCGAACTGACCGGAGACCTTCATCGAAGAGATCGTCAGCGGGGTTTTGCCGGTGTTGGTCAGCATGACTTTCTGCGGGGCGCTCCTTGTGCCGACGGCTTGCTTTCTGAAGTTCAACGGAGTGGTGGGAGAGAAGCTCGCCACCCCAGTGTTCAGTATGACAATCTGCGTGTATCCATCCTGGTCGGTAACGTTAATGTCAGGCATGTGGTCGCCATTGAAATCGGCTATGGCAACAGCCTTGGGAAACTCGCCTGCAGTGTAGGAAATCGAGTTCTGAAACGTACCGTCTCCATTTCCCAAGAGCACATCGGCGATTCCCACCGACTGCCCGTGTGAATAGGCGTTAGTGACGGCCACGAGATCGACTTTGCCGTCGCCATTCAGGTCAGCAGCGGCGACGCCAAGCGGGGTACCGGCTTTGTAAACGACTGGCCGCTCGAAGGTCCCGTCGCCGTTGCCCAGCAGGACCGCGACGCCCATACCCCCGAACTCGCCGACAGCGATATCGGTCCTGTGGTCGTTCCTGAAGTCAGCGGTGGTGATCGATAAGGGCTCGGGTGCGACGGTGTAATTTGCTCCCAACTGAAATGTCCCGTCCCCATTTCCCAGAGTATCTGTACCTCACCCGAACTCGGGAGGCTGAAGGTGACCGCCAAATCCAGGTTCTTACCGTTCGTGAAGTGGCTGGCTGCTACGGCCCAAGGATACTGGCCAAGAGAAGTGACAATCGCGGGCTCCTGAAATGTCCCATCGCCGTTGCCCAGCAACACTCCTACGCACGCGCAGACGCTGGTGTAGTCGTTCTTGTTCGCAGTAGCGATATCGAGCTTTCCATCGCCGTTGAAATCGCCGACGACCACACCGTAAGGCCCCGGCGGTGTCGCATAGTATACGGGGGGCTGGAAGGTCCCGTCACCGTTGCCGATCAGCACGGCCACGCTGTCATCGCAGACGTCATTAGGACATGCGCCGTTAACTACGACAAGATCGACATTACCGTCTCCGTCGAGGTCGGCCGCAACCAGCGGGCCGGTTCCTAGGCCCACGTCGTAAGCGGCCGGGGCCCGAAAGGTACCGTTTCCATTACCAAGGAAAACCTGAACCTCTGGATCCGTAAGTGAGCCGGTCGCAAAGTCGATTTTTCCATCGTGGTTAAAGTCCGCCGCAACCACGGCGATGGGTGTTGTCGCCGTGCCGGAGCTGGAGCGCGTTTCAAATTGGGCCCGCGCCGGCACCGCCAGCAACGTGCAGAATGTGACGATCGCGGCCCAGAACCTGCTAGCGCTAATTGCAGCCGTCCCGCCCATCTACACCCTCCCGCGCTAGGACAAGCCCGCAGCTTACTACGGACCGCTGGCGATCCCCAAACGTTTTCTGGCGGTCCTTGTTCGCTTTTAGTAACAGAAACCGCCTTCGCGTCGGCGGTTTGCGCATTTGTGTTCAAGTCATTCCTCGGCCCAGCGCCGCCTCACTAAAATCCCACCGACAGGAATGAATAGCCCAGATGTCGGAGTCACCGACGAAGTCTGCTCCCCTGCGGCTCCCGAATGTGCTGGCAGGTTTCCCTTAGTGTAACTTAGTGTCCTTAGTGGTTAATTGTTACTGGTTAATCGAGGGAGTCAGCTACGAAGTCTGCTCCGCCAAGTGGCTCTCCGCCGAGAGTTTGCGCAGCGAAAGTCTCTCATGGCGCGCCAGAATCAGCCCCAAAGGCACAACCGCCGCGAAAGTAACCAGCCACAGCAGAATCCCGCAACTAGCGGCCATTTCCGGCGGAACATCGAACACGCTCGATAGCGCCGCAATCGTTGCCATCTGCGAACCGCCGCCAACCGCGGGCAACTGTAGCATCGAACCCAACATGCTAGCTCCCATGAGAATCAGAACCTGCGAGACGGGAATTTCCAACGCAGGCACGCCGTAAGAATGCGTGACCTCCTGGTAGGCAAGAGCGATTGCATACCACATTCCCACCGACACCAGAATCAGAAGAATCAACGAAACCGGGCTGTGAATCGTATCCAAACCGCTGCCAAACTCACGCACCTTCTGCGCCATCCTGTGACCGAAATTTGCCGAAAGATGCCCGAACCTCTCCTCCACCCATCGCGCGACGCCGTCGCCGCTGCGGCGAACGATGATCGCGCCGATGGTTAGGACTACGACAACGCCGATCAATAGAAATCCACCTTCGCGAAAGCGAATGTAATATTCGGGGTGCGGAATCGCAGGCAGCGCGCTGGGGAGAAAAATCGCGCACACCATCAACACAGTGAACGCGCCAACGTCGAAAATGCGCTCCACGGCCCACACCGCAAACTGCGAAGAAACCGGCAGGTCGGTTCGTTTAGCGATGAGGTAAGGTCGGATGAACTCTCCGGCCCGGCCCAGCAATGCCAGCCCGGTAAAACCGATTATGGTCGGAGACACCATATCCGCCATCTTGGCGTGGGGGCGCACAGGTTGCAGAAAAATCTTCCAGCGCACCGCCCGCAAGAGGTAGCCGATATAAATCAGCGCGACCGCATGGAACACGTGAAACTTGTTGATTCGGCCCGTCTGCGCCCAGAACGTTCCCCAATCAAACGTCTGCCAGTGCCGGTATTGCAGGTAAACCAGCACGGCCAGAATGCAAAACACCACCAGGCTGGCCAGAATGCGTTTTTTATCCATGAATGGGGAGCAAGCCTCACGCCGCGAACCTCGCAACGCGAAGCGAAAACGGCAAGTTCAAAATAAATGACCGGGAGAGCAGGGTCAAACGCCAACGTGCATAAATGCGTACACTCAGCCGAGAAATTACTTTTCGCGGGCGATTTGAATCGCCCGGCGAACGTTCCCCGACGATTTCTTCAGTGCATCAACCGCCCGCCCTCGCGAAACTCCCGCAGCCAACATCACAAGCGCAACCGGAGTTCGATCGTGCGAACTCTTAAGTGCCTCCGCCGCAGTTGGTTGGTCAACTCCGGCCGTTTGTTCAAGAATCGAAACCGCGCGCTGCCTCAGCTTCGAATTTTTCGGCACCACCTTGACCATAAACTGGCCGTAAACGAATCCCAGCCGGCTCATCGCAGCTGTCGAGATCATGTTCAGCACCATCTTGTGAGCCGTCGCCGCCTTCATTCGCGACGAACCTGCCAAAACTTCCGGTCCCACCTGCGTGATGATGGCGAAACGAGCAGCGCGTTCCAGCGGGGAATCGCGGTTGCAGGTAAGAGCAATTGTCTGCGCTCCACGGCGGCCTGCCGCCTCGACTGCGGCTACGGTAAATGGCGTTCGCCCGCTGGATGCAATTCCGATCACGACATCACGCCTGCCAACGCGCCGGCGCTTGATCTCATTGCGCCCAAGCTTCGTATCGTCTTCGCTGATCTCGGATTCCTCGCCCAGAGCCTTTGCCCCGCCCGCGATAATGTACTGCACGCGATCCGTGTTGAAAGTCGGCTTACATTCGGAGGCGTCAAGCGCAGCAATTCTCCCGCTGGTTCCAGCTCCGACATAAATCAACCGCCCGCCTTGTCGCAGAGCGGCGACTGCCAGATCGACCGCGCGCGCAATCTGCGGCAGAACGCGTTCAACCGCGCCAGCGACTTTCTTGTCCTCGGCATTGATGATGCGAACAATCTCAAGCGACGACTTGCAGTCGAGATCATTCGCCGCCTCGTTTAATTGCTCCGTGCGCAGATCCTGCAGACTGGGTTCACTCTTTTTCGCCGGTTTCGGTCCACGCATGTTTGGAGGCTATCTGGACTCTTCGAGAGATTCAATCATCGCGTCGTGGAACTGTGGGCGAACCACTTTAATTCTTTGATCCGAACCGTCGGGCCAGGTTCGGTTGGTGAGCAAAATAATCGACACTTGCCGCTCGGGATCGATCCAAATCGATGTGCCCGTGTATCCCAGATGTCCGAACGAGTGCGGCCCAAAATACTTTCCTGATTGTGACGGCGATGACGGTGTATCCCATCCCAGAGCCCGGGAAGTGCCCGCAGGCTCCAATTGTCTACGTGTAAAAAGTGCAACCGTATCACGACGCAAAATCGGGCTGCCGCCCGAGAGCATTGCATGGGCGAATTTAGCCAGATCCCCTGCGGTCGAGAACACTCCGGCATGCCCCGCAACCCCGCCGAGAACACTGGCATTCTCATCCTGCACTTCACCCTGAATAACACGATGCCGGAAGTGTCGATCGTCCTCCGTCGGCGGAATTCGCGCTTTGAGTTCCTTCGGCGGTTTGAACGTCGTACTCGTCATCCCGAGGGGATCGAAAATTTCCCGCTGGCAAAAGCGCTCGAGCGGCTCATCCGCCAGCCGTTCGAGCGCAACTCCTAAAATGATGAAGCCGATATCGCTGTAGACTGCAGTCGAACCCGGCTCCGCCGCAAGCGGGGTGTTAAAAGCCATCCGCAACACACTTTCGCGATCACGCGCCTTGAGAAAAAACTTTTCATGCGCGGAAAGCCCCGAAGAGTGCGCCAGCAACATGCGCAACGTCACTTCGCCGCGGCGCGAATCCTCTGCAATGAATTCAGGAATGATCCCCGCAACCGGAGCATCCAGGTCGATCAATCCACGCTCATAAAGCACCATGGCCATCGCTGTAGTCGCAACCACCTTCGTCAGCGAAGCCAAATCAAAAATTGTCGCCGGTTCAACAACGGGTGAGTCCACCTCGTAGGTAAACCGTCCGAAACCCTGAAGCGCGACCAGCCTGCCTCCCTGAGTAACAGCGACAGAGGCCGCGGGAAAAGCATGCCCAGCAACAGCCTGATCAAGAATCGCGAAAGCATCGTCGAAGCGCGTCAGCTGATCGGTCAACGAGTCGGCGAGGCAAAATTCCGGTGCGCTCATGCGGAGAATTTCAGTAACAAACCCTCATGATATGGCATTCGCGGCACCCCTTACTTGAGTTTCTTGAGTCCTGCTCCCACGGTTGTGTACAGTCAAGACATCTTTCCCGTGCAACCAAACCCGCTACGTCACCTGACCCGAACGCTCGCGATCCTGTGTATAGCCGCGGCAACTCTCGCGCATGCCGCAGTAATCGAAGACGCCACCAAGCCGGCAAGCCATTCCGCACCCACTCGGCTAAGCGTAGTCGACGCCGTAGTAAACCATGCGATCGAAGAGGGCTCCATTCCCGGCGCAGTCCTGCTGGTGGGCCACAATGGCCGCATCATCTATCGCAAAGCGTATGGCCATCGCTCCCTCGAACCTCGTCGCGAGCCGATGACCCTCGACACAATCTTCGATCTGGCATCTTTAACCAAAGTGATCGCGACCACTACGGCGGTCATGCAACTGGTCGAACGCGGCAAGTTTCGCTTCAACGATCCGGTAGCAAAATACCTGCCAGAGTTCGCCCAGAACGGCAAGCAGGACATCACGATCCGCCAACTCCTCACACATTATTCCGGCCTGCCGCCCGATCTGGATCTGAAAACGTCCTGGGAAGGCAAGCAAACCGGCTACGACATGGCGTTCGCCGAAACGCTGCAAGATCCTCCCGGCTCGAAGTTCACCTACAGCGACATCAACTTCATCGTGCTCGGCGCGCTGGTCGAGCGAGTCTCCGGCGAAACGCTCGACGAATACACGAGACGCCACATTTTCATCCCGCTGAAAATGTTCCACACGCGTTTCCTGCCCCCAGCCGCGTGGCTGCGAAAAATCGCCCCAACTCAATACGACGAAAACGACCACATGCTGCGCGGAGTCGTGCATGATCCGACCGTTCGCCGCATGGGCGGAGTGGCCGGCCAAGCCGGACTGTTTTCCACGGCCGACGATCTCGCCAAATTCGCGCAAGCCTTACTCAATCACGGCGACGGAATCCTGTCGCCGGCGTCGGTCGAAAAAATGACTTCGCCCGAACAGCCGCCTTCGGCACCCGTTCTGCGTGGCTTCGGCTGGGACATCGATTCTCCCTACTCCTCCAACCGCGGCGATCTCCTGCCCATCGGCGGCTACGGCCATACCGGATTCACCGGAACGTCGCTATGGATCGACCCCGCGACGCGAACTTACATCATTCTCCTGACCAACGCAGTCCATCCTCGGGGTGGCAACGCAGTCGCGTTACGCACCAAGGTTGCAACTGCGATTGCAGCCGCTTTATCCCTCACCGCAACCGCAAAAGAAGCCCAGCACTGGCAAACCGTTACCGGCTACAACGAAGCGGAAAGCGCCGAGCGGAGGCTGAGCGCCCGCAACGGCAGCGTAAAAACCGGAATCGACGTCCTGGAAGAGCACAACTTCGACGTGCTGCAAACCGTGCCACAAAATCACGATGCACAAGCTCCCGGCCGCAAGAAAAAAATCGGCATCCTAACCAATCAAACCGGCGTCGATTCCCAAGGCCGCCGCACCATCGACGTTCTCGCCCAAGCCCCGGGCGTTTCCCTCGAAGCCATCTTCAGCCCCGAGCATGGAGTCACCGGAACTCTCGATACCACGCACGTCAGCGACACAAAAGACCAAGCCACCGGGGTCCCCGTCTACAGTGTCTACGGTGGCACCGACGCCGCCCGCCGTCCCTCACTCGACACATTGAAACAACTCGACGCGGTAGTCTTCGACGTCCAGGATGCCGGCGCGCGCTTTTACACCTACGAAACTACGCTGGGATATTTTCTGGAAGCCGCAGCCAAAGCCGGGATCGAGCTGATCGTACTCGACCGGCCCGATCCCATCACTGGTTCGTTCGTGCAGGGCCCGGTCTCCGACGCAGGCAAAGAAAACTTCACCGACTACTGGACACTCCCCATTCGCGAAGGCATGACCATGGGCGAACTGGCAAAGATGTTCAACGCCGAGCGCGACATCAACGCCAAACTCACAGTGGTTCCGATGGAAGGCTGGCAGCGCGGCGACTGGTTCGACTCCACCGGCCTCGAATGGATCGATCCCTCGCCCAACCTGCGCAGCATCACCGAAGCCGGGCTCTATACCGGCGTGGCCGTGATTGAAGGCACAAACGTCTCCGTAGGCCGCGGCACCGATACTCCCTTCGAACTCGTAGGCGCTCCGTGGATCAAGAGCCGCGACTTCGCCGCTTATCTGAACGCTCGCGCCATCGCCGGAGTCCGCTTCGTCCCGATCACCTTCACGCCCACGTCCGCCACCTACAGCGGCCAGAGATGTGAAGGCGTCAACGTAGTGCTAACAGATCGCAACGCGCTCGACGCACCTGAACTCGGAATCGAGCTAGCCTCGGCCCTGAGAAAGTTGTATCCCTCCGACTACAAGATCGAACGCATCACTGAGTTGATAATGAATCAGTCGGTGTACGACGCGCTGATCGCAGGTGAAGATCCACGCCGCATCGCGCAGGATTGGCAGGAAGGGTTGCAGAAGTTTGACGCGATGAGAAGAAAGTACCTAATCTACTAAGCGTCACTCCCACCATTCCCAAAAGTCAAAATTGTGTGAAAAGCGCTTCAACACTGGCATTGGCGATTGACGCCCGCCTAACCCTCGACTATGCTACTCGGGCGCTCGTTAGTGAGGATCCCCCATCCTTCGAAAGCCCCGAGCGGAGCCGGAACCTACCGTTTCTTGTGGAAAGCTTGCCCGTGGAGATTTTTATATGAAGAGTCCGTCGTTACTGCCTGCTCTACGATTGCCTTCGATTCTTTGTGCGAGCTTGAGCCTTGCTCTTCTCGTATCTCACGCGCAAGCGCAAAAATTTACCGTCACGCCTTCGTCCATCACCTTTGACAATGAAACCGTTGGACTGGAGACTTCGTCGCAGGTCGTCGAGGTCAAGAACGTCGGCAAAATTCCGGTGACCATCAACAGCTTCACGCTGTCGCCATTCGCCGTATTTCAGCTCGCCTACGGCTACGCCCCGCAGACTCTTCTCGAGGGCCAGGGCGCATCGTTCGCAATAAAGTTTGTTCCCGGCATGGCGCAAGAATTCACTGGGCAGATGACCATCAGCATCGCCGGCCAAAACCAACCCTCGATCGTATCGCTGAAGGGAACCGGAATCCTGACTGAGGCCAAGGCGCTGGTGAGTCCCGCCGTAATAAAATTTCCCAACCAAAACTTGGGAATTACGAAATCGCAGACGATTACCGTCAAGAACATCGGCAGCAGCCCGATGAGTTTGACGTCAGTCGCCGCGGAGCCGCCCTTCAGCATCAGTGGCTACACTTCGACCGTAGTAATCGATCCGCAGAAATCGTTCTCGTTTCAAGTCGGCTTCACGCCCATTGCCGAGATACCCTACTCCAACACTCTTTCCATGACCTTTGATGTTGTGCCCGATCAAAGTGTCAGCCTATCCGGAACCGGAATACTCAACGCGAAAAGGTCGAGCACCACGCCTCTCGCCTCCACAACATTTCCAACTCTTCCGCCCGGCACGCAAGATTCGGCTTATCTCGCCGCATTGACGGCAATCGGCGGAAAGGCCCCACTCTCCTGGAGCCTTTCGACAGGAAGCAGACTGCCCGCCGGAACAACTTTGTCCAGCGAAGGCTCCATCACCGGCACGCTGGCCTCAAGCGTCAATGCCGGTAATTACTCGTTCACCGCGGAAGTCCGCGATTCCAGCGTGCCGCCTCAAACCTTAACGCTGCCGTTGGTTCTCCCGGTAGGCGCCCAGACCGGAGCCAAATGCGATGAAATTACCTGGGACATCGCGCACACCCACGATTTATTAGTTCCACTGACCCAATTGGGAACCGGAAATTATTTCGGCGCCGAAGGCGGCCTATATCCCAACGGCAGCAATACCATGCCACCGGCGCAGAATACCGCCGGGGTGAACCTCGCCAACTCCATTCAGCCTCTCAACGCCGAGGGCGACCCCGACCCGAACGGCGTTTATGTCATGCTCTCAGTCGGAGTCTCCATCACCCACACCATCTTCGACCAGTTTGTAGCAAATGAGAACTCCGATCCCGAAAAGAACTCCCATCTCGTATTTGTGAACGGTGCGATCGATGGCAGTGACGGCCCCGACTGGGTCAGCCCGGAATCCGGAACCTGGCTCAGCATACTGAATAATTTTCTTCCCTATCAAAATGTAACCGCGAACCAAGTCGTAGCCGCTTGGGTCATGATGCCGCACTCCAATAACACCGGCACTTTTCCCGAAGATATGGGGCCGCAGGAAACCGACCTGATTGCCGTCTTACAAGACTTGCACACACTCTTCCCCAATCTGAAGCTGGCCTACGTGGACGGCATGCAATACGGAGGTTATTCCAACCCTCCCAACCTCGAGGGCGTCCCGACGTATCCCGAGCCCTATGCCTATGAATCAGGATTTGCTGTGCAATCCGTAATCGCCGGCCAGATCGATGGCGATCCAGGCCTGAATTTCAATTCTGCGAATGGCCCTGTAATGGCGCCCTGGCTCTCATGGGGACCGTACAATTGGGCAAACGGAATGTCGGCCAGCAGCAATGGTTTGAATTGGCCCTGTCAGGATTATGCTTCCGACGGCTTGCACCCATCGGTTCCGGCCGGAAGAAATGCCTACGCCGGCATGCTGGTGACCTTCTTTAAGACCAACAATACAACTACGCCGTGGTTCCTGGCTCCACAGTAAGGGAGAGAGGGGCAGGCTGGGCTTTGTCTTTGGTGTGCGTTTGGCAATATCCGCCGCGTTGCAGCCCGGATAACTCTCCAACAAAACCCAGCATCCTAGCCGCTAATCCATGTTAATCTCGGGCTGATCGCCCGGCCGATCACTGGGGCTAACCAAAAAGCTCGCCTATCGGAGGTCAGGATGCGAGGAATTCTAGCAATACTTCTTTTCTCTGGAATGGCCCTCGGCCAGCAACCAGCGCCGCAATCCACTTCCGCTCCCCCTGCCGCGCCAAACGACGTCTCCACGGTCGCGCCGGCGCCCGCGCAGCATTCCGAAGAAGGCTCGAACGAAATCACCATCCCCGCCGGAAGCCAGATCCCGCTCACACTCAAGCAAGCGGTCTCCACCAAAAATGCCCGCGAAGGCGACGCCGTTTACGCCGCAACCGTCTTTCCATTCCTGATCAACCAGCGCGTAGTAGTCCCCGAAGGAACCTATGTTCAAGGCAAAATCGCCCAAGTCGAGCGCGCCCAACACGGCAAGGGCCGCGCCGAGATCCTCATCCACTTCACAACGCTGATTTATCCCAGCGGATACACGGTGATGCTTCCCGCGTCAGTCGAGAACACGCCAGGCGCAGAAGACAAGAGCGTGAAAGACTCCGAAGGCACCATCCAGCAGGATAAAGACACAGGCAAGAAAGTAGAAGACGCCGCAAAAAATGGTGTCTACGGAACCATGGGCGGAGCGACTGCCGGGGGCCTGGCCACAGGCACTCTAAACGGCGCACGCGTAGGCGCCGGAGCCGGCGCAGCCGCCGGCATCGCCTGGGCCTTGTTGAAGCGCGGCCCAGACGTGAAGCTCGATGTAGGAACCTCGATTGAAATGGAAATCCAGCGCCCGATCACGATTGATCCGTCGCGCATCGCCGTGGCAAAAGCCATGCCGTAGAAAGTAATGGCGTCATCCCGAAGTCCCCGCGTTTTCACCAGCGGGGCGAGGGATCTCCCACACGACGAAGACTGGGTAAAAGCTGGGGAGGTTCCTCGCTCCCCCTGAAAAGCGGCTCCACTCCGAATGCCGCCACCAGAAAGATAGCGTCGCTTTCAAGACTCACTTCATATCGAACAGCGCATTCACATGCGCCGTCACCGTAACATTTTGCGGTGTGAATTCCTCTGTAGGCGGTGGAGTTGCCGCACCCGGCGCGACCGCCATGGCACGAGCCATGTGCATCGGCATCGGCCGCACATTCTCAAAGGTATCGATCGATGCATAAGATAACTCTCCCAGAACTCGTCCGCTCGCTCGCGCCAGCGTCTCCGCAGAATTCCGCGCGCGCCGGTAAGCATCCTCCACAGCGCGATTCTTGGCCTCGTCGATATTTTCTAAACTGTAATTCAATGTCTGCCGCTCGCTGACGTTAGCCTCAGCCAGCTGCTGCGTAATCGGACCAATCTTCGAAAAATCCTTCAACTTGAGCGTGACATCAGCAGTCACTCGATACCCGATCAGCTTTTGTTTGGCATTCCTGTAGTCATACATCGGCTGAACCGAAAAGAATCCAATATTCGCCGCCTTCGGTTCGATCCCGTTCCCCCGCAAAACCTGTCGAACTTCCTCCACATCTTTCGACGCATGCTGGTAAGCAGCCTGCGAAGTCTCCTCCTGCGCCGAAACGTCGAACTCCAGCACCGCAGTGTCTGGAGCCGATTCGTACTTTCCGTCGGCGCCCACATAAATTGAGTTAGGAAGCGCACTCACGCTGGGATGCTCTTGCGCCAGGACCATCGGCACGAACGCAAGTAAAGCGAGAGCTACAACACCGTATTTCATAATCCTCCTCCACGGTAAGTTCGGTCGGCATGGGCGTGAACGGCCCACGTAGTTAGAATGCAACCCGGCGGAAAAGTTGCGCAGAGGAAGGATTCTCCCGGGCAGCTACGAGACGCTGGAGGCGCTTCGATGAGTCGGCGAGGGCGTAGCCGGATAGCTCTGGCCATCGATTTCTCTCCGCAAACTTTCGAAGAGTTCGTCCGGCATCTTGTCAAAAAATTCCACAACTTCAGGGTCAAACTGACGCCCGGACCAGGCTTTAATCTCCGCGCGGGCTTGCCCCAGCGTGCGCGCAGGCCGATAGGGCCGATCGGAAATAATGGCATCCAGCGTGTCGGCAACGGCGAAAATTCGGGCACCCAGCGGAATTTCTTCCCCCTTCAGCTTTCGCGGATATCCCGAGCCATCGAAATGTTCCTGATGCGCGTAGACGATTTCGCAGACTTCCGCCAGGAAGGGAATCTTCTTCAGGATCTGGTAGCCGTGATAGCAATGCTCGCGCATGATTTCGGTTTCATCCGCAGTCAGCTTGCCTGGCTTCAGCAGAATGCGGTCGGGAATGGCAATCTTGCCGATATCGTGCAGGAAGGCGCCTCGCGCAATCACGTCGACCTGTTCTCTTGGCAACCCCATGGCTCGGGAAATCGCCATGGTGAAAGCGGTTACTCGCTTCGAGTGGCCTTCCGTTTCGCGGTCTCTGAGGTCAAGCGCATCTCCGAGGGTTTGCAGAGTGATGTCATAGGAACGTTCCAAATTGCGCAACGCATCCTGCAGTTGATCGGTGCGAGCCGCGACCAGTGACTCCAAATTGATCTGGTAGATCCGGTTTTCCAGCTTCAGCCGCCGATTTTCCAGAGCGCGTCCTACAGCGTTCAGCAACTGCTCCCGTTCGAACGGCTTCAGCAGATAGTCGTAGGCGCCATTCCTGATGGCCGCCAGCGCAACTGAAATGTCGTGCACCGCGGTAACCATCACCACGGGCATGTCGGGAAATTTCTCTTTTGTGCGCTCGAGCAGGCCGATGCCGTCCAAATCGGCCATCATCAGGTCTGACAGCATCAACTCGAAGACCTCGCCAGAACTCAGCAGAGCCAGCGCTCCGGTGCCCGAACCCGCTTGTTTGCAGGTGTAGCCGGCAGCGGAAAGAATGGCGCAGACAATCTCGCGGATTGCCTCTTCGTCGTCCACTACCAGGATGCGGTCGGGCATGGGGCCTTTTGAATACTATCGGCGATTCTAATCCAGAGTTGAGATACCGAAAGTAACCACTCAGGTCCGGAAAGAACATTGAGATCGGCTCGTGACGTGATATTCAGAAGCGAGGCACCGTTCCGTCTGAATTCGTGCCCCAAGCTACCGCATGTTCATCGTCACAATCTGGCCGATGTTGAGCGCAGCCGCCCAGCCGATGTTTAGCAGCCTGAAGCCGGGGGACTGGGCCGTGCTTGTAGTTCTGGCGGCTACGCTGGCTGTGCTTGCGATTTTTCGGGAACGCTATTTAGCGCTCTGGACAGCGGGTTGGACGATATTTGTTGGCTCGCGCCTGATCGATGCACACGGCGCAAACCTGCACATTCCATCCCACTACATTCCTTCTGCAGCACAGGCTGCATTCATCGTCGCGATCGGGCTGCTGGGCGCAGCGGTCTTCGCATACATTGGCGAGCGGACGCTCCTGGCGCCTCTCGCTGCGGTTACGGCGTGCACCGCGGGTTTTGCTGCAGTTCGCCCGCTGCTCTGGCCCGATTCCGTGCCGCTGCGGTTTGCTCTCGAGCTTTCCTATCGCATCATTCTGATTACCGTTGCCATCTCCCTGCTGCGCGCTCGTCGCGGACGCCGGGATATCGCAGCATGGTTGCTCGGCTTGTTCCTCCTGGCCCAGCATCTGAACTGGACTCCGTTCACCGACCAGATTCCGGCCGGAGCATCGACCGCTGCCGCGGTCGCTCTCGGGCTGACCGTTTTGCTGATTGCAGCGCAGGACGCGCGTTCTCGTGCGCAGCGCCTGGCCACGATGCGAGCGATTACCGAAAGCATCATCCTCGCGCAACAGCAGGGCGGGATGATGGACACGGCCCTCGCCGAACTGCAACAGCTCACCAGAAGCAAAGCCGCATGGTTCCGTCTGATCGAAGGCGGCTACCTCGTCCCAACTCATGCGGCCGGCGTGTCGACTGATTTTGTCCGCGAGATCGGCATAGCGGAGTTAACCCCGCAGGTTTCGCACATGTTGCACGGCAAGCCCATCCCTGCTCGTCAGGTCGAGGCGAACCTGGACGATGAGCAGTTGCTTAAGTCCGAAAAGCTGCGCTACTTGCTGTTCGTCCCTGTGGTGGGAAAGAAATCGCCGATCGGCGTCCTCACTTTGGCGAGCGCTCGCGACCGAAAGCTTACTAACGACGAACTCGAATTTCTCGAAACCTGCGGCCGCCATCTAGGAATTGCGGTTGAAAACTTCCGCCTGCTCGAGCAAGTATTACGTTCCCAAGGGCAATGGCGAAACACATTCGACTCTGTTCATGACGTAATTCTTGCGCACGATGCCGAGTTCCGCATTATCAAGGCCAACCAGGTTCTCCTCGAACAACTGCAAAAGTCAGCCTCCGATGTCATCGGCAGCACCTGCGAATCCGTCTTACCACACGGATCGGCCGAGTGGACCGGTTGCCCATACTGCTCGCGTGGCGAGGAAGAGATTACCGAAGGCGCGGATGCATGCTTCGGCGGTTTCTCGATGGTTTCCACTTCCTCGTACAGCGAGCAGGGTAGCAAACAAAAAGGCGTGATCCACATTGTTCGCGATATCACAGAGCGCCACTCTGCCGAACAAAAATATCGCTTGCTTTTTGACCAGGTGCAGGAGGGAGTTTATGTTGCCACGCCGTCCGGCCGCTTGCTCGACTGCAACGACGCTTTCGTTCATCTGCTCGGTTTTGAGCGGCGCGAGCAGGTTCTAGCTCTGAATCTCGAACAGGATATTCGCATCGATGGCGGGCAGCGGGAAGCGTTTCACAAGCTGATCGAACAACAGAATTACGTTCGCAACTTCGATGTCACCATGCGCCGGCAAGACGGCACGTTATTGCAGGTTGCCGAAAGCAGCTTTGCCACTCGCGACTCCGCTGGCAAAATCGATCGCTTTCAAGGTTTCGTTCTCGATGTGACCGAAAAGCGCCGGGCCGAGGACGAAATGCGTCGCCGCAACCGCGAGCTGAACGCGCTGAACGCGATGGCCGTGGTTGCAACTCAATCTTTCGATCTCGATGAGATACTCAACCTGACGCTGCGCCAGGTGGTTTCTTTGTTTGGCGCGGAAAGCGGAGCTGTATACCTTTCCGATTCTGACTCTCCTACCTACCGGCGTCGCGCCGCCTGGGGACCGCGCAGCCGCGATGCTTCACGCCCCGCAGAGATCAGTTTTGCCGATGGATTTGGCGACCTCATCACGCGCTCGCGCGCCGAAGTGATCACGGCGGAATATTTGCCCCACCTTTCCGGAACGGTCGCAGAATTCATCCGTTCCAGTGCGGATGGCTCCTGGACATGGGTATTGTTCTGGGGAAAAGATAGCCCCATCGGCATCATGGGCCTGCGCACTCATGTGGAGTATCAATATTCCAGCGCCGAAGAGAATCTGCTCGTCGCGATCAGCCGCCAGTTGGCAACCACCATCGAAAAGGTTCGCTTGTACGAAGAAACCTGCAAAGCCTACGAAGATTTGCGGCGAACCCAGGAACAACTTCTGCAGAGCGAAAAAATGTCAGCCGTCGGACAACTGATCGCGGGTGTGGCCCACGAGCTGAACAATCCTTTGACGGCAATTCTCGGCTACGCGCAGCTTCTTGAAAGCGAAGGCTTGAACGAACGCGCCCATGACTACGTTGGGAAAATGTTCAAGCAGGCGCAGCGAACCCACCGGGTTGTGCAGAATCTGCTCTCCTTCGCGCGGCAGCGAAAGCCCGAGCGCACCGAAGTCGACATTCGCAAGATCCTTGACGAAACGCTCACCCTTCGCGATTACGATCTCAAGGTCAACCACATCGCCGTCGAAAAAGATTTCTGCCACGACCCGGCGACCGTCGTAGCCGACCCCCATCAGATCGAGCAGGTGTTTCTGAACATCATCAACAACGCCGTCGATGCAGTGCTCGAAACCGGCCGCTCCGGCAAGCTGAAAATCAGTGTCGTCTGCGAGAACGGTGACGTTCGCGCGCGTTTCACCGATGACGGCCCGGGCATCAAAGATCCGAAGCGAATTTTCGATCCCTTTTACACAACGAAGAACGTTGGCAAGGGAACCGGTCTTGGATTAAGCATTTGTTATGGAATCGTCAAGGAGCACGGTGGCGATATCACCGCGCACAACGCTGCCGACGGCGGAGCGGTGATCGAAGTACGCCTGCCGATGGTCATCGCTGAGGGAGCGGCAGTCGAACCGGTCCCCGTCGTCCCTCCCAAACGCGAAGGCGCGATCGAAGGTCGAGTTCTGCTGGTTGAAGAGGAAGAGGCTGTACTCGAGTTTGAACGAGATGTTCTGATGGGTGCAGGCGCCAGCGTGGTAACCGCCACGAAGAGCGAAGATGTGAAGACCCGCCTTCTCTCGGAGCCGTTCGATGCGGTGATCATGAGCGGAAAGCTGCCCTCCGATTGGAACTCCAGGGAAGCTTATGTTTGGGTGAAGCAGAATTGTCCGGACATGGAGACGCACATCTTATTTACTTTTTCCCACGGCGTTGAACAGAGCGAGGAGCGGGCATTTCTGCAGGAAAACAGCGTTCCCTCCCTGGTCAAGCCCTTTGAAGTCGCAGATCTGATCTCACAAGCTCGCAAGCTCCTGCAAAAGGCTCACGCCGCATCCGCAAACTAGCCATTCTTTTATCTACTATCTACGCAATTACAACTGCGCCCGCAAGCTCTTCACCAGTCTCCGCAAGGCTCTTTCGTTTCGCCGATACCAACGCCACTGGCCCTGCTTGGTCGCGTCTACCAGTCCGGCTTTCGTCAGGATCGCCATGTGATGCGAAATTGTTGGTTGGGAAAGCTGCACGCATTCTTCGATATCGCCCGCGCACATCCCGGTATTGTTTTCTGCGGAACCCCGATCCCTTCGCTTGAGAACTACGAGAATACGGCGCCTTGTGGGATCGGCAATCGCCTGAAGAGTGACATCGAGAGAAGTGGTCGAAGAATTCATAATCCCGATCGTGATTATTTTCTACATCGACGAGCGTCAATGTAGCAAGAGGATTGTCATGCCCGCCGCCGCAACGCGCGCAGCCATTCAATCTTATTGAATTCCAGATAGCGAACATCGCTTTCGGGTAAAGAGCAATTCGGCTGGTCGAGTTGACCTGCCAGGCTTTCGCTCCGGATCCAGTAGCCGCTCTCGTCTTGTTTGAGCACAGTAGCGTCGAGAGGTTCCCGGCCGTGTAGCTTGAAGATCACACGGCGGTTCACCAGCGGGGTTCGCTTCATAGGAAAAATCTATTTCTTCAGGATTGGGTTATAACCGTCGTTAATCAGCCGCGCCCGCATGGCCTCAGCTTCCTTTACATCTGAGAACGGTCCGACCTGCACGCGAAACAGCTTGTCAGATGCGGAATTTACAGCCACAAACGCAGGATATGTTCTCTTCTTCAGGGCATCTACCAGCGCGTCCGCGTCGTCTTGTTTGGTGACTGCGGCCACCTGCACGAAATAATTTCCTCCCGGGACGGCCGCCATCGGGTCAGGGAGTCCGTTGTTCTGCGCTTCGTCAGTCGCCTTCCCTGAAGCTGCTGGTGTCTCCGTCTCTGCAGTTTGCCCAGCCCCCGTCTGAGAAGTCCCCGCAACCGAAGAAGCCGGGGTAAGCTGGGGATTGGCGCTTTGCTGTTGCACGGCCTTGTAGAAGGTCATTCCAGCCGAAGCCGATCCGGAACTGGCCGGCTTCGTGGTATTTCCCGAAGATAGTGGAATCAGCGGTCCAGCCGCGGCTACGGTCGGCTCCGACTTTCGCCCGAGCGTGTATCCCAGCGCAAAGAATACGGCGCAAACCACAACCAATCCGAAAAACAAGGCCAGTAGCTTTCCGGTTCCTAATGTGATTTCGGTATCTTGTGACGAAGCCATAACTCTTTCTAGCCTGCGGAATCCCTATGCCGACTTTGTTGTCGGAGCGTTATCCGCTCCTGCTTTTTCCATCAATTTCTGCAACCCTGGGAAGAAGTCGACCGGAACCGGGAAGATGACGGTTGTATTCTTCTCCACGCCGATCTCCGTCAAAGTCTGCAAGTAGCGCAACTGGACGCTGACCGGTTCGGTCGCCAGCAATCGTGACGCATCCACCAATCGCGCGGCCGCGGAAAATTCGCCCTCGGCGTGAATGATCTTCGACCGCTTCTCGCGCTCCGCTTCCGCCTGCTTTGCCATGGCGCGTAACATCGATTCCGGCAGGTCCACCTGCTTCACTTCAACATTCGTGACTTTTACTCCCCACGGCGACGTGTGCTGATCGAGAATGCTCTGCAACCGCAGATTGATCTTTTCCCGATGCGCCAGGAGTTCATCCAGTTCCTGCTCGCCGAGGACTGATCGCAATGTTGTTTGGGCAAACTGAGATGTTTGGTACACGTAGTTCGAAACTTCCACGACCGCTTTACTGGGATCAATGACGCGCAGAAAGATGACGGCGTTTACTTTCAATGTGACATTATCGCGCGTGATGATGTCCTGCGCTGGGACTTCAAGCGCTTCCTGCCGCAGGGAAACTCGCACCATGCGATCGATCGGAGGAAAAACCAGAATCACGCCCGGGCCCTTGGCTTGCGGCAACAAGCGCCCGAGGCGGAAGATTACTCCACGCTCATACTCCGTCAGAATCTTGATGGAACTTAATAGATAAAGAATGACAATGACGATGACAACTGTCGTGAAAGTAAACCCAAGCTGTTCCATAGATCGACCTTATTCCTGCACAGCTTGATCGCGCAAACTATGCTGAGGCGGATTGTAGCGCAACGAAACATTATCAGCGTGGAATTCCGAATGCGGGCGGTTGTCTGCGCTGGTGCAGGCGATCAGCGTGGCGCGACTGCATGCGCTGCTGGCGGCTCGACTTCCAGCAGCAACCCGTTCACTTCGCGTACCACCACTGATTGCCCGATCGGAACATCGGAAGACGAAACGGCATCCCAAAGTTCTCCGTGCACAAAAACTTTCCCTCGTGGCGAAAGCGTAGTTTGAACAATACCCGTTTCTCCGATCAGGCCTTGCGCTCCCGAAACCTGCTTGTTGCGCTGCGCTTTCAGCGCAATGCCCATCAGAAAGGCAGTAATCAGCCCCAGGGGAACACTCACCGCCAGCGCCGTGACCAGGTGAACGCGCATCTCCGGAACGGGAGAATCCACAAGCAGGAGCCCGCCAAGAGTAAGCAGTGCGATGCCTCCGATGGTCAACACGCCGTGGGTAGCGAATTTCGCTTCGGCGGCAAACATCGCGAACGCTGCCAGAATCAGCGCCAGAGCGGCAAACCGCGTCGGCAGCAGATTCAGAGCGAATGCAGCAACCAAAATAAAGACAACGCCTACCGTCCCGGGAATCACGGCGCCGGGATGATTAAACTCCGCATACAGCGCCAGCGCGCCGATCGCCAGAATAATGAAAGCAACGTTGGGGTCCATCAAATAGCCGAGGATGTGTTCCTTCAAAGTCTCTCCGAACGGCACAATCGGCTGCCCTGTCAGATTCAGAGCGACTTCCTGCCCGGTAAAGCGTTTGAAGCTCTTGCCGTCCATCTGACGAAAAAGATCCTGTTCGCTCGAAGCCACATAATCGATCAAATGCTGCGAAAGCGCCTCCTGCTCGGTGAACGATTTCGATTGCCGCACCGCGCTCTCGGCTACGTCCACGTTCCGTCCGCGCCGCGCGGCCACGGACCGCATCAGGGCCGCGGCGTCGTTTTCCAGCTTTTGCTTCATCACCTCATCGAGATTGCCGCCGCCCATGGTCACCGGATGGGCTGCGCCGGTGTTGGTACCGGGAGCCATCGCGGCAATATCGGCGGACTCCAGAATGAAGAATCCCGCCGAAGCTGCGCGGCTGCCGGGGGGAGTGACGTAAATAATCACGGGCACAGAAGAAGTTGTGATCTTCTCGATAATTTTCCGCGTGGAGTCGACCAGCCCGCCGGGCGTGTTCAACTCAATCAGCAAAGCTTGATCGCCTCGCCGCGCCGCTTCATCTACGGCGCGGGAGATGTACTCCTGTGAAATTGGTTGAATGGTGTCGTCGACGACGATTTTCAGAATCTCGGCAGAGGAAACCTGTCCGAAAAGCAGAACTCCAGACAGAATCCAGAAAATGCGGGATATCGAGCGAAGGCTCATTGCACTCTCAACTGTATTCTGACTCTAATCAGGATGTTTTTCCAATCACGCAAACGAACGTAGAACGCGAATCAAAACCCCATGATGTTATACCCGCAATCGACATAAATCACTTCGCCGGTAATCCCGCTGCTGGCGTCGGACGCCAGAAAGACTCCAGTCGATCCCACTTCTTCCACTTCCACTCGGCGGCCGAGCGGCGCGCGTTCCTCGTGCTCCTTCAGCATGTCACCGAAGCCCGCAATGCCGCGCGCAGCAAGGGTTTTGATCGGGCCGGCTGAAATCGCATTCACCCGAACCTTCTTTTTTCCCAGTTCATACGCGAGATACCGCACCGTACATTCCAGCCCGGCTTTGGCCACGGCCATCACGTTGTATCTCGGCACGACTTTCTCAGAAGCATAGTAGGTCATGGTGATGATCGAGCCACCATCTTCCATCAGCGGAGCAGCCGCTCGCGCCACGGCGACCAATGAGTAAACGCTGACGTCCATAGCAACGCGAAAGCCCTCGCGCGTCGTATTAATGAAGTCACCCTTCAACTCGTCTGCGGGCGCGAACGCCACCGAGTGCACCAGCGCATGGAGCTTTCCGTGCCGTTCCTTCAGCGTGGAGAACAGCCGCGAAATTTCATCGTCTTTCGAAACATCGCACATGTAAGCTTCGGCGCCCGGCAGCGACAGGATGAGGTCCTTGGCCTCCTGCTCCAACCGCTCGTTCTGATAGGTAATCGCCAACTTCATGCCCGCGGCGTGAAGCCCCTGTGCAATGGACCATGCAATCGACCGCTTGTTGGCCACTCCGAACACGACGCCGTTTCGGCCCTGCAGATCAGAAGACATGCTTGCTCCTTGGAATGGAAAAGGATATCAAACGCAGCGGATTAACTTTGCCGGGAAGGCATTATTTAACCGCTCCAATCTCTTCCACCGCGTCCGCCGCGGCAATCGGCCAACTGCTGGCCACAAATGACAGTGCATAAACGCCGGAGAGAATCGCAAACGCCGCCACCAGGCTCACGTCGTGCGCCACGGCACCCACAGCGAGGGCCAGCACCAGTTGCAGCGTGGTTCCTGCAAAATAAAAGGAATTCTGCACGCGCCCCATCAAATGCTGTGGAACCATCTCCATCAGGCTGGTATTCATCGCAATGCCGCCAACACCGCGCGCCGAGCCCATTGCGAGATAAAGCAGAATCGCCAGGGCAAGCCAGTGCGACACCGGCGCACAAACCACGCAAGCCGAAACCGCCGCCATCGAGAATGCAATCGCTCGCCGCCCGCCCACCCTTCCGATGACCATCGGCGCATATAGGGCGCTTAAAAACGCCCCGGTGCCCCATCCTGCATTGAGCCAGCCATACCCCACCGCTCCCGCATGGAAGACACGCTCGCTCAACGACGGAGTGACAACGATTCCGGTGCTCATCGCCCCAAGAAACAATGCCCAGCTGGTACCAAGCAAAACCACCGCGCGATGATCGCGGAGAAACCGGACTCCTTCGCCCATCTGGCGCCAAAAAATCTCCAGTTGCGACTCGGCAGCCACAATGTCCGCCCGCAATTCCGCGGGCCGGAGCACAACATGCTTTCCTTTGCGAACAGCGAAGTAGCACAGGAAAGAAACCACGTAAGTCGAAACATCAATCACCAGAACGCCGCCCAGTCCAATGTGGTTGTACATGAATCCGACGACTGCGCCCGCCATCAGCCATCCGCCCTGCACTCCAGCCAGAAGGAAAGTGTTGGACTGCACGAACTGGCCTTCCGGTGTGAGTTCCTGAATCAGCGCGGTAATCGTCGGCCAGAACATCCAGAAGCCCGCGGCCACCAGCATGTTCATCAAATACAGTTCCCACACCTGTACCCGGTGGCGGAAAGCGAGAATCGCGATGGTCACAATGATCACCGCGCGTATGCCATCCAGCCACATCACAAGAATGCGGCGGTCTTCGCGATCGATAATGACGCCGGTGAAGGGAAGCATCAGCATGGCGGGAAGCGTTTGCAGGACGGCGAGCGTCCCCAGCGCCATTTCCGAGTGCGTCGCTTCGAGGATGTACCACGCCACCGCGGCCGAATTCATCCCGCTGCCCAACATGGAAATTACGTTGGCGGCAAAAACAAAACGCAACGGACGCTGGCCGAGAATACTGCGCATGACTCCACTTTAATCGAGGCGATTGTTGAAGTTGTTGCCCACCGAGGCTCTAAGCAACAACAGCCAGCTTTGCCGCTTCTTCTCGTATGCGCTTCCACGCGCGTTTGACATGGTTTTCTTCCGTGTGGGTCTGGCCGACACATATGCGTAGAGTCAGTTTTCCGTTCAGCTTGGTGTGAGTGAGGAAGAGATCGCCGCTGCCATTCAGGCGATCCATGATGGCCTGATTCGCGGCGTCTCCGCCCGTGTGACGGAAGCAGACCAGGTTAAGCGGTGCCGGCGCAGCGAGTTCGAAATCCTTGTCCTCGCGCACCCACTCCGCGAACTGCTGCGCCAGCTCCACATGCCGCCGGATGTGATACTGCAGCCCCTCGATTCCATAGTGCCGTATGACGAACCACAGCTTCAGCGACCGGAATCTCCGCCCCAACTGGATGTGCCAGTCGCGGTAGTCGATGACGGCTCCCGATTCTGTGGCTTGGTTTCGCAAATACTCCGGCAGGATGCTGAGCGTCTGAATCAGCGCCTTGCGATCGGCAACCCAGAAGCAGCTGCAGTCAAAATTGGTGAACATCCATTTATGAGGATTGAAGTTGTAGCTGTCGGCTAACTCAACCCCGTTCTGAAAATGCCGGAACTCCGGGCACACAGCCGCTGTTCCCGACATGGCCGCATCCACATGCAGCCACAGCCCATGTTGCCGTGCAACGCGTCCGATTTCTTCGACGGGGTCCATCGCATTGGAAGATGTCGTGCCCACCGTGGCGCATACGAAGCAGGGAACGAGCCCTGCTTTCTTATCGTCTTCAATCTGACGTGTAAGAGCCTCCGGTCGCATGGCAAAGTTTTCATCCACATCGATCAGGCGCAGATTCGCAGCGCCAATTCCGGAAATCATCGCCGCCTTCTGTAACGAGGAGTGCGTCTGTGTCGAGGCATACGCAACCATCCGGCGATCGCATCCTTTTTGATTGGTGAGGTATCCACTTGCCCGCTCGCGGGCCGCCAGCAGTGCACACAGCGCGGCGCTCGAAGCAGTATCTTGAATCACTCCCCCGCCGGTATTCGATGACAAAAATTGCTCCGGCAGTCCCATCATCTTCACCAGCCAATCAAGAACATGCGTTTCAAGTTCCGTGCACGCAGGACTGGTTGACCACAACATTCCTTGCACGCCAAGCCCGGACGAAAGCATATCCCCCAGAATTCCCGGACCAGATGTATTGCAAGGAAAATACGCAAAGAAGTTCGGCGACTGCCAATTGGTAACACCGGGCAGAATGATCTTTTCGACGTCGCCTAAAAACACGTCAAAGGCCTCCCCGTTCTGTGGCGGATTTGAGGGCAATCCGGAACGAACCTCACCCGGTTTCACCTGCGAGAGAACAGGGAGCGATTCAATGCGAGAGTGGTAATCGGCGATCCAGTCAACCATGGCGTGGCCATGACGGCGGAATTCGTCAGGAGTCATGTGAAACGATTTGTTCTCAGACACTTTTCCTCGACCTCGTTAAGTCCAGAATCAAAAACGCCGCCAGTTGGAGCGGCGGTTCGAGTACGCCCTTACCCTGTGAACCCCTGTGCCCTCTGTGTTAAATTCCGGCGACGGCCGATCACAATCTCGACTCAATCAGCCGCCCGAAAAACACCCGAGTCTTGTATTCGAAAGCAGCCCGCCCCCCGATGGCATGAGTATCGAAAATTCGCCGCAATTCTGCGAGCATCGCAGTATGTTTCGGATGCCCCGGCCCCGGCGCGTACGATGACGAAAGCAGCCGGCCTTCAACCCCCGCATAATCGAATTCCTGCCGCATATCGAATATCAGTTCCCGGTAGGGCGCGGGATCGAAAAACTGATTCACTTCCGCGGTAGTCCGCTCATGCCGGATGTCCTGATAGTCGGTTCCATACTCCAGCAACAACCGTTCGTAATCGCGCAGAAAGGGTGAAGAATCCGTCAGGCGCTCGTTCCACAACAGTACCAGCCAGCCACCCGGCTTCAAAATCCGCAGGAATTCCTGCCGCGTTCTTTTGCGATCGAACCAATGACCCGCCTGCGCCGCCGTGACGAAATCCAGACTATGACCCGGCAGCGTCGTCGCCTCAGCCGTTCCGGCAACGCTCGTAAACCTGGGAAACTCCGCGAGCAAGCGCTCACCTGCCGCGCGCATTTCCGTATTCGGCTCAACCCCGTAAACACGGTTGCCATTTTCCAGGAGCAACCGGCTCCATAAGCCGGTGCCCGAAGCGATGTCCGCCACGGTGTCGGTCGGCTTGAGTCCGCATTCCACCTTCAACGCTTCCAGCGCCTCGATCGGATATCCCGGCCGGTAAAGCGCATAGTTTTCTACACGATCGGAAAAGCGGGTAGTGGGGTTACTGGCAGGCATCAGGCTCCAAACGTGGCAAGTTTTTTCATCTTGCCAGATGTCTATTTTAATTGCAGGATAGTTATATTGTCCTTCCCCGTAAGGCTATCTCCAACGCATGAGAATCTTGGTCGGGAATCTTAGGAACAAGAGGGGATTCGTCTACCTGTTCCGGCGGGTGCGCTTCGATTTCAATTCGAGCGCACAAATCCTCGCATGAGAGTCGTCATTAAAGTCGGCACCAGCCTCATCGCTCCCGGCGGCCAGATCGATGCGAACTTGTTGCGTTCGATGGTCGATCAGTTCGACCTGAGCAAGAACGAGTACCTGATTGTCACCTCCGGCGCGATTGCTGCAGGCATGTCGGGACTCAGCCTTTCGAAGCGTCCCAACGATGTTCCCGGCATGCAGGCGTGCGCAGCGGTCGGACAAAGCAAGCTCATGCATACTTACGAGCGCCTGTTTTTCGGCAAGAAAGTAGTCGCGCAACTCCTGCTTTCGAGCGATGACTTCACATCTCCAGTTCGCTATCGAAACCTGCAGAACGCGTTGGCGGAGTTGCTTTCGTTAGGCGTAGTGCCAATCGTGAATGAAAATGACAGCGTCTCAGTTCGCGAACTGGTCGGAGCTTTCGGCGACAACGACGAGCTGAGTTCACTGTTAGCCACGGCCGTAAAAGCTGACTGGCTCCTGCTGCTCACCGACGTCGATGGTTTCTTCATGCCGAACGGCCGCAAGAAACCGAAATTGGTACGCATCGTCCGCAAGCTGACTCCCGAACTCGAAGCCCAGTGCAACGGCAAAAATTCCCTGGGACGCGGCGGAATGATTTCCAAACTTCGCGCGGCAAAATTGGCCAGCGAAGCGGGAGTACACGTAGCCATTGTGAATGGCCGCCATCCCCAAGGCATTTCGCTGGCGATGGAACGCAAAGTTGGAACGTATTTTCCTCCCGCGCGGGCAGGCAACTAATGGCAACCACCGCAACCACATCGTTGCCCACACAGGAAAAACTGCTCCGCGCACGCGAAGCTTCGGCAAAGCTGGCACTTCTCTCGACTGATCAAAAAAACACCTTGCTTCTCTCAATTGCAAGCGCTCTCGAAGATCAGAGGGATTCCATCCTCGCCGCAAATCAGAAGGATCTCGACAGCTCCGGTTTGGAAGGAGCGATGCGCGACCGTCTCCTGCTCACGGCCGCGCGAATTAAGGACATGGCGCGAGGAGTTCGCGATGTCGCCGCCCTCGCCGATCCCATTGGAGAGACTCTCACCGAGTGGAAGCACCCCAACGGAATGCAGATTCGCAAGCTGCGTGTTCCGCTCGGAGTGGTCGGCATCATCTACGAATCGCGCCCAAATGTTACCGTCGACACAGCCGTCCTCGCCCTGAAAACCGGCAACGCCATCGTGCTGCGCGGGGGTAAGGAGTCGGCGCACAGCAATCAGCGGCTGGTGGAAATCCTGAATGCGATTCCTGGAATTCCCGAAGGCGCAATCGAGTTGCTCGATTCGAGCAGCCGTCAGTCTGTGCACGAACTGATCAAGGCGCGAGGTTTAGTCGACGTTATCATTCCTCGCGGCGGCGCGGGCCTCATCTCATTCGTGACCGAAAACTCCGCTGTGCCGGTAATCGAAACAGGAGCAGGGAACTGCCACATCTTCGTCGACGAATCCGCCGACTTCGACATGGCCGACGCCGTAGTCATCAACGCCAAAACACAACGGCCTTCGGTCTGCAACGCGGCTGAAAAATTACTCGTTCACGAGCGCATCGCCGCGAAATACATCCCACGAATCGTCGAAAAACTTCGCGCCGCAGGGGTCGAAGTTCGTGGTGACTCAAAGTCGCGTAGCCTCGCCGGGGAAGAAAACGTGGCATCCGCCGCCGAGCAGGACTGGTACGAGGAATATCTCCGCCTCTGTATCGCCATTCGAATAGTTGCCACCACTGACGGCGCAATCGCCCACATCAACCGCTATTCGACCAAACATTCAGACTCGATCGTGACTCGCGACGAAGCGAACGCTAGAAAGTTCCTCCAACAAGTCGATTCCGCCGCCGTTTACTGGAATGCTTCCACTCGCTTCACCGATGGCGCCGAATTCGGCTTTGGAGCCGAGATGGGCATCAGCACCCAAAAGCTGCACTGCCGCGGACCGTTTGCCCTAGCGGAATTGACGTCCTCCAAATACCAAATTGTGGGCACTGGGCAAGTGCGTTAACGCGATTACGCCGGACGATAAAGAAAAGCCGCTCTTAACCGCTCCATGCTGCTTTCTGCCAGGATCAAAATCCTCTCCGCCTCTGATCGCTGTAACGCTGCAGCGCGTCGAGAATAATGGGATATGCCTCAGCCGCGGGGCGTATCTCATCGACCTCGACCGCCTTGCCTTCGAGCTGTTTGTAATCCTGAAAGAATCTCCGCAGCATAAGCAGGCGATGCGGCGGCATCTCCGCGGCATCGCGATATGAATTGAACTCGGGATCTTCGGTAGCCACGGCAATGATCTTGTGGTCCTTTTTGCCGGAGTCAATCATCGTCATGATCCCGATGGCGCGGGCGTGAATAATTGTCAGTGGTACCACGGTTTCCTGGCACAGCACCAGCACATCGAGCGGGTCATCGTCCTCGGCGAGTGTCTGCGGAATGAATCCGTAGTTCGCCGGGTAATACACCGCGGAATACAGAACGCGATCCAGCTTGATCAGCCCGCTGGTTTTGTCGAGCTCATATTTCACGCTCGACCCAAACGGAATCTCGATCACGCAATCAAATTCATGCGGAAGCTTGTCGCCGGGAGTAACGTCGTGCCAGGGATGAATCATAAGAAGTTTCCAAATTCAATTCTATCGGACGACTGTAGTACCTTTCGAGAATCTGGCTCCGAGCGCGGCCGAGTGGTATGATTCGCGCATAAGGGGGTGCATATGCGTCCAACCCACCTGTTCGTCGTAGCGCTTATCTGCACGGCATCAGCCTTCGGGCAATTGCGACCGATTAGCAATTCCACTGCACCATCGCAGAAAGCAAACGCAGTCAACGTTCCCACGGCAGCTCAATTCCAGGGCAGTTCGTCTGCGCCGGACCGATCGGATGCGTCGAAGCAGGAGCAGAACGCCCCTCGCTTCGTACCCGGATCAGATCTTCAGTCCAATACGACTTGCTTCTTCATCAGGAGCTACCTCATGGTCCGCGACGACCCGCACTCGGATTCGACGCATCGTGACGGATCCACGACGTGCGTGCCCTCGGCGCGGTTTCGCGTCTTTACGGCAGACGAACGGCTTGAAAGCAATCCGCCGCGTCCTTCCAAACCTTGATTCGCCGTCTATTGCAAGGTAAAGTCGTTAGAGTAATCGGTCTCTTTAGGGGTCGTTCATGTCGAGTCAAGCGAAAACCTATCTGAAGTTCGGCGGCGCAACGGTTGTCATTCTGCTGCTGCTCGGCTATCTCGCCTACACCGGTGTGCAGGATAGCAAGAGCTATTACGTGACTATCGGCGAACTCCACAAGATGGGAAACGGCGCATACAGTAAGCGTCTGCGCGTGGCGGGCAATGTGCAGCCGGGTTCGATCAAGCGCAGCGGCACCCACGTGCAGTTTGTGCTGATGGAGCAGAACCAGTTGCTCTCAGTCGATTACGCCGGCACCGAGGCTCCGCCCGACACTTTCAAGGACGATTCTCAAGCCCTCGCCGATGGCAGCTACGGCCGCGATGGCGTATTTCACGCCAAAGGTCTGCAAGCGAAATGCGCTTCCAAATACGCGCCGAAACAAGGCAACCAGATGCAGGCTGAGCCGCCGAAGAGCATGACTCAGGTCCAGACGTCTCAACCGATTCTCGCAGGAAACTAATAGCTTCACCGAGCAGAAGGCTTACTTCACCGAGGCTTGATTCCTGAGGAAATCGCGACTGGCATCTCATCACTTAGAATTCGTATTCGCAGTCTCCTGCATTCCCAGGCCCGCTCCGTAATATTCCGCTAGCGCATGCCTCTCTTCTTCTGTCAAAAGTCCGGCGATCGTCCGCATCGGCTCATTGATATCGTTGGCGCGCTTTCCGGTCGCGAACGCCTCTAACTGATCCACGACATAATCCGCATTTTGTGATATCAGGGAGGGCGCTCCCGGACGATACGCGATCGGCCCATGGCAAGCATCACACGGAGGAATCCCGCGTTCGCCATCGCCAAACTGAACCAGATGGGACGCCATCGATTCCTGACCCGGAGTCGGGCGCGCCTCCGGGAAAGCACGATTGTCCTGAAGGTCGCTGAACACAGGCACCCGTGAGTAATAAGCCGCCAAATCTGCCACATCCTCCGCCGCAAGCGACTGCGCAATCGGTTTCATCACAGGCGAAGATCTTTTGCCGCTTCTAAAATCCTGCAACTGTTTCCATAACGAGAGCTTGTCCATCCCGGCAAGATTCGGAGTCGACGCCACCTGACTGAACCCTTCCTCTCCATGACAGTGCTCGCAGCGCTTCGCCAGCAGCGACCCGCGAAAGGCATCGCCCGCAGAAGCCGCAGCCTTCGTTTCTGGAGTCCACTCGACATAAGATGGAACCCGATCCTGCGTGCCCGCAAGCACAGTGTGCAATAACGATGTCGCTGTGACGCAGAAGAGTAACGCCGCGCTCAAGACCGCCGCCGAAACCCAACCCGCAATTCGCCTATTGCAACCCACAACTTCCCCTTTCATCCCCGCGCAGCACAGGGAACTGTTCCCGCGGCACAACCTTCACCTCCGACCGCATGGCGTAATGGCCCGCTCCGCAAAACTCGCGGCAAACAGTCCGATAATCTGCCGCTTGAGGAAATTCCAGTTGCGCCTTCGTAATCGCGCCAGGAATAGCTTCGATCGAATAAGACGTGCCGCCGATGGTGAGCGAGTGCACATTGTCGGCACTCGTAATCCGCAGGTGCACCGGAACTCCCGCAGGTACAAGCACACAGTGCGGGATAAATAAATATTGCTCAGCAATCATGCGCACGGTAACCGACCCGTCCGAGTTCTGTTCGGTGCCGAGATTGTTCTCTACGAACTCGCCGGAAAGATGCAGCGCCAACGGATCGATTTCACGAGAATTGCGAAATCTCCGCAACAAAGGCTGGTCGATCTGGTAGTAGCGCATGGCAGGGATCAGGCACAGCACCAACGCCGTCAGCAAAAACGTCCGCAGCTTTCGCCAGCTCACCGCTTCAAGTTACCGCATTGTTAAAAAGGATGTCATCCCGAGGAGAGCGATAGCTCTCAGAGGGACCTAACGACAGCATGCGCCATCGCTGCAGCTGCGGACGAAATAAGGCGCAAGCAGCATGTGCATTCCCCGAAGCAGCTCCCACAGCTGCAATCAGTCGTAAGGTCCCTCCCGCGGCTAACGCCGCGCTCCGGGATGACATCGGTGGAAATTGCAGAGTAAGAGAGTGACATCCAGCACAGACAAAGCAGAGCGGCGCCAAGCACTCTATTGCAATGCCAAAAGAGAAAACCTACTACGTCTACATTCTTTCCAGCCAGCGCCGAGCGCTCTACATCGGCGTGAGCAGCAACATCGAGCAGCGAATCTTCCAACACAAAACCCACGCGTTCGCCGGCTTCACCGCGAAGTACAACATCACAAATCTGATCTATTTCGAAAGATACGGCGATGTGCTGACAGCAATCCGGAGAGAAAAAGAACTAAAAGACTGGCGTCGAGAGAAAAAGATCAAACTAATCGAGGCGTCGAATCCCACATGGCGCGATCTGAGCTACGGCTGGTACCAACGCCACCAATTCCAGCCGGAGCGAAAAATCTCCTAGTCACGCGCCCGATGTCATCCCGAGGAGAGCGATAGCTCTCAGAGGGACCGTACAACAGCATGCGCCATAGCGGCAGCTGCGGCCGAAAGACGGCGCAAGCAGCAAGTGCATTCCCCGAAGCAGCACCCACAGCTGCAATCAGTAGCGATGTCATCCCGAGGAGAGCGATAGCTCTCAGAGGGACCATACGACAGCATGCGCCATTGCTGCACCTGCGGACGAAATAAGGCGCAAGCAGCACGTGCA
>DASXEG010000018.1:0-18325 GCA_036490235.1 Candidatus Sulfotelmatobacter sp. | reverse complement strand
GGCGAAGAACCAATCCCGGCCATGTAAATCGAATCGCCTTCCTGGCGAACCACCGACCTTCCATTAGCAAGCTGCCGCTCCACTGGCTTGCCAGGGTTCTTGTATTTCTCATCCCTTGAAAAGTCGAACAGCAATTTCTTGCTATGTTCTGGATCGTCAAAATTGAAGTTGAAGACCTTTATCCAGTGCCGGTTGTCGTCGTACTCGGAAATCAATGCAACGTCCGCTTTTTCGCCCGACATGACGCCTTCATAACGCTGTTCGGTGCGCGTAATCTCAGCCGCCGGCGCATCAAACGGCGCCTTCAACAGCATGATCTTGTCGCGATTCGGAACCTTTACATGCCAGTCGCCGCCGTCCAGCGCCTCCGCCCACACCAGAGTCGCCGGGTCCGTGGCGCGCCACGAAAATTCGCGCGGCCCAAGCGGAACGCCATGGATCGGAACCCGGTCCGCCAGCGGCAACGAAACAATCGTGTGCATCGCAACGTGAGCCGGAGTGGAAACATCCCACACTTCCACTTCCTTCGGGAACCGGTCATAAGTCGTCACATACGAGTACGGCTTATGAATCGTAGTCACCAGCACATGCTTCCCATCGGGCGCGGGATCGACCGACTCATAATTTGCCGCCTTGCCCACGGATGTAACCGTCCCGCTCGCCACATTCACCAAAGCAAGCTGTGACGCAGCGTAGTAATCAAATACGTCCTCATCGTGCTTGTTGCCCAAAGTGTCGCGGTTTTCGTAAGTGCTGCTCTGCCCCTTCTGCCCGTCGCTTTCTTGAATGCTGGGCCCCACCGGCGCCTCTGCCGTCTGCGGCGCAGCTCCCATTCCTTTCGGCACAAGCTTCACCAGAAGCGTCTTCTGGTCCGGCATCCACTGCAGCTCGTTGCCAAACATCGGATTCAATCGCACTTCCGCAACCCGGTGCGCCGCTCCGGTTTTGGCATCGCCAATCCACAGTTCCACCGACTCTGCCGCGATGTTCGCAAACGCAAACCGCTTTCCATCCGCTGCCCAAATCGGTTCACCGGGGCATGCTCCCGCCGGCAGCGCGACGTGCATCTCTGCCCCGTCAGCAATATGCACAAGGTCATACTTCGTAGCGCACGGAGTAATCCCGTAGCCGCCCGGCGTATCGTGCTTGCTGTGATTCTTCGGTTCCACGCGAGCGCCGGCCAGCCGCAGGAACGGCGTGGCCACGCGCGCAATCGAAGGATAATCCTGCCACGATACCAGCAGGATCGTGTCTCCAGTCGGGCTTACACGCGGCGTCGGCGGCGACTGCGCATGCATCACGTCGAGAATATTTTTCGGTGGCTGGTTATATCCAGAGGCAGTCTCGGCTGCCGGCGACGAACTCGTCATCGCCGTTTTTGCAGCGGCTGAGGTCGGCTTGCTCTGCCCCGCGCCATTCACAGAAATCAGACACGCCAGCAATCCCCCCGCGAACAGACTCACGCCATTCCGCAATCTCATAATTCCTCCGCTCAATTCGCCCTCATCGACGGTTTGCATCTTAGGTTGCCAGGGAACCCAAGTCAATCGACGCGCCCGCTTGCAACCGAAACCCGGAAACTGGAAACTATTGCCATGTCCATCCCTCTTTCTCTCGAAGGAAAAGTAGCGCTCATCACCGGCGGCTCACGAGGCATCGGCGCCGCCGCAGTACGCCTTTTCACCAAGGCCGGCGCCAGAGTCGCGTTCAGTTACCAGAAAGCCCGCTCACAAGCCGAAGCGCTGGCAAAAGAATGCGGCGAGCGAAACTGCCTCGCCGTTGCCAGCAATCTCAATAACCCGGAATCTGCCCACGCTCTCGTCGCCGAAACCGTCAAACACTTCGGCAGAATCGATATCCTCGTCGCCAATCACGGCGTCTGGCCCGCCGAAGATGTCGCCATCGAAGTAATGCCGGACGACCAGTGGCGTACCACTCTCTCCATCAACCTCGATGCCGTCTTCGGGTTAGTCAAACACACCGTGGCGCAAATGAAATCCCAGCCGCGAACCGGCTCCGCCGCTGGGCACATCGTCCTCATCAGTTCCACCAGCGGCCAGCGCGGCGAAGCCTTTCATGCCGACTACTCAGCTACGAAAGGCGCGATCATCAGCCTGACCAAAAGCCTCGCCTCCGAACTAGCCCCGGCAGGAATCTACGTGAACTCCGTCGCTCCCGGTTGGGTCGACACCGACATGTCAAAGCCCGCGCTCACCGATCCAGGCGTCGGCGTCAGGATTCGCGCCGCCATTCCTCTCGGCCGAGCCGGCACACCGGAAGAAATCGCCGCTCCAGTCCTGTTTCTCTGCACCAAATACGCCGGCTTTATCACCGGAGAAATCTTCAACGTGAACGGCGGCGCAGTGCTCGTAGGCTAGTGAAAGCCAGCCGGGATAACGATATCGATCGGTTACGCATCCAACGATGCATATTGAGCGACCACTGAAATTCAAGCTCCCGCCGCGCCGCAGCCATGACCCGCAATTCCGCCGCAAACAGCTACAATTTCTTTTTCAGGCATTTATCGCCGATTGCATGAGAAATCTGCTCCACATCTTCCTGCCGCTCGTCATATTTGCGGCGTCTCTAAGCGGCCAATCCTCGCTGCCCGCTCCCGCCGGAACAACCACGACCCCACAATCTCAAACCCAGTCAAAGTCCGCAAAAGCCGCCCCAATTCCCATTGAACAGGAAAACGCTCACAAAGCCCGCGCGCTGATCGAACAGGGCATTCAAGCCCTCGGAGGCCAAGCCTGGCTCAACCTCCACAACAAAGAGGAGCAGGGCCGCGCCTACAGCTTCTATCACGGGCGCCCCACCAGCAACGGAGTCGTGTACTGGCGTTTCATCCAATACCCAGACAAAGAGCGCGTAGAACTCACGCAGCAACGCGATGTCGCCGAAATCTACGTCGGCAACAAAGGCACCGAGGTCACCTACAAAGGCCCCCGCGAAATCGAAAAGAAAGACATGGATGACTACCTCCGCCGTCGCCGTTTCTCGCTGGAAAACATCCTGCACAACTGGGTTAACGACCCCACAGTAGCGCTCTTCTTCGACGGCCCCGCGCTGGCCGGCAGTCAGGCTGCGCAAAAAGTCACTCTCATCAACAACAAAGATGAAGCCGTCGATCTCTATTTCGACATCGACACCAACCTCCCCATCATGAAGAGCTACACTTGGCGCGATTCCACCGACCACGAAAAAAACACGGAAGAAGAAACCTGGAACGGCTACCGCTCTGTGCAAGGCATCATGACGCCTTGGGGGTTCACCCGCTACTACAACGGCGACATGCAAGCCGAACGCTTCATCAATTCCGCCAGCTACGATCAGGAACTGAATCCCGCAATGTTCGATCCGAACTCGGGCTACAACGCGCTAAAAGAGGCAGAAAAAGCGGAAAAAGCAGAAAAAAAGAAGAAAAAGTGACGCGCGAAGCGTCCCTACTCGTACCTCAAACTCTCTACCGGATCCAACTGCGCCGCCCGTGCCGCCGGCACAGTCCCAAAAATCACGCCCACAATCGACGAAACAAAAATCGCAATAATCGCCGAAAGCCCCGAGATCGGAATGCGATACTCCGTCAAAAAGCGCACAGAATAAGGAATCGCCAGCCCGATCACGATCCCCGCCAATCCCCCGATCAGCGAAATCAAAATCGCCTCCGCCAAAAACTGAAATCGAATTTCGCGATTGGTCGCGCCCACAGCCTTGCGAATGCCAATCTCTCGAATGCGCGAGGTCACAGTAGCCAGCATAATGTTCATGATCCCGATGCCGCTCACCAAAAGCGTGACCATCGAAATCAGCAGCAGCACCCAGGTCAGGCCAGTAGCAATGCGGTCAGCCATAGAAAGCAGTGCCGTAAGATTCGAAACCCCGTAAACCGACTCCGGCCGATGCCGCGCCTGCAGCACGCGCTTGATCTGCGCGGTCGCCGGTATCACCATCGAAGAATCTTCCATCGAAAAATAAAGCAACTTCACACTCGGAACTTCCATGAAATACTTGCTCACGTCGTAGGGAATCAGCATCGTGTTGTCCACGATCTCCGATTGCCCAAACGTCTCCACGCGTTCCTTGAAAGTTCCGATAATCGTGAACGGCAGCCCGGTCAGCTTGATCACCTTGCCCACCGCCGCATGCGCCGATCCATAAACCTCAATGGCCATCTTCTCCGTGATCACGCCAACTTTGTTGTGCGCCTGCGAATCTTCCTGATCGAAGAACCTGCCGGAAGGAACCACCAGATTTCGCACGCGCAAATACTCCGGACTTACGCCCAGTATCGTCACATCCTTTTCTTTACCATTGCCCACGGGAACGCGATCGGAAAGCTGCGTGACCGGAGAAGAGGCCGCAATTCCGGAAACATCCTGCCGCACAGCATTCAAATCGTCGATTGTCAGCGGATCAGGATTCGAATTGCTGATGTGCGGCGCACCCCCCAGATACTCCGCCCAAATTTCATTGGTCCCAATCGACTGAATCTGATTGATCACAAACTGCCGCCCCGTCATCCCGATCGTAACCACAAGAATGAGCGACGCGGTGCCAATCACCATGCCCAGAGCAGTAAGGATGAACCGAATCTTATTGCCGCAGAAAGTGTCGTAGGCAAAATTGACGATCTCGCCCAGGGCCATCTTCGGCCGAAGGCGTTCGGGCATAAGAGCGGCAGCCATACCGATTAGATGCTACGTACTGCCATAAAATCCTGCAAGAACACATGCCGATACGGCCCGGGCTGGTGGCGCTCTGTAAAAAATCGTAACCGCCAGTCCACGCCCCTTCTTTTGTGTCAAAGTAAAACCTATTGGCAACACAACCGGGAGACCAAACCGCGCGCATGCCGCCGCAAACAGCCGTTGCCGTAGATTCATCAAAACAACTTCCAATGCTGAAACGGCGCGGATCACTCCTGTGGATCGTCCTGGTGGCGCTCGCTCTCCGCCTGTTAGTGATGTGCTTCCTGTATCCCGAGCGCACCGACCCCTATCGCGATCACTGGCGCTTCGGCGGCGAAGCCGGAAGAATCGCCCGCTCCATAGCGCAAGGCGAAGGCTACAGCAACCCACTATTCGGCAATACCGGCTCAACTTCCTGGCTCGCACCAGTATTTCCCTACCTGTTGGCCGGCATCTTCAAAATTTTTGGCGTCTACACCAAAGCGTCAGCCATCGCAATTCTCGCCCTCGACTGTCTTCTCTCCGCACTCACCTGCATCCCCATTTATTTCATCGCGAAAAAACAATTCGGCGACCGAACCGCACTCTGGGCGGCCTGGGGCTGGGCGTTCTTTCCCTACGCCATATTTTTCTCCGCCGATTTCATCTGGGCCACAACCCTCACCACCTTATTAATGACGCTCGTATTTCTGTCCGTGCTGCAAATGGAAACTTCATCCTCCCCGTGGCGCTGGGCCGCTTTCGGCGCGTTAAGCGGCCTCGGAGCACTATCCGACCCGGTAGTCATGTCGGTCGCGCCATTCCTCGGAGCATGGTCCTGGTATCGCCTGCACAAAAGCGGAAGCCGCTCGCTGGCTCCCGCAGCCGCCGTAGTAGCTGTGCTCCTCACCACCTCGCCCTGGTTCATCCGCAACTACGAAACCTTTCACAAATTCATCCCCTTCCGCAGTTGCCTCGGCCTCGAACTCTACTGCGGCAACAACTCCGATTCCTGGCACTGGGACCCTCCCGGCTATCACCCTTCCGACAACGAAAATGAATGGCGCGAGTATCAACGGCTCGGCGAAATCGCCTACACCCAAAAAAAATTTCATCAAGGATTGCGCTTCATCGAGACCCATCCATCGCTGTACGCGAAGCAAACCCTGCGCCGGGCGGTTTACCTGTGGACCGGTTTTTGGAGTTTCAGCCGGCGTTATCTAAACGAAGAACCCGCCGATCCGCCGAACCTCCTGTTCTGCACTACTCTCACCATCCTCACCCTGACCGGCCTTCGCCGCGCCTGGAAAATGAATCCCAACATCGCCATGCCTTACGTAATAGTTTTTCTGTTCTTCCCACTCATTTATTACCTGACTCACCCGGAAGACTATTACCGCCGTCCCATCGATCCCGAGTTCGTGATATTAGCCGCATTAGTGATGGCCAGCCGCAAAGCCAGTCACCGTTCGGAGAGGCGCCAACAAAACGACGAGCCGGCGCTGCTTGAAGCGGAGCGTTGAGGGCGCTCAGCGTCAGGTTGACCTGCCGTCGTCCGAAATGCCATGAGCACCTTGACACTTGTCATTCGGACGCGCGAGCGAAGCGAGACAGGAGGAATCTGCTTGCACTCATCATTCCAATGCACGAGCGAAACAAGGCAGGAGGAATCTGCCTACGCTTGTCATTCCGACGCGCGAGCGGAGCGAGACAGGAGGAATCTGCTTCATCCTGCCTCATAATGCTTTCGCTCCGCACTTCCGCTAAGCTATCCGGTGGACCACCCTTCATCCCAGAACCGCAAACCCCTCCTCCGTCTCCTCCTGCTCACCGCCGTCGCATTTCTAATCCAGGGCTACCACCCCTTCGCCGAAGACGCCGAAATCTATCTCCCCGGCGTAGAAAAAATTCTCCACTCCAACCTGTTTCCAGTAGGCGAGGAATTCTTCCACGCCCATGCCAGCATGACGCTGTTTCCCAACCTGATCTCCTTCTCCATCCGCATAACCCACCTGCCCATGGAAGTGACCCTATTCGCCTGGCAACTACTATCCATTTTCTTGCTGCTCCTCGCCTGCTGGGAATTGGCCAGCCTGCTGTTTCCCAATTCGCGAGCACGCTGGGGTTCGGTCTGCCTGATCGCCGCGTTGCTAACCCTGCCGATTGCAGGAACCGCTCTCTACATCGTCGACCAATATCTGAACCCGCGAAATCTCGCCGCTTTCGCCGGGGTATTCATGCTGGCCCGCACGCTCGAAAAAAAATATCTTCGCGCTTTCCTATGGCTCATCTTCGCCGCAGCCATGCATCCGCTAATGTGGGTATTCCCCTGCTCGTTCTGCATCCTATTCCTCGTTCTCGAGCGCTGGAGAATTCTCAGCGAAGGCCCCGGCTCGCAATTCCCCGCAGCGCTGATATTTCTTTTTCCCCTCGCTCCCCGCTCGTCCCCTGCCTACCACGAAGCCGCCAAGCGCCACGCCTACCACTACATTCAGAACTGGACCTGGTATGAACTGCTGGGAGCGTTCGCCCCGCTCCTGCTTTTCTGGTGGTTCGCCCGCATCGCCCGCACCCGCGAGTGGCGCATCGCCGAGCGCGTCAACCGCGCCTTCATCATTTACGGATCGATCTACATCCTCCTCGCCCTCGCCATCGATCTCCCCGCCCGCTTCGAAGCCCTCGGCCGCATCCAACCCCTTCGCAGCCTCGATTTTCTCTACATCGTGATGCTCATCATGATCGGCGGTCTGCTCGCCGAATTTATTCTGCGCAATCGGTTCTGGCGCTGGCTCGTTCTCTTCATTCCGTTGAGCGCAGGAATGTATCTCGCGCAGCGCGATCTCTTTCCTGCCAGCGCCCACATCGAGTGGCCCGGCGCGGCACCGAAAAATCCCTGGGCGCAGGCCTTCCTATGGATCAGCCACAACACTCCCACCAACGCCCTCTTCGCCATCGATCCTTATTACATGGATATCCCCGGCGAAGACGAAGTCGGTTTCCGCTGCCTCGCGCAGAGAAGCCGCCTCGCCGACGGCGTAAAAGACAACGGCGTAGTCAGCATGTTCCCGGGACTCGCCGACGAATGGTGGTCGCAAGTGCAGGCGCAAACTCCATGGAAGAATTTCCGCGCGGAGGATTTCTTACATCTGAATGAAAAATACGGAGTGAACTGGATCGTAGTGCAGCAATCCGTAGAAGGCGTCGACTGCCCTTACACCAACAACACGGTCAAAGTCTGTCGCCTGCCGTAACTGATTTGAAAGCCGCGCCATCAAGTGCGCCAAGAAAGCCCTCTTCCTGAGCGTGCTCAACCTGTGGAACAGCGCAGCATCATACTTGTCCTGAGCTTGTCGAAGGCGTCGCGCAAAGCACTGAACGATAGTAGGGGCTCAGTTCATTCGCACATACAAAACTTTGCATTTCGAACCCCTGCTGATGGCCCAAACTCCCTTTTCAGTCGTCTACAATCATCAGATGAAAGGCCTTTTCCATCGATGACCGCGCTTCACTCGGTCCCAAGAGTTGAAGCGGTCGTCGACTATCTCTGTCGATACGATCACTCGGATCTTCGAAGTCTTTCCCGCCAGTACCGCAACAACCATCCCTGCCCGCACATCCTGCTGAAAGATTTCATCGACGAGCAAACCGCGCATGCCATGGCCCGCCAATTCCCGCCGCCCTCAAGCGACGCCTGGACCCATTACAAGCACGCCAACGAAAACAAACTCGGCATGCCGAAGCGCGAACTGTTTCCGCCAGCCATCGGCGCAGTAGTCGATGAACTCAACTCGCCCGAGTTCGTCTCCTGGATCTCCGAACTAACCGGCATCCCCAATCTCATGGCCGATCCCATGCTCGAAGGCGGAGGCCTGCATCAGTCCGGCCGCGGCGGCTATCTCAACGTCCACACCGATTTTTCCATGCACCACTTCCACACCAACTGGCGTCGCCGCGTGAACCTGATTCTGTATCTCAATCCCGGATGGAAAGAAGAATGGGGCGGCGCACTCGAACTCTGGGAAAAAGGCAAGAACAGAGAAACGAAACGCTGCGCCGCGAAATATCCTCCGCTCCTCAACCACGCACTGATCTTCACCACCGACGAGCGCTCGCTTCACGGTTTCCCCGACCCGTTAACCTGCCCCGAAAGCGAATCCCGCAAAAGCCTTGCTCTCTACTACTACGCCATCGATCAAGGCCACAAAACCAAAGTCCACTCCACCGACTACTTCGCCCGGCCGCAGGATAGCTTGCGAAAATCCGCCACGATCTGGCTGGACAAAAAGGCCGTCGATCTCTACTCCCGCGCCAAAGCCCGCTTCGGCTTCTCCGACGAGGTCGCCAGCAAGATACTCGGATTCCTCTCGCGGAGAAAGTAACTCAGCTCCAAGCCTCGCGCTGAAGGTGTCATCCCGAATTCCCCGCGTTTTCACCCGCGGGCGGAGGGATCTCCCGTCCATCATCATCATCGGTCGAGGACTGCTCCGATTGAACAGATGCTCACGCCTCCGCCGCCAAATACTCTTGACTTTGTTCCCCACACGCAGATAATCAGCCGATCAGAATCCCGCAGCAAAAAACTTTTTCAAAGAAAGTCATCATGCAAAAATTCTGGTGGGCTTTGGTTGGCGCAGCCGTCGTTATTCTCATTCTCGCTGGATACTTATTCTGCCGGCGCTCCCGATCGCGCGCCCTGTTCCATCCCCCACGCGTCCGTTTCCAGGTCGCTTCGCCGCCCGGCGAGTGGCGCTTCATCGTCTCCGGCGACTCCCGCAACTGCGGCGACGTAGTCATGCCCGCCATCGCCGCCGGCAGCCGCAAATTCGCTCCGAGCTTCTACTGGCACCTGGGCGATCTGCGCGCCATCTACAAAACCGACGAAGACATGGAAGCCGCTTCCATCAAAAACAATTCGATACTCACCTGCGCCGACTATCATCGCCGCGCGTGGCCCGATTTCATCTCAAATCAAATCGCTCCTTTCGCCGAAATTCCGTTCTTCGTCGGAATCGGAAATCACGAAGTGATTCCGCCAAAGGACGAAACTCAATTCGTCTCGCAATTTTCCGCATGGCTGAGCACGCCGGTGCTCAACCAACAGCGAAAAGCCGACGGCGAAAAAGATCCCACCGCACCCAAATCCTATTACCACTGGATCGACCATGGCGTCGACTTCATCTATCTAGCCAACGCCAACGGCGAGTTCGCCCCCGAACAAATCAAATGGTTCGATGGCGTCGCAACGCGCGCACAAAATAACGACGCGGTTCTAAGTCTCGTCGTTGGCATGCACGAAGCCCTGCCCGATAGCATTTCCAGCGATCACGCCATGTGCGACAAAAACAGGAACAAAAAGAATGCTAACGCCGGATGCGACGCCGGCCGCCACGTCTACAACACTCTCTTGAACATTCAAAAGCGCAAGCCAGTCTACGTTCTCGCCAGCCATTCCCACTTTTATATGAACGGCATATTCAACAACCATCCACCCGAGCAGCGCCTCCCCGGCTGGATCATCGGCACCGCCGGCGCAGCCCGCTATCCTTTGCCCTTGAATTCACCAGCCGATTCCGCCACCGATGTCTACGGATATCTCCTCGGCACAGTCGACAAGAACGGCAGGATAAATTTCGAATTCCAAAACCTCAGCGAAAACGATGTCCCCGAATCCGTGCGCCAGCGCTATCCGGAGTGGCTCGTTCCCTGGTGCTTCGCCCACAACTCCCAAAATCTGAATCCTCTAGGCGAAGAAACCACCCACCGCTGTCCGGCAGGCGATTGAGTGTGCTAGGTCGGGTCATTCCGGCGTCCCCGCGTTTTCATCAGCGGGGCGAGGAATCTCGGGTCAACGGGAACGATGACACTTGCACCATTCGGACTCCGATCAAAGTAAACAAAGCGAGTTACTTAACCCGCCCTTCCCGTTCACAAAACTCGCGCATCGCACCCCGCCGGCAATCGATCTAATGTTGTAACAAAGGGGTGCGCCATGTCTTTCCCGTTGGAGTATCATCAGGGTGTGATTCGCCGCTTCCAGCGCTCGATTCCCGCGTCAATAGCGCTTTCCGGAGCATTCCTGTTTTTCGCGCTACCCGGCAGTTCCGCCCAGGCCAACAGCGCAGCATCATTTGGAGCATCTCACGTAGCTGCCGCATCCCACGCCGCCCCGCCAACCCACTTTTATGCGGTGCCGCCAACCGGTCCCGTATCGCCGCGCACCGGCCCAGTCGCGCCTCCAACCTCGGGCCACACGCACATCACCGGCAGCACCCACAACGGAAATCACAATGCGCACCACACCGCAGTCGGCTCTGCCTACTATCCTTATATTTACGCGCTGCCCGTGCCCTACGCAGTAGATACCGCCGCCACCGACGACAATCCCGACGACGAATCCGCCGACAACGACGCCGACTACCAGGGCGGCCCAACCATCTTCGACCGCCGCGGCCACGGCCCACAGTCCTACGTTCCGCCAACCGACGCCGACTCTGCCCCGGAACAAAATTTTGCAGAAGCCGACCCCGATCCGCCACAGCCTCCAACCACGCTGGTCTTCAAAGACGGCCATCAGCTCGAAATCAGCAACTACGCCATCGTCAGCCAGACGCTCTACGATCTGACCCCCGGCCATCCCCGCAAAATTTCGCTGGCAGAACTGGATTTGCCGGCCACACAGAAACAAAACGACGACCACGGCATAGTTTTCCAACTACCGCCTTCGTCACAGGCCAACTGATATGGAAACCTGACATGGAAAATGGATCAATGCGGCGCAGCCAACTTCTCCTGCCGATTCTCTTCGCGCTGTTATTGTCTGCCACCCTCGCAGCAGCCCAGCACGGCTCTGCCATGCACGAATCTGCCATGCATGGATCTGCCATGCACGGATCTGCCATGCATTCCGGCTCAGCCATGCACTCCGCCCCGGCAAACTTCCGCGCCCCGAACGGCAATCAAGCCTTTATCGGCCCCGCCCGCACCGCCTTCCGCCGCTCCAGCCGTTTCAGCCCCTACGGCCTCACCTATCCCGGCTACGGCTCGCTTCCATTTCCGTTCTTCGGCGACAACTTCGATCCCAGCGATATCTATTCCACCGGCTATCCGGTCTCATCCGCGCCGCCGCCGTACTTGATGCAAGCCCTGCAAGGCCTCGTGAATCCCGCAACCAGTTCGATGTCATCCCTGATGACGCCGCAGCCCAATCACGAAAGCTCGTCCAACGAACCGCTGATGCTCGAACTCCAAAACGGCCGCTACGTCCGCGTCAACGGACCAGTCATCAATGGCGATGCCGAGCCCATAACGTTTTCGGAAAATTCCGCGCCCGAGGAACAACGCGCGAAAGCAGCAAATCCATCTACGCAAAATCCCCAAGCGGAAAATATTGCCGCCGCTCCGCTTCCCGCAGTCACTCTAGTATTCCGCGACGGTCACACCGAACAAGTTCGTGACTACACCATCGCCCAAGGTTCTCTTTACGCCCGCGGCGATTACTACACCGAAGGCTACTGGAACAAAAAGATCGACCTGGCAACCCTCAATATCCCGGCAACCCTACAAACCAACGCCGCACAAAACGTAAACTTCGTCCTACCCTCCGCCTCCAATCAAGTAATCACCCGCCCCTAAAGCGCTACAGAACTCGTCATCCCGAACGCCGGTGCACCTCAGTTGCCGGAGGGACCTCGGCACGCTCGATAATTAGAAGCTGAACCGGCCTCCGATCGTCACCACTCGCCCCGAAAGAACCGGCGCAAGCCCCGAAAATGTGCCGAAGTTCGAGTTGGCGATATTGTTGGAGATATCGTTCGGATTGAAATTCAGATTGTTGAACACGTTGTAAACATCCATGCGCAGTTCCAATCTCGCTCCCTCGCCCAGCACGCGATTGTTCGGCAATCCAAATCCCTTCGCGATGGTTGCGTCCAGATCTTTATATCCCGGAAGATTCAGCGAATTCCGCCGCACTCCCGGAGCCTGCGGCAGCGCCGCCCCAAAACTGTTGCCGCTGAATGCCGTATACGCCGGCGCTACGAAATAAGCCCCGCCGCCCGCAGGATAGTTCGAACTCACCGGACCTTTGAAGGCATCGTTGCTCGTGCTCGCCCCCGCGCCCGGCAGCTCCGCAGCAGGGAACAGATTGCCGTACCCGCAGGTACCGCAGTACAGGCTTCCATTCGCCACGCTCACCATCGGGGTCCACGGAAATCCCGAGTGAAGATTGAACAGCCCGCTGATCGTCCAATCGCCCACAATCTTCTCCACCCACCCCTTGCTTCCGTGAAAGAAAACCGGCTGCCACATGCCATAAAGCTTGAATGCCTTGCTCACGTTGAAGTCCGACCGCCCATAATCCAGGTTCAAGTTATACGGATAAGGCTGCTCAAAATATGGCCCCGAACTTGTATCCATGCTCTTGGCCCAGGTGAACTGCGCATCCGCCATAAACTGGCTCGCAAACTGGTGCTTCACTTCCGCCAACATTGCGTTATAGTTCGAGCGCCCGTTTACATTCCAATAATCCCCGCCGCCAATCTGCGGATTTAAAGGAAATCCAAATGCTGCCGTCGCATTCGGATTTTCATGGAAGAAAATATTTCGCGACAAGCTTCCCTGGTATCCCAGCGTCGCAATCACGTGATGCCCAACGTCGTTTTCAACATCGAACGAATAATGATGCACGCGCATCGTAGGCAGGGTTGTGGGAAAAATCTCCACGTTCGACGTGCCCGCCGTCGGCAGTCCATTCGCCCCAAATGTCACGACCGTATTCCGATTCGCCGGGAATGTATTTAAGGAGTGCAGATCGCTTCCCGTTGCGTAAATAATCCCGGGATTTGGCGAAGTCGGCGTCGACTCGAGGAATGTCGGAAACACCACCAGCCCCGGGTTCTGCACAATGTTCGACGAAATCGAGATCTCTTCCTGGTTGTAGTTCAGCCCATAACCCCCGCGAATCACGATCTTGTCCTGGTATTTTCCCGGAGTCCACGCGAATCCGATCTGCGGCCCAAAATTATCCCTCTGCGCCGTCCACGAATTTCCTCGACGCACGCTCAGACCGGTCAGGAAGTTTGCTCCCGCGCCCGGCTCAGCCATGAACATGTTGCCCTCTTTCGAAGAGAGCGGACCGAAATAAGACCATCGCAGCCCGGCATTGATTGTCAGATTACGCCGCAGCTTGAAATCGTCCTGCGCAAAAAATCCCCAAAGATTCTCGCGGTCATCCTGCCGCTCCGTAGTCGGCAGTCCGCTCGTCGGATTGAAGCTCCCCGATTCCATCTGCGGCGCGTCATTCAGAAAATCCCATATGTTGAAAAAATTGTAGCTGGGCACGCTGCACGCCGCGCACTCCTGCAAATAAGAGAGCCGCGTAATCTCCCCGCCAAACTTTACCGAGTGCCTTCCAATAATCTTCGTCGCTACATCTTTCGCCGTGTAAGTCCACTGGTTAAGAATGCTTCCCACGCTGGGGCCAAATTGATTCACGGTAATGCTTCCGGTTTGATCAATGTTATCGGTGGGCAGCCCAACCGGAGACTGCGGATTCGAACTCACTTCGTTCCACCGGTATCCCGCCGCATTCACGCGCGCCTCGTTCAGGAAAGTGGATGAAATCGTCCGGTCCCAGATCGCCGAAAATGCGTCGTTGATCTGATTGTGGTGGAACAAATTGTAAGCCCGCTCGCCGCCCTGGTAGTCGGTCTTGTTGAGCGGAACCCAATACATCGCAAACGCGACGTGATCTTTCTCCGTGACATTGGCGTCGAGCCGGCCGTTGTACTGCGTGGCCGTAAAATTCGTAGGATTCGAAGTAACGTAGTTGGCGAAATCAGCCACCGTCCCCAGCCCGCTTCCCACCCCCGGACTCGTAATGCTCGTCCAGGTCGGATCTTGCGTACCCAAAGGCGTAGTCAAAGGCGTGCCAACATTGATCCCCTGTCCGGCAATCGTTCTGCAGTCAACCCCCTCGGTCAAACCGGCCGCTGTGCAGTTGCCGTTAGCGTTGATTCCCGTCGCAACCACCCCATTCCCCGGAAACGTCAAATACTCCGAAGCGATGCTGCCCGCCGGAGCCAGCGCAGCCAGTGCCGGCGTCTCATACCACGCATTGCCGGTAATGTTCGAATTCGGCTCCCGCACTGTTTCGTAATTGAAGAACGCGAAGATTTTATTTTTCCAGATCGGCCCTCCAATGCTCCCGCCGAACTGGTTGTACTTGTTGTCATCCCGCAAATCGGTATTGCCAAATCCGTTATAAGGCTGAGCCGCATTCAACCCCGGCTGGTGCGTGGTAAAAAACAAACTGCCGTGAAACTGGTTGCTTCCGCTCTTCGATGTAATCTCAATCTGAGCCCCGCTGAATCGCCCAAGCTCGGCGTCATAAGCGTTCGAAACAATCTTCACGTTATCCACCGAGTCTTCCGACGGAGTAATCACCGTCGATCCGCCCCACACCGCGCTCACCGTGCTGATTCCGTCAATCGAAATCCCATTGTTCTCCGTCTGGTTTCCATTGGCGATAATCTGCGCCCCATTCTCCGTCTTGAAAATTCCATCCGCCCCGCCCGATTGCCCTCCGCCGCTCTGCGTACCAGGAAGGTTGTAGCTGTCGTCACCGCTAGCCAGCGAATTATCTGCAAACGCCCCCGGCGCGAGCGCCGCCACCTTCAGCACATCCCGCCCAAACGTAGGCAAATGCTGAATCTCATCGCTCGAAACCGTCCCGCTGACATTCGCAGTCTCGGTATCCAGCGCCTGTGTCGTGCCCGACACAGTAACTGTTTCCGCCACCTGTCCCAGATCGAGCTGAACATCGAGCGCATTCGGCTGCTCTGGAATGATCTGCACATTCTCCAGCGCCTTCGTCTTAAATCCCTGCGCCTCTGCCGTCAGCTTGTAAGGCGCCGGCGGCAGCGCATTGAACTGGTAAATTCCATTCCCATCCGAAGTCGAAACCATCGTGTGATTCGTGTTCTTGTCGATCAGAGTCACGGTAGCTCCGGGAACAACCGCCCCCTGCGGATCAGTCACCGTCCCGCGCAAAGAGCCGCGAAACTGCGCCTGTAGCGCGGGTGTCATAAGCATCGTGCAAGCAAGGGTGATAGCACAGAACAGCAACGAACCAGCAAAGGAATGTCGCGACATAAAGCCTCCTGGGGCGCGAACTGATGACGCGGACGAATTCCCGAGGGGGCAGATACCACGAAAAAACGTTCCGACAAAACGGTTTATGTATCCGTAACTCGATTTAGCGAGAGCAATGAGCTACGCAAAAGGTGCACTTTTCTGCAGAAGGGTTTACCGGAAACATCTTAGGTATGAAACTCGGAAAGGCAGGGCGGACGAAAAAGGTGTCATAAACTCCCATCTCAATGGACGATGTTCCTGGACAAGATCGTTGGAACTGACGTGGAAGAGCGGCGCTTCAGCGCCGCGTCTTGCGAAGAAAAACCTCCGGGCTTTAGCCCCTGAGATCGTCCTAGGGCAAACCCGCATGAATCCCAAGACCCTCCGCAACTCCCCGTAACTTTAAATCGCGAGTCCACAACCGAACTGAGGAATCGATAAGCGCGGAAGCAATCAAATGCGCATCCACCAACCCAATGCCCACTCCATGCAACCGCCGAGCCTCAATCGCAAGCCGCACCTCGATCGTCTGTGCCATCCGAACCTGCGGCAAAAGATCGAGAAAGGCTAGCGTCTTGCTGCGCTCCCTGAGCGACCCGAGAGCAAGCTCCGCAATCACAAACGGATGAATCGCGATCTCAGCTCGATCCAGCCGTTCGCGCATGTCTTTATCGCCAGAGCGAAGATGGTCGATCCAAACCGACGTGTCCGCAAGAATCAACTCTGCTGCCCGCGCCGCCGCGGAATCTTCTTCAATCCCGGCATCGTCCCCCCAAGCGCAGCCAATCGCCGCGCGCTCTCCCGCTCGATCAGCGCTTTAAGCGCCTCCCGAACCAAGGCAGTCTTCTCCCCAACTCCAGTGAATTCCTGCGCGGTGCGTACAAGCTCATCATCAAGCGCGATGGTGGTTCTCATAGGCATCAATTATAGCATCGAATGATGTTGTATTTTATGCTGCACTTGCGTCATTGAGCGTGATCCAAAAACTCCCGAATCCCCCTCCAATACCTCCGCACCACCCACTCCGTACTCAAATGCCCGCCCCGAGCCACACTCCGCAACCGCACGCCAGTCTCCCGCGCAAACCGCAAGCTCCCCGCATAAGGCACATGCGGATCATCCTGAGCATGAAACAGCAAAACCTTCGTAGCCGTAATCTCCGCCCGCCGCGCCCACGGACTATAAAATTTTCCACCCCGCAACTTCCCCCAATCCGCATCCGACAACCGGTAAGCATTCCCAAACGCCGCCCGAATATAAGCCGCATAATTTGGATCCGAAGTCTCCATCCTCTCCGCCCCATCCAGAATCGCCCAATCCGTAACCGGACAATTCGCCACAACTTTACTCACCCGCGAATCCAGCGAAGCCAAAATCGCCGCCGCCCCGCCAAAACTTCCCCCAATAACAAAAATCCGCGAGGGCGCCAGAGCAAACCGCTGCCTAAAAGCAATCTCCACCAACCCCCGGGGCAACTCCTCAATCACATCCAGAATGTCCAAATGCGGCGACCGCCGCAAAAGCCTTCCACCACTCTCCCAAGCCCCCCGCCACCGCGGATAAACCACCCAAAATCCCTTCCCAGCCAAAAACTCACAAAGCCCCTGCTTCCGCGGAATCGAAGGCATCCCATCGCAAAGAATAATGACGCGATCTTTCCCACGCCCCCGCACCGGCGGCAAAAACTCAGCAACAATCTCATCCCTAAATCGAGTACGAAACATTCCCGCCTCTTCCGCCCTGTCATGCAGAGCGCAGCCGCGAAGACGAAGTCTCGCGGCGGAGTCGAAGTTGAGGTGCTTTCGCGGCGTCAGCGCCGCGAACCCGAAATCCTGAGCCCGCCGAAGGACCGCATCCCTACCTCACCGAAAACCGTAGGCGTCATTCCGAAGGTCCCGCGTTTTCACCAGCGGGCCGAGGAATCTCTTTGCATCCCACCCTCGCCCTGTCATGAAATCTGCTTGCATTTAATGCCTGCACTGCCTACAATAAATGCATGCAGTATACCATCCGCAACGTGCCCAATGCACTGGACGAAGCCCTCCGCCGGGCCGCCCGCGAACGGGGCAAGAGCCTGAACGAAGTAGCCGTCGAAGCCCTGGCGCGTGGCGCCGGCATCACCGGAGAACGCAACAAGCAGCGCGATCTCCGCGACATAGCCGGCACCTGGCGCAAAGATCCCGCGTTCGACAGCGCCCTGGCCGCGCAGGACACAATCGATGAAGAGATGTGGCAATAAAGATGAAGCTGGCGCTCGATACCAATCGCTACACCGACCTCTGCCGCGGCAACGCATCCGTAATTCAAACAGTCGAACGAGCCGATGAAGTCTGGCTGCCTTTCGTCGTGCTGGGAGAACTGCGCGCCGGTTTCGCCGTAGGCAATCAAGGCCCGCGCAACGAAGCCGTCCTCCGCCGCTTCCTGCTGAAGCCCGGCGTCGCAGTGCTCTACGCCGACGAACAAACCACGCATCACTACGGCGCAGTTTACCGCCAACTGCGAAAGCAAGGCACTCCCATCCC
>DASXEG010000014.1:0-13233 GCA_036490235.1 Candidatus Sulfotelmatobacter sp. | reverse complement strand
TTTTCTACGGCGACTGAAACCTGTCCGGCTGCAGTTACCAGCACGTCGAGATCGCGCTGCTCGAATAAATATTCCTGGTTCTTATTCATCGCGACCATCACGCCGGCGGGCTTGCCGGATAAAAAAATGGGAGCGGCGCACAAGCACTTAGCGGGTTTTTCCGGCATGTAGGTGATGCCGAGGCGTGCTCGAACTTTCTCCAGCTCGGAGCGGATCAGCAAGGGCTCACCGGTGCGAATGACGTATTCAGTGAAGGCACTTTCCAGCTTGCGTTTTCGCTTGGGCAGTACGCGGTCGTCTTCCATTTCGAATTCGAAACAGATGTCGTCGCCCTGCTGGAAGGCGATATAGAAGTTGCTGTTGTTGAAGATCTGGCCGAGTTCAGCGTGGATGGTGCGGAGCACTTCATCCTGATCGAGGCGAGAGCTGATGGCTTGGCCGATTTCGGTGAGGAGTTCGTATTCCTGGGTGCGGCGGTGAGCGTCGTGGGCGATCAGATAATTCTCGACGGTCAAGCCGAGTTGAAGGGCGAGGCCGATCATGAGGCGTGGGCCGGAGGTGCCGAAGGCTTTGCGTTGCGCGTGGGGAAAGAGAATCACTCCGAAGACGTGCTCGCGGGTTTGCAGGCTGACGGCGGTGAGATTGCGGATTTCGGCCTGCGCCAAAACGTCCTTGAATGCGTCGAAGGTTCCGCCGGAAGCGACCGAGAGCGGCTCGGTAGCATGAGGAAGGTCGTGGACGGTGTAGAGTCCGCCATGACGGTAGGCGAGGTCGGAGATGTATTGTCCCGCGCCGGAGGTGGTGAGTTCGTCAAGAAACTCGAAAGAAAATCCGCGCTGCACTGAAGGCAGCGTGCCACGCCAGCGCTCGTTCACATAGATGATGGCTCGGCCGGCAGAGAGCGCGCCGGCCAGGCGATCGAGCGCGGACTGCATGCTGGGGAGCATGTCGTCGGCGGTGAGCAGGCGGCGAGGGTCTGCGCCGAGGGTGGAGAGCGCGAGGGTATTTTCCTGCACGGCGTTGCGCTCGTTTTCGAACAGCACCATGACCATGGCGATGCCGAGCAGCATTTGCGGCAGGGGGCCGATGACATGGCCGATGGTGCCGAACATTTCCATCCAGGGGTTGGCCGATTGGGTGGCTGCCATGAGGACTGCCCAAAAGGCGAGTGAAAATGCGAGAAGCTGAAAAGCGACTGAACCGCGGCGGTGGGCGTGCAGATAAAAAACCGCAGAGCAGTATAAAAGGACGGCACAGAGATAAATCGCGGTGAGGCTGATGGCACGGACACCGGTATGCGGCCCAGCGATGACGTAGGTGCGCAAATCGACACAGGCAAAAATCGCCCCGACAAAGGCCAGAACCCAGTCGTACCAGCGCGTGCTAAACGCCGCGGCCCGGGTGAGGCGCGTGGAGACGAAGATGCTGACCGCCATGGCGACGAGACACAACGAGCTGATAAAAAAAGCCGCGACGGCTGGAGGATGATAAAAGCGGAGCGCATCGAGCCCGTAGTGGATGGAATAACAGGCCCATGCGATTTGCCATACGCGGAAATAAACCTGCCGGCTCTGCTGATACAAATAGGTAAACAGCAGGCACAGCATGATGGCGACGACGCCGGGAATGATGACGATGGTGGTGGAGACGCTAGTCATGAGCGAAAGTAAGATGCCGATCGGCCGACGCTGGCCGTTGTATGAGAAGGATCTAAGCTGATGCTTTCACAGGAGATGGCCTGTGGACAATATGATTTAAGTACAATGCGGGAATCCATGGGAACAAAAAGGTAACCAGTGGCTACTGGAATCATAGGCTTGCGCCGGTTGACGCCGGTTTTCTGACGGTCATACCATCAAAATTAAAATCCTTTATATGCAAGAAAAATCAGTTACTTCGACTTTGGTACCGCGGGTCCGCTTTGCGCCTTCGCCGACGGGCTTTTTGCACGTGGGGAGCGCGCGCACCTTCATTTTTAATTGGCTTTATGCACGCCATAACGGCGGAACGATGATTCTTCGGTTGGACGATACCGATGTGGAGCGCAACACACAGCAATCGGTGGACTCGATTTTTGAAGGATTGAAGTGGCTCAATTTAGGTTGGGATGAGGAGTACAAACAGTCGGAGCGGCTGGAGTTGCATCGGAAGGTTGCTTGGGCGATCTTTGAAAAGGACCTGGCTTACCGCGATTTCACTCCGGCACATACGGGGGATGGGGAAAAATCCGGGGCGCAGGGAACGTGGCTTTTCAATGCTGAGGCGCGAGAACGTTCGGCGGCGGAGAGCGAGCGGCGGGCCGCGGCGGGCGAGCCGTTTGCGTTGCGATTTCGGGTACCGCGGGATGCCGGACAAATCGTGCGGTTTACGGATGCGGTTTATGGCGAGCAGGCAAAGGCGACGGCGGATATTGAGGACTTCGCGTTGCTCCGCTCGGACGGCATGCCGACGTATCACCTTGCCTCGTGCGCGGACGACGCTGACTTGCAGATTTCGCACATCATTCGCGGGCAGGATCATCTGACGAATACCTTCAAGCATGTTCTGATTTTTGAGGCGGCGGGTGTGACGCCTCCGCAGTTTGCGCATTTGCCCCTTCTGGTTGCTCCGGATGGGACGAAACTTTCGAAGCGGCGGCATGGGCCGGTGGTGAGTGTTACGACTTATCGGGATGCGGGATTTTTGGCGGAGGCGTTCATCAACTTTCTATGTTTGCTGGGGTGGTCGCCGAAAGACGACCGCACGAACATGGCGGTGAAAGAGCTGAGGGAGATTTTTTCGCTGGAGGGAATTAATCGATCGAACGCGGTGGTGAATTTCAAGGAGCCGGCGGCGACGACAGAGGAAAGGTTCGATCCGAAGGCGGTGTGGCTGAATGCAGAGCACATTCGCGGTTTATCGGTGGAGGATTTGAGTGGGCGGTTGCTGCCGATTGTGCTTGGTGCTGGGTTCGACGTCACGCCGGAGAAGATGTTGCAGATTACACCGCTGATTCGGGAGCGCATCAAGCTGTTGAGTGAGGTTCTCTCCGCAGCTGATTTCTTTTTTGTGGATCAGTTGCCGCCGTATGATGCGGCGGAACTGATTCCGCAGAAAGGCGATGCGGCGATGGCGAGTAGGGTTCTGGAGAAGGCGCAGGTGGTTTTAGCCGGCGTCGAATTCAAGCATGATCCGTTGGATCATGCTTTGCGCGCGGCGGCGCAGGAGTTGGGCGTGAAGGCGGGGCAGATGTTCCAACCGATTCGCGTGGCGGTTTGCGGGCGGAAGAATGCTCCGCCGTTGTTTGAGACGCTGGAAGTGCTGGGGAAAGAGATGACGCTGGCGAGAGTCCAGCGAGCGATCGGCTACCTGAACTAGTGGAACCCCGGACGCCTCGTTCGGGTCGGCGGTATCGCAGATTTTCCCTTTCGGGCATTGCCGCTTGCCTGGCGGACGAGGGCGTCGACCGCTCCACTGTTGCGATAAGATCAAAGTATGAAGCCTTTCTCCGCTGATGCCGCGCCCGGCGAAACTGCCGCGGCTGAGGCTCGTCCGTCCAATTTTTTGCACGACATTATTGCTGAGGATGTTAAGAGCAACAAGCATGGTGGACGGGTGCAGACTCGATTCCCTCCCGAGCCTAACGGATATTTGCACATTGGACATGCGAAGGCGATCTGCCTCGATTTCGGACTTGCCGATGAGTTTGGCGGGCATACGAACCTGCGCTTCGACGATACGAATCCTGAGAAAGAGGATGTCGAATATGTCGAGTCGATCAAGAACGATGTGAACTGGCTTGGGTTCCAGTGGGATGGGCTTCATTACGCGTCGGATTATTTCGGGCAGCTCTATCAGTGGGCGATTCAGCTGATTAAGGGCGGCAAGGCTTACGTGGATGATTCATCCGCCGAAGAGATTCGCAAGAATCGCGGGACGCTTACGGAGCCGGGAAAAGATAGTCCTTATCGCAATCGTTCGGCGGAAGAGAATTTGGATTTGTTCGAGCGGATGAGGGCGGGCGAGTTTCCGGATGGGTCGCGGGTTTTGCGGGCGAAGATTGATATGGGGTCGCCGAACCTGAACATGCGCGATCCAGTGATGTACCGCATTCTGCATGCGGAGCATCACCGCACTGGCAACGAGTGGCCGATTTATCCGATGTACGATTTTGCGCATGGGGAATCGGATTCACTGGAAAAAGTCACGCATTCGATGTGCTCACTCGAGTTCGCCGACCATCAGCCGCTTTATAACTGGTTTATTGAGCAGCTGGGGATTTTTCCTTCGCGGCAAATCGAGTTCGACCGGCTCAGCCTGACTTACACGATGATGTCGAAGCGCAAGCTGCGGCAGCTTGTGGAGGAAGGGCGCGTTAGCGGATGGGATGATCCGCGCATGCCGACTTTGAGCGGCATGCGGCGGCGTGGATATACACCGGAGGCGATTCGGAATTTTGTTACGGCTGCGGGAGTTTCGCGGACGAATGGAATTGTTGAGCTGGCCATGCTTGAACATTTCGTTCGAGAAGATTTGAATAAGCGGGCTCTGCGGGTGATGGCTGTGCTGCGGCCTTTGAAAGTTGTGATCGACAACTATCCGGAGACGCAGGTTGAAGAGATGGACGCGGTGAATAATCCTGAGGATGAGAGTGCGGGCACGCGGAAGGTTCCGTTCTCGCGCGTGCTTTACATCGAGCAGGATGATTTTCGCGAGGAGCCGCCGAAGGGATATTTTCGGTTGTCGCCGGGGCGCGAGGTCCGGCTGCGGTATGGATATTTCATTACCGCGCAGAGTGTGGTGAAGAACGATCGCGGCGAGGTGGTTGAGGTGCATTGCAGTTACGATCCGGCTTCGCGCGGCGGCAACTCGCCCGATGGGCGGAAAGTGAAGTCGACGATCCACTGGGTTTCAGCGGCGCACGCGGTTAATGCTGTGGTGCGGAATTACGAGACTTTGTTCAGCAAGGAAAATCCTGACGACGTGGAGCCGGGCCAGGAGTTTACAGCGAACCTGAATCCGAATTCGCTGGAGGTGATCCGGCAGGCGAGGCTGGAGCCGTCGCTGGCTGCGGCGGCGGTGGGAGAGCGATATCAGTTTGAGCGGCTGGGATATTTCTGCGTTGATCTGGATTCGAAGCCGGGGAAGCCGGTGTTTAATCGGACGGTGGCGTTGAGGGATAGCTGGGCGAAGGTGGAGAAGAAGCAGGGCGGGCGGAACTGACTCTTAGTCTCTCACTCTGCGTGGCACGGGGCTTTCCGCAAAAGCAAAACCCCGAGCGTGTCTTCCACTCGGGGCGTCGCTAGCCTGTCCAGCTGTAATCCAATTATCGGAAGCCAAGAGCCGGAAGTCAAGATTACTTGAGGCGTCCCGCCTGTCCTGAGACGCCCCTTCAGATTCCCTACCAAAGACAGGGAATGCTGTGGACCCGACGGGATTCGAACCCGCACCTCTCAGCGGGACAGGCTAGCGTGCTGCCAGTTACACCACGGGCCCGAAGGCAGGTTAACGGTCAGAGTTTGTGACCCGCAAGGTTATGCGGAGGATAATTTACATTCGGGTTCCGGTTCGGAACGCTCGCAGACAGGCCGGTGGGCGTAGGGATTCTTCGCTTCGCTCTGAATGACAAAAAAATCGGAAGGTGAAACCCAAGACAGATTTATTTCAAAACCTGGACGGACGAATGCATCCGTCGCTCCGCGAGCTGATAGGGGCCTAACTTTTCTTCCGTGGCGCAGTCTAAAGGGCTATGATTTCGGACGGCGCTGCGCCTGGCCGACCTTGAAAATATGCACATAACCATCCCCCAGACTTTCCTCGCACTTGCGTTTTTTGAACTTGGCCGCACTGTCACCTCGACCTACGTTGCCGGCGTTGCGCTCTTCGTGATCGGATTGCTGGCTGCGAAAGGCGACGTGGCTCGTGCTCGCGGGCTCGACAAGGTTGTCGCCCTTGGCAGTCTCTTCTTTGGGCTGCCGCTGGCGGTTTTTGCAGCGGAGCATTTTTCTGCTGCTCAGGGCATTTCAAAGATGGTACCCAAGTTTGTGCCCTGGCATTTATTTTGGGCGTATTTGGTGGGCTGTTGCTTGTTGGCCGCTTCGTTGAGCATTGCTACGAAGGTTCTGGTGCAGTGGTCGGGGTTGCTGTTCGGAATCATGATGTTTTCTTTCGTGGCGATGATGGATATTCCCGCTACGGTGGCGCAGCCGCACAACCGGATTTTCTGGACGCTTGCGTTGCGCGAGGCGTCGTTTGGGGCCGGCGGTTGGCTGCTGGCTGCGGCTGCGATGGATGCGCGGCGGGCGCGGTTCAGGAAAGCGCTTTTTACTGTTGGCCGGGTTGTGATCGGAGTGGGCGCGATATTTTACGGCGTCGAGCACTTTCTGCATCCGGCGAATGTGCCGGGCGTGCCGCTTGAAAAGATGATGCCGGCGTGGATTCCGGGGAGCATGGTCATCGGCTATGTGACCGGGGCGATTTTGATCGTCGCGGGAGGGTGCATTCTGATTGCCCGGAAAACGCGGATGGCGGCGACTTATCTCGGCACGTGGATTGCGCTTTTGGTCTTTACGGTTTATCTGGCGATTTTGATCGCGTCGTTTCCGGTGCCGAGCACTGACGTTAGAGTCGAGGGTGTGAATTATTTTACCGATACGATGCTGTATGCGGGAACGATTTTGGCACTGGCGCGGGCGGCTGCAAGCACTTAAGCCTGCATTCAGCATTCAGCCCTTACGCTTTTGTATGTGTGCACGGCAAAGTGCATGGGTCCTTTGCTTCGCTCAGGATGACAAACATTTCTTGTCGACGGCTGAGTGCTGACGGCTGATTGCTTGCAGCTCGTCGCCCTAGGGCTGGCAGCTAATTATGTACGTGGGGGCTTTGCGCGGGATTGGCGTGGTGGGCGGGCGGTTCCTTTACTACTTTCACTTCAAAATTTACCGGAAGATTTTTTGGCGGGAAGCATTGCGCGTTGTCACAGCCCTGATAACGCAGAGTGCCGTGCATCATATATTTTCCGGGCGCTACCGAATGAAGCGGATGTACGCCCAGCTTGATGGTGAAATCTCCGGTGTAGACGCTGAGTTTTTCGTCGGGCGAAAAGGGGAAAGTGACTTCTTCGCCTGCGGGGTATTCGATTTTGCCTAGAACGATGTCGGTGGGCAGATCCATTCTTAATGCGGTCGGAATGAGGAATTCGGATTTTGGCGTGTTGGAGTTGATGTGGTAGCCAGCGGGAACGCGGAAATTTAAATCGACCATTGTCTGCGTGGCGCGCTCGGCCGTGGTTAGCGGGACGGGAGTTATCGTCAGTTCGGGCGCTTTTGGCGGCATTTGTGCTGCGGCGAGTTGCGCGATGGCGATGACGGCCGTAAGAAGGCCAGTCTTATAACCGGTTCTATAAGAAGAACTGCGCACTCGAAAAATTGCCGAGGCTGTTCGATTCATTTTCATCTTCATTCTGTTATCAAAGCCGCTTCTGTATGGTCGCGCAAGTTGGATGCCTGATTCGTGGCGGGGTGAGTGTTGAGAGCTTTCTTGATCGAGTCTTCGATTTCGGCTTTGCCGCGGAGGCCGAGAATTTTGTCAACGATTTTCCCGTCGCGCCCGATGATGAAGCTTTCGGGCAATGCGGGGACGCCGCCGTATTCGTCGCCGACTGCTTCCTTGCCGATCAGGATGGGATAGTTCACGCCCATTTCTTTGGTGAACTTGGCGATGTCTTCTTTGCTGGCGTCGTCCATGGCTACGCCGACGATTTGAAATCCTTGCGACGCGTATTCGTTTTGCAGTTCGACGAACCAGGGCATTTCGATTTTGCAGGGGCCGCACCAGGTTGCCCAGAAGTTTAGGAGGACGGCTTTGCCGCGGAAGTCGGAGAGCTTCAGGTTTTTGCCGTCGAGGGATTCCAGGGTGAAATCGGGCGCGGGGGTGGAAACGGCTAGTTTTGTGGCAAAGCTCGGTCCGGCGGCGCGGGCTTTGTGGTAGCCGAAGTAGATTCCTAGAGCTATGACGAATGCTACTACGATGAGGGCCAGTGGATTACGGTTCAAACGTTACTCCAATCTTTGCTTCCGGCTTCGCCCTGGGCTATAGGGATCCTTCGACTGCGCGGCTGCTGCGCTTCGCTTGCATCCGCTTCGCTCAGGATGACAAATTTTATTTGCATGCGTTTCGCCCAGGATGACAAATCCAAAACTACAGCGCGAACCGGTTCAGGAACGAGAGCCAGTTCGAAATCAGGGTAAAGCGGCCTATTACCAACAATACTCCTAGCGCGATCAGCAGGCCGCCAGACGCTACTTCCACGGCGTGCATGTGCGCGCGGAAGCGGCTGTAGAACTTCAGAAAGCGCTCTACGCCCAGCGCGGTCAACAGGAACGGCACGGCTAATCCAAGCGAATAAATTGCCAGCAGGATCATGCCTTTCGACAATGTGTTCTGCGCCGCGGCTAGCGTTAGAATTCCGGCCAGAATCGGGCCGATGCAGGGGGTCCAGCCGAAGGCGAAGGCGAAGCCGATTACGAATGCTCCGAGCGGCGTGCTGCCGCCCTTTACCTGATGCAGTCGGGCGTCTGAGTAAAGCGCTTTGATCTTTAGAATACCGGTGAGGTGCAGGCCGAAAATAATAATGACTACGCCCGCCACGATGGCGAGAGTGTGCTTGTATTGCGCGGCGATTTGGCCGATCTCGGTGGAGATTGCGCCGAGCGTGATGAAGACCACGCTGAAACCTACGATGAAGCCGATCGCGTTCGTGATGACGCGTCGCATCAGGCGGCTTTCGGCCGATTTTAGTTCGTCGACGCCTGCTCCCGAAATTAAGGAGACATATCCTGGGACCAGTGGCAGCACGCAGGGAGATAGGAACGAAATCAGCCCGGCGAAAAATGCGGCGATTGGCAGCGGGAGGCTTGACATGCGTCTTTATTGTACCTGCTTTGGAATTCTGTTTGTCCTGGTCTCTTCGTTTGAAAAGCTTTAAACACAGGGGGCACAGGGGTGCACAGAGGATTCTTACTCACTCATCTGACGTTTTAGGCGGCATTTGGTTGCACGATTTGGATGGGCTTCGCGCTAGCGCGATTTTGCCGGTGTCGCCGCTGGCGCGGTTGCGGCCGCTGGTTCGGTCATCTCGCCGCCTGAGTCGGCCAGCATTTTGCGCAAAAAGTTGTATGGAACCGAAGCGCTTAGGACTGCGCCGTCGCCCTCCTGCTTTACCTGCAGGCTGTCGAAGAATGTTTTCACGTCGGCGTCGGTGCCGTGCATTCCTACTGCCGCTTCTGCCGAATGGCTTAGCGCCAGGAAGACATTTACTTTATCCACCAGGGCGCGCGCTTCGTCCGGGCTCGCGGTAAATGCCTGCACGCGAAGGTGGATTGCTCCGGACTTTAGCTTGAGGTGAAGGGGATCGAGATAGGTTCCCGAGGCGACCACCGTGGCTGGAGCCGGGAATAATGCTCCCCAGGTTCCTGCGGTGTGTGGCTCAACGCGGGCTACGGCCCAGGCGAGGCTGGCTAGTTGCACGTGCTTGTAATACTGGCGGAGGAGTGAGGGGCCTCCGAAGGGCGAGGCCAGGCGGCGTGAGCGGTCGATCATTCCGCGGATAACTGCTGGATCGTCGTGATTGGAGGCGGCTACGGAATCGGGGCTTAGAACCGCCGCACGCAGCGTTCTGTTTTCGATTCGGATGGTGAAAATGTCGACGGATTGGTAGTTTTCGATCGACTGTGCGATCTGCTTTAGATAAGAGGTCAGGCGCTCGCCTTGGAATTTGCCGACCAGCACTTCGGAAAATCGCGGTTCGGGAGCTGAGCCTGCGGTGCCGCCTCCGGGCCAGCTTGCGGGATAGTGGACGGCGAAGGCGGCTTCATCCAGATCGCGTTCGAACTGAAAACCTGTGGCCTGGATGAAGCGTTCATATTCGGGGTCGTGGCTGACGGCGGGTAGTTCTTTCTCTGCGTTCGCGCGGCGCACCCAGCTTAGGTCGAAGTAGGCGAAGGCGTCGGCTCCGGGCAGCAAGCGGGCGGGCTCTGGTGGAGCATGTTTGCGCAGTTGGACGGCGAGAGTTACCGCTGCTGCGATTATCGCAACCGCTAGCAGGATGGGGAAGGTACGCTTAATTCGCATGGAATGCGATCTGGGGTGAAATCATAACATCGACTTCGCGAGTATTAGGCACGGAATGGTTGCGGCGAAAATATTCTTTGTGATAGCTTATCTAATTGTCCCGGACATCTGGAAGGGATTCAGGGTATACTTGTGCCTTAGGGCACTCGTGCCCGAGGCTGGCGTAGCTCAGTCGGTAGAGCATCTGATTTGTAATCAGAGGGTCAGGGGTTCAAATCCCTTCGCCAGCTCCAGATTGAGGCGGTTTGCGGGCGTGAGCGTAGCGGGAGCCCGCAGCTGAAATCCCGAGCGTATTTTGCGAGGGAACTGTATTTTCCGGCTATGCGGGCTCGGCAGGTAGCGGCGCAACAGGTTTTTCCAACGCACTCCATTCGGAACTTTTCCCGCGTGCAGTGATCCCGGCGCGGTAATCCGTAAGTGAGATTCCTGGTTTCCCTGCATTGCGAAAGTAGAGATTGCGAAAGCTTGCTTCGCAAACTTGATTCGGAAAAATGGCTTGCGAGTCCGGCGGGCTAAAGGCGTAAGCGCGTGAGTTTGCCGCGTTGCTGGGGCCGGGAACGTGGCTGCATCGCCCGAAGGTTGAGACGTCTGGCAGGCGGGAGCCTGCTGGCGAAATCCTGAGCGTGTTTTGCGAAGGATCTGAAGTGCACAGTTTGCACAGGTGGGTGAGTGGTTAAAGCCAACAGACTGTAAATCTGTCCCTCCTAGCGAGGTACGAAGGTTCGAATCCTTCCCTGTGCACCAGTATTTTGAATGGAAGTTTTGTCGCGGCGGGATTATGAGTCGCTTGGCCATGGCGCTGATTGCCTATGCGGTGTTGGGTGGGCTGGCGTTTGCGACATTGAGCGATTCTCGAATCCGCGCGGTGACGCTGCTGATTCTTGGGCTGTTCGCTTTCAAGAGCTGGGTGCGGAGAAAAGATGTGCTGCATCCGGATGGCGAGGGAGATTCGGACTAAGGGTTTGTTCGCTGAAGGCTGAGTGCTGACAGCTGACAGCGGTTTTTCGAGCCGATGTAGCTCAGTTGGTAGAGCACTCCCTTGGTAAGGGAGAGGTCATCAGTTCAATCCTGATCATCGGCTCCAGCTTTAAGGCGGTGAGGAATGCGGGAGTAACTTGAGGCGTTTTGCGGGCGTGAGCGAAGCGGGAGCCCGCAGCCGAAATCCCGAGCGTGTTTGGCGAGGGATCTCGTAACGAGCGGGAGTAACTCAGTGGTAGAGTCACAGCCTTCCAAGCTGTTGGTCGCGGGTTCGATTCCCGTCTCCCGCTCCAAGGTTTGACGATGGGCTTGAGATGTTAAGCCGCGAGGCTGAGCAAAAGGTCCGGCTGCATCTAAGACTAGCGAAGGGCCTGCTCGAAACTGCGGCAGTGAGGTCCGAGAGTTCCGAGTTTGAAGAGAGGAATGCGCTGTCTCGGGCCTACTACGCCATGTTTCACGCATGTTGTGCGTGGCTGGCTTGGCGGTACAGTATCGTAAGGAAGTTAAAGCATGCCGAGTTACTGGATGAAATGCATCGTCGTCGAGGTAAAGCGTTCGGCGATTTTGTGCGGGACCTTCGGGGAATGCGGGAGGCGGCTGACTATCGCGAGGAATGGAAGCCGCAGCGCCGGGTAACCGAGGACCGACTAGGGAAGGTCGAGAGTGCGGTGGGGCGACTGGAAGCCGAGATTGGGACGGAGTTGACGTGATGACCTCGACTGAACTGGAAAAGCTGATTCGGGCTAAACTTCGGGATTCCAGGCTGCTCGACGTGGTCGACGAATTTCAGTCGCAGTTCCTGGAGTTCCCGGATGGGTTCTTTGTTGAATTAGTCCTGACTGATGGAGCGAGGCTCGTTGACGTCGAAAGAATCGGCCGCGAGGTGCGTGAGTCGCTCAGGAAGCAGAACGTTGATTTGGATGTAATTGTTCGTGCGATTTGGACCGTGAAGGATGTAGGGGAGCCCTGCACTCCTGCGGATTCTTCGGGGAATCTGCAGTTGGGGCGATGGCGGGTTCCCGTGACGCTAGCGTCTGGCGGCTTGACGCGACGGGTCGAGGTTGATGTGTTATATGCCGTTGTCCAGGATATTAAGAACAGGATTGCAGGCAACGGCTGGAGCGATGCCTCCGCTATTAAAGAAGTAGTGAAGGAATTTATCGAGATGGAGCTTGCCCTTGGTGGTGAGAGTTACTGGGATCCCATTAGGGATTCGAAGCAGGAGATTAACGCTAACGCTCTCTCGTACTTGTTTATGCATACGCCGGTTGCGCAGACTTTGGGGATTCAGCGTTAGAAATGGCTTTCGAACAGGCGACGATCAAGATCGAGAAGGCGCAGGAATTTGCGGCGCTGCAGGGCGCGGTTGAGCGGGCGTTCCTAGAGCAGAATGTTGAGCGATTCTTGAAGCTACTGGAGCGCAGGGCGATTCGGGTTCGCGATTTTGATGGCGTGTTGGCGAAGCGGGTGCTTGAAGAAGTGGCGGGCGCGAAGTCAGAGTTGGATGCGCTGGCGTTATATGAAGGGCTGCCGCTTTCGGATCAGGCGCAGATGCGCGAGTTTTATTTGTCGAAGCTGGAGGCGGTTGATGTTGGCCTGCGGCATCGGTTTAAGAAGCTTTATCAGTACTACTGAGGTCGCGGGCAAGAGTGCCCGCGCCACACAAGATTTAAGGAGATAAGAGAGCTGAGTTATGGCGAAAGAGAAATTTGATCGCACCAAGCCGCACTGCAACGTGGGCACGATCGGACACATCGACCACGGCAAGACCACGCTGACGGCGGCCATCACAAAAGTGTTGTCGAAGCACAATCCGAACATCAAGTTCCGGTCGTTCGATTCGATCGATAATGCGCCGGAAGAAAAGGCACGCGGCATCACCATCGCGACGGCGCACGTCGAGTACGAGACGGCGAACCGGCACTACGCGCACGTGGATTGCCCCGGCCACGCCGATTACATCAAGAACATGATCACGGGCGCGGCGCAGATGGATGGCGCAATTCTGGTCGTTGCCGCGACCGACGGGCCCATGCCGCAGACGCGCGAGCACGTGCTGCTGGCGCGGCAGGTGGGTGTGCCTTACATCGTTGTCGCTTTGAACAAGTGTGACGCGGTGGACGATCCTGAGTTGCTCGACCTGGT
>DASXEG010000146.1:0-17084 GCA_036490235.1 Candidatus Sulfotelmatobacter sp. | reverse complement strand
GTCTTGATGCTCTTCACTACGGCGATGGTGTTCGCCCCCGGCTGGCGCTGAATATTCAGGATCACCGCCGGCTTCTTGTCCATCCACGCAGCCAGTTGCGCGTTTTCAACCCCGTTCACTACGGTAGCCACATCCTTCAACAGAACGGGCGCGCCATTGCGAAAAGCAATGACAACGTTCTGATAACCCTCCGCTTCCGTGATCTGATCATTCGCATCGATCTGATAATCCTGCCGGGGACCATCGAAATTTCCCTTCGCCGCATTCACGCTGGTTTGCGTCAATGCTGTGCGAACGTCTTCCATGTTGATCCCGTAGGAAGACAGCTTCGGCGGATTCACCTGAATTCGCACCGCGGGCTTCTGTCCGCCGCTGATGCTTACCAGTCCCACGCCATTGAGCTGAGAAAGTTTCGGAGCGAGCCGCGTGTCGACCAAATCTTCCACCTGTGACAGCGGCATCGTGTCGGAGGTAATGCCCAAGGTCAGAATCGGCGCGTCAGCCGGATTGGTTTTGTTATAGACCGGGGGAGTCGGTAGATTGGATGGCAGAAAACTCTGGGCGGCGTTGATGGCGGCTTGCACTTCCTGCTCGCCCACATCGATATCGAGCGACAAGTTGAACTGCAACACAATGACTGAAATCGTCGCCGCGCTGGTCGAGGTCATTTGGTTGAGGCCCTGCATCTCGCCAAATTGCCGCTCCAGAGGCGCGGTTACTGTGGTAGCCACTACATCCGGACTTGCTCCCGGATAGAACGTAAGCACCTGTATGGTCGGGTAGTCGACCTCGGGCAGCGCAGAAATCGGCAGTTGCGTGTATGCCACGATGCCAACCAGAAGAATCGCCGTCATCAAAAGAATCGTGGCGACCGGCCTCAAAATAAATGGACGCGACGGGCTCACGGCGCATTCCCCTGGGGCGACGAACTCGGCGGCGGAGTTTTCGCAATCGAGACTTTCGAACCGTCCTGCAGCTTTTCAAAACTGCTGTCAGCTACAACTTCACCTTCATTTACGCCTGTCACAACCGTCTTCCCGGCATCCGAAACGCCGGTTTTTATGGAGCGCATTTTGGCCTGGTCATTCTCAATTACAAACACGAAGGCGGCGGTGCCGTTATGCTGAATTGCAGAGTCGGGCAGCAATATCTGGTCGCGCAGCGTTTTTACCAGCAACCGCGTATTCACAAATTCGTTGGGGAAAAGCTCGCCCTTCTTGTTCTCGTAAAGCGCGCGCATCTTAAGCGTGCCGGTGGTAGTGTCGATCTGGTTGTCGTACGAAGCAATTTTGCCGGTGGCAATGCGCTTCTGGTTGGAGCGATCCCACGCATCCAGAGGCAGATTGAGTCCCCGGTGCGGTTGCGCCATCACCTCGGCAAGATTGTCTTCGGAAATGGTGGCGACCACCGTGATCGGTTCGGTTTGAGCAACCACCACCAACGTGGTCGTGCCGTTGGCAGTCACCAGGTTCCCGGGATCCACCAAGCGCAAACCCACCCGGCCGCTGATCGGCGATGTGATATGGCAATAGGCAACTTGTACCTGATCGTAGCGTAGCGTGCCTTGATCGTTCTTTACCGTCCCTTCATCTTGCTTGACAACTTTCTCCTGGTCTTCCAGCGTTTGCCGCGGAATCGCATTTCTCGCCCACGCATCCTGATAGCGTTTCAGGTCCATCTGCGCCTGCGCCAGTAGGTTTTGATCGCGCTCTAACGCGCCCTCGGCCTGTATCACCTGCGCTTCATAAGGTCTCGCATCGATGTCGATCAGTGGATCGCCCTTGTGTACAAGCTGGCCTTCTTTGTAATGAACCGCAGTGATCTTTCCCGTGACCTGTGCTGTGATGGAATCCGTATAAAGCGCGGTCACAGTTCCAATCGCATCCAGATAGACGCCGATGTCGCCCTTTTCCGCGGTCGCTGTGGTCAGTGTGACCGGACCAGCGAAACCTCTACGCCCACCGCCCGCGGCAGGCTGCGCGTTCTGCGAGGATTTGCCATGCAGTCCCCAATAGACGACGATCCCTATGGCTATCGCAATTACGGCCCAGAGCCAATATTTTCTTTTTCGGTGTGTTGGTCCGTCGCCTTCCGGTAGTTGATGATCGGAAGGAGTGTAGGTGGCAGATTCTCTCTCATTCATGTGTTTGGCGTCCGCGGCTCCTAACCACTACAACTCTCTAACCTTTACAAAATATTACATTTACCTGTGTCCGCTCGGTTTTCCTTGGATGCAGCCTCTTCCGTTCAGGATGGATTTCTTTCCCTCGACTGGGCAGTTTTCGATCCCCAGGATACGGTCCGATTCCGGGTTGCAGAATTTGAGCTCCCGTCCAGGCAAATGAAGGCATCCCCGAAATGTTATGGCATTTTTCGAAATTCGTCTCTATCAGATTGATGGGAGCAAATGGATGAACCTGACGAAGTAAGACCGAGGAGACCGGATTCAAGAAACAACAAAGTCAGGAACTAAGAGCGTGAAACTGGCAAGCGGTGCAATCGAGGCGTCTGCGCGCCCGGCGATCAAGCCTGCACTTTCCTTGACACCGCACTGAAAAAGCTGCACTATTTATCCCTGTATTAAACGCATTTAATAGAGCCGTCCTCCCGCCTCAAAGGAGTCCATCATGTTGCCTCCCACCCCTCGTTTCATCTCACGCGTTCGAGCTCTTTTTGTCGTTGGCATCTTTCTCGCATTTCTCGCTTTCGCGCGCCCGCTGCACTCGCAGGCCGCCTACGTGCGCGTGAGTCAGGTTGGCTACGAGACAGGGAAGGCTCCTTTTCGCGCATACCTGATGTGCACCTCTTCGCAGACCGGAGCGACTTTTACGGTAGTCAACTCGCAGGGAGTCACATCATATTCAGGGTCCGCTGGCGCACTCCTCGGCACCTGGGCCAACAAGACGCTTACTTACTACGTCTACTCTCTCGATTTCAACGCTCCCGGCGGCGACCTGTATACGATTTCCGTCTCCGGCCCCGTGCAAGCAACATCTCCGACCTTTGCCGTTGATCAGCCGGACATTCTCTATCCCGGCCTGCTGCTCAATACGTTATTTTTCTACGAGACTGAACGCGATGGCCCCAACTTTATCCCCAACGCCCTCCGCTCAGCGCCCGGACACCTCAAAGACGCAAACGCACGCGTCTACCAAACGCCGCCGCTAGACAGCAACGACTTCATCGATAACATCCCGCCTACGCTGCCCTTGGTCGCAACTGGCCTGCCGAACATCGACGCCTCCGGCGGTTGGTGGGATGCCGGTGACTACATGAAATACGTCGAAACGGTGAGCTATACGGCCGCGCTCATGCAGATTGGGATTCGCGATTTCCCCAACCAGATGGGACCCAGCGCTCCCATGAACCCTCCTGCTCCTCCGGCTTCCATTTCTTACGCTGGAGCCAGCGGACTCGGCGCGCCAGCCTCGTCCGACTTCACCGGCGAAGCCCGGTTTGGAATCGACTGGCTCATGAAGATGTGGGACGACAAAACGCAAACCCTCTACTACCAGGTCGACAACTCTCAGGATTGGGATTACTACGGCGAAGGCGATCCCAGTTCAGCCAACCCCAACTGCGGCGGAAACTACGCCACTCCCTTTTGCCTCATCACCGAATACGACATCTGGACCTTGCCGCAGGCCGCCGACAACTACGAGCAGCCGGGAGATCCAAAGCCTTGCTACATTTACACCACTTTCTTTATCTGCAACCGCCCCGTGTTCCCGGCCGGCCCCGCCGCATCGCCGATCAGCCCGAATCTCGCCGGTCGTTTAGCGGCAGATTTCGCGCTGTGTTCCCAACTCAATCGCCGCATCGACCGCGCCTTGGCGAATCAATGCCTCAAAAATGCCGAAGATATTTTTGCCCTCGCCAAGACTTCTTATCCTGATCCCGCACCTTCAGGCTCAGGCTCGGGAACCTGTAGCGATTGCCTCTTGACCATTGCACCGTTTGACGGCTACGGCGAAACCGTCTGGGACGACGACATGGAACTGGGCGCAACCGAACTTTATTTCGCCCTGAAACTTGCAGAGCCAGATCAGCGTCTGCCCGAAGGTCTGCCCCACGCCGATCCAATGTATTACCTGCAGCGCGCGACAGAATTCGCCGGCCGTTACGTCACTCATATCTACGACACGGGAAACGCCGATACTCTGAATCTCTACGACGTAAGCGGCCTCGCACATTTCGAACTCTACCGCGCGCTCGCAATGGCAGGAGATCCCAGCGGCTTCAGCGTCTCGAAGACTGGCATTGCGAAACAACTCCTGCGCCAGGTCGGCGATGCGATCGCACAGGCCGGGGCCGATGCTTGGGGTTTCGGCACGCACTGGAACTACGGCGACACCACGTCGCACGGTGCCGGCTTGTCGGTCATGGCCAGCGAAGCCTATTACCTTACTCACGCCAGGGACTACGATACTTACTCTCAGCGATGGTTGGCCAACATTTTAGGCTCCAATTCCTGGGGTTCTTCGTTCATCGTCGGCGATGGCAGCACGTTCCCCAATTGCATTCAGCATCAGGTTGCAAATCTCGCCGGAGCGCTCGACGGAACATCTGGAGGCACACCCGTTCTCTGGGGCGCATCCACGGAAGGCCCGTCAAGCTATGCCAGTTCCGGTGTCGTCGGCGGCATGATTCTCTGTCCTGCCAACGGAGTCGACACTTTCAGAATCTTTAACGGAAACGACGGCAAGTTCGACGCTTCGCAGGTCGCCGTCTATCGCGACAACATGCAGTCCTACAGCACAACCGAACCCGCGATCGACCTCACCTCAACGTCGTTTCTAATGTGGTGCTGGAGATTGGCCGGTCAGCCCAGCTTCTAACGTTCCCTTGGTGAGGTGACATTACGAGGTGGCATTACGACACGCCCGATGCCGCATTTCCTCTCTTAGCCGTTTTCGACGCGGGACTTTAGGTCCGTATACGCCGCTTCGATGAGCCTGTGAAGGTCCGCGGCGTTCATGACCGTTCCCGGTTTTAGCTTCACATGGCGCATGAACCTTCCGTTGCCTTGTAGCAGGTGCGCGGGATCCGGCAGAGCGGCGCCCTGAAAGAACCCCACATTTACGTGGGAAGTGAATACATTGACGTAGCCGAAGGGAACATCTCCCAGGCAGGCAACCGGACAACCATCATGCAAAAGTTCTCGGACTTCGTCCCCACATTTTCGCATCGTCTCAAACCACTGACGCGCGATCGCCCCCAATTCACCTGCATAATTTTTCAGCCACGCATCGATTGCCGCATCCCGCTCAACAGCACCGTCGAACCGCAGCAATTCCGTTCTCATCGTCGCTCCTCGCGGATCGGGCCGGCTCACACCTCTGGGATAATTTGCTAACGCCAATCGCCCGTTTGCCGTTTCTTGCTAATCCTTTTCTCCGCAAGTTGGGACGGACCGAAATCAGTCCCCAGAAGCATCCGGCCAAAAATCAAAATAATTCATCCACTGATCGTAATGAGTCGTCAAAGTTTGTTCTAGAAACCTGACAGCCTGGGACATAGCTTCGTACAAGCCGGCATTCTCGTCATCACGAGTGTCTCGTGCCGGAATCCCCGGGATCGGATCTCCCATCACGACGTGGTAGCGTAACCAACCTTGGCGAATCACGAAAGCCGGCAGCACCGGCGCACCCGAAACCTGCGAGAGCAGGAAAGGACCGATGGGGAAGCTGGTGGGCTGCGAAAAGAACTGCACATCGAAAGTGTGACGCTGATAAATTCGGTCTCCCTGTATCGCCACGATCTCATTTCGACGCAAAGCCTGTAAGAGTTCTATCGTAGCCGACACACCGCTCTTGAGATCCACGGTCGTAAGCTGTTCGCTCGCCATCAGATTCCGCAGGGTGATTTCCGCAGGATTGTCTTCGACCACCCGCGCCACGTGAACTCGGCCGTACATCGCCAGCAGCCGCGACGCGAATTCCCAATTCCCGACGTGCGCCGTCCACACAATGAGCCCATTGCCTGCAGCCAGGCATTGGTTAATCTTGGCAACGCCGTCCTCGGAGTCCACCAGCATGCCGAGCAGTTGCGAATGAGTGGCCTGCGGCACGTAGCAGTAGGAAGCCATGAGGTCGCAAAACGAATAGAAGACCCGATAGACCTTCCATTGCAGTGCGAGCCCACGTTTGCCCGAGACCCGGCGTAGGTTTCCAGTCACGGCCCGTCGTTCCCGCTTCAATAAAAAGAAGAAGGTCAGCGCTGTTACCGCCGCGACCGGAGGGTGGAGAAAACGCGGAATCCTCGGCATGATCGCAAATATCATCCGCAGCGCCGTTGTGTTATGAAAACGATGCTCGTACCAACGGATCACTTTTTTACTTGGATCAGAGGGAATTGAAGGTCGGGGAATCGTCGAATTTAGGTCCCTGCTTCCGCCACTTTGGATTCGATGATTGCGGCCAAAGCATTAACGCTTTCGAGATGTTTCTGATTGAAATTGCCCTGCACCAGCTTGATGCCGAAGTGTCTCTCGACCTCGAGGACCAGTTGAAGTATGTCGATGGAATCGATTTCGAGTTCCCCACCGAGCAGCGGCTGATCGTCGCGCAGATCCTCCGGGGTCAAGTCCGTGATCCGCAAGCTCTTCAAGATAATGGGTTTGAGTTGCTCCTTAACGCTTATCATGATGTCCGTTTACAAACGGTTAGCATACCACAGGCTTTCCATGGGGAAACGGATGCTGGAAGGGCGCGAAAGGCTTTTACGAGCGGGTCTTCAGGTTGCTCGTGTCCTTGATCGGTACGTTTCTTTTTCCCTTCTACCCTGCGAGCTACAGCAGTCCTCCATCTACAGCAATCACCTGTCCGGTGATGTAGCTTGCCTCCTCGGATCCGAGAAACGTGACGAGCGCACTCACTTCTTCGGGTTTGCCGAAGCGTCCCACCGGAATTTCGGAAAGCAGTCGTTTCGCTTCTTTCTCAATGTATTTAGTGGACATCGGACTTGGAATCACGCCCGGGCAAACGGCGTTCACCCGAATCTGAAATCGCCCGACCTCGCGAGCGAGCGCCTTGGTGAAAGCGATAACGCCGCCCTTCGATGCCGAGTAATTGCACTGGCCGGCCTGGCCGCGAATTCCGGCAGGAGACACGATATTGCAAATTGCTCCGCCTCCGCGGCGCATCATGCCCGGTAGCACCAGCCGTGAGCACAAATACGTGCCGCGAAGGTTGGTGTCGATCACTTCATCCCACTGTTCTTCTGACATAAAGGCGAGCAGTACATCGCGGTTGATGCTCGCATTGTTCACCAGATAATCGACCGGGCCCAGTTCCTGTTCGATGCGAGCGAACATCGGCGCAACACTCTCTTGGTGAGAAAGATCGGCTTCTATTGCCAATGCTGTTCCGCCGCTGGCCACGATGTGTTCGACTATCTCGCTCGCGGAGTGTTTCCCGTGGCGATAGTGAACCCCGACACGGAAACCCGCGCTTGCCAAGGCTTTTGCGATCGCACCGCCGATCACGCCCGAGGCACCTGTAACGAATGCGACCCTCCTGTTGCCGGTGAGATCGATCTGCCTCGTGTCACCCACGGTTGTTTCAGCCATATTCTCGAATTAGTGCAACGGCTTGAACACCAAAATGTACACGGCCCAACGCGAGTTATAGCGGGGAATGTTTCCATCCAGCGCATAGGAAACCGTGCCTTGCAGTAGCGTGCCCCAGGGAGCAGGCGTGTTGACGTTAAGCTCCAGGCCGTCGAATTTGCGGAATTGAAACGACTCCTCCAGATTGCGTGCGCGCGCATAAGCGTACATCCCATCAACTTTCATCAAGTCCATCACATTGAAACCGTAATGCACGTCCGCCATGGCGATGGCGTCAAACGTATCCGTGCCCGGGGGAATGCCGTGGAGGCGCGGCGATGTAAGAAATGAAGGAAAGTAGCGCGAGAAGCGATCGAGTTGATCTCCGCCCCAGTAAGAAACATCCCATCCGCCTTTGGTGAACTTCCGGATGTAGTAATCCTTGTAGAAGTCAGCATCGTAGAGCGTGAACGCATTTTGTGGGTGCTGGACGAGCAGAGTGCTTTCCGGCGGCGAGTTCGGCGAGGAGGTGCCCGGTAAAGATCCGCAGCCAGTGGGCGGTTGAGCGAGCGAAGGACACCCAAACGGCCTCCATCCGATGCGCTCGCCGCGTGTCCCTTGCGCATCGAATACATACCCGCCGCGGCTGTATTTTATTTCGAGGCCGGGAAGAATATTCAACCCGTTGCGCGGCAATTCGTACTCCTCAGCGGCCTGGCTGGTCCGGAGAAAATTGTCATACGCAAAATAGTTGGAGGCCGTTGCGCTGAGATGAGTAGTGGCTTGCCACGAGGCGCGCACGCCGGTGGTTTGTTCCCAAGTCCATACTTCTCCCTGAAGTAATTCGACGTTACTGCTGTAAATGCGATTCTGGCCCGGGACTCCGGTAAGCGCCAAATCCACTGCCATACGGAACTTCGGCCGGAATTGCTTCGAGAGATCAGATATCAGAATGGGTCCGGCAAAGAACGTCGAAAGCTGTGCCCCGGTATGATGAAAATCAAAATCCACGGTGCTGGTGCCGAGAAATGGAATCGGAAAATTGAACGTGCCTCCGTACATCAAGCCGGCAACCCGGGACTTGACGACCTTCGCGTTCTGCTCCGCTAGAACGCGCTCACCGTTTTTGTTCCGCAGCGGACGCAATCCCTGATCTGTGTCGCGGAACATTGGATCGTTAGAACTATGTTCAGCCGCGAGCGCGGCACTGAAGTTTGCAGAGTTGATAACGTAGTCGGAAATCTGGACCGTCCTCTGCAACACAAAATCTCGTCCGGCAGCGTTGATCAACTGCTGTGCGGAGATCGATCGCAGCAAGTTGAATTGATTTCCCTTGTCGTCGCGGACTAATTCGAAATTTTGTGTCTCCACATTGACCAGCACGTTGCTCTTGACTCCGCGCTGGGTTAGATACTGTTTCACCTCGCGAAAAGTTGTACCATCGATCCAGATCTTGCCGCTGTAAAGCGCCTCATTTTTTTCCTTCGGCTCGACTCCCACGACAAAGCACATGGCTCCGTTTACTTGTTCGGTCCCGAGCAATTTGTAGTCATAGTGCTCATTGAGCTTCAATTCGAGAGGCTGGGTCAACACTTTTTCCGGTTCGATTTCCGGCAGTGGAAACTCGTGATTCTTCCCGAACTTCACTCCGTTGAGGTAGAACTCTTTTTGCGCCAATTCCATCTGGCCGTCGCGGCTGAAGAATTGTTTCAGCTGCATGGAAATGTCGAACCCAGGCTCCAGATTGGTGGCCTCAAAGTGAAAACTCATGAAACTCGAAGCCACGTAGTTTTCCAGCTTTTGTTTCTGCGCCTCGCGATTCTGTTGCCAGCGGGCGATGATTTCCTCGACGCTCAATTCGACTCCGCTCTTGACCTCCACTGTGTTGTAGAGCGTCTGCCCGGCTTCGCTTTGCCGATGGATGGAAATCAGAGCGTACTCGCTGGTGCACTCGCAGGTTTGCTCGAAGCCTTTGTCAGTCCTTACCGTTTCGCCTGCCGGGAGTTCGGCGCCGGTCTCGGGATCGTACCACTTGATTTCGAATGGCCCCGGCTTAACGCTCTGCAGCCGGACCGTCTTCGGAGAATCGGGCCTCGCATGCACGCGCGCCACAATCACCTCGTCTGAAGGTCCGCCGACGAACCAACGGTGCTCATTGTTAGCCACTCCATTCACCGCGACACTGAACGGAGAGGTTGCCGAATCCGCTGCGAACATGTTGCTGGGGATCGACCGGCTGAGGAAGTTGCTCGTAATGCACAGCTCCGCGGCGGCTTTGGCATCAGGTGGCTCCGCCCAGAGAATCTCCACTGATCCGCTCGCAGCCAGCATCGCCTTCAAGAAAGAGGAGGACAGCTCGGATGTTGTACCGTCTGACTTAAGAGGATCTACTTTAAGCATGATTGGTTTATTCAGGGCCTGTTCGGAAATCCACCTAGCATCCTGACTCCAGCCGTCGGCATAGGTGATTCCAAGCAGATCGGAATAAGTAGCGAGTCTTCGTACAAGATCGCCGTGGCTGCTGACGAACCCCGGCGGAAACACAAACGCCAGTTGGAGGCTCGCGTTACTGCCCTTTGCAGCCAATGCTAACCGTACCAACCCGAACGCCAAAAGATCAGGAGCTTTTACCGGTTCGCTAATCTCAACCAGAATCCCGCGAACCGCGGCTACCGAGAGAGGCAGCGCTTCTATAAATGCATCGATGGCCTCGTTAATTTCCCGCTCAGATTCCTTGCCAGAAAGGGAGCCAGCTTCCACAACTACATGTAGCCATATCTCGTGTCCTTCAGGCGTGCTACGGAGGATTTGCTCATCAAAAAAGCTGTCCACCTTTTTGCCAGCGGCAAAATTTAAAGATATTGGCGGCAACACGATTAACATCCCCGAAGAGTCACACCGCTCGGCGGCTTTCAACCCTTCGGTAAACGTCTGACCTGCCGGAATCGAGATAGCCACCCGCGGCAAGCCGGCCTCCGCCGTAAGCGGTAAAAGGAAAAGCACCGAAAGCAACAGAATCGGTGGCGCTCCTCTACAGCTCACCCATTCGTAGAGGCACGGCATCAGGTCAGACAGAAACAGTGTTGCCGCGCGAAGCGACGATCTCATCAGAAGGAAGTCCGGCAACCTGGAATTGGTAGCTTGACGATTATCACGAAAAGAAATCCGCAGTATGCGCGGAATATCGTGATGATATCTTCGATGACGGTTTCGCGAAACGCGCTGCTTCATTGCCCAATCTGCATGCAGAAAACCTTAGCCGTTCGCCGTAGTATATGCGAACTGTAGCCAGCCGCCCTCAACCTCGCCGCTCACCGAGCAGAAGGACAGCGGGAATCAGCAATAAGCCACCGGCCAACGCCAACGCGACTCCCAACGAAGTCACCAAACCCATTTCCGCAAGTGGCGCGAAGCTGGAAGTCATCAGCGCCCCAAATCCGACAATTGTAGTCAGGTTCGATTGAATGATGGCCGCACCGGAAGCTTTCGCGACCACTAGTATTTCGTTACGCTCGCTCTCCTGATACCGCCGCACCAGGTGAATGCCATTATCGATGCCTATGCCGATGATGAGCGGAATCGCGGTAATCGACATGAAACTGAAATGGTGCCTGACCAGGAGTAACAAGCCGAAAGTTGCAACCACGCCGAATATGATCGGGATCAGCACGATGAGTGACACTCGAAGGTTGCGGAAGCAGAGATAGACAATTAGCAGAATCCCCGCAGCCGTCCACACTAATGCTCTGCGGCTGTCGTGAAGCACCTGCCTTTGCAGGTCGCGATTCATCTTCTCGAAAGAGAACTGCACGAAAGGACCAAATCGAGTTCGCCATCCTTCAATCACACTTTCTGGAATGATCTCGACTGCATCCGGATCGGTGCCATAAAAAGTGATGGCCGCGACGTAGCTGCCATCCTCGGTCTTGCGGATGCTGTTATTAAGCAACCCCGGTGGTAGAAATTTCGCGGCCGTTTCCAGCGTAATCGGATCGACCAACCGCCCATGTTCCTGTCCTAGCGTCCGCAATCGATCGATAAAGGGCTGAACCGGCCCGGTTCGAAAACCATTCTCGCGAAGCGCATCCTCGAGGGCGTGGGCAGAGGCGCCTAAGTGGACGTGGTCTAACGAACGGGCTCGTTCGTTTTGCGTTTGAGCGGACGGAAGCAGAAATGTCGGTGAGAAGAATGACTTGATGACTCCTTGATCCTTATAGTCTGCCAGGCCCGCGGTTAACTCTTCGGCCCGGCCTAGCACTTCCTGCTCGCCCCCCGAGATCAACAGCATGTGTGGAGTGCCCCCAACGCCGAACCTTCCGGAAAGCAAGTTCTGCGCGGCTACGGCCGGGTTATCGGCGCCGACGATCTCAAAATGCTTTTCGAATTTGATGGTCGGAAGAAATATGCATGACAGCAAAAATATTCCCGCACCTAAGCCTACAACCAGGCGAGCATTCCGGCCCACAAAATCAACTGATTTTCGTGCCACGAAGGGAAGCAGCCGGAAGGTAATCGTCTGCGGCGCGCGTGGTTTCCTGACTCGCCACCATAATTGCAGCAGCGCAGGAACCGTTAACAAGGTATGGAGCATCATCATGAACATGCCTACTGTCAGGATGAAGCCGAATTCGGAAAGTCCCTTGAAACTCGCAGTGGCAAGCGAGGCCGTGGCGGTGGCCGCTGTTACGATGCAGAGGAAAACGCTGAGCCCGGTAGTTTCGAAGGTGCGAATGACAGCGTCGTTGAGCGTTCCGCCCTTGGTCCATTCCTGCGGCACTCGGTTAAAGAAATGCACGATCTGGTCGTCTCCCAATCCCGCCAGAATCGCGATGAAAGAAAGGCTAATCAGGTTCACTTCTCCCGGATAGAAACTTGCAACGCCCGTCGTCCACAAAATGCCGAGACTGGCGGGCAGCAGCGATAGAAGAAGAAGTGGAATTCTCGGATAGATCACCAGGCACAACAGAAGATTGCCGATGATAGAAATCAGAGAGATGCGGCGAATATTTGTTTCGATGAGCCCGTGCTCCTGCTCTGCGTAAACGTACGCTCCAGCCGGAGTGGCCCGCACGCCGGATTTCTGCATTTCGGCTTCTGCGGTCATCGACCTTATGCGCTCTCGCGTCCACTGCATCACCTGATCGGCAAAGTTGTAATCCATCGCCGACTGTCGAGGTTCGGCAATAATGAGCAGAGCAGTGTGGTCTTTGCTGAAGAAGCGGTTTCCGGATCCCCAGTTGAGATCGAAATTGGCAAACTGCGAAAATCCTTGGTTGTTGCCGGTTTCCGCCTGCATCAGGCCCAGGGGATCGGCGACGAAATAATTGGTTCCGAGGGAAGAAAATGGACTGACCAGCTCGGTCGCCGCGCGGCGAACGTTTTGACGAATCTGTGCGGGATCCAGCCGGCGCTCGAATTCTTGAATTTGATTAGGCCGAACGAACGAAGGAAAGTTCCAGGTAAAGAACCTGACTATGTTGAGCAGTTCTTGGTCCGATAAGCCGGAGCGTACATTCACAAACAGTCCGCTGGCCTGCATGTCGGTGGTAAGACGGTCGGCGAACTCTTCCATCTGGTCGGTCGCATCCGCTCCGTTATTCGTGCCGCCATCCGTTCTGGCCGCCGGAGCTTCGATCACTACGAAGAGTTGATTGCCATAACCCAGTTCTTTGCCGATCTGGCTCGCGGCTCGCCATTGTGGGTCGCGATTGCCAAACAAATCGGCGAGATCGGTCCCTTTTCGCAGGTTGTGGATGTTCGCGTAAAAAAATAAGGTGATCACCACGCTGAGGGCCACAACCAAGCCCGGACGTCCCACCACGAGGCGGCCTGCCAAGCGCATGAAGCGGACCATCATGCCGCGGCTCCCATCAGCCTGAAACCACCGACAGCTCGCCGGTCGCGACCATCTCGCCGCCCACCCGCACGGTGCCGGCGATGAGCGCCATTTGCCCAACTTCGGTCAGTTTCTTGGTTTCAATACGCAGTTCTTGCCCTGGCGTTACTGGTTTGAGAAACTTGAAGCGGTTTACCGCCGCGAGCAGCGCCACAGTTGCCGTACTCTTCGCGCCTGCCGGCGGCGCAGCCGATCCCAGCATCACTCCTGCGGTCTGCGCCACTGCTTCGATCAGGAGAACCCCCGGCAGAATAGGCTTAGCGGGAAAATGCCCGGCGAAAACCGGATTCGCCGGATCGACAAACTTCACCGCAACACAACGAATGCCAGGCTCCAGTTCTTCCACGCGGTCGATCCACAAGAACGGAGGGCGATGAGGAATCAGCGTCTCGATTTCAGTTCGCTCGATCACCGGGGCTTGTTCACCTGAGATTGCCTTGCCGAGAATTGATTAATTAAAGCTGCTCACTTTGGTTTGTACACTTCAAACATGTCCGAGGGAATCTTCGGATTTATCGAGTTTACGTCGATGTCGAATACGCTGTTTACGCCGCTCTTGCCATCCACCTCAAGCGACAGCAGCATGAAATTTTGTTTATCCAGCTTCACGACCATGTAATTCAGCCGGTCGCGAAACGTATTCGTCCGTGGAACCAGTTTCATCCGGTAATCGCGGCTGTCTTCTTGCACGGTAATCTTGAAGTTTTTTCTTGCGTTACCGAGGGAGTTCTCTCCGCCGAAGTAAGACTCGGCCCGGCGAACGTTTTTTCCAATTTCCGTCACTTGAGTGTTGCCGCCGGTTGTAACGTTGAGATAGTTCTCGTTGAAACGAATCCGCATGTCGGATGGTTCGAAATAATCCAGTGCGAATTTGGATGTGCCTTCGGCGCAAAACTTACCGCGGAGAACGAGAGGTTTCACCATCAGGTTTGAGGTGCGGGTTTCCGTAATCGTCCCACACATACTCGTGTATTTCGTCTGCGCTTGCTGGATCCCGTCCCAAACTCGGGTCAGCAGATCATCAGATTGGATGGCCGACTGTGCGAACAGCACTCCCGAAAGAATCAAAAAGGCAAACAGAGCGCGAAGCGATCGCCGTCGCGGGATGCCGTCGAACGACGAATCTCCGTTCTTAATCTCCGCTCTCACAACGATCTCGAGCACTCTCAAAAGCCTGCATTGTGGGTCCGATCTCAATCTGCACTAAGTCTGCAACAGGTTGCTCCTTCAACACAAACTCGCGGTAGAGCTTTGCCATGCGAAAATTTTCCTCTTCGCGCTTGTTGTCCAGTTTGCTTCGCTCCGTCCGGGCTCGTAGTTTCTCCTCACGGGAGTTCTTCGCGACGCCAAGTTGTTCGAGGTCATGCTGCGTCTCGTTGGTAACAATCTCATCGTTCAACACCAGGTGATGCTCCGTGCTGCTGAGTTTCACGCTCTTGCCGCCGGCGAAAATTTCATGCCGGCCGTGCTCCTCGTACCACTTTGTCAAAGTGGCAGTCATGTGCATCTTCTCCACGATCTGCCGCCAGCCCACCCCGGTGTTGTAAGCGCAAAACGAAATTTCCCCCTCCTGCGTGGCGTAAGGGATGATGCACTGTTCGGTCCTGCGAAAATCGTAGTTGAACAAATCCTGGAACCACATGCCTGCGATGAACAGCAGGTTCCAGCGGTCGCGGCGGCGGCTGAAAATGTCCGCCATGGTGCGCTTCCCGGAAACGTCACCATAGTCGTGTCCGGTTGCGCTCAGTCCCTTGTCGAGTTTCTTCAGCATGTCGATTGAGCGAAAGTGCGTCGGCGCACGAAACGCATCGTAATTCCGAACCAATGCCAGCGCCATTCCCGCAACTGAGATCCATCGGCTGCGGGCCCAGTCATTGACCCTCGCAACATCTTTGGCGAATTGATCGGCATTGAGAAACGCAGTCACCGGAACCGCCTCCCGCGTCTCCTTGTCAACCATAATCGCCATCCCAATTCCGCAGCCAGGGTGGCAACCGCAGGCGACTTGGCCCCAGGCAGCGTCCGGACCATGAACCAGGTCCGCCCAATCGGAAAAAGTACTCAGGAATGAAAGCGGGAACCAGTCGCGAACCGGCTCGCCGATGCTTAATTGTTTTTTCACATCGTGAGCCAGATGGGAGAGTGTGTAGCGTTGTGCTTTGCGGCGATTTTCGGTGATGGCTTCGTCGCGTCCCGTGAAAGAGACCGGCTGAAAGGACACCATGGCGATTTTGTCCGGGTTGTCGAGAGCAAATTGCACCACGCGCCCTACCTGCTCATTGTTGATCCCGTTCACTACAGTTGTCACGAGCACGATTTCGACGCCGTTCGAGTGCAGATTCTCGATGGCGCGCAGCTTCAGGTCAAACAGGTTCCCAACGTTGCGATGAGAATTCGCGGCGTTGCCGATGCCGTCGAATTGGAGATACGCGTAGCGTAAACCTGCTTCTGCCGCCTGCCGCGCGAACGCGGCGCTCTTGGCAAACTCAATGCCGTTGGTGGCCGCCTGCACACTGTCGTAGCCGAGCTGGCGAGCGTAACGAATCGCGTCCAAAAAATGCGGAGACAGAGTTGGCTCGCCCCCGGAAAACTGTACGGACATTTGACGCCGTGGCTTGATGGAGATTGCATTGTCGAGCAGAGTCTTGATTTCCTCCCAGGTGAGCTCGTGCACGAAGCCAACCTGATTAGCATCCATGAAGCACGGATCGCACATCATGTTGCAACGGTTGGTGAGGTCGATGGTGAGCACGGAGCCTCGCCCGTGCTTGATAGTGCTGCTGCCGTGGTTGTGCAGTTTGTCGTCGTTGTGAGCTCGGATATCCCTGCCGGGAAACGCGCTTTCGAGATGCCGGAAGAATTGCGGATTGATGGAGAGGACATCTTCGAAATGTCCGTGAACCGCGCAATCCTTGACCATCAGGATCTTGCCGTCTCGCTCAATGATCTGCGCCTTAATCTCGCCGGGCTTTTCGTCCAACAGGATGCGGTAATCCTGTTTGCCATCGACAATCTGTCGGCGAATTTCCGGCACACAACGTGGGCACAACGAATCGGTTTGCCGGGGCCAGCCTAGCGGAGGCTTCGACTTTTCGCGCGACTTCAGCAGCGGCTTGTCCGACCACCTGGGTGTGAACGAGGGATTTTCGGGAAACAGACTATTACTCAGGCAAAATATTTGCCACGCTCCGTTCGCAGCAATTGCCATCGCCTTTTCTAGGTATTTGATGGGCTTGTGCACTCGCCTTGATACTCCCGAGCCGCCTGCTTGAACGTGGAAGAGTAACAGATCGATTCTCGCGGGACAACCTCGTTCTTGCTGTATCTCGCAACTGAAATTACACTGGCGAATCCCAAAGCGGAACACGATGAGACGCCGGTCAGCCTGGAAGATCGAAAACTATACCTACCGCGAGTGTCCGCATCCGGACCGCGAGTTCGACTACGCGGTTTCGCTGCACAATCACTCGTGCCACTCCGTGGAAAAGCTGGCGGCATTGAACCACGTGGTCAAGAAATTTTATATGCGGCCTTGGAGCGGCATACTTCAAAACTCCTTCGGTCTCGGCGATGTTCCTAACCTGAATTACGCAGACATCACCTTCAATCCGCCCTACACCCCGGAAGAGGTATATCAGA
>DASXEG010000121.1:0-4592 GCA_036490235.1 Candidatus Sulfotelmatobacter sp. | reverse complement strand
GCGATGCCGCAGCCCGATCTTCCCCAAGATTTGGTTCAGCCGATCAATCGGGCTTGGAACCAGATGCAGGAAGAATTGTCGCATCTTTCAACCCGCGGAACGCAAGAGGTCGCCAAAAACAGTGGCCACTACATTCAACTGGATCGACCGGATCTTGTGATCGAAGCTGTGCATCGAGTCTTCGATCAGGCAAAAGGATCGGCGCAGGGCGGCGGCTCGGCGAGAGAATCAGAAAGGCCTGCTGAAGAAATTAGGTCTACGAATATGTCAAGATAGTAGGGTGTGCCCTGAGTTGCACACACGCGGAGTATTTTTAAAAATGTGCAGAAATATCAGGACCCTTTTTAACTTCGATCCGCCAGCCGACACCGAAGAGGTTCGGGCAGCTTCGTTGCAATTCGTTAGGAAGATTAGCGGCTTCAACAAACCGTCAAAGGCGAATGAAGCGGCTTTCCTCGCCGCGGTGGAGGAAGTGGCGTCAGTCTCCGCGCGTCTTCTTCATTCGCTGGAAACTACCGCTGCGCCGAAGAACCGTGAAGAAGAAGTCGCAAAAGCGAAGGCTCGCGCGGCAATACGGTTCGGCGACTGATCGCAAGGGCCTGCAACCTAGCTCTTACTACCCGCGATCAGCAGACCCGCGCCCGCGACAACCAGCACTATGCTCAGCACAGGCGTGATTTTTTCGTCGTGCCTGGTAGTGACGCCGACATGTGCATCGCCAACTCTTACGCCGTGATGGTGGTAATTTGGTACCGGTATCACAAAGGACAAAATCCCCAGCACGAGAAGCACAACTCCAGCGATAGCCAAGCCTTTCAAGGTATCCTCCCGCAGATTAGCCGTTAGAAGACCGGCCAGATCAGAGCAATCCGAACCGCCCCAGCGAGCGTGAGATGCGTTCCGTTAGCGTAGGTTTGCAGCGAAAAGCTAATGGATTGCGCAAACAGTGATCGAGCGTATGCGTTGCTTCAGTTGGCGAAGCTCTTCACGAATTCCACCAGGCTTCGGAGTGCGATCCCGGATGGTCCTTTCGCGATCCATGGCTTTTGGTCCTCGACCCATGCCGTTCCCGCAATATCGAGGTGAATCCATGGCGTATCCTCCGCAAATTCTTTCAGAAACATGGCGGCGTTGATCGCCCCGCCCCAGCGCCCGCCTGTATTCATGATGTCGGCGATACTCGAGCGAATCTGATCTTTATATTCGTCATCCAACGGCAGCCGCCACATTTTTTCTCCCGCCTCTTCATTGGCCTTGTGGAAACGCTCGTAGATTGCATCATCATTCGCCCAGACTCCGGCATTGAGGTGTCCCAGTGCCACCACAACGGCGCCAGTGAGCGTTGCGGCATCGACGAGGTGAGTACAGCCCAGCTGACGCGCATAGTGCAGACCATCGGCCAAAACAAGCCGTCCCTCGGCGTCAGTATTGATGATTTCAATCGATTTGCCCGACATCGCAATTTGCACATCGCCCGGCTTTTGAGCCTTGCCGGAAGGCATGTTCTCGGTGGCGCATACAATGCCAATCACTTTTACCTTCGGCTTTAACATGGCGATCGCGCGCATGGTGCCGATCATGGTCGCGCCGCCGGCCATGTCGTATTTCATTTTCTCCATGCCGTCGGCGGGCTTGATGGAGATGCCTCCGGTGTCAAACGTGATCCCCTTGCCAACCAGCCCTAAAACAGGCTTTGCGGGCGCTCCAGCAGGCTCGTATGTCATAACGATCAGAGCTGGAGGTTCGTCCGAGCCCTGCGCCACACTCCAAAAGGCCCCCATCTTCATTTCCTTGATCTTGTCTGCGCCGTAAACCTCGCACTTCAACTCATTTTCTGCGCACATTTTCGTCGCGCGTTCGGCGAGAATCGTTGGAGTCATGCGGTTCGAGGGTTCGTTTACCAGATCTCGCGTGAAATTCTGCGATTCGCCGACGATCCGCGCCTCGTTTGCGGCCTTTTGAAGCGCGGCAGCATCGCCCGCGGCTACGATCGTCAGCGCGTCGATTTTCTGGTCTTTGCGGTCGCTGCGGTAGTAATCGGGGTCGAAGTTGCCGACAAGCGCCCCTTCCACGATCGCGGTGACAGACTCATCCGCTGGGATGCCGGCAGGAGCAACCATCGCAAAACTGCGAATTCCGCGCGATTTGAGTGCACGGGCAGCGGTGCCCGCAACACGGCGAAGATCGTAGCTTGCGAATTTCTTCGCAGAGCCTCCTCCAACCAGCAGTAGGCGTTTTGCTTTCAGTCCTGCTGGCTTGTGCAGCAGATTCGTTTCGAACGGCTTGCCCGTGAGCTCGCCGCTTGAGAGCAGATCGGCCGAAACGGATTGCACTGCGGCGTCGGTCGTGGCCAGCTTAAGGCGTGGTTTGGCGTCTTTGTTCTTTTCTTTTTGCGCCGGGTCTGTCTCATCCAAAACAACTGCGACGAGCACTTCGGTTTCAACTTGCGCGGGTGTAGAAAGCGAGATTGTTGTATTCATAATGTCGTGGGAAAAATTCAGAGAACATTCCAGTATCGTCGGCAAGCAGGGAATTAGGCAAGCGAAGGTGTCAGATACACGTGGCAGGCAATGCGAAACAAACAAGTCTCAGCGTCGCAATTGGGCCTTACTTCTTGGGATGCGACACGCTAAGCGGAGAGATCGCCACCAGATACTTTCCTTCGTCGGAATTGACAGGGTCCAGTTCGAATACGTAGTCACCCGAGTGTCCCGGAAACACCCGCTCGCGAAAATAGTAGACTTTGCCATCCTCCGCCGTGAAGTTCGCCATGGCGAACGCTCGAGAACGCTCTTGCAACCGTGATTGCCAGTTCATGCAAAGATGATGTCCGCCGGGAGTGGTAGCGAAAAAGATATAAGAACTGCCGCGGTTGGCTCCCATCCAAGTTCCGTCCATACCGACTTTGGTGACGGCATTGTCTACGGTATTGAAAAACCCTGCGAAAGAGTTGCTCGCAATGCAGCCTGGGCACTCTCCTAAATCCTCCACGACATAGACCAGGGCTTTGCCGGGGTCGGGTTGAGCCGTAGGATGCTGTGTTGCATCGGGCTTGACGTCGAACTTTGTGCTAGTGGGACCGCATGCGGATTCGGCTGCGACAACAGCCGCTGGATCTTGGGCAAAAACCGACACCCCAAAAAACAAAACAACCAGAACGGTCTTCATCGCGTTCCTCCTGCCGATGTGCGCAGCGCGATCACGCAGTTTGAACGACCACTAGCCGGTCGTGGCGCAGCAACCAGCTAGGGAATATGATAAGGGCGCCATGTAAAAGGATGCAGAAGACAGGTCAACATTAGCAAGATTATCAAAAGCGAGCTTGCGATGGAACAACTGCTCCGCGCTGTTCGTATTCCCGCCAAGATAGTGGTGTTGCGGTTAAACATGAGATAAGATTCCGCGTTGGCGTAAACTGAGGCTCGCATGAAAACCCGCTCGTTTATCCTTTTCTTCCCGTTGCTCTCGGTTATTGGCGTCTCCGTTCTGGTGAAGGTGCATCCGGCAAAAGCTTCGGCGTCGCAAACGCCGGTTGCTGCACATCCGACCTCTTCGGCGAGCGTCACGGCGAACTGGGGTTTGCTGACGATTCCTGACACAACTCTTGCCATCAATTCGAACCGGCCATTGTCCGAACGAGTTGTGCACTACGAGATCGACGCGAAGTACGACGCCGAAAAACACACGGTCGATGCCACCGAGGTGCTCACTTATCACAACCTGACCGGCGTTGCGCTCGACCATTTTCCATTCCATCTTTATCAGAACGCGTTTCAGCCAAACTCAACCTGGGTGCGTGAAGCCAAGGTCGCCGGCAATCGCGATACTTCATACGACAAGTGGGAATCAAAGGAATACGGATCCGAGGAGATCAAGAGCATCGAGGTTTCGGGACAGGGCGACCTGACCGCACAGTTGCATTACATCCAGCCCGACGACGGTAACAAAGACGACAGGACAGTGATCGACTTGCCGCTTCGTCAGCCAATCTCTCCCAACGGATTCGTCCAATTCAGAATCGTGTTTCACGACCAGATGCCGGAAACGCAAGCTCGCTCAGGATGGAAGCGAGACTTCATGCTGGGGGGCCAGTGGTTCCCGAAAGTCGGCGTTTGGTGGCACGGCGCGTGGAATTGCCACCAGTACCATGCGATGACCGAGTTTTTTGCCGACTTTGGCGTTTACGACGTGAAGCTCACCGTTCCGCAGAACGAAATCGTCGGCGCCAGCGGAGTGAAAGTCAGCGAAGTCAACAATGCTGATAAAACGAAAACCCTCGCTTTTCACGGCGATGACATTCACGATTTTGCGTGGACTGTGAGCCCCCGCTACAAGGTGAAAGAAGACGGTGTCTATCAAGGCCAAATGGGGCCGGTGCAGATGCGCATCCTCATGCAACCAGCGCATTGGAGCCAGGTGGACCGTCACGAGAAAATCCTGCGCGAGTCTCTCGAACACTTCGAGAAATGGTACGGACCCTATCCCTACAAAACGATCACGCTGGTCGACCCTGAGCCCGATTCGGCTGCCGGAGGCATGGAATATCCCACGTTCATTACCGGAGGCACATCCTGGTTTATGCCGAAGGGGAT
>DASXEG010000095.1:0-9421 GCA_036490235.1 Candidatus Sulfotelmatobacter sp. | reverse complement strand
CATCTTTATTTCACGCTGAAAGATGGGAATGCGCAGATTCGCGTCGTGATGTTCAGCTCGAAGGCGCGGCTGCTGCGCTTTCGCCCTGCGGATGGAATGCAAGTCATCGTGCGGGGTCGAGTCACAATCTATGAAGACCGTGGCGAGTTGCAGATTGCTGCGGAGTACATCGAGCCGAAGGGCGCGGGCAGCTTGCAGATTGCGTTCGAGCAATTGAAGGCGAAGCTCGAAGCCGAGGGATTGTTTGCGGCCGAGCGGAAAAAGGCGATTCCGAGTTTGCCGGCGCGCATTGGGATTGTGACTTCTCCGCAGGCGGCGGCGCTGCGCGATATTTTGAAGATTTTGCGGCGACGGCATCACTCGGTACATGTGGTGATTTATCCGGCGCAGGTGCAGGGCGATTCGGCCGCATTGGAAGTTGCAACTGGCGTGCGTTATTTCAACCAAAGCCGCAGTGTGGAAGTAATTATCGTCGGCCGCGGCGGCGGCTCGGCGGAGGATTTGGCGGCGTTCAACGATGAAGGGCTGGCGCGGACGGTGGCGGCGTCGGAGATTCCGGTGATTTCGGCGATTGGGCACGAAACGGATTTCACGATCTGCGATTTTGTTGCCGATTTGCGCGCGCCTACGCCTTCGGCAGCGGCGGAGTTGGTGATTCGGTCGCGGATGGAGATCGAGAGCCACGCTGAAGCGGCCGGCGAACGGCTGATTCGCGCGATGGAGCGGCGGCTGCTCGAGGCTCGCCATGCGCTGACTGAGCGAGCGCAGCATGGGGCGTTTGCGCGGATGATGGATTTGATTCGGCAGCGGCAGCAGAAGCTGGACGATCTCACATATCGGCTGGAGCGCGGCGAGAGATCGGCGCTGGAGAAGTTGCGGCGGCGCTGGGAGAGCGTGGCTGCGGCGGTGCGGCATTACGATGCGCGGCGCGTTCTTACGGGAATGCGGCGCGAGTTGGAGGCGGAGAGTGCGGCGCTGGTCGCCGGGATGAGGAATTCTTTATTGCAGCATAAAGTGCGGGCGGAGCGCTTGACTACTGCTCTCGAAGCGCTTTCTCCACTGGCAATCCTCGATCGCGGATATGCGCTCGTGTTCGATAGCGCGGGGCAGTTGGTGAAGGATGCGAGGCAAGTGAAAGATGGCGATGATATTTCGGCGCGAGTGGCGCGGGGAGAAATTCGGGCGGTCGTGAGAGAAAAAAAGAGCAAGATTCAAAAAGAGCCTCGCCATTGATTTCCCGGCAGCGCAAGACTAAGATTTGCTGCGTTCCAGTCGTGGCAAGACGTACTTCTGCAAGTGGCCCAGGGGAAATTCTGAGCGAGGTGAGATTCATGGGTCGCATCTCTTTAGTGCTTCCAGCTTGCTTGCTTCTCTCTCTTATCCCTGTCTGCGGCCAGTCGGCTGACCTCGCAAAGGCCACGCAACCTGCGTCTTTGCCTGCCAACACCCTGCAAATCAGGCTGGACGTGCAGGTCACCGATAAATCCGGGGCTCCCGTTCGCGGCCTGCAAAAGCAGGATTTCACCCTGCTCGACGGCAAACAACCTCTGGATATTCTTTCGCTTCAAGCGGTGGAGCGCCCGCCATCAGGGGGCGAATCTGCGGTAGAGGTCGTGCTGGTGGTCGACGCCATCAACGCGACGCAAGACACCGTTACTTACGAGCGCAAAGAGCTGAGGCGTTTTTTGTTGCAAAATGGCGGCAAGCTGGCACAGCCGGTGGCAATCGTGTTTTTCGTGGGCGCAGGAGCGCTTGTAAACAGCGACTTTTCTCAGGATGGAAATTCCCTTTTTGCGAAATACAAGGACTACGAAACCGGACAGCAGAACACCAATCTGACGGGAACCCGGATTCCCCAACTGGCGGAGCGCTTCGACGTCTCGGTGAGGACTTTTTCGAATCTCGCAGTGAGTTTAAGGAAGCGGCCTGGCCGCAAATTGATGGTGTGGATCAGTCCTGGCTGGCCGCTGCTCTCCGGCCGCAACCTGCAGCTTAGCCCAAAGGCCTATGAAGGATTGTTTGAATCGATCGTAAAAGTCTCAACCGCGCTGCGCGAAGCCGATGTCACTGTTTATGATGTCGATCCGCTGGGAGTTGCAAATGCGGGCGGAACCAGGCTGGTCTACTATCAGGATTTTCTGAAGGGAGTGACAGGACCTTCGAAGGTCGAGCCTGCCGATCTCGCCCTGCAAGTATTAGCTATTCAGACCGGCGGGCGCGTGCTGAATTCCAGTAACGACCTTACCGCCGAGATTGGGAAGTGCAGTTCCGACGCCGATTCCTATTACATCCTGTCATTTAATCCACCACCCGCGGACAATGCCAATGAGTATCACTCCCTGGCGCTAAGCGTTAATAAGCCCGGAACAATGGCACGCACGCGCACCGGCTATTACAACCAACCCTAACGCTTGAGCGGAATTTTGGCGGCTCGCCGGAACACTTTGCATTACAGTTGTCTGCATGAAGAAAACGAGCTGGTCCAAGAAATTCCTGCATGAACACTCCCTGAGTTTGACCGCGTCGGGCATTGTTTTGCTGCTGATTGTTCTCTATCAGCGGTCGGATCCATCGACGCATTGGGGGTCGTTCTTTGGGAATGCGATTGCCGATTGGACCGGTGTCGTTGTCACGGTGGTGATGACAAAATTCTTGTATGAGAAGGGATCGGCGGAGAGCAAGCGGCCGCGTTGCGATGGGCTATCGCCGGTAAAGACGTTTTTGAAGCAGCACTCGTTGACTTTATTTCTTGTGGTTACGGGGGCGGCGTGGGTTGTGGCCTTTCGCGCGATGGATGCAAATAGCAGATGGGGACAGGTTGTGGGGAACATCGTTTCGGAGTGGACACAGATTATCGGACTGGTTCTGATGACGAAGCGATTGATCGAAGTGGGCTCGAAAGAGAGCAGATAATCTCTAGAAGAGTTTCTTGGAATCTAAGAGAATCGTGACCGGACCATCGTTCGTCAGTTCCACTTCCATCATTGTCTGAAACTGGCCGGTTTCGCAGCGCAGGCCGGTGACTCTGACTTTCTCTACAAAGAATTCGTAGAGCTCTTTCGCTCTTCCCGGTGGAGCGGCTTCGTCGAACGACGGCCGCTTTCCGCGGCGGACGTCGCCGTAGAGCGTGAACTGCGACACCGCCAGAACGCGGCCGCCGGCTTCCTGTACGTTGCGGTTCATCTTTCCTTTATCATCTTCGAAGATTCGCAGTCCGGCAATTTTTTCGGCGAGGTAAACCGCGTCAGCTTCGGTGTCATCCCGGCCGACCCCGAGCAAAACCAGCAACCCGGGCCCGATCCGGCCAACGATTTCGTCATTCACCGCGACCTGGGCGCGGGTTACACGTTGTACGACGGCGCGCATACGGTTTGACCGCAACGGCGGCCACGTTTAGGATGCTGATGGTATATCACAGCGTCGTGCTTGAAGGGCCGCCGCTTCCTTTACAGCCATTTGCCCAGACCGTTACACTACACGTTCGCCTTTTTCCAGTGCAGTGGCATCTGAAAGTGCCGGGAACACGCCCGAGGATGACAGAGGCGAGGAAAATGTGTTTTTCGTGGTTGATTATCGATGTGCAGGCCAAGTCGGGCGGTTGCATCCGGTGAAGAAACGCAAATCAAATTTGAGTTAAGCGAGGAAAAAATGGCAGCTGTGGACGAGAAGGTAAAGCAGATCATCGTAGAGCAATTGGGTGTGGATGAGGGCGAGGTTACGCCGAGCGCTTCATTTGTGGACGACCTGGGCGCAGACTCGCTCGACACGGTCGAACTGGTGATGGCTTTCGAAGAGGGCTTCGACATCGAGATCCCCGACGAGGACGCGGAGAAGATTCGCACCGTGCAGGACGCGATCGACTACATCGGGAAGCACTCGAAAGGCGGCAAGTAGTTTGGCACGAAGGGTCGTAGTCACCGGCATTGGCCTGATCTGCGGGGTGGGGAACTCGACCGAGGAGGTGTGGCAGGCGCTGCTGGCGGGAAAAAGCGGCGTGGGCCGCATCACTCAGTTCGATGCCAGCAATTTCGCCTGCCAGATTGCGGCCGAGGTGCGGAACTTCGATCCGCTGACGTTCATCGAAAAAAAAGAAGTGAAGAAGATGGGTCGTTTCATTCATCTTGCGATTGCCGCCGCGGATGAAGCATTCAGAGCCTCCAGCCTGAAAATTACTCCTGAAAACGCTGAGCGAGTCGGCGTGCATATCGGGTCCGGCATCGGCGGATTCGACATCATCGAACGCGAGCACAGTGCGCTGATTGAAGGCGGACCCCGCAAGATTTCTCCTTTCTTTATTCCTTCGGCAATTATCAACCTGGCGGCGGGCCAGGTTTCCATGCGTTTTGGCGCCAAAGGGCCGAACGAGGCGACGGCTACGGCTTGTACGACCAGTGCGCATTCCATTGGCGATTCGCTCCGGATTATTCAGCATAACGATGCGGACGTGATGATTGCCGGTGGCTCAGAAGCGGCGATTACGCCGATGGGCGTTGGCGGGTTTGCCGCGATGCGGGCGCTTTCCACGCGGAACGATGCACCAGAGAAGGCGAGCCGTCCCTGGGACAAAGATCGCGATGGATTTGTGATGGGCGAGGGCGCGGGGATTCTGGTGCTGGAAGAATTAGAACACGCGAAGAAGCGCGACGCCCTGATTCTGGCGGAAGTCGCTGGCTATGGCATGTCGGGCGATGCTTATCACATTACGCAGCCGGCGCCTGAGCATGAAGGCGGATTTCGCGTGATGCGGAATGCGCTGCGGGATGCCGGAGTTACTCCGGACAAGGTCGGTTACGTGAATGCGCATGGCACCTCTACGCCGATTGGCGACACGCTCGAGGCGCATGCGATTCGGAGTTTCTTTGGCGAGCATAAGATTGCGGTCAGCTCGACGAAGTCGATGACGGGACACCTGCTTGGCGGGGCTGGCGGGCTTGAGGCTGGGATTACGGTGCTTGCCTTGCGCGACCAGATTCTGCCGCCGACCATCAATCTTGAGAATCAGGATCCCGAGACCATGAATATGGATTTCGTGCCCAAACATGCGCGCAAGGCGCAGCTCGAATATGCGATGTCCAATTCGTTTGGATTTGGCGGGACGAATGGGGCGTTGCTGTTTAAGAGGTGGGGGGAATAAGGCTCCTTCAGGGGCGATTCTAGGTCACCTTAGGTAATCAGACCCTTGTACTTCCAACCCTGTCCCTTAGGGTCTTTCCATCTTCAGCGCCGAGCGCCAGAATAAACTTTCGTACCGGAGTTCTGGCCTCACCATCATGGAAAAAGCCTTTGGCACTGCTGTTGCGCCTACTCCCGCAAGGAAAGGGATGGCGCGAGTCGCCCTCGTTGATCTCAAAGAATCTGAGCGTACGCTGCTGACGGAGTGCTTCCGGCAGTTTGGCATCGAGACGGTGCAGATTTCGGCTGGTGCCAGGGAGCGGCTGCGCCAGGAGAAATTTGAGGCGTGCGTGCTGAAACTGGCGCACGGAGCCGATGCCATGATGGAAGCGGCCCGAAGTTCACCTTCTAATAGCCGGCTCGTGTTATATGGCGTGGGTGGAAGCGCGCAGCAAGCGATGCGCTTCTCGAAATTCGGCGTCAATGCGATGTTCCAGGAACCTTTGGAGCGGCCCGCTGTGGTGAAGCTGGTACGGGCCACGCACATGCTAGTGCTGCATGAATTCCGGCGCTACGCGCGGGTTCCGATCATTACAGAGGTCACGGTCGTCAGTCCTGACGGACATCGATTGAGCGCTTCGAGCGTCGAAGTTAGTTCCGGCGGAATGTCGCTTAAGAGTTCCGAAGACATGCCGGCCGGAACTAACGTGGAAATATCTTTCTCTCTTCTGACGCTACCTCGCGTGACTATCCGCGGAATAGTGACCTGGCGCAAAAGCAAGGCGTTCGGCGTTCGCTTTGATGCGGGCGACGAACGGCGTCGCAAGGTCAAGGAATGGATTGATGGGTATTTAGAGAGCACGTAGAGCGGTTCCCTCGCACCGTGCAGCGTCATTTCCGGCGTGTCACTTCCGCTCCGTGAGCCGCTACAATAGGCTTCGTGCCGCAGGCAACTACTCCTGAGATTGTCCTTCCGGACTTGGGTCCGATCTCGCGGCGATTTACGCTAAAGCAGCGCATTGCCCTGCGCATCATCATCACAACTGGTTATTGGGTCATCCGGATTCTGGGACCTACGCTGCGGGTGTGCGTCTCGCGTGAGGAAGGTGCGCAAGAAACCGTTGGGCAGCGGCCGCTGATTGCTTCGTTCTGGCACGCCTGCATGATTCCGGCTACGTATGCTTGCCGCGATCTCGGCGTAAGGGTCATGAGCAGCAACAGCTATGACGGCGAATATATGGGGCGCGTCATTCGCAAGTTCGGGTTTGTCGCGGTGAAGGGTTCGAGTAGCCGCAACGCGGTGCGGGCCCTACTCGGCTTACGGCGGGCGCTTGAGCAGGGTTGGACGGTAGCCTTCACGCTCGATGGTCCGAGGGGGCCGCGCTACAAAGTGAAACCGGGACCTGTAGCTTTGGCGCGTTCTTCTGGTGTGCCTTTGACTATGTTTCACGCGGCCGTGGATCGGGCGTGGGTCCTGAATACATGGGACCGGCTGATTATTCCGAAGCCTTTCTCGCGCGTCTTGATACGGTTTGGCAAACTGATTAATGTTCCTGCGGACGCGAGCGATGACGATGTCGAGCGCTATCAGCAGCAATTGCAGGATTCGCTCGATCGAGTGAGAGAGTTTGCCGAGTCGAATGTGCACAGGGTTGGCACGGGTGAGTTTGCAATTCTCACTAGAACAGTTTGACGCGGAATTGCTTTATGACAAATGTGATTAGTGCGGCGCATACCGCGAAAAGAATCAGCCCGATGCTGGCGGCAGCTGACATGGAAGAGACTGTAGCCTTCTATGAACAAGTGCTGGGATTCAGCCCGTCCATGAAAACCGCCGATTATTCAATCTTGCAACGAGATGGGCAGACGATCCATTTCATGAAAGCGGCTTCACAACATGTGATGGACTGCGTGCGCGGACATACCGAGATCTACATCGAAGTTTCCGGCATTCGCGAACTCTGGGAGCATGTGAAAACCTTTCAGGGAAGATACCGGATTCGCGAACTGTTTGAGCGGGAGTACGGGATGACGGAGTTTCACATCGAAGATCCGAATGGATGCCTGATCTTCGTCGGAGAGCCTACGCCCAAGCAAACCGGCTGATTTACGCAGGATCTGAAAGCCGCGATGCCGACGGGATTCCTGTCATGGCAGTCAACTTCTGCCATCCTTTTCTGTTCAGCCGAACGCGCTCTCCGGTCGAGAGTAAAACCCAACCCTCGGTGCGCCCGTCCCGGTGGATTTCGCGAACGTGCTCAATGTTCACAATCGCCGAACGATGCAGGCGGACAAACTTGTTCGGGTTCAATTTCGTTTCCAGAGCCCTGATGCTTTCGCGCAACAGGTGGGTCTTTCCACCGGCGTGCAGGCATGCGTAGTAATCGGCGGCTTCAATCCACTCAATATCGTTGACGCAAACCACTGACTCCGTATTTCCCTGCTTGGCGAGGAAACGTTGCGGGTACGAAGCCTGCCCGGTGGCCGTTCGCAGAGCTTGCAACGCAGAGGAAAACTCCGAACGCGCCGCCAATGCCTGTTCCAAACTGATCCGCTTCTTGACCCGCGACAGGGCGTTCTCGAGCCTGCCCCGCTCAATTGGCTTCACCAGGTAATCCAAGGCATGCACTTCAAAAGCCTCGACGGCGTATTCGTTATGAGCTGTCACAAACACCGTCATCGGCATGTTAGGCACTCCAATCTCCTCGATTACCTCAAATCCATCTTTGCCGGGCATCTGAATGTCTAAGAACAGCAAATCAATCTGGCGGGTTTTCAGCGTGCTGACAACCTCTGCGCCGTTCCGGCATTCAGCGGCAATTTCCAAATCGCGATCTGGAGCCAGGAGCAGTTTTAAGCGCTCCCTAGCAAGAGGCTCGTCGTCGGCAATTACAGTCTGCAACGTCACGGAGTTGTCCGCTCGTAAGGAATCGTAATGCTGACTTCGAATCCACCGGTTTCCGGTTGAAATGCCCGCAGTTCGTAATCGTCCTGATAAAAATGAGTCAGCCGTTCTCGCGTGTTGCTGAGCCCGACACCAAAACCCGGATGCGACTTCCCGTTCGCTCCCGGCCCGTTGTCGCGCACCTGAAGCTGCATCCGCGTTCCAACTCGTTTCGCGATGGTTTCAATGCATCCCTCGCTCTTGCGCTGTGAAATACCGTGCCGGATAGCATTCTCGACAATCGGCTGAAGAAGGAAACATGGAACCAACCCGTTAAGGGCTGCGGGGTCGAGATTGATATCGACGCGAAGGCGGTCGGCAAAGCGCACCCGTTCGATGGCGAGATAGCTTTCGACGATCTCTAATTCCTGCGCCAGCGGGATCTTGCCAGGAGTATTTCTCTTCAGGACCGATTTCAGGATCGTATTAAGGTGCTCCAATACTTCGATCGCCTCATCTTTGCGGCTCAACTCCACTAACGTCGTTAGCGCGTTCAGAGTGTTGAAAATAAAATGCGGCTCCAATTGCATTTGCAGTGCCTGCAAGTGTGCGCCCGAAAGCTGCTTCTGCAGTTCGAGCGAACGCATGGAATCGCGCTGGGCCGCAAGCTGGACTTTCACCGCAGCGCACGCCAGCCAGATGAGACCGAAAACCAGCAACTCCATGCCAATACGGGGAAGGCAAAAGAGATTCAATTCGGCATATGCAGCGCTGATTGCCGTCGGCTCAACCCGGACGATGAAGTCCGCGCCAAGCTGTAGCAGGCCAAGGTGAAGAGCAACAATCGCGGAACCGATGGCAATCTGTAGGCCTACGCTTGCGACGGAAACTCTCAAAGCCATTGGCCAGTGGTTACCCGCCCGCCATAGCAGGTCGGCCACGAACGCCCACCAGAGCCACAGCACGCATCCGTAAGCCAGGGAGCAGACCCAGGAAGCGAATGAGTCGAATGCTGCCGACCCATGGGAATGGCATTCGATTGCGGTCGCAACGGCAAGCAGCGCTGCTATCATCCAAGGGATAGTCCTTGCCCGCGGCAAAACCTCAGTCCACCACTCGCCGGGCGTGGCTATTTTCATCGCACCTGCAAAGTGTGCTTCAGACGCCGAATTCAACCTTATCTCCTATCGAAACCCAGCTACGCTAATCGTATAACTTGGACATTGCTCACTAAAGAAGTCTTTTCCGGCAAGTTCCGCGCTGGCCCGCATGCGGGCTGCCTCAGCGTGCGATCCGGATCGGTCAAGAATCTGTGAATAAGCGAGCTGCGCGGCCAGATACTTGAGGCTTTTGCGGCCGAGCGCACGATCGAGAATGATTAGCCCCTCCCGCATATCCGCCAACGAAGCATTCAGATTGCCAGAC
>DASXEG010000062.1:0-4113 GCA_036490235.1 Candidatus Sulfotelmatobacter sp. | reverse complement strand
GCGCCGCCCACGAAAAATCCCGGCCGCGGCGCCGCAAAAACGACGAGCGGATCGTACGCCGGCACGTAAACAAACCCCGGGCCTACAGGATCAATCGTGATGTAGGGGCCGCCGCTAACCACAACTTCATCATTGCTGCGCAGGTAGCCGAAATCCTTCGCCTTCTGCCGCATGCGCTGGACCGCATCCATCACATCCTGCTTTTGTGCCAGAAATGCATCGCCCAAGCTGCGCGTCCAGTCCAAATCGCTGGCCATCATGTCGAGCACGGAAGGAAATGGCAGCAATGCCTGCACGCTCGGATCATAAGGAAGCTGGTCGTCCGAAATTGCGCGTGCCAAATCGTCCCCGCGCAGATAATGATGTTCATCCGCCCATCGGGCCGCGTCCGGAATCTGATCCGAATAAGTCGCCGCAGCCAGAGTTTGCGCGAGCAAAGGATCCGGATACAGAGCGATTCGCGACACCATGCGATCCAGTTGCTCAGGCGAATAAGAAGGCGCCGGCGCCTGATCCTGCGGAGGCGGGGGTGCCTGCTCGCCCGGAGGCGGGGCCTGGTCTTGGGGTGGAGGCGGAGCCTGATCCGCCGGCGGTCCTTGCGCCAGCATCGGAGTTACGGACCAGGCGATCAACATCGCCGCGCTCAACATTGCGGTGGTAATTTTCGTCTTCCATTGTGAAGTTCGCATTCTTTCCTCCTCATGAACTCCTGAATGATTAAACCCGGATTCAGTAGAAATGATGCGTCCGGAGTGCGCAGTGTTGCGGCAGTAAAAGAGGCGGGGAAAATCAACTCGAAACCACAACTTTTCGTTCAGGCGCGGGTTGCTGTCAACATACGAAGGCGCACGAAGGCATGCTGGAACGGTTTCCTTTGTGTTCCTTCGTGTGCTTAGTGGTTAATTCAAGTGGTTCATTCAGGACACTACCCGAGATCAATGCTCCTCAGGCTTGCGCCATGAGCGAAGGTTTACCCCATACAGCGCAATGCAGAACACATTCGCGGGGATAAATCCAAACTGCGAGGTCTGAAACCCAATCAGACAAATAATCACGCTGTTGACCGCGGCGAGAATCCACCCTTCCCAACAACGGCGACCCACCAGAATCGTTGAAGCGATCGTCAGCACACAGGACAAACAATCAAGACGAAACGGCACCGCGATACTCCTCACTATTCCCTGCAATGAGTATGCCGTAGTGCGTCCGCCTATGGATGTGAATTCGCGCCCAACCGACATAACGAAAGTGCGCGTCCCACCGTGAATTGCACTCCATTAGACTGTTTCAGGGAGCAAGCCATGAAAGTTCTTACCGAATACCTGAAATTCCATACCAAAACTCACCGCGCCTACGTACACATCACCCCCCAGGTAGAAGAAATCGTTCGCAAGAGCGGCATCAAAGAGGGCATGGCGCTAGTCTCCGCCATGCACATCACCGCCGGAATTTACGTAAACGACAACGAGACCGGACTAATCGAAGACATCGACAAGTGGCTCGAACACGTCGCGCCCTTTCGCAAAGACTACAAACATCACGAAACCGGAGAAGACAACGGCGACTCCCACCTGAAAGCCCTGCTGATTCATCACGAAGTAACCGTGCCGATCACCGCCGGCAAACTCGATTTCGGCACCTGGCAGCGCATCTTCTACGCCGAATTCGACGGCCAGCGCGACAAGCGGGTGATCGTAAAAGTGATGGGGGAGTAGCGGATTCGGAAATTAATTACGTCGCCCTTACCCTTGCCTGAAAAACCCCGAACCCGTAGTATCTATCGCTACTGAGTCAGCGACTCTGAGAATGAGGAAGGCGCGCCATGACTGACGAACTCCAGGAACTTCACGAAAACGCCGAACACGCGCATCACCGTCCGGACTTGGCGCCAGTATCGCTGACCATGGCCATCCTCGCCGTGCTGGTCGCGGTCGCAACATTATTAGGCCATCGTGCCCACACGGAAGAAGTCGTACTGCAGGCCAAGGCCTCCGACCAGTGGGCATACTACCAGGCTAAAAATATTCGCCAGCGCCAGGACGAACTGTTTTCCGACTTCAGCGCCGCCGCAGCCAGCAAAGATGGCGCAGCCATGGATAAGTTTCACGCCAACGCTGCCCAGGAAGCCGACCGTTACAAACACGAAAAGTCGGAAATCCAGGACGAAGCTCGAAAGCTCGAGGCAGAAGTCGCCATGGAACGAGATCGTGCCGACCGCTACGATCTCGCCGAACTCTTTCTCGAAATCGGCCTGGTTATCACGTCGATCACGCTGCTTTCCGGCAGGCGAATTTTCTGGCACGTAGGGTTGCTCTTCAGCGCTGTCGGCGTCGTTCTGGCCGTCACCGCCGCCCTGATTCACACGTGATAGATTGCATCCGGCCCCCCGAAACAGTGATACGCTGAACCATGCTTCTGCAAGGCATATTCCCGCCGATCACCACCCCGTTCTATCCCGACGGCGGCAACGTGTATTTCAAAAAACTGGAAGCCAATGTCGAGCGCTATTCCCGCACGCCAGCCGCGGGCATGGTCGTCCTCGGATCGACCGGCGAAGCCATCATGCTGTCGAGCCAGGAGCAGCGCGACGTGCTCAAATCAGCGCGCGAGGCCGCGGCTCCAAACAAGGTGCTGATCGCGGGAACCGGAGTCGAATCCGCAATCGAGACCCTGCGTCTCACCGAATACGCCGCCGGAATCGGATACGACATCGCCATGGTCCGCACGCCGCACTACTACAAGAAGCAGATGCTTCCGGCAAACATGTTCGCGTTCTACCGCACCGTAGCCGACAGTTCGCCCATCCCAGTCATGCTTTACAACCTTCCCCAAGCCACCGGTTACGACATTCCTGCAGAGATCGTCACCGAACTCTCCGAGCATCCAAATATCATCGGCATCAAAGAATCCGGCGGCGACGTAGAAAAGGTCCGCAAAATGGTGGAAGGCACGCGACACATCAAACGCAGCGCCACCGTGACCGAAACCTTCGAAGCCGTCACGCCACGCATGATCGCAGCCGCCGCCAGCAACGGCTCAAACGGCGGTGAACTGGTTTCCATCGCCGCGAGTGGAGCGTCTACCGCGGGAAAAGCATCGTCCTCCGCGGTGACTCTCGTCGGCAGTATCAAAACCCGCCAAAAGGAAGTCGGCTTCCAGGTACTCGTCGGAATCGCCGACAAATTGCGGCCTTCGCTCGATGCCGGAGCCGCCGGCGCCATTCTCGCTTTCGCTGATCTCGCGCCAACCGCCTGCTATGAGATCTACACCGCATGGAAAGAAGGCGATTCAGAACTCGCGCGCCTCAAGCAAGAGCGCATCTCCGCCGCATCCCGCCGCATCGTTGGCGAACTCGGAATTCCCTCCATCAAATACGCCATGGATTTCAACGGCTACTACGGCGGCCCGGCCCGTTTACCCTTCCTGCCGATTACCGCCGACGCAAAAAGCGAAGTCGAACGGTTGCTGCAGGATATTCGAAACTAGCCGAAGGAAATCTTCCCAAACCAGCCTTAGTGTACCTTCATGCCCTTTGTGGTTAAAAAGTCAGGACACCGTCGCCGTTAGCAAGCGGCTTGTGATTTAAGGTGTATTTTCGTACACTGGACTTAGAACGAACGTTCGAATCAAGCACTATGAGTAGTTCGACCGCAACCCGGCGCATTTCCCTTCGCCCCAGATCCATCCCCGCCACCCGCTTCGACCGCCGCCTGTCAGAAATTCTCGCCCAGGCCACCGAAGTCTTCTGCGAGAAAGGCTACGAAGGCGCATCCATGCGCGATCTTTCCCGTTCCAGCGGAATGTCCCTCGCCGGTCTTTATTATTACTTTCAATCAAAAGAACGCCTTCTTTTCCTGATTCAAAAACATACCTTTACTACGATCGTGAAGCACTTGAAGGCTCGACTTGAGGGCGTAACCGATCCTGAACAGAAAATCCGTATTTTCATTCTCAATCATCTGGAGTATTTTTTAGCCAACCAGGCTGCGATGAAGGTTTTGTCGCACGAGTCGGAAGCCTTGAAAAATGGATTCGCCTCCGAAGTTGCTGCCATCAAGCGCGAGTACTACCGCATCGCAACCGGCTTAGTCGAGGAATTAAAGCGCAATCGCG
>DASXEG010000060.1:0-31190 GCA_036490235.1 Candidatus Sulfotelmatobacter sp. | reverse complement strand
GCCGCCTTCCTGCAGGCGCTTCACACGCAGAAGCCCGAAGTTGTACTGGCCGACTTCAATCTTCCTTCGTGGGAAGGAATGGAAGCGGTGAATGTACTAAAACGGGAGGGTCTGGACATTCCGCTGATTCTGGTTTCAGGAGCCTTGGGAGATGTGACGGCAGTGGAGTGCATAAAAGAAGGCGCGACGGATTATGTGTTGAAGGATGGGCTGGTGCGGCTTCCCGAGGCGATTCGGCGGGCTCTCGAAGAAAGACGTCTGCGGCAGCTTCGACGGCAGGCTGAAGAAAATCTAGCCCGCAAGGCGATGGAATTGGAGCGGTCGAACGCCGACCTGGAGCAGTTTGCCTATGTGGCCTCGCACGATTTGCAGGAACCGCTGCGCATGGTTGCGGCCTACACCCAGTTGCTGGCGGAGCGCTATCAGGGAAAGCTGGACGCCGACGCGGACAAGTTCATCGGCTATGCGCGCGAAGGGGCGGTGCGCATGCAGGTTCTGATCCAGGATTTGCTGGCCTTCTCGCGGGTTGGACGAAAAGAAAAGCCTTTCACCTGCGTCGACTGCAACGCCGTGATGCGTGATGTGCTGCAGGTTCTGGCGCAGACGATTACGGAAAGCGGCGCGACGGTGACTTTCTCAAGGCTTCCCGAGGTATGGGCCGACAACACGCAAATGGTTCAGGTGTTGCAGAACCTGATTGGGAATGCGATTAAGTTTCGGGGCAAGGAGCCCTCTGTGGTTTCGGTGCAGGCAGAAAAAAGGAATCAGGAGTGGTTGTTTAGCGTCGCCGACAATGGAATCGGGATTGCGCCGGAGAATGCCGAGCAGATATTCGCCGTTTTTCAGCGATTGCATTCGCGCAGCGAATATCCCGGCAACGGAATTGGGCTGGCCATCTGCAAGAAAATCGTCGAGCGCTATGGAGGAAAGATCTGGGTTGAATCGCAGAGCGGTTGCGGCTCGGCTTTCAAGTTTACGATGCCGGTGCAGAGTCCAGCCTCCGCGGGGGAAGCGAGCCAATGAAGCCGCCGCATGAACTGCTGATCGTGGACGACAATCCCGCCGATATCTCTTTGGTGCGAGAAGCGCTGAGCGCATGTGCGTATAGCGGCCAAATCAACAGCGTGGAAGATGGCGTGGAGGCCCTGGCATTCCTGAGCAGGCGGGGGAATTATGCCAGTGCGGTAAGGCCAGATCTGGTCTTGCTGGATTTGAATTTGCCGAAGCGCGACGGACTGGCGGTGCTGGCGGCGATGAGGGCCAGCCCGGAGTTACGGCCGATTCCGGTGGTCATTTTCAGCACTTCGAAGCTGAGCCGCGACATCTCCCGGAGTTATGACCTGGGCGCAAATTGCTATGTGGCCAAACCGGGGAATCTCTCGGAATTTTTCGTCATGATGAAAACCATCGAACGCTTCTGGTTTGGCTCGGTGAGCCTGCCCTCGCGAGGAGAATAAAAGAACGATGAATCAACCTACGACAAGTGTGCTGCTGATTGAAGACAATCCCGGCGATGCGGATCTGGTCCGGCTCCGCCTGGTCGAAGGCCAGGCTCCGGTAAAAGTGAACTGCGTCAACCGGCTGGCGGATGGTCTGGCGTCGCTGGCCGTCGAAACTCCCTCGGTGGTGCTGCTGGATTTGAACCTGCCCGATAGCCACGGTGCGGAAACCTTCCGCAAAGTCATCGAGCACGCGCCGAATGTCCCGGTGGTTGTGCTTTCGGGACAGGACGACGAAGCGCTGGCGATGAAGGCGGTGCATCAGGGCGTACAGGATTATCTATTCAAAGGCAATTTATCGAGCAAGCATCTGGACCGCGCGATCCGCTACGCCGTGGAGCGGCAGGCGCTGGTTCGAGCACTAGAAATGACACAGAAGAAGCAACTGGAATTCAAGAATCAGTTTCTGTCGCACGTTTCGCATGAACTGCGCACGCCGCTCACCTGCATTCATCAGTTCGTAACGCTGATGCTCGATGGTCTAACCGGACCGGTGTCCCCCGATCAGCACGATCATCTGAAAACGATCATGAAGAGCGTGAATCAGCTGCATGCGATGATTCGCGATCTTCTCGAAGCCACTCGCGCTGAAAGCGGCAAGATGCGCGTCGAACCGCGGTGCATCTCGATCGGAGAACTGGTTCACCAGACGATTGCCATGCTGAAGCCCATTGCCGATGAGAAGCGCATCTCTCTCGAAACCGGATTGGAACAAAGCATGCCTTTAGTGCATGCCGATCCTGATCGGGTGCTGGAGGTGTTGATCAATCTGGTCGACAATGCAATCAAGTTCACTCCGGCGGATGGCACGGTGATGCTGCAAAGCAATGTCGTAGAAGCGGACAACGACTTCATGTACATCGCGATCAGCGATACTGGGCGCGGAATTTCTCCGGAGGCGAAGTCTTTGATCTTTGAGCGCCTCTATCAGGACGGCGATTCGATTGACGACAATCGTTCGGGGTTAGGGCTTGGCCTTTTTATTTGCCGGGAGATCGTCAGGCTGCATCAGGGGCGCATCTGGGTTTCGAGCGAGGTCGGACGGGGCAGCACATTCACTTTCACCTTGCCGGTTTATTCGCTGGCGAAACTGCTCACTCCGGTCGTGACTTATCAGGGACGGTTGCGGTCGTCGTTTGTGCTGGTTCGGGTGGACCTGACTCCACTAAAGATTCCGCCACGGGGAAACTGGAAGGAATCCTGGCAGCAGGCGCTCGAAATCCTGCGCCGCTGTTGCTATCTCGATAAAGACCTTGTTCTGCCTCCGATAGGAGTTTCCGGCGCGGCCGAAACGTTCTTTGTCGTGGCATCGACGGACATGGAGCGCTCGGGAGTCATGACCAGGCGCATTCGGGAGCAACTGGAAGCAATACCCGAGCTGCAGTCGAAATGCACACTCACGGTTTCCACCTCTCCGGTTGAGCTTCCCGCCGAGATTGGCGAGAAGGCTGTGCAGCAACAGGTTCAAGTGCTGGCCGATTGCGTTCGAGACATGATTGTCCAAAATAAAAATATGGAACGAAAACCATTTCCCGCCGACGCGGCACCGGGTAGCAATTAAGAAGCAAAGGAGAAAAGCAATGGCAAAACCGAAAATTCTGGTAGTCGATGACGATCCCGATCTGGTTCGTGCCCTGCGCCTGCGCTTGCGGGCCAGCAATTATGAAGTCACCACGGCTACCGACGGTTACACAGCGGTGGCGGCTGCACAAAAAGAACGGCCAGCGCTGATCATTCTGGATCTCGGACTGCCCGTAGGAGACGGCTTCGTGGTGCTTGATCGTCTGCAGAGCATCGATTCGCTTTCAAACATTCCGGTGATTGTGCTGAGCGCGCGCGACCCCCAGGCTAACGAAGAACGCGCTTTGAAGGCCGGGGCGGCGGCATTTTTCCAGAAGCCTGCCGATAATGACGAACTGATGAACGTGATCCGCGTCAGCTTGTCGCCGGGGCAGAATACGCCGATGCCGTGGCCGTCGTAAGCTTTGTTCGTCCGTCATCCGTTATACTCAAGAACAGATGCCGGTGCTAAAAAACATTGCGGCCATTGCCAAGGGGATGAGCATTACGTTTTCGGAGATGTTCAAGCCGACAACGGTCGAGAATTATCCCGATGGCAAAGGGCCGCTGCGCGGTGCGCGCATAGAGGCGCGTTACCGTGGCGCGCATGTGCTCCAGCGCGATGAGAATGGGCTCGAGAAGTGCGTCGCTTGTTTTTTGTGCGCTGCGAACTGCCCCTCGAATTGCATCTACATCGAAGCCGCCGATAACACGGCTGGAAATCGCGTGAGCGGGGCGGAGCGCTACGCCAAAGTTTACAACATCGATTACAACCGGTGCATTTTTTGCGGATACTGCGTAGAGGCTTGTCCCACCGACGCGATTACGCATGGGCACGGATTTGAGCTGGCGACTTTCAGCGCCAGCAACCTGGTTTACCGAAAAGAGCAAATGCTGGCCCCCCGGCCAGCCCACATGGGAGCGAACGTTATTTTCAATCAGGCCGACGTGGACGGTGGAGCTCCCAAAGAGGTGGTTGCAGGGAGTTGAGTTCGAGCAGACCCTGCCATTGTAAAGATCATCTTTCCGCTGGTTCTGCACCGCCCTTGTCTTGTTCTTAAGCTCCTCAGCTGCCAACCTCCTGCTACACAAGCGGCATCCCTTCTTCATGATCCGAAAATTACAATCCGGCGAATATCGTTTGTATTCGAAAAAGAAAGACGCGAAAACGGGAAAGAGGAAGAATTTAGGGACTTTTTCGTCGAAGGCTGCGGCGGAGAAGCATGAGCGGGCCGTGCAATACTTCAAGCGCGCGGGTTAAGTGAAACTTTTGATATTGCGGAAGAGACGAGACGTGGATTGCGTCCCAGGTTCTTTGAAGCATTGGCCGACTCAAAAGCGCTTGGGACGATACTCCTTATTCGACTGATTCTCATTGCTAACCCTTCGATTCGCCGCCCGTATAATCGTTACGGTGCGGCTTCTTTTTGACATATTTGGGCAGACTCTGGGCACGCTTTGGTCGCATAAGCTGCGCTCGTTTCTCACCATGTTCGGCATCGCGTGGGGAGTTTTCTCTTTGCTGCTTCTGGTGGGGTTGGGCGAAGGGTTTCGGTCAGGAAACAAAAAACAGTTCGACTCGCTTGGCGAGAACGTAATGTTCATATGGTCGGGCCGGGCGCCCATGATGCAGGGAAGCTTTACGGCGCTGCGGCAGTACTACCTCACCTATCGGGATTATCTCGACATTCAGCGCGATTGCCCGAGCGTCGGTTTAGTTGCGCCGGTTATCTCACGCAGCGATATCCGCGCAGTCAGCGATTTTTATCAGGCGAGCGGTCAGATCAACGGCTCACTGGCGATGTTCAATCAGATCCGTTATCTGCCGATTAACGAAGGCCGCTGGCTGAACGACATGGACGTCGCCGAGAAGCGCAAGGTAGTTGTGCTCGGCGACGAGGCGCGCCGAATGCTGTTTTCAGGACGCCCGGCGATTGGCGCCACGATTCTACTGAATGACGTCAATTTCGAAGTGGTTGGAACAATTCAGAGAATCGGTCACGGTGACAACAATAATCTAAACTTCAAAAGTTTTATTCCGTACACGACGATGCGTGAGTATTTTCCTCAGCTGAACGCTGGCGAGGATCCCGATGTGCTTTCGCTGATCGAATATCAGCCGAAGACACGGGCGGTGCACACGCTGGCGAACGAGGAAGTGCACAGGGTGATTGCACGGAATCATGGGTTCGATCCGAATAATTCTGATGCGTTCGATGAATGGGATACGGTGCAGACGGTCGATCAGGTCGGGAAAATCTTCGATGCGATGAATGATTTTCTGGGTAGCGTCGGGCTGGTGACGCTGGGGCTAGGGGCAATTGGAATCATAAATATTATGTTGGTTGCGGTTGCGGACCGGACGCGCGAAATCGGTTTGCGGAAGGCTTTGGGGGCTACGAACGCGAGCATTATGTTTCAGTTTTTTGTAGAGGGAGCGTTTCTGACTCTGCTGAGCGGCCTCGCGGGGATTGCGGCCGCGGCGGGCGCGATGGCGATTTTGTCTCGAGTGTCATTGGGAGAAGGATTTGATCCTCCGAAGCTCGTAGCACGGACCGCGGCCCTTGCAGTGATTTCGCTCGCTGTAGCGGGAGTGGCGGCGGGATTGTACCCGGCCCGAAGGGCGGCGGGGTTGCAGCCGGTGGAGGCTTTGAGGAAAGAATAAAGCATGAGCAATGTGCTGTGGGCGATGAGCCAAACCAGGTTTGTTTGCTCACTGCTCATTGCCCACTGCTCGACGCTAACGCTTATGCATCGCGATTTACTGTCTCAGGCAGCCGCATCGATGCGCCATGATTTGCGCAAGACTATGCTTACCATTGCGGGGATGGCGTGGGGCATTGCCACAGTCGTGTTGTTGATGGCTTATGGAAATGGGTTTGCGACGGCGATTTCAAATATTTTTCAGAGTTTCGGGGCGACTGCGGTAGGAATCTTTCCGGGAAGAACTTCGCAACAGGCGGGTGGGAACAAGGCGGGCGTCCAGGTGAGGTTCACGAACGACGACATTGAACTGTTGAGGAACAATGTGCCCTTGTGCCGGCACGTGGTGAGGATGTCGCAGAAAAATTCCTTGGTGCAGAATGGAAATCGGACGTTCACGATGCCGGTGGACGGAATGGATCCAGCGATCGAAGATATCTGGAATCTTGAGCTGAGCCAGGGTCGCTTTCTGGATGACGCCGATAATGCGAGGCACGGTTTGGTGGCGGTAATCGGGTCCGAGGCAAAAGAGCGGTTGTTTTCCGGAGCGCCGGCTGTGGGCGCAGACCTTCGGGTGGATGGAGTGGAGTTTCAGGTGATCGGAGTGGTGAGCCCGCGGATGCAGGAAGGCGATGACGATGACAATCGCACCATCTATGTTTCTTACAACTCGATGAACGTGCTAAAGGACAATCATTACCTCGACGGAATCTGGATGGATTCGCAGGGACTCAACCATGACAAGCTGGACCAGACTGTGCGCGACACGTTAGCGGCGGCACATGGTTTCAAAAGCGACGACAAGCGTGCGATTTTTTTATTTGACGCACAGAAGCAGCTTTCGCAATTTGGAATTATTTCTTTGGCGTTGAAAGTGTTGTTGGGATTCATCGGAACGCTGACGCTAGGAATCGCGGGAGTCGGACTGATGAATATGATGCTGGTTTCTGTGACCCAGCGTACACGGGAGATCGGAGTGGAAAAAGCGCTGGGAGCACGCGAGCGCGACATTCTGTTTCAATTTCTGGCGGAGGCCCTGACCATCACTGCAATGGGTGGACTCCTGGGCATTGCATTGTCATTTCTGGTGTCGGTGTCGGTAGGTCGTCTTACTTTTTATAGCGCAATGGCGAAGCATGCTGAGGCAGGCGATATTCGGCTGATTGTGTCGCCTGGAATTCTGCTGGTAGCTTGCGGAATTTTGGGGATCGTTGGAATAGTTAGCGGGATGGTGCCAGCCATGCGAGCCGCGAAACTGGATCCGATTGAAGCGTTACGGTACGAATAAGGATTGGAGAATTGCCCGCCGCATGCATTCCAACGCTTCACTATGCTGGAATAGCTTTCGCCGGCCGGGCCGCAGGCAGAGCTACACTGACTGTGGTTCCCGATGGGCTGGAATGGATTTCGAGTTTGCCGCCAAGTTCGCGGACACGCTCCCGCATACCTGCGATACCAACGCCTTCGTGGCCATTCCTTCGGTTGAACTGACTTAGATGTTCCTCAGGAACTCCGTGTCCGTTATCGGTTATTTGAAGATTCAATTTATCCGCATCGCTTTCGATTATGATGCGCACGCTTGATGCGCCCGAGTGGCGGTGAACGTTGGTAAGAGCTTCCTGCAGGACTCGAAACAGGACGAGTTCACTGAGACGCGAAGAGCGGGCGATTTCGTTCGGAATGTCGCAATTCACCTGAATCCCGCTTCGTTTGGCGAATCCTTCCACATACCAGCGCGCCGCGCAGGCGATACCGGCTTCATCCAGCAAAGGCGGATGGAGGAGATAGGATGCGGTGCGGATTTCCTGCAAGACGTCATCCACCAGCCTGTTGAGTTCGGACAGCAAGGTGGGAAAATCGGAAGCTCGCGCGCCGGAGAAGCGGAAGGATGCAATCGTCATCTTGATGGCCGCGAGAGTCTGGCCTGCGCTATCGTGAAGTTCCCTGGCGATGCGGCGGCGCTCCTCGTCCTGAGTAGTCATCAGCCGCAAGGTGAGGTGACGGAGTTGATCTTCCGCGTGTTCGCGCACTTCAACTTCTGACTTCAGGAGCCTTAAGGCCTCGGAAAGAGCGGCGGTGCGTTCTTCCACTCGCTGCTCAAGTTCATCGTGAGCTTGTTGCAGCTGACGCTCGGCACGTTTGCGCTCGTGGGCCTCGGTAGTCAGGGCAACAATTGTGCCATCGAGCTTCATTTGCTTTCTGCGGTTAGCCTCGCCCAGCGCGATGAGAGCGCCACACACCAGGAAGAATGCGATGATACCGTGGATCTCCGGTTTGATGATCACGGAAAGAGAATGCCGGGGATCGATGAACCAGTAGAAAACTCCGAGGAAGCCGATGATGGTTCCGAGAATAGCCGGCAAAAGACCACAAACTACGGCGGCCCAGGCGACGACCATATAGACAGTGGCATAAAATGCGACGTGGCCGAGAACGGGATCGAGAAGTGCGCGCAGCACTATCGCGAGAACGGCCATCAGGAAGGCAAGTGTAAAACGCTCGGCTACACGTTTTTGCGGCAGCGGGGAAAGAACTGCCAGCGAATGCGTCAGCGACCGGATTGTCATATCCGCGGAGGACTCTGGGGCAGAATTGGAATCGCGGTTTCGTTCTGAATCGAGTTGAGGCAGGAGGGCGGCGTTCTTTGAGCTGCGAACTCCATAAGCTCCTGCCTGCTAAATGTGTTGACTATTAGCTCAAACTAATAGAGATGCCGGGATGGGGGCGCAGGTTGCCTCAGGAGTATCGTGAGGCGATACTCTATGGCATCGCTCCGGCGGCTTGTTGGAACGATAACGTCTTGGAAAGAGGAATGAGCGTGAGTGAAGATATTTTGAGTTTGACCGCACCGAAAGCGGACGCGCGAGTGTCGTATGGGAACAACGCGAATCAATTCATCGATTTTCGTATAGCTCAGGGAAAAGAGACAAATCCGTCGGCTGTTTGTATTCATGGCGGATATTGGCGGGCGAGGTACGATCTGGAATATCTCGGGCATTTGTGTGCTGCTTTGACCGCGCGCGGAATTACGACGGCGAATGTGGAGTATCGGCGAGTGGGAAATACGGGAGGAGGATGGCCAGGGACATTTGAGGATGTTCGAGCTGCGTACCAGTTCGTGGTGCAGAATGCCGGGCGATATGGGATCGATACGAAGAGGGTGATCGTTGTTGGGCATTCGGCGGGTGGGCAGTTGGCGCTTTGTCTAGCAGCGCACGAAGCGGTTCGGGATGCGGTTTCATTGGCCGGAGTGGTCGACCTAGAGCGTGCTTACGAATTGCATTTGAGCAATGATGCGGTGGTGGAATTCTTGGGCGGAACGCCGTCGGAGGTTGCCGATCACTATCGGGAGGCGGATCCGATGCGGTTGGCGATTCGGTGCACGCAGTATTTGCTGCATGGAGTGAAGGACGAGGATGTACCTCCAGAATTGAGCCGGAATTATGTTGAGAAAAAAAAGAAAGAACACGTGCGGTTGACGATGATCGACGGAGCTACGCACTTTGACCTGGTGGACCCACGAAGTGCTGCCTGGAAGGACGTGGAGAAGGTTGTTAAGGAAGCTGTGAGCTAACGACATTACAACATCCTGAAACGGGCTGCCCTCTCATGATGGGTCAGCCCGTTTTTCTTTCAGGCTACTTTCGATTTGTTTTTCTTCACCCTTTTTGTGAGCTCGGGCTGGCGACTGCCCGAATGTTCGGGGTTACCGCCGGGTTCAGGGAAGTCGGAGTCGGCGTCTTTGATAAGAGGATTCTGGTCGCGGTGGCCTAGTTGTTCTTCGAGGCCGGCATTGCCATCGTGATTGTGTTCGTCGGTTTCTGTTGCGCCTTTGGCGCCGTCAGGGTCATTGGCCGAAATTTTGCTCATGGAAAACTCCCGTAAAAAGTTGTGAAAGAGGTGACATTCGCGGAGGCTGGAGCCCCTTCATCATTCTAGCCGCTGTCGCGCCACTAAACCGCCGCTCCTCTACGTCAGTGTGATGGTCTCCCTAGTGCTGACCTATCAGAGTGCAAGCGATTCTGATCACTCGCCCGAGCGGGAGGTGACGGGAACCTTCATCTGGCGCAGGCGTTCGCGGGCTTGAAGGGCTTCGGGCGACTTGGGATAGCGCTGGATTACGTGGCGAAGTTCCTGGACGCCGTTGTCCTGCTGCCCGAGTTCGATCAGCGCGAAACCTTTCTTCAATTGCGCGGACGCGACTTTGTTTCCGGTCGGGAAATTCTGCACAACCTGATCGTAGTTTTGCGCGGCTTGCTGGTAGTTGCCCTGGCGGAACTGAATTTCTCCCAGATAGAAGTAGCAGTTTCCGGCGAGATCGGTATTTGGGTAGAACTTGATGTAATCCGAGAACTCTTGCATGGCTAGATCGTTTTTAGCACCATTGTAGTCACGCAAGGCATTGTTGTAGAGGACGTCGGGCGGCGGAGCCTGCGCCATGGCCTGCTGCTGCGCCTGTTGCTGCGCGTTGTTGGCTGCGGCGGTCTGAGCAGACGACTGCATATCTTCGAGTTGTTTAGCGACCTTGGCGAGGCGAGCTTTCAGTTCGTCCAAACTGTCATTGAGGGCCTGGATTTGACCCGAGAGTTGGTCGACGTGAGACGAGCCTTCCGTCTGTTGCCTTTGTAAAGTCGTTTGCAGGTTGTTGAGGGCTGCGCCGACTTTGTTGACCGAGTCAGTATCTTGCTGAACCAGGTTGTTCATGACTCCCATGCGCTCGTCGAAGCTGCGCTGCATGGCGGTCATCTGTTCTTGCAGTTGCTGGACCTGAGTCTGCAACTGGATCATTTCCTTGCTCACTCCGAAAGCTGGGAGGGTACACAGTGTGAGCGCGGAGATCAGGGCAAGCAGAGTGAAGCGGTGCTGAAGTTTCATAAAAGGTTCACCGTAATGCGTGACTGTAGTTGTTTCTTGCCTTCGTTTCAGCACGCCTAGAAGGCATGCCCTGAGCTTACCCGGGCTAAAGCCGACGTTAATTTTCGTAGAGCTTTACGCAGCGCACTGAAGCGCCGCTTTTCCACAGATGTAGGTTCCATTTTAGATGGAGTTCGGTTGCCGCGATTCATGAAATGAATCTCGCGAACATAGAAAGGCAGGGGCGGATTGGGTCCGCCCCTGTCGGCAATTGCACTAATCACTTCTGATAAACGAAGTGTCCGCGGCGGTTTTGCTGCCAGCAGGACTCGTTTTCTTCCATGCAGAACGGTTTTTCTTTTCCGTAACTGATGGTCTTGATGCGGCTGGCGCTGACTCCGGCTGCGACGAGCGCGTTCTTGACGGAATTTGCCCGCTGATCGCCTAAGGCCAGGTTGTATTCGGTGGAACCGCGGGAGTCGCAGTGTCCCTCGACGGTGAAGTTGATGTCCGAATGCTGGTTGAGGAACTGAGCATCGGCCTGAATGTCGCTCTGCTGATCGCCACGGACATCGGACTTATCGTAATCGAAGTAGATGTCCTTGATGTTCTGGCCAAAGAGGTCTTCTTCGGTTGGCGAAGGAGTTGCGGCTGGCGGCGCCGGGGGCGCTGTCACCGTCAGGCGCGTCGAGGCATCTTGCGTTCCTCCGGAGCCTTTCGCGGTCAAGTGATAAGTGGTCGACTGCGACGGGCTTACAGATTGCGACCCGTTCGCTTGCACGGCGCCGATGCCATCGATTGAGACATCGGTGGCATTCGAAGTTTGCCAGCTTAGCGTCGCCGACTGGCCAGGTTGAACGGTATCCGGGCTCACGGAGATGGAGGCGGTTGGCGCCGCTGGCGGTGGCGGTGGAGGCGGTGGTGGCGGCGCGGCTTTCTTTTTGCATGCGCCGAGTACCATTACTGCGCCCAGAGCGAGAGCGGTGGCTATATATTTGGTTTGTTGATGCAGGGTAGTCTTGTTCACGATCAATCCTCCTACGAGCCCGAAATCGAATTTCGAGTTCAGACGAAGCGTTGAATAAATTACAGCTACAAATTCTCTATGGGGTCAGTTTGACCGGCGAACACCAGCGCAAAGCAAGATTCCTGCCGCCTGCCGCTGCGGTGCTCGGAATGATCGAACAGCCCACTACTTCCAACTCCAATTCGGTTGCGAATTGCGTCCCGTAAACGTCAACTGGTGAAGCTTGGTTCCGTCCGCCAGCATCTCCCAGATTTCCTCCTTGCCGGATCGGCTGGACTGGAAAACGATGTGCCGGTTATCGGGGGACCAAGTTGGGAAATCGTTGCGTCCGCCATCGTGAGTGAGTTGCACCCATTGCTTGCTGGCGATATCCATCAAGTAAATGTCAGAGGATCCAGGCTCGCCGGGGCCGTACTTACGAATCCATGCAAGCGTAAGGAACTGACCATTCGGCGACCAGTTGGGAGAAACAGCATAGCCTTGATCGGTGACGCGTTGTTGATTAGTACCGTCGGCCTCCATCGTATAAACCTGCGGAAGCCCGGTGCTGCCGCCGACGAAGGCAATTTGCGCGCCGGTCTTACGGTTCCATGCCGGCGAAACATCGGGACCATGGCCCGTGGTCATGGCGCGAGCGTTTGCGCCGGAAGAGTCGCAGACATAGATCTCCGAATGGCCGGTGCGAGAGGAAGAGAATGCGATGTGCAAGCCATCAGGCGACCAGGAAGGTGAAAGATTGGCGCCCCCAAAATGCGGGAAGCTGACGACGCGGTTGAGGTCCATGGAATACATCAGGATTTCCCAGCCGGATTTCGTTAGAGAACTGAAGGCAAGACGCGAGCCATCGGGCGAGATTCGGGGCGATAGAGAGATGGAGCCTTGATGCGTCAGTTGGTGCTGGTTCGAGCCGTCGTAGTCCATGGCCCAGATTTCTTTATGGCCGGAGCGGTCGCTGACGAAATAAATTTTGCTTTCGGCGATGCCCTGAATCCCGCCGCCGAGGCGAAAGATGATTTCGTCGGCGAATTTGTGGGCGATCAGACGCGCCGCATCGTCGGTGGGAACGTCGCTGTATTGCTTGCCGAGGACGAGAGGGGACGCCGTGTTTTTGACGTCGTAAAGCCAGCCAAGAACTGTGAGCTTGCCGTTGGCGACTCCAGCATTGCCGAAGGCTAACATCGCGGCGCTTGGAGGCGGTGAGTTCCAGATGCCGAAAGTGACTTCGGTTGGCTGGCTGGGAACTTGCAGCGGATAGAAACTTTTCGAGACGAGTTCGACGATGCCGGAATTGTCGAGGTCGTTCCACAAAGTGTCGTTGAAAGTCTTGAGCAGGGTGGTGTTCTGCGGATCGTTGCTGGAGGGTTTGAAATCCGGAACGGCGAGGTGAACTTTCTCTACACCCAAGCCCGAACCGGTGCGTACCCAGTCCTGAGCGGACAAGCCGGTGGTAATCAAAATGAGAGCGAGCAGGGTGAGCGCGCGGCGTGTGCCAGATGCAAGCGGGAATTGTATGAAGCTGTCGTCCATCCGTTTGGAGCGGCTACGCGGAAAACATACAGCGTACGAGAATATCGTATACCGATACTTTAATATTGGCAAGAATAAGTCCATCATTCGGGATTAAGTTTGGAACACGAAAGTGCAACATTGATTGTGTCGAATCTCACGCGTCTGATCTGTAGGTGCGATTTTGGTTGCCTGGGTACAGGAAACTTATTTTTTGTAATCAAACCAGTACTCCACGGAAAGTTTGTTACCACTGTAATCCGGCGGTAGAGGACCGAAGGTGTCGATACGCTGCAGAGCACGCTGGGCAGAAATGTCCAGAGATGGTACGCCGCTCGATTGCTCGACCTGAACGTTGAAAGGATGGCCGTCGCGGGCGATATCGAATGTGATGTACACGCGCTCCGCACCGTGGATGCTGGGATCGACCTCATACTTCAGCCAATTCTCGGAAACTTTGCGCTGGATGACCTGTACGTACCAGCCATAGCGGGTGCCGAAATCGCCTCCCCCGCCGTTGACTTCGAACCCACCTTTCGCACCGCCTGCGGCGAAACTGCCGTAGGGGCCACTGACCGGGCCACCCTCACCGAACGCGGCCTGATTGGTTGGTTCAGGTTCGGCTTTCGGCTTGTTTGCGGTTGAGGTGATTTGTTTTTTCTTAGGCTTGGCGTTCTTGCCTTGAATCTCGATCGCGTCGGGCTCTTTTTCTTCTTCTTTCGGCTTCGACTGCGTCAACCCCTTTGACTCATTGGCGAGGACGTTCTGGGTTGGGGCAGGATTGGAAGGCAAGGGAACTGAGCTGACGAGCGTAACGCCCATAGCGTCGCCACCGCCGCCGCTGCCCCATTCGCTACCGTGTGCGCCGGCGAAGAAGGTCGCGTAGAGAATTATGAATCCGGTCACCGCGGCGTGAAAGCCTGCGGACCAACCCAGCGCACGAGGCCAGCTATCGTGTTCGAAAAAAATCTCAGCGTTTGCCATTTTGTTCCAGCGGCTGAGTCACGATGCTGACGTTGGTGATGCCTGACTGCTTGACCGCATCCATTACCGTAGCGAAAGCGCCGAAAGGAACGTTTTCGTCGGCGCGAATGAAGATGGCCTGCCCGCGCGGGTCGCGGATTTTTTCGTGCAAGATAGTTGGAATCTGATTGATGTTGATGGCGTCATTGCCCAGGAAGACTCTCTGATCTTTGTTGATGGTGATGACCAGCCGCTCCTGAGTGATTTCCTTTACGGTACGTGTTTTCGGAACGCTGACTTCAATGCCCGATTGCAGAATGGGCGCAGTTACCATAAAGATGATGAGCAGAACGAGAACGACATCGACCAGCGGAGTGATATTGATATCGGCAATCGCGGATTGCGTGCGGCCATCGTTGGCAGTGAAAGCCATCAGCGCCTCACTTCGTCCAGTTGCGGCTGCAAGCTTTCAATGGCATTGAGAACTTCGAGAGAGAAATCGTCGCCGCGGGCGGCGAAAGTCCGGATCGAACTGCCAATCAGGTTGTACGCGATGACGGCAGGGATGGCTGCGGCGAGACCCGCGGCCGTGGTGATGAGAGCTTCTGAAATACCAGGCGCGACTGCGCGCAGAGTTGCTCCGCCTGCGGTGCCCAGGCCATGGAAAGCGTCGATGATGCCCCAAACTGTGCCGAACAGGCCGATGAAAGGAGTAACGGCGGAGGTGATTGCCAGCCACGGGACATTGCGCTCAAGCCGGGTGATTTCTTCCGAGGCGCCGATTTGCATGCCGCGTTGCACGGCGGTAAGACTGCGTAGATACGGATTTGCGCCAAGTTGACGCTTATATTCCTGGTACCCGCCTTCGAATACGCCCACCAACGGGCTGGGACGGAATTGATCGGAAACCGCGGCAAGATCCTGCAGGCGCTGAGCCTTGCGGAAGGCACGGAGGAAGCGTCCGCTCTGAATGCGGGCGCGGCGGAGCAGGCTCCATTTGGTAAGGATGATCGCCCACGAGACCAAGCTGAACGCCAGCAAAGTGACGAGGACGAATTTTGCGACCGGACCGGTGCTGGCAACCAGGTCAACAATTTCGCCGCCGACGAAAAGTGCAGAGTATGAAAAAAATGGCATGAGGATTTGGGGAAGCGCCCTTGGGCCGAATTATAGATGATTGCTGGTCGGATTCCGTCTGGCCGCACCTGAAGGATAAACCTTTGACTACAGAGGCTTCCTGAAGAGATTCTCAGCAACATTCCCAGGGTCGCTTCCGGTTGGCTGTCCCGTCTTAATCTTTTCTCGATATACGCCAGCGCACATTGTGTCATCCAAAGGTGGCGCTGAATTGGCGGATAAAAACCTTAGGAGGGGTCATGGCGAATTTTGGAATGTTGCGAGAGTACCAGTTAACGGATCCAGCGGAAGATATTCGTGGGTCGAAGTTATATGGGATGGGCGACGAGAAGCTTGGCAAGATTGATGACGTGATTTTCGATTATTCAACGGGACTGATTCGTTATGTGGTGGTGGATACCGGGGGATGGCTCTCGACGAAGAAGTTCGTAGTTCCAGCGAACCGTTTGCGCGCGTCCGCGAAACATGACAATGATTTCGAGGTCTCGCTGACCAAAGCGCAGGTGGAGGCGTTCCCGCCTTATCACGAACAGGATCTCGAATCGAATGAGCAATGGTCGGATTATGAAGGACGGTATCGCTCGAAATGGGAAGCGGATCCGGTGATGCACCGGGCGGAGACAGACCGCAACATTACGCCGACGACTGAGCAACTGGAAGGGAATTTGAATTCGGAGATTGCTTCGGGATCGGTGGAGGCGGCGCGGAGAAAAATGGCGAACACAGCGAACCGGGCCGACTCCGAATCGGCTGACATTGAAGATACGGAATTCATTAAGCCGGGATTCGCGGCGGGAACGAGCAGCGTGGAAATTGACAACTCCGCGGTTGGAATCGGTGGACGTTGGGACACTTTCCAGGATCGACTGCGGGAGCGGCGTAAAGAAGTTATCCATACCGGTTCGACGCCGGAGAGTGGATCCCCCTACAAAAAAGCGAGTTGAGGAACTTGGTTGCTGAAGCCACGGCTGCGGCCGTGGCTTTTTTGTTTGTAAAAATGAATTCCAGACCGGATTCGTTTGCATGAAAATGATTCGTTTGACGAGGGGCCAGGCCGCTGGAATAATTCGGAGCACGTTTACTGAGGATCGAATGTGCTAAAGGTTTTCCTCTTCATTATCAGCCTTTTGGTGTTGTCAGTACTGCTGATCGTGGCTGTTGGCTACGCGCTGCCGGTCGAGCATGTGGCGGCGCGATCGATCGAGTTGCGCCAAGAACCAGAGAGCGTGTTCGCATTGATCTCGGACTTCAAGAATGAGTCGGCATGGCGGAGCGACGTTCAACAGGTGGAAATATTGCCCGAGCGCGACGGACATATCCGATTTCGCGAGAAGAGTTCACATGGGTCAATCGCGATGAGGGTGGTGGAATCGTCTCCGCCACGGCGAATGGTTACTGAGATCGATGGGCAGAATTTGCCGTTTGGCGGCCAATGGATTTTTGAAATTCTGCCGAACGGCGACAAATGCCGGCTGAATATTACGGAACGCGGCGAGGTTTACAACCCCGTGTTCCGGTTTGTCACGAGATATATCCTCGGCTATACGGGGACGATGGACGGGTACTTAAAAAGCGTAGCGCGGCATTTGGGCGAAAGCACAGCGCCAGTCAATGGCGAGATCGACGAGGAATAGAAGTCGAATTCAAGATTTCCACTGATCGTCGAATATCGTTTCCAATGTGGATGATATTGATAGACGCTGATTACGATTGAGGGGTACGTTGTCTCAGGACCGGTTATCGTCATTCGACGGATCGGAGAGTTCGATCAGTTTGCCCACCGGATAATCATTTTTTGAGAGCGGAAACTCCGGTTCCAGATTGATGGTGAGTACGGAGCCGCTTTGGACGCCCTGGACTATCAATTCATTTTCTTCGACACCAATCACGCGATATGGCTCATCGTAAATGGACATGGCTGGGACTCTGCTTTTGAACCTTGGATGCCCGTAGATCCGCTGATGATGCCGCAGGAAATCCCGTAGCTCTTCGGCGGTCTGGTATCGGTAAGCTCAGTTTGCAGAGCAGGTTTGGTTCTGGGACTTCAATGGATGACGCTGACTGAATCACGCGGTCCCGCCGTCCTGAAAACCGAAAGGGCCGCGGGTTGCGGCCCTTCATCTAACCTTTCGGAATCGACATTAGAGAGTGGATTCAATTTCGAATCCCCACGCTTCCAGAAGCGGTTCAGGGATATACTTCGAGTTCTTATTGCGGCGGGCCCACTCACGCAGGCGGGTAGACCGCAAGTACTGGTCAGGGGTGAGTTTGTACTCGCGCACCACCTGCTCAAACTCAGTGATGGTGGGGACGATGGGCCCGATCGGCTCAGGCTTGCCCCAGTTGGGATTTCCGCGTCGCTTTGCCATGAACAATACCTTTCTTACGTAGGGGGTACACTAACACCCAAAAAATTACTTAACTATTTGATTCTCCGGGCAGTACCGGGATTCACGGAAACGCAAAAACGGAATTCAGAGACTGAAATAGACAACGTTCCTACAGCGCAAAGAAGCTGACCGGAGACTCAATATACTAGGGCAGGATGGGGCAGAAGTCAATACGAAATCTTCGCCGCATCACTTTGATAATGACATTCTAAGTTACTGTAACCAATAAGGTTATCGATTGAGCAAAAGCAGCACTGGCCGGCTTTTTGCAGAAGTCCTTTCGAAAGCCGGGACAGTGCGCGGTTGCGGTTCATTCGGGCTTTCGGCTCCGCACAAATAGTGCGCCCCAGTAAGTTACAGGAGTAACCCTCATTATCTTAAGTGCGATTGATTGAGCTCTAGATGCGGCTTAGAGTTAAGGTGCCGCCTTGTGAAAGCCATCCCAGGTACACAAGAAAGCTGGTTCAGGGCCTAAATATGAATTTGAAGTCATTATTGCTGAGCTCGGACGAGAAAATTGTGAGAGTTCTGCGCCGCACGCTGGGCGATCTTGAGATTGATGTGGAGCATTGTACGAATTCGGAAGGAGCTCTGCGGTTTCTAACCCGGGATCGGTTCGAGGCGATCATTGTGGATTGCGCCGACGATGGGGCGGCGGAGGTTCTTCGGGGTGCCCGCGCAGCGGCATGCAATAAACGGGCTGTGGCCGTAGCTATTCTTGATGTATCGGTCGGATTGCAATCGGCGTTTGCGAATGGAGCGCACTTCACGCTCTATAAGCCCGTTTCGGCAGAGCGGGCGAGATCGAGTTTTCGCGCCGCCCGGGCGTTGATGAAGAAGGAGCGGAGGCGAAATTCTCGAGTGCCGCTGCAAATCCCGCTGGAAATGGCGAGCGCAGAGTCTGACATCCGGTTAAGAGTGACTACAGTCGATATTGGTGAGGGTGGTTTGGCGGTCTCGCTGCCAAAAAAGACCCGGCGGTTGGGACGATGGAACATGCTGTTTACGCTGCCAGGAACGAATCAGCGACTGGAAATTCCTGCGGAGTTCGCATGGGAAGGTAGCGGTAAGCAAGTGGGGTTGCGTTTCGTGAATGGCTCGCCGGAGGCCGTATCCCAATTGCGCGACTGGCTGAAGCGAAATTCTCCGGATGCAGAGATGGATGATCCGCCGGTGCGGTGCCAGCTCACCGACTTGAGTCTCTATGGTTGCTACGTAGAGGTAGCATCGCCGTTTCCGGTTTCCGCGCGAGTGACCCTGACGATGAAAGTGCCAGGTGCTGAAGTAAAGATCGAGGGTGTGGTGCGCGTGATGCACGCAGATAAAGGTATGGGTGTGGAGTTTTCACACAATTCTCCGGCGCAAAAGGCACTCATCGAAAAGTTCCTTACATGCCTGGGGCAGAATCCCGACGCACAGCCGGAATTGCTCGTAGAGCCGGAGGCGTTGGAAACCGATGCAGCTCCCGATTCCGCGGCGACAGCTGCCCCGGAAGATCCTCTCATTCACCTTTTCCGCAATCATGCGGAACTCGGTGTCGAATTGTTTCAGGCCGAGCTGCGCAAGCAGCGCGGGATGGCGGCAGCAGCGGGCGCCTGAGCCACGCATCACACAAAGACGAAGTTGCGGCCTGCGGTTTACAATTTGCTCTTCGACTGATTTCTTGATCGTTTTATGAAGAAAGTTTGATCAGAGTCGGCGTGGATGCAATGTCGATTCGAACTCACGCAAGATTCCTTTCATTGTATGCGAGCGGAACCCGCGCACAAGGGCTGCGCTGGGGAGCGGCATTTAGAAAGCTCACTTTTATTCTTGCGCTCGCAGTTCTTCCGAATGCCGGATCGGGACAATCCACTCCCGATTATTCTTCAGAAAGCCCTCAGTTACGCGAGATTCTCACCTATATCCACAACGGGTGGGATTCCCTAACGCGTTCGACGGATGCCTGCAGTGCGGTGGCAGATCCGAAGGTTTCCGCACCACCGACTCTTTATATTCCCGCGAATTTTCCTGAGCCAAAAGAACTGGAGCAGATGCAGAGAGAGTGCAAGGTCACAGTGAAGCACTTGCCCGGAGTGATTCATCACCTTGGCAACAAGGAAATCGAGTCGATCGAACCGGCTGGTCTGTTATATCTCAAGAACAAGTATGTCGTGCCCGGAGGACGCTTCAACGAACTGTATGGCTGGGACAGCTATTTCATTATTCGCGGGCTGCTCCGCGACGGGAGACTTGCACTGGCCCGAGGGATGGTGGATGACTTTTTTTTTGAAATCGAAAATTACGGGGCGCTGCTGAACGCCAACCGAACTTATTATTTGACACGCTCAGATCCCCCGTTTCTAAGTTCAATGGTGATGGCCGTGCACGAGGCGCAGAGGGCGGTTGGACAAGACGATCATGAGTGGCTCGAGACCGCTTACTCCTATGTGAAGCGCGATCACGAAATGTGGGTTTCTCCTCCGCATTTGGCAGGCGATACGGGCCTTTCACGCTATTTCGATTTCGGCGAAGGGCCTGCACCGGAAGCGCTTAAGGACGAAAACGATATCTACAAGCAGGTCGCGGATTATTTCGTTTTGCACCCGGGGATGGTGGAGTATGAGTCGCTCGGTGACGACATGGAGCGAGAAAAGCTGCCTGGTTCTTCTTATGCGGTGCGTGTTTGTAATGCGCGGGATACTGAGTCTTCCTGTGAACCCACGCGACAGATCAAGTTGAAGGCGGACTACTACAAAGGCGACCGCTCCATGCGCGAGTCGGGATTCGACGTCTCATTTCGTTTTGGTCCTTACGGCGTCGAGACGCATCATTATGCTCCCGTTTGCCTGAACAGTCTGCTCTACAAAGAAGAGCTCGATCTCGCAGAGTTGGCAAATTTACTTAAAAAGAAAGCAGAAGGGGAGGACTGGCTGCGATTGGCGGAGAAGCGGCGCTTCGCGATCGAAAAATATTTGTGGGATGGAAGCCGCGGAATGTTTTTCGATTTCAACTTCGATGATGGCCGAAGATCGAACTACGTTTACGCGAGTACGTTTTATCCGCTGTGGGCAGGAGCAGCGACGGCAGAGCAGGCGCGGGCGGTGATGAAAAATCTAAGCATTTTCGAAAAACCCGGCGGTATTGTGATGAGCGTGCATAAAAGCGAAGGGCAATGGGACTATCCGTTCGGCTGGGCGCCGATTCAACTGCTGGCGATTGAAGGCATGCGTCGCTACGGTTATGAGACAGATGCCAATCGATCTTCGGTGGAATTTCTTTCCATGGTCCTCGAGAATTTCGAGCATGATAAGACGATTCGCGAGAAATACAATGTGGTGACTCGCTCATTGCAGACCGATGTGAAGGCGGGTTACGCGGCAAATGTAATTGGCTTCGGTTGGACGAATGGCACTTTCCTCGAGTTGCTGCACGAACTTCCAGCAGGGGAAGTAGGCGCAGTAACAAGAAATGCTAACCCAGCACGGAATTGATGTGCCCTGATTGACCCTCCAGCGTTTCCTGCATTTAAGTGTCATCGACAGAGTTTGGGCATAGTTGGAAAAACTGCCCCGTAAACAGTGCATAACAACAGTAGGAGAATTTTGCGGCAACCCTACCTTATTGTTCATCCCTCAAATGGGTTGATTGGTGCCGGGAGGGGGAATCGAACCCCCACAGCCCTTTCGGGCCTGCGGATTTTAAGTCCGCTGCGTCTGCCAATTTCGCCATCCCGGCTTGTGGTTCATTTTAGCGTACGCGGTCGCGGTGCCTTGTTTAGCAATCACTTCTCGAACACCTCCGTTCTGAGGATTTCACGCTACCTGTTGAGATCGTTTAGCATCTCAAAACAGAAGCCAGCGACGTGCAGAGGTATAAATGATGAATTGCAGCTTGGGTCGGTATGGGATTTTGTGCTTGGTCGTTTGCTTGTCTGTTTTATCTGTAGTTCCACTTCTTCATGCCGGAAATGGAGTACTGGGGCAGGTCGATCTAGTTGGGGCTACGAAAGTCGAGGAGACTGCCGGCGTTTGGATTGATGGCCAGTACGTTGGCTACCTGGGCGAACTCAAGGGATCTAAGAAGATTCTGCTGCTGCCGGGAGAGCATGAAATTATTGTGCGGCAGGGTGGGTATGTTGATTTTGTGCAGAAGGTTCAGGTTCGCGGCGGGGAAACGCAAAGTCTCGATGTGAAATTGGAAAAAGATACACGTATTCAGTATCCACGCATTACGGCGGAAATTAAGTTGAAGGTGAATCCGGATCGAGCTGCGGTATTTGTGGATGGAGTCTTTGTGGGGCATGTCGCGGAGTTTGGCGGAATGGGACGAGCCTTGCTTGTGGCTCCGGGAAAAAGGAAGATTAGGATTAGCCTGCCGGGATACCAGACATTTGAAACGGATATAGAGTTGGTGGCGAATCAGAAATCTACCGTGAAGACGGATTTGGTGAAGGGTGGCCCGGCGGAAGGAACTCCGCTGCCGCCTCAGTAGACTTTTCCGTTGCACTGCGAGGCAGAAGGCGCGACTCATTCCCGTGATTACGTCACCGGGCTTGTCATATCCGAGGCGCGAGCCAAGTGCCGAATTTTGGTCCGGGGAGATGCAGTTCGTCGCTGAGCAGATACAAGAGCGCAGTTTCGGGATCGACTTCGACAGACTCCGGACGGCCATTGACATTGCGGACAATCGAAGTCATAAGCTCGATGAGAATTTACGACGGATAGAAACAGTCTTGTCTACGGTAAAGTCCCGATTGCAAACCGAGGGAAGCGGTGCCGTAATTCAAATGTGGCTGGGGAAAGGAAGCAGCGCCCAATCCTCGCCCCTCAAGGTAACTGGATGTGGCGCCGTTTTCCCTTCCTCCGGCCTCACTCAGTTCGATCCCTATCTTTATTTCATCTTTAGTTCCTGCAGATTTGTTCTTTCGACAAATTCGTGATGCGTCCCAGTCTCCTGGGATCGCGCAGAATCACCCTAATTGTAGCGAAGCTGCAAGATATAATTCGATTTCTCCTCTATGCGATCTTCCTCTGCCGTTTGGGTCATGGTACTGCTGACAGTGCCGTTGTTGCCCGAACAATCCCGCAGACTGAACTCTTCAAAAACGCAAACCGCGCCTCCTCAGTTTGAAGATGTTGCGCAGAAGGCCGGGCTCAGTGTGCCGCATATCTCTACGCCAGACAAAAAATACATCGTTGAATCTATGAGCGGCGGAGTTGGCCTGATTGACTGCGACAACGACGGGAGGCTCGACATTATCACCGTGAACGGTTCGACTGTGGCGCGGTTTCGGCAGGGTGGCGATTTGATGATCACGCTTTACCATCAAGACAGCAACTCGACCACGGACGACGTCAAGTTCACCGATATTACGAAGTCTGCGGGCCTCACGCACAAGGGTTGGGGCATGGGCATTGCTGTGGCTGACTACGACAATGACGGCTGGCAGGATATTTACGTCACGGGCTACGGCGGGAACGCGCTTTACCACAATCTTGGAAATTGCAGATTTGAGGATGTGTCGGAAAAGGCCGGAGTGGGAGCGGGAGGTTTCAGCACCGGTGCCGCTTGGGCAGATTATGACCGCGATGGCCGAGTGGATCTGTTCGTCTCGCGCTATGTGCACGTTGATATGAATAACCTGCCCAAGTTTGGCAACGATCCGCGATTCTGCCGTTTCAAGGGAGTGTTGGTTCAGTGCGGGCCGTGGGGGATGGAGGGCGAATCGGATTTGCTGTTTCACAATAAGGGCGACGGGACATTCGAAGAAGTTTCAAAGAAGGCCGGCGTGGATGATCCGCATAAATACTATGGTTTAGGCGCCACATGGGGTGATTACGATAACGATGGCTGGCCCGATCTTTATGTGGCGAACGACGCCGGTCCGAATTATTTGTATCGCAACAAGCACGATGGAACATTTGAGGATGTCGGATTACTTGCCGGGGTTGCGCTGAGCGGAGATGGGATGGAGCAAGGCTCAATGGGCGTAGATTGGGGCGATTACCTGCACGAAGGGCGATTGTCGATGGCAGTGACGAATTTTGTGGAGCAGGGAACAACGCTTTATCACAACCTCGACAAGGAAAACTTTGCCGACGTCAGCATCCGCTCGAAGCTGATGAAGCCGACTTACCCTTATGTGAGTTGGGGCACGAAATTTTTCGATATGGACAACGATGGCTGGCCCGATTTATTTGTCGCCAATGGACACGTGTATCCGCAGGTGGATACGATTCCAGGCGGAACGCCTTATCGTCAGCCGATGTTGTTGTTCCGCAACCACCGTGATGGCACGTTTGAAGATGTTTCTTCCGTACTGGCTGACATGCCGCCGGAATCAAGACGGGGAGCGGCTTTTGGAGATATCAACAATGACGGGAATGTCGACATCGTGGTGCTGAATGTGGGTGAGCCTCCGTCGTTGCTATTAAATCGGACCATGAGCGGAAATCATCGAGTGCTTTTCAAGCTCGTGGGCACGAAAAGTAACAAGGCTGCGATTGGGGCACGGGTCATGGTGAAGACCGGTGACTTTACTCAGATCGACGAGGTGCGCGGTGGTGCGAGTTATCTTTCCCAAAACGATTTGCGGTTGCATTTTGGATTGGGCGCGAGCGAGAAGATGAGTGAGGTAGACATTCGCTGGCCGAATGGAGAGACAGAGATTCTGCACGACGTGCCAGCGGATTTTATTTATACGGTGGTTGAGGGGAAAGGAATTCAACATAAAGAAATTCTGCCGATCCTGACCAAGCACTAGCCTTCCCGTCGTTTCTGAGGATTAAGATTCATGGACGGGGCTAGTTTGCCTTTTGGGCAAACTCTTCCGCTCTGGACGACAAATTCTGAGGTAGCTATTCCACCCCCAACTGTTTCTGAATCATTTCCAGCGGTACGCCTTTGGTTTCCGGGACCATCGTTTTGACCCAAATGAGCTGGAGAACCATCATGCCGGCAAAGAATGAAAAGACGTAGCCTGGCGGAAAAGCCACAACCACCTGCGGGAAGAATGTGGTGAGAAGGGCGGCGAAAATCCAGTGGGTAAAGCTGCCCAAGGCCTGGCCTTCGGCCCGATGGCGGTTGGGAAAGATTTCTGAAATGAAGACCCAGATGACCGCTCCCTGGCCGACCGCATGAGCGGCGATGAAAGCGAAGATGCAGACCGGGACGATGGAAAAATGCGCAGTGAAGAATGCCCAGGCGGTCAGGCCGAGTGACGCGATGTAGCCGAAGGATCCGATGTACAGAAGGGTGCGGCGGCCGAGTCGGTCAATAAGCCACAAGCCAACGAAAGTGAAGACGAGGTTGGTGAGGCCGATGCCGATCGATTGCAGGAGAGCGGCTTTCGTCGCGAGGCCGGTGAGTTCGAAGATGCGCGGAGCGAAGTAGAGAATTGCGTTAATGCCCGACATCTGATTGAAAAAGGCAATCAGAATGGCGAGGAGGATGGGGGTGCGCAGGCGGTGAGTCCAGAAATTTCCGCCTTCGGCCTGCACCGTTGAGGCTGCTGCGATTTCATCGGCCGCGGCGGCAATCGCTTCCGGTGAAAGTTCCGGTTGCGCACGCTGCAGGATTTGCAGGGCGGCCTTGCGATCACCTTTCCGACTGAGGAGCCAGCGCGGACTTTCAGGCAGCCCGAGGCAGAACAGGGCATAGAGAATCGACGGAAACGCGGCGACGCCAAGCATCCAGCGCCAGGCATTTTCGCCGATACCGGCCAGTAGGGCGTTCGACACGAAAGCAATCAGTATTCCGAAGACAATGTTGAACTGGAACATCCCGGCGAGGCGGCCGCGATGCTTCGGCGGGGCGATCTCAGAGATGTACATCGGAGCGACGACCGTCGAGATTCCGATCCCAAGGCCTCCGATTACACGCGCGGCGATGAACACGGCAACGTTCGGCGCCAGGCCCGAACCGACAGCCCCAACGAGATAAAGAATTCCGATCCAGAGCAACGTGGCTTTACGGCCGAAACGATCGGCAGGCCATCCGCCGACAAGTGAGCCGACAACCGTTCCATATAGCGCGGACGCCATCGCGATGCCGTGCACCCCGGGGCTCAATCCCCAAAGGGTTTGAATGGTTTTTTCGGCGCCAGAGATGACGACTGTATCGAAACCGAAAAGAAATCCCGCGAGAGCCGAGGTGAGCGACCAGAAGAAGATGCGTGCATTCATATTGTCGGCACGCGGAGCTTAACACAGATCAGAAAGACAGGTTTCAGCGTTATGAGACATTTGGATCCGAGGCCGCTGAACTTTGCGACCTTTAAACTTGGCGACTTTGAGCTACGGCTTTATCCGGAAAATCACGCCGAATCCATTTGCACCTCCTTGGAAGGTAGTCCCATAGAGGTAGCCGCTCTTATCGATCACGAGGTTGCTGAACGAGTAGAGGCCATCGGCACCGCCGGTGAAGGTGTAAAGCTGATTGTAGATCCAAGACCCTGATGACGGCGTCAGGGCGTAGACAGTGCCAGCGTCATCGAGTCCATCGCAATGCGTGGTGGCATAGATGATTCCTGTCGTGCTGTCGAGAAGTAAATCGCGAAAGGTGCCGGAGATGTTCCATCCCGCAAGACCGTAGAGCACTTTGAAACTCCAGCGACCTCCAGAGGGAGTCAATTCGAAAACGGTGCCGCCTCCACCCGAGCCATCGCCACCCTGGGTAGCAGCGCCGTAAAGATTTCCGGATTGATCGAAGATCAGGCCGGCGTACGGCGTACCACCGTCATTTTGCAATTCGAATTGGTGCAGGATCGTCTCCTTCCAAGCCGAGGCCGACGGCTTCAACTCGAAGACAGTACCGTATCCGGCCACACCGCCAACAGAGGTGGTCCCGTAGAGATTCCCTTCACTGTCGAGCGTGATTCCGGCCACCGGGGTTGATCCGTCGTCGACGCCTTGGCCAAAGTTGTAGATCACGGTGTGTTTTCCAGTTGGGCTCACTTTGAAGACGGTGCCCGCGTTGAATGTACCTCCAGCGGAAGTTGTCCCGTAAAGATTGCCTGCCTTATCCATGGCAAGACCGGCGATGGGATTAGCGCCGTCCGCTACGCCACCGAAGCTGTATAGAACTGCCTCGGTGCCTTTAGCGGAGATCTTAAAGACCGTTCCAGAACTGAAAGCGCCGCCGACGAAGGTTGTGCCATACAGATTTCCTGTCGCGTCGAAAATCACGCTGCTTTCCGGAGTTGAGCCATCATCGCCGTGCCCGAAACTGTGCAGCACCATTTCGGCGCCGTTGCGGCTGGCTTTGAAAACCACGCCGTCGCCATATACGCCGCCCGAGGATGCAGTGCCGTAAAGATTTTCCTTTGCATCCATAGCGAGGCCGGCAAGCGGGCCGGTGCCATCATTGTCGGCGAAACTGCGAATGACGCTAAAGGATTGAGCCTGACTGGGCGAAACAAGGAAAACAGAAATGCCGGCGAAAAAAATGGCGAACATGCAGAGGGATCGGGCAGACACGGTCTTCATGGAAGCTGCGGCTCCTGGGACGATCTCCGCCCCAGCGCAATGCCGCGCCAGACGCGGGTTGTGGGGTGGTACAAAACTAAAGCGTTGGCAGTTTCCTACACTATGGTCCGGATGTCAAGAATGCAAAAGTATGCAGCAGCACCGCCGTTGTGCCAAATCTTGCATCCTGAGAGTTCGCCTAATCCTTCGTCAGGGGATAGTTTTTTTCGCGCCAACTGCGAATGCCCCCGTCCATGGAAATGACGTTCGTATACCCCATTTTTTGCAGGTTGTCGGCGGCCAGGGCGGAGCGGAAACCGCCACCACAGTAGAGCACCATTTCTGCATTGAGGTCCGGGACTCGCTGTTCGATGTCGCGTTCGATGATTCCTTTGCCAAGATGGATTGCGCCGGGAAGATGATCCTTGGCGTATTCGCTTTCTTCGCGCACGTCGACGAGAAGGAATTTGTCGTTCTTATCGATTTTCTTCTTAACTTCATCGACATTGGTTTCGCGAATACGGGTTCTTGCATCATCGACAATCTTCAGGAAACGGGGAGGGTGTTGGTGTGCCATGAGTTCCTTTGGTGATGGCTCTTTGTACAAAAGATAAAGATAAACCACCCAGAGCCCTGAGGTACATGAAGGATTTTGGTTAGCATGAAGTGGTGAAAAAAACGCGGAGGGTTGGATTAGCGCGCGCTCTATCGAAACTGGGCTACAGCTCGCGATCTCAGGCGGCGGAATTGGCGCGCGCTGGGCATGTGCGAGTGAACGGTTCGTTGCAAGGCGACCCCGGGGCCCGAGTTATTGAGAATCGCGACTCGATCACGGTGGATGGAGTTGAGGTTGGCGCGCAGAGAAAAATCTATGTCATGTTGAACAAGCCGCGCGGAGTTCTGACTACGGCATCGGATGAGAAGGAACGCGCGACGGTGTATGAGTGCATCCGACATCTGGATGTGCCCTGGGTTGCACCGGTGGGTCGGTTGGATAAAGCCAGCGAGGGATTGTTGCTGCTGACAAATGATTCGGCGTGGGGAGCGCGAATCGCCGCGCCGGAGACGCATCTGGAAAAAACCTATCATGCGCAGATTGGGAAGGTTGTGGACGAGGAGTTTGTGCGGCACTTGATGCGTGGTATCGAGTCAAAAGGCCAAATCTTGCGAGCCAAAGGGGCTCGTTATCTACGCGGTGGAGACAAGAATTCATGGTTGGAGATTGTGCTGGATGAGGGAAAAAATCGTCAGATCCGCCGCATGATGGAGGCGATGGGCACAGAAGTATTGCGGCTGGTGCGGGTCGCGATCGGGCCTCTGCAGCTGGGCGAACTGGCGAAGGGCAAACATCGTGAGCTGACGCTTGAAGAAAGGCTCATGCTGGACCGGGCGATGACGAGGAGCAATCCGTGAGCGAGATAACTTTTCTTTCTGCACAGGAGATGGCAACACGAATTCGGGCGAGAGAGATTTCTCCGGTGGAATTGATCGACGCCCATTTGGCGAAGATTGAAAAGCTGAACCCGAAACTGAATGCATTTGTGCAGGTGGATGAAGAGCGAGCTAGAAAAGCGGCGCGAGAAGCGGAACTTGCGGTGATGCGCTCGAATGTGCTGGGGCCGTTGCACGGAGTTCCACTCAGCATCAAGAGTTCGATCAGCGTAGAGGGATTGCGATGTGAGGCGGGGACGAGGTTAAGGGCGGGATTTGTCGCGCCTCAGGATGCGCGGTTGGTAACACGTTTGAAAAATGCCGGGGCGATCATCCTGGGAACGACGAACACGCCAGAGCTTTTGATGGCGTGGGAAACGGACAATCTGCTTTACGGTCGCACAAACAGTCCGTGGAATTTGGAGCGGACGCCGGGCGGATCGAGCGGTGGCGAAGCCGCCGCGATTGTGGCGGGAATGTCGGCGGGAGGAGTCGGAAGCGACGGCGGAGGATCGATTCGAGTGCCGGCGCACTTCAGCGGTATCTGCGGGTTGAAACCGACCCCGGGAAGGATTCCTTCAACCGGACATTTTCCGGTGTCTGCGGGACCGTTCGCCTCGATTGGTGTGGTGGGGCCAATGGCGCGCGCGGTGGAAGATCTGAAGATTGTGTTTGAGGCGATGCAGGGGCCCGATGTCGCCGATACAAACGCTGCGCCGGTGCCTGTCCGTTGGCCGGTTAACGACGAACTGAAAAAGATGAAGATTGGATTCTTCGAAGACGATGGTCGAACTCCGGTCAGGGCGGAGATACGCGCTGCCGTCCGCACTGCGGCGGAGGCATTGCGGGGCGCAGGATTTCGGGTGGATGAGTTTCGTCCGGATGGGTTGGAAGAGGCACGAGTGCTATGGTGGAAATATTTTGTAGTTGCCGGAGGAATGCTATTGCGGCCGATGTTCAGCGGACGGGAAGGTGAAGTCAGTCCGATATTGCAGCAGTTTCTTGATTGGTCAGCAGAGTTGCCGCCGCATAGTGGAAGAACTTTGCTGGATGCGTGGATTCGCCGGGATGCATTGCGCGCTCAATTTTTCGAGCAGATGGAGGAGTTTCCAATTTTGTTGTGTCCCCCGGCCGCGGTACCGGCTTTTCGGCATGGGGAGCGCAGTTGGGAGATTGACGGACAGACCGTGAGATATCTGGACGCGTGGAGCTATTCGGAATTCTTTAACCTGTTGGGAAATCCCGCGGCAGTAATTCCGATTTCGCAGTCGGTAGAAGGCTTGCCAATCGGCGTACAGATCGTGGGACGACCATGGCAGGAGGAGGCAGTGCTATCGGTTGCGGCTGTCATTGAAAAACATTGTGGCGCGTGGCAGGTTCCGCTGCTGGCGCAGGCGCCGTAAGGCATTCGCTAGTATTTTTCTACTATTTTACTGGTCATTGCTTGCCAGTAACTTGATTCGCAGTCACAAATCGGTTGCGAAGGCGCGCACCGATTTCTTCCGATCTCCCCATGATCGATAATTCTCCATATGAAGGCCTTCTGGGCCGAACTCTGATCTGGCTGATTGGCTTCCTCGTTGTTTCCGCGGGGTATCTTTATGCCTTCCCCCAACCGAATATTCTCTACGCCGTGGTCGTCTTGTTGCATGCGACCGGGGGCGTGCTGGCTGCTGTTTTGCTGGTTCCTTTTCTCATACGCTTCTTCCGACGCAAAAATTCTCTCGCAGGAATCGGATGGATCCTCATTGCCGCAGGCGCGGTTTTGGGGTTGATTCTGATCAAGACAGGAACTCCGCGCGCAGAGTGGAACTGGCTCTACGCGCACATGGCAATTTCACTTGCTGGCGTTGGTCTGCTTGTTGCCGATATGTTCGGCAAGCGCGATGCAAGTTTGGGTGCGGTCGCGTTACGTGTGGCTGTTTGTTTGGCGCTACTCGCAGGAGTCGGTTACGGGGCGAACTACATACGAGAAAGCTGGCAAACGCGCCTGCGCATTAAGAATCCGGTCATGCCGCCGGACACGATGGACGGCGAGGGAGATGGCCCGAACGGCGCGTTCTTCCCAAGTTCTGCGCAGGTGTATGGTAACCAGAAAATTCCCAGCAAGTTCTTCATGGAGTCGGACTCATGCAAACGCTGCCATCAGGATATCTACAACCAGTGGTCCAGCTCCGCGCACCATTTTTCTTCGTTCAATAATCAATGGTACCGCAAAGCCATCGAGTACATGCAGGATACGATCGGTACCCGGCCTTCGAAGTGGTGCGGCGGATGCCACGACCCGGCGGTGCTTTACAGCGGCTTAATGGACACGCCGATCAGGAAGATCGTGCATCGTCCAGAGTCGCAGGCCGGGTTGGGTTGCATGATGTGCCACTCTATTGCCGATGTGAAGAGCACCATGGGGCAAGCCGATTTCTATCTGGAATATCCCAAGCTGCATGAGTTGGCCGCTACGAAAAATCCGCTCTTGAGATCGCTGCACGATTTTCTGATTCAGTTGAATCCTGAGCCTCATCGGCGTGTGTTCTTGAAGCCGTTCATGCGCGCGCAGACGGCAGAGTTTTGCTCGACCTGCCATAAAGTGCATCTGGATGTGCCCGTGAACAGTTATCGTTGGGTCCGCGGCTTCAACGAATACGACAACTGGCAGGCTAGCGGCGTTTCAGGG
>DASXEG010000013.1:0-7406 GCA_036490235.1 Candidatus Sulfotelmatobacter sp. | reverse complement strand
AGAATGCCGCGTCGGCGCTCAAAAGTGTTCTTCAATCTTGGGCGGCGTCACCGCCTTTTGCCCCAGAACGGCCAACCCTTTCGCCTGAATCATCCGGTCCCACGGTCCGGCCTGCCAGTTATCGCGGAGCTTTTCAGGATGCTGCCACGGCGGAACAGCCAGCATCAGGTTTCGCGCTGTCGAGAACACGTAAGGTTCATACATCGATCGCAATCTATCCAGCTTTCGCCGCGCTTCATCCCCAGTGCGCAACCTCAATCCCGCAGCTGCCAACTTCTCGCGCATCGCATCGTAAGCTTCCGGCGTCATGCGGTCTGGCGCGTTCGGATCGTACCGGGCATTCACCACCTGCGCCAGATCCACCGCCGCATGGCGCGCCATCGCAAACGTCAGCCGAGCCTGCCCCGGATGCACTCCATCAATTCCCGCAAGAATTAGAGACGACACATCCAGCATCGTCGTCAGCGCGCCCAGCCACGATTGATTACTGTGCTGCGATCGAAAAAAACTCAGCACCGGATAAGAAATGTGGCTCTCCAATAACTCCGCGGCCCAGCGTTCCCAGTCCCGCAGTACCCCATCCAGCACGAGTTGTTCAACGGTAGGATTCTCCGAACTTCCCGCCAGCCGGACCAGCAATTCTGCCGCCGTGGGCGGCGAACCCGCCCGCGCGTCCAGCATCGAAATCTGTATCTCGCGGCGCGAAAACGACGCATACACTACCGGCAGATATCCAATCACCACGCCGAGAAACGCGAACCCCATCCCCGCTTCCAGAACCGAAAGCGCGCGCGCCACGCCGGTTACCGGCACGATGTCGCCGTAACCAAGCGTAAAAAAAGTCTCGCCGCTGTGATAAATCAGGCGGCCAAACGTAATCCGCTCCACCCCCAACTGCTCATGCCCGCCAAAACCGTATTGCAGCAGCGCAAACCCAAAAATCAAAACTGCGGCCCAAAAAGCCAGCAGCATAATCAGCGAGAGCGGCCCAAAATATCCCAGAAAACTTTGCTTCCGCGACGGCGTCCGAATGCGGCCCGCAATTCCTCTCCAGGGAATCCACGTCCGGCGGTAAAACCAGGCAGTGAGCCTGAATTGCCGAGTAACCCGCCGCGGCAGCACCACGGTTTCAAACGCGTCGAGAAATACCACCCACAGGATGATGAATCCGAAAATGATTGCCACAACGCTGTCGTGAGAACTCATGGCAGTTTTCCAGGCTTGGAAGAACGTGAAAAAAAGGGTACCAGATTCGGCGCAAAGCTTCCTCGCGCCGAACATTCAAAAGTTGAACTGAAAATCGAGACGCGGTGACTACTGCGGCTGTGAAGGTGGAGCTTCAGTCTGCCCCGCCGCAGGCTTCGCTGGAGGTTTGCTGGCCGGCTTTTTAGCCAAAGGCTTTTTCCTCGGCGCCGGCTTCTTCTCCGGCTGAGTATCGTCCACAACAACTTTCTTCGGCGGAGCCGCGGGGATCGCTGCCTGCGCCGCCTTCAAGTCCCCGCGCAGCCGCACAATCTCCTGCTCTTTGGAGGTTGCAAGAGCGTTCATGCGCTCGGCAAACTGCTTCCGTGCTGCCTCCAGCGAACCCAAATCGTTCGAGAGTGACTGAAAATCATCCTTCGGTCCAAACGCTCCCGCCGACTCCACCACCCCGCCCAGCACGCTATACAGCGCGTCCAGGTTGCGGTAGACCTTGAACGTAGCAGTCAAATCCTCGGGCGCACCGCGCAACTGCGCAATCATATCGGGTACCGCGTTCTGCAAATTCCGTTGGATCGAATCCACATCGGCAAGCGATTGCCGCTTCGAAGAACTGTCCGTCTTCCACCGCTCGATTCTCAGTTTCGAAAGGTCCGCCTGCGTGGTCTTCGACATATCCTCCAACTGCGCCAGCAGCCCGTTCACCTGCGTCACTGATGCATACGAAACCGGCCCTCCCTGCGCCGACATGGCCGCGGGAGCGATCACACCCTGCACCGAATATTGCGGATCAGCATTCACCGCCGTCGCGGATGAAACCGGCGATTGCGCGAGGGCTAGCGTTGCGCACAGGCAATAAAGCGCGAAACAACTGGAGAGGATTTTCCCGTTCATGAGTTCTCGAGTAGGCGGCGCGTTGCGTGCTAAAGGATATTCGACCCCCTGAGGATACTACAAGACATGCACGTTCGATTGGCTCCGGAGGCCGGCAAAGAAACTACAATTTGTGTATGGAGCGCAAAATCTTCTGGATGGTCTTCACCGTGCTCGGCATCGTAGCCGATATCGTGCTGCCCATCTGGTTGGGCCTGCTCGCGACCATCCCCATCGGCTATTTCGCCTGGTGGGTCGCCTACCGCAGCGACTGGCTCTAATCACGGTTTTCAGGGAAAGATTTCAGTAAGAAGCCCGAGAGGAACGAGCCTAGGAAGATGCAGTAGTACTGGAAGACTGCGTCATCGTGAACTGCCCTGAAGTGTTAGTGCATCCTGACCCGCTGCCCTGCAAAGCCCAGGTTCCAGTGATCGTAGCCCCGCTGATCGAAGAACCACTCAAAGTACCGCTGATGCCCGTACTGGTCAGCGTAAGCGTGTTGCCGTTGTCGGGCACCGTAAAGGAAAAGGTGCCGCCGGTCAACTGGTCGGCGGAGTTGAAAGTCAGATCGGCCAGCGTTCCGCTCGGAGTCGCCCCAGTCACCGAGGGAAAGCACCCGCTGGTATTCAGGAACTGAAAGTTTGAAACCGAAAGTCCGCCGCCCGCCGTACTAATAGCGAACTCAACAACAAAGCTGAACCCCGAAGACGTCCCGCTGCCCCCGGTGAGAGCCGCTTGCCATACGCCGCCTGCGTCGTTCTGCGCATTCGGCTGATTCGTGTTGCTGCATCCGGTCGCCCACAGAACCAACGCCAACAGCAGACAAGTTGCAACCGCTCTCATGAATATCCTTCAACCTGAATTGGAAACAAGAATTTTACCGCAAAACCTGCAGATGCGCTCCGCACCTTGAATAGATGTATACGCTCCCCGCTTTTTTAACCTCGCACGCTTGCGCTTCCTCGCTTCCTTAGGCCAGAATGGCTGTTCCACGGAGACCTCATATCCATGTACTTACAGCCGGTTGTACGATGCAAGAATTCGGATTGTCCCACCCCTTCGGCAGGACGCATCCGCCTTCCTTACGCCGACCCACCAGCCAGTGGCGCAGCCGCGCCCGACTGGCCGCCGCAATCCTGGCAATGCCGCCTGATCTGCACCGCCTGCGACCACTGGTATCTCTACGGCAAGAATGACGTTCAATGGGCTACGTTCACGCGCCCGCTTTCCGAAGAATCCCGCGTCGATTTCGTGTGCGCCGAAATCGAGTGCGGCGAACCCGGCTGTGGCAATCGCACGAAATGGCACATTCTGGATAGCAACCAGATGTCAGAATCCGAAACGTTGGAATTCGTCCTGCGCGCCGATCCGGTCGCCGTCTGTGGCAACGGGCACCCGTTGTCGATTTCCGGCATGGCATCCAGCTCCGTCCACAAAGCAGATTCCGTATAACAGCCGCCGGCGTTGAAGGTCCGTTCGTGTACCTTACTGACCTTGGTGGTTAACCTGCGAAGCTAAAATCGCAGACGGCTTGATGCGAGAAATCGCGCCGGCCAGATTCTCACGTCAACGCCTCGCCTTCTTCCTGCATCTCTTCCGCGTCCACACTTTTGATCGAATCAAGCGGTCCGGTGCGGCGCAAGTCGGGGAACAACCACGTCCATGCCGCAATCACCGCCAGAGTCCCGATCCCGCCCAGCACCACCGCGGGCACGGTTCCAAACCATTGCGCGGTCAAACCGGATTCAAACTCGCCCAACTGATTCGAAGTTCCAATAAACACCATATCGACCGCATTCACCCGGCCGCGCATCTCATCCGGCGTGCGTAGTTGCACCAGCGTCGCGCGAATAATCACGCTGATCATGTCTGACGCTCCGAGGCATATCAGCAAAATCAGCGCCCACCAAATATTCGTCGAGAGGCCAAACAAAATCGTAAAAACGCCAAACCCCGCAACAGACCACAACAATATCGGGCCAGAGTTTCCCCGTAACGGACGATGCGCCAGGGCAATCGCCATCAGCCCCGCTCCCACTCCGGGAGCCGTACGCAGCAATCCCAATCCCCATGGCCCGGTATGAAAAATCTCTCGGGCGTAAACCGGCAGCAACGCAGTCGCGCCTCCCAGCAGCACAGCAAACAAATCCAGCGAGATCGCGCCCAAAATCTCCTTCCGCCTCCAGATGAAACGCAACCCCTTCAGCACGCTTCTGGCCGTAGTCGGCTCGCGCTTTCGCGTCATCGGCCGAGTCTTGATCTTGAACATCGAAGCCAGCGCGGACAGCGCTGTACACAGCGCCATCGCATACACGGCCGAGGGTCCATGAAACGCCGCATACATCAAACCACCCAGCGAAGGCCCGATAATCGTGGCCGCCTGAAACGTCGAAGCGTTCCACGCGACAGCATTCGCGAAATGCTCTTCCGGCACCAGTTGCGGCAAAATCGACCGGCTCGCCGTCCCGTTGAACGACCGCGCAACGCCCAGCAGCACCAGCACAAAATAAATCGGTCGCACCGAATGCGTCCCGCGCTCTGCAATCAACAACAGAAGAAATGAACACAGCGCATATCCCGCATAACAGCAACTCAGAACCCTTCGCCGCTCAAAGCGGTCGGACGTGTGCCCTGAAACGAGAAACAATAAAATACCCGGAAGGAACTGCGCCAACCCCACCCATCCCAAATCGAGCGCGCGATGCGTGATGTCATAAACCTGCCATCCCACCGCGACCGCCTGCATCTCGACCGCAGCCACAATCAGAAATCGCGCAACCTGGAACAGAACGAAATCCGGATGGGTGAAGGCGACGCGTCCCGCTCTAGGGTCGGCAATTGCAGGCATGAGATTCTAATGTGCCATAAATAGGTGTTTGCATGCAGGAGGCTCAAAAATTCGACGTCGTGATTCGAAGGCGCGCGTGTTCACCAGCGGGCCGAGAGCCGACCCTGAGCGAACCCGAGGAACGAGGGAAGTCGAATGGGAATCTCGCGTGCCGCAATCGGTAGCGTAGCTGAACTCGCTATAATCCAACTTTGGCTGAAAGCTGATAGCTGACAGCTGAAAGCATTCATGCGCTTCGAACTCTTCATCGCCACGCGTTATCTCCGCGCCAAACGCCGCCAAGCCTTCATCGGCATCATCACCGGCATCTCCATCGCTGGAGTGGCAGCCGGAGTCGCCTCGCTCATCGTCGCCCTCGCCATCAACAACGGCTTCCGCCAGGATTTACAGGAGCGCCTAATCGGCTCAACTTCGCACATCAGCCTGCTTCGCATCGCCGACGACGGCATCAAAGATTGGCCACCGCTGCTTGAACGCCTCTCGAAAGAACCTCATGTTGTCGCAGCCGCGCCGGCAATCTTCGAGCAAGTGCTGATCTCCCGCGGCCCACGCGCCCGTGGCGCAGTTCTGAAAGGCGTGATTCCCGCCGACGAACGCCGCATCGGCGATCTCCTGAACTCGATTAAAGAAGGATCGGCGGCAGAACTAAATCCATCATCCGAGGACGATCGAGAAAACGCAGATCGAGAAAACGCAGCAACCACGCCGCCGATGTCTGACAACTCCCCCGACGACCTCTCCGAAGTCCGCGCCCGCCAGGCCGCCATGCCGCCCATCATCCTCGGCCAGGACATGGCCGATAATCTCGGCGCAACCGTCGGCTCCATCGTGCTAGTCACCAGCCCGCAAGGCGAACTCACACCCTTCGGCATGGTTCCCAAATACAGCCGCTTCCGCGTAGTAGGAATTTTCAACTCCGGCTTCTACGATTACGACTCTTCTTGGGCCTTAACGCGCCTCTCCGCTGCGCAACGCCTCTTCGGCCTGGGCGACCTGATCTCCGTAATCGAATTCAAAGTCGACGACATCGACAAAGCCGACGTGATCGCGCAGCAACTAGAGCAAGCCACAGGCCAAGGCTTCATGACCTACAACTGGAAGGAACGAAACCGCGCGCTCTTCCACGCTCTCAACATGGAGCGCCTCGTAACCTACGTGACGGTAGGCCTGATCGTTTTTGTCGCCGCGCTCAACATCCTGATCTCACTAATCATGATGGTCATGGAAAAGACCAGAGACATCGCCGTCCTGATGTCGATGGGCACCCGCGTCTCGCAAGTCCGCAACATCTTCATCACGCAAGGAGTCATGATCGGCGTGCTCGGTACCGCCATAGGCCTGATCTTGGGCTACGCCATCTCGTACATCGGCGGCCACTACCACGTAATCGCGCTCTCGCCGGAAGTCTACTCCATCGACTACGTCCCCTTCGCCCCACGCCTGCGCGATGGAATCTGGGTCACTGCGGTAGCCCTGGGCGTATCGTTCATTGCAACGCTGTACCCGTCCTGGTCAGCAGGAAAAACGCTACCAGCCGAAGCGCTACGCTACGAGTAATTTCCTTCGCACATAAGAGCCGAGTCATTCTGAGCGGAGCGGGAGCGATAGCGACAGCGGAGTCGAAGAATCCCGACCCTCGGCACGCGGTCGGTAGCACCTACGGATAATACCTTCCATTCACCTCCGACCCCATCACGGCAAAATCGCAACGCGAAGTCTCCAGCGGATCGGTCTTAAAAGTGAAATCAATCGAAGGTACTCGCAAAAAAGCCTCAAGCTGCGCGACAGCCTTGAATCCTTCAAATCGATACTGGCGCATCGGATCTTCGTACTTCACAGCCTCGTCGGACGATTGAAACACCAGCTTGAAATCCAAAATCGCCGGAGTAGTTTCCGCATCCATAGCAGGCCAGCGCGGCTGGTCGATAATCGGGAGATCTTTCATCTGCAAAGTTGCCGTCTTCCCATCCGCGCTGAAAGTCAAGCCAGTAGCGGGAACCGGCGTGACCCAATACAAACCCTCAGGTGAAATCGGAGAATGAAAATCATGAACCTGATTCGCCGGGACCGCCGGTCCCTGAAAAAGCGTAAGTCAGGTATGAGCGAAAATCCCCTCATGCGCCTGCCGCGCAGCCCAATATTCTCCAGCCATGTAGCTGTAGTCGGTAGTGCCAGTACCCCAAGCCAGCCGATTGCCCTTGTTGTCGGCGCCCATGCCATGAAAACCGCTACACCGCCCAAGCTTCCCCTTAAAGTGATAAACGCTCGAAAGCTCCACATCAGGCCCAGCCGGCTGATTATGATTGCCATTCTTATCCAGCCACGGAATCGGATAAGGACAAGCCCCGCCATTCGAAGGCTCATGATGCTGCGGAATCGAAGGAGCACATCCGGGAGCAATCGACTGCGCGCCAAGGCGCGAAACAAAAGCAGCCGCAGCCGAAGCGATGGAAAACTTCATCCACCGCCGCCGCCCAACCGTGAA
>DASXEG010000003.1:0-11029 GCA_036490235.1 Candidatus Sulfotelmatobacter sp. | reverse complement strand
CCTGGCTGCCGCTGGCCAGCATGGAAACGCTCACACTCATGCTCGCAGCATACGCGACCCAACTGTGGAAGTGGGAGTTACTTTTTGATTAGCCGCGCGGCCAAGGGCATAAATACTTCGGCCCCCGGTCTTAAGTGCTGGCTCTTAAGTGTGCGGTCATGAGAGATCGACTGTCGAATCTGTAGCCGGCGGTTTCTTTCTAAGAACCGACACTTAAAATCTTGTAAGGCCTTGCACCAACAGTCATACTGCAAGGCCTTCGCGGTCCGGCGCACACGCCGGTCGCTCCGCATCGGGAGTGATATAGTCCATCGGCGCAGCGGCCGGCAAAAGGAAGGCGGCGTGAATTAATATCGATGTCGGATGGCGAGGCCGGAAACACCGATGCCGTCCGCTATCGTTTGTCTGACAGTCACCTCCAAATTGCGTTTTCGTCATCGTCACTCACATGAAGGGGGAATCATGAGCAAGGTGCGAGTTCTGGCGGGCACGCGCAAAGGCGCGTTCATTCTTACGTCTGACGGCAAACGCGAGCACTGGGAAGTCAGCGGGCCACATTTCGCGGGATGGGAAATTTATCACATGAAAGGCTCGCCGGTGGATCCGAATCGAATCTATGCTTCCCAGACCAGCGGCTGGTTCGGGCAGGTGATTCAGCGTTCCGATGACGGCGGCAAGACATGGCAGCAGCCGGGAACGCCGGCAGGACAACCGGTCGAGCCGGGCCCGCCAACGAGCCAGAGCAATAAATTCGCTTACGACACCGCGGCGGCGGAGTTCCACACGCATCAGTGGTATGACGGAACACAACATCCCTGGGAGTTCAAGCGAGTCTGGCATCTCGAACCGTCGCTCACCGACTCAGAAACGGTTTTTGCCGGCGTGGAAGATGCAGCGCTGTTTCGTTCGACCGATGGCGGGAAAAACTGGCATGAGCTTCCCGGTTTGCGGGGACACGGGACCGGGCCAAAATGGCAACCGGGCGCAGGCGGCATGTGCCTGCATACGATCATTCTTGATCACAGCGATTCCAAGCGGATTTACATTGCGATTTCGGCTGCCGGAGCTTTTCGCACCGATGACGGCGGCGAGACCTGGAAGCCGATCAACCGGGGCCTTCGCTCGAACTACATTCCGGATCCAGCGGCTGAAATTGGACACTGCGTGCATCACGTCGCGATGCATCCCCAGCGTCCCGGCACGCTTTTTATGCAGAAGCATTGGGATGTGATGCGCTCCGATGATGCCGGCGATAACTGGAAAGAAGTGAGCGGCAATCTGCCGACCGACTTTGGATTCGTGATCGACGTGCACGCGCACGAGCCGGAGACAGTGTATGTGGTGCCCATCAAGAGCGACTCGGAGCACTTTCCGCTTGATGGGAAGTTGCGCGTCTTCCGCAGCCGCACAGGCGGTAACGAATGGGAGCCTTTGACCAAAGGTTTGCCGCAAAGCGATTGCTACGTGAACGTACTCAGGGATGCCATGGCGGTCGATTCGCTCGACAAGTGCGGAATTTACTTCGGCACGACGGGTGGACAGGTCTACGCATCGGCGAATGCCGGAGACAGCTGGAATCCCATTGTTCGGGATTTGCCCGCGGTGCTGAGTGTAGAGGTGCAGACGCTGGAGTAAACCCAAACTGCTGCACAGTTAGCAGTTTTTTTATGATTCGAGTCGTACTTCCGCAACATTTGCGAACCTTGGCGCATGTGGGGTCCGAAGTGACCGTGGACGTGGAACCCCCGGTGACGCTGCGTTCCGCGCTGGAGGCGCTGGAAGCACGATATCCGACGCTGCGTGGCACCATACGCGACCAGGTCACGCGGGAGCGCCGGCCGTTCTTGCGCTTTTTCGCTTGTGACGAGGATCTTTCGCACCAAGCGTGGGACACAGCTTTGCCCGAGGCGGTTGCATCCGGAAAGGAACCTTTGTTGGTAATCGGCGCGATCGCAGGGGGGTGAACGCGCGCTACACCGCCGGAGTCAGGATCGTGAGCGCGTCAGGGAGAACTGTGATTTCAGCGGGAAGCGTGCCGAGCAGTTCGCCATCAGCCTCGACATAGATTCGACGGTTCTCGCCTGATGGTGAATCATTCGCCTGATTTCCACTCTCGCAAACCACTCTGCTTGCATACGCGAGATCGATTCCGGGTATAGACCACTGGCGGCGAAAAAATGCTCCAGCCACATACGAGAGAAATGCGAGGCGGCTTGAAGTTCGGCAGAGGACGAGGCGCATATCGCCACGATCAAGCGACGCCCCTGGCGCAAGTTCTTTTAACACTCCTCCGAAACTGCGGATGCGAACTCCGAGAAGTTCGGTAAGCTCGGCCTGCTTCGTGTCGTGGGCTCCCGGTTCTACATATTCGACATGGAAGCGCGTCATCGCATAGGTGAACCACAGATGCCACGCGCGATAGTAATATGCCGCCATGCCGAGACGCCGCTTGGTTCCGGGTACCAGCTTATAGAAAAGATGTGCGTCCACACCGATGCCTGCGGCAATCACAAAATAACGGCAGTCGGTATTGCCATCGAAATTTCGGTATTGAATTCTTCCTAGTGCGACGCGGCGGCTCTTAGCTCTAAGCAACATGCGCCCCGCCGCAATCACATTCATCGGAAGATGCAGGTCATGCGCCAGCGCGTTGGCCGTGCCCATGGGCAGAACGGCGAGAGCGACCCTGGTATTCGCGAGCACCTGAATAATGTTGTGAATGGTGCCATCGCCGCCTGCGGCAAAAACCGTGTCGCATCCGGCGAGCACGGCCTGGCGGGTTTTCTCTTCCGCATGTTCGCGCGAGTCGGTGAGAACCAGAGTCGCTTCCACGCCCTCGGCGCGAAGTAGTTTGACCAGGGATTCGAGCTCAGACTCGCGACGCTTGCGCCTTCCACCGGAATCGGGATTGTAAAGCAGGGCTGCTTTCTGCATGGATGATCGAAGGTGGATTGTACTTTGGATGAGCGCGACTTTGTGTGAATCTGTAACATTTGCATGTTCAAACCGTTATTTTACCGGGCCTGTGAAATCAATTTTCGATCTCGCCCCCAGCTATAATTTGCGCGATGGCTCCCTCGGAAAAGGATATCGGGAAAAAGCTTGAAGCGCTTCGCGAGAAGATTCGGCACCACGAGTATTTGTACTACGTGCTCGACCGGCCGGAGATCAGCGACACCGACTTCGACCGTCTGATGCGGCAATTGAAGGATTTGGAGGCGGAACACCCGGCGCTGGTGACGACGGATTCGCCGACGCAACGCGTGGGCGGCAAGCCCCGCGAAGGATTCCTCAAGGTTGCTCACTCTTCTCCCATGTTGTCGCTCGACAACACTTACAACGAAGAGGAACTACGCGACTGGGAGCGGCGGGTGCATGAACTGAGCGGCCGCAGCGACGTCGATTATGTTTGCGAATTAAAGCTTGACGGCATGTCGCTGGCGTTGACTTATGAGGATGGCCGCCTGGTTAGAGGCGTGACTCGTGGTGATGGTTCGATCGGGGAAGACGTAACTTTGAATGTCCGCACCGTGCGCTCTATCCCGCTGTCGATTCCCAGAGAGAAATTGAAAAAGGCCGGCTTGCCGATGGATTTTGAAGTCCGGGGTGAACTGCTCATGCCCACCGCGGCCTTCAAGAAATTAAACGAGGAGCGCGAGCGCGCAGGACTGGCTACTTTTGCCAACCCGCGCAACTTTACGGCCGGGACGGTTCGCCAGCTCGATTCCAGCGTCACCGCACAACGGCGGCTCGATTTTTTCCCCTACATCCTGCTGCAGAACGGACGCACCTACTTCGATCACCACTCGAAAACCCTGCAGGCTCTCGAAGCCTCAGGATTCAAGGTGAATCCGCACCGAAAGCTGGTTCATAACATGGATCAGGTCTGGTCCTTTATCGGCGAGTGGGAGGAGAAGCGCGAATCGCTGCCCTATGAAATCGATGGCATCGTGGTCAAAGTCGATCGCACTGCAATACAGGATGAACTCGGCTTCACCGGCAAAGCTCCGCGCTGGGCTATCGCTTATAAATATGCGGCGCGTGCGGCCATTACGAAACTCACAGGCGTGCGCTGGCAGGTCGGTCGAACAGGAAAACTTACCCCGGTCGCGGAATTGGATCCAGTGCCCATCGGCGGTACAACCGTGCGCAACGCTACCCTGCATAATCCGGACGAGATCGGACGCCTTGGGGTGAAGATCAAGGACTGGGTGCAGGTAGAGCGTGGCGGCGACGTCATTCCAAAAATCGCAAAAGTAGTGGATGACAAAGAACACCCTCGTCCGCTGGATGTTAAGGACATTCAAATGCCGGAAGTGTGCCCGGTCTGCGGCACAAAAGTTGTTCGCACCGAGGGCGAGGTTGACTACCGCTGTATAAATGCCAACTGCCCTGCCAAACTGCTGGGCACGATCCTTCACTTCGCTTCGCGTGGAGTCATGAACATCGACGGCATGGGTGAATCTCTGGTGACCCAGTTGATCGATCGTGGCTTGGTTAAAAACGTAGCGGATATTTATGAGCTGACAAAAAAGGATCTGCTCAGCCTCGATCGATTCGCCGATAAGTCTGCGCAAAACATTCTTGACGAAATCGAGAATTCGAAAAAGCTGCCTCTGGAGCGCGTGACCTACGGATTGGGCATCCGTTTCGTGGGGGAACGCACGGCACAGTTTCTCGCCGAGCACTTCGGATCGATGGAAGCGATCGAGAGAGCTAGCGCGGAAGAATTGCAGCAGGTCGATGAGGTTGGGCCACGAATCGCCGAGAGCATTGCTGAATTCTTCAGCGTCGCGGCCAACCGAAAACTGATCGAGAGATTGCGCGCGGCTGGGCTAACCATGACTGGCCAGAGAAAACAACGCGGCACGAAACTCTCGGGCAAGACATTCGTATTGACGGGCTCTCTGGCTCACTTCACGCGTGATGAAGCTAAAAAGATGATTGAAGATGCGGGCGGAAAAGTGAGCGGCTCGGTCAGCAAGAAAACCGATTATGTTGTGGCCGGTGCGGATGCGGGATCGAAGCTGGATAAGGCAAAAGAACTGGGCATCGCGGTGATTGACGAAAAGGAGATGCAGGCAATGGCGGGCTAGAGGGCCTGGAATGCCAAGGGGCGATGCGCTTGCACCATATTGTGTGCATGATTGATACCATGAACATCCCGCACAGTGTGCGGGATTTTCATGGTATGATGCAGGAATGATTTTACGCCGAACTGACTTCGAACTGGTCAGCCGCGCCATCCGGCGCAGCCCCGTTGTCGCCCTGCTGGGACCACGGCAATGTGGGAAGACAACTTTGGCAAGGCAGTTCGTGGCACCGAACTCCGTCAATTACTTCGATCTTGAAGATCCGCGAAGCCTGGCGCGGTTGCAAAGTGCCGACAATGCGCTGCGGCCGCTTAAGACTTTAGTGGTCATTGACGAAGTTCAGCGACGTCCCGAACTGTTTCCCATTTTGCGGGTACTGGCTGATCGAAAGCCGCTGCCTGCCCGCTTTCTCATTCTTGGCAGTGCTTCTCCAGATTTATTGCGACAGTCTTCGGAATCGCTGGCAGGCCGCATTGAAACCGTTCCGCTGGAAGGCTTTCGTCTGGCTGACTTAGGAGCGAAATCACAGGCGCGACACTGGCTTCGAGGGGGCTTCCCCAGGGCTTATACGCCGAGACGAGAAGCAGATTCGTTTTCATGGCGGCAGCAATTCCTGCAAACGTTTCTGGAACGCGATCTGCCACAGCTCGGCATTCAGATTCCGGCCATTGCCTTGCGACGCTTTTGGCACATGCTGGCCCACTATCACGCTCAGATTTGGAACGCTTCGGAATTGGCTCGGGCTCTGGCCGTCAATGAATCGACGGTACGGCGATACCTCGACTTGTTGACCGGCGTGTTCATGACTCGGCAACTTGCCCCGTGGCACGAAAATTTGGGCAAGCGGCAGGTCAAGGCCCCCAAAGTTTATTTGCGCGATAGCGGATTGTTGCACGCCCTCCTCGGAATTCCGAACCGGCGCGAACTGGAATACCATCCCAAAGTTGGGGCTTCGTGGGAAGGTTATGCTGTCGAAGAAGTGCTAAAAGCCATGCAAGCGGATGAAGCCTACTACTGGGCGACGCACAATGGAGCGGAACTCGATCTGCTCCTTTTTAAGAAAGGGAAACGCATCGGAGTGGAGTGCAAACGCGCCGATGCACCAACGCTCACACCTTCCATGCGGATTGCCATGCAGGATCTTAAGCTCGATCACTTACATGTGGTATATCCCGGAGATGTGGCTTACAAACTTGCCGATAATGCAGATGTGGTCCCGCTGGCTGATTTCGTACATGCGAAGTAGCGGGGAAGGCAGCGCACTTGTGGTTCCGCGCGTGCACTTCTCGATCACTTGAAGGCGGCGGTCATTCTTTTCCAGGTGTCCTCGAGGATCTCCGGCAACACGCGCGTCTCGCAGACCACGGAGACAAAATTGGCATCCGCGACCCAACGCGGCAGCACGTGCATGTGAATGTGCCCGGCGATGCCGGCGCCGGCCGCCTTGCCGATATTCATGCCAAGGTTGATGCCGTCGGGACGATAGAGTTGTCGTAGCAATGCTTCCATCCGCTGCGAGAGCGCCATCATTTCGGTCGCCGCTTCTGCCGGGAGTTTGGTCAGTTCATCAAGATGAGCGTAAGGCACGACCATCACATGTCCCGGCGTATAGGGATAGGCGTTGAGGATGACGAAGCAATACTGCGCCCGATGCACAATCAGGTTTTTTTCATCGTCGCTTCCATTGGCAGCCTCGCAGAAAACACAGGCGGAAGTTTTTTCGGCGCCGCTGACGTATGCATAACGCCAGGGTGTCCATAGATAGTCCATAGCAATGGGCAAGCGTAGCAGATGAAGACAATGTTACGAAATCAGGACGGTTCCAACCTTCTCGTAACATTGCCAGATTTTGGTTTGACACTATTTGCGGGCCGTTGCTATAGTCGAAGAGTTCCCTTTGGACGCGGGTTTCTGTGAAACGTCCGGCAGCTGGGATTGTCCAAGCTCACTCGCCAGGGTGAGCCCACCACAACCAAACGACTCACTCCAGCAGTCAGCAGCAGGCCCCGCATCCCTTTCGCACCAAGTGCGAGCACATCAGAGAGGCATGACCTTGTTCGACGACACCACCGCCCACAACTCCGATTCAACCAGCGCCGTTGCAACCGAAGCCGAACCAACGACGGCAGAAGAAACTCACACCGAACCTGAGATGGACCTTAGGGGACCCAGGACTGAGCATGCAAATTCTGGCGTTTCCGAGAGTTCATCCACAGCCGACGAGAAACCTTTCGGCGAAGACTTCGCTTCCGCCCTCGAGAACTTCACCACAGAAACCGAAGAGGCTGAAGGCGATGACCGTGTAATTAAGGGTACGGTGCTGAAACTGACATCGACTCACGTAGTCGTGGACGTGGGCGCTAAGTCGGAGGGCATGCTTCCGCTCTCGGAAGTGCTCAATCACGAAGGCAAGCCAAAGGTGAAACCGGGCGACGTGATCGACGTGATGCGCGAGAAAGGGCAGACCGAGGAAGGCTACATCAACCTTTCGCATCAGAAAGCTGCGCGCATTCACGCCTGGGATGAGATTGAGAAAGCTCACAACGAAAAAAGATCCATCCAGGCGACGGTTATCGAGCGCACGAAGGGCGGTTTGACAGTCGACATTCTGGGAGCACAAGCATTCCTGCCGGGATCGCAAGTCGACCTTCGACCCGTTCGCAATCTCGACGGCATGAAAGGCCAAACGCTCGAAGTAACCGTAATCAAGCTCAACAAGAAGCGCGGCAACATCGTGGTTTCGCGCAAGGAATTGTTGGAAGGTGAACAGAGCGAAAAGCGCAACAAGACGCTGGAACATCTGGAAGAAGGTTCCGTGCTTACTGGGGTCGTGAAGAATCTGACCGAGTATGGCGCTTTCGTCGATCTCGGCGGGCTCGACGGTTTGCTGCATATCACCGATATGTCATGGGGACGCTTGACCCACCCGCGCGACCTGGTGAATGTCGGCGATCAGATACAGGTTAAGGTTCTCAAGTACGACAAAGACAAGCAACGCGTCTCGCTCGGCTTCAAGCAGTTGACCCCCGATCCGTGGCTCGATGCGGAACACCGCTATCCCGTGGGCGCGCACGTTTCAGGACGCGTGATCAGCGTGACCGATTACGGAGCATTCGTCGAGTTGGAACAAGGCATCGAAGGCTTGGTGCACGTCAGCGAGATGACGTGGTCGAAGCGTATGAAGCATCCTTCGAAGCTGGTCAACGTTGGCGACCAGGTCGAGTGTGTGGTGCTCAACGTGAATCCCACCGAACGGCGCATTTCACTGGGCATGCGGCAACTGTCGACCAATCCGTGGGATTCGCTGCATGAGAAATTCCCGGTCGGTATGACGGTCGAGGGGCGCGTACGCAACCTTACCGATTTCGGAGCGTTCATCGAGATCGAAGACGGCATCGATGGCCTGGTTCACGTCAGCAATCTGAGTTGGACCAAGCGCGTCAAGCATCCTTCAGAAGTGTTGAAGAAGGGTGATCGAGTGAAAGCTGTTGTTCTGGCAATCGAACCGGACAAGCGGCGCTTGTCATTGGGCGTGAAGCAGCTTCAGCCCGATGTTTGGGAGACTTTCTTCGCCGCACATCACGTCGGCGATGTGGTCCACGGCAAAGTTCTGCGCGTGGCCGCTTTCGGAGCTTTTGTTGAGATCGCGGATGGTGTGGAGGGCCTGTGCCACAAGTCGGAAGCTGTCGATGGCAACGGCCAGCCCATGCATCTTGAGCCGGGATTCGAACACGACTTCAAGATCATCAAGATGACTCCGGAAGATAAGAAAGTCGGACTCAGCATTCGCGCCGTCGGCGAAGAAGCTTCCCGGTCTGAGGTTGAAGCCTACAAGCAGCCGGTGTCGAGCACCAGCTCCACCATCGGCGAGTTGATCAATTGGAAGCGCGCCAGCAACGAAAGCAACTGACAGCAGGTTCTCTCGATTTTGCCGTTGCTTCCCTGGGTTGGCGACCGGTATGTTGGTCCCGGGCCGAATTCACTCCTGAGAATGGCGGATCGAACCAATCGCGAACAATTTAAGAGCATTGCAACAACCGGCGGCCTGTGGGCCGGACTGCAATGGCTCAACTCACGCGCTCCCTACCGTTTTAGCGCCGTTTTCGCTTTCGATGGCGATATGCTGCGAAACGTTTGTTTGGTAGACAAAGAGGACGCTGACGTAAAGACTTGCGGCGATCAACCGATTTTGAATTCGTATTGCACGTATATTCACCGCTCCGGCCAGCCGTTTAGCGTCGAGAACTCAAATCTCGACAGTCGTGTCGCCGATCATCCCAAACGCCCGAGTCTTCAGTCCTACTATGGCATTCCGCTCGTCGACCCCGACGGTAAAATGCTCGGCACCGTGTGCCACTTCGATGCCGCCGCTGTGCCCGTAAACGCCGATGCTGCTGACGTGCTTGATGATTTAGCTCCATTGATTACTGAAATGGCCTTCCATCAGTAATCAATGGGTTGCGGCTCCGAACGTCTTTCGCCTGGGCGTTTTCCTTCCGCGCGGCGTCCGGTATTTTGGTGTGCCGGACTTAGCCCGAGCCAAGCCCCTCAGCACGTCCCACTCGCGCTCTCTTCATCTGCTCCCGCCGCTCCTTATTCCTAGCCTGCTAGAATCAAACGTTTGCCCATCCTCATCTGTTCTTATAAGTAAGGAGCACGACCTTGCCCGAAACCATCTACGACGTCGCGATTATCGGCAGCGGACCTGCCGGGTACACCGCCGCCATCCGCGCCGGCCAATGGGGTTTAAAGACTGCGCTGGTTGAGAAAGACAACGTGCTTGGCGGCACTTGTTTGCACGTCGGCTGCATTCCTACAAAGGCTCTTCTTTTCAACGCGGAACTTTGGGATCACCTTAAGGATGCAAAGGAATTCGGCATTGAAGGCGTGGATTCTCGCAAGCTGAACTGGGCAGCGATTCAGGAACGCAAATCCAAGATCGTCAGCAAGCATGCCAAAGGTCTCGAATTTCTGATGAAGAAGAATAAGGTCGAAACCGTCCGCGGTTACGGCAAGCTGACTGGCGGCGCGCAGAACGGAGTCTTCACCATCGAGGTCGTCAACGATAACAGGGCCAGCCATCTCAAGGCGAAGAACGTCATTCTCGCGACCGGATCGGAAGCGCGAATGATTCCGGGGCTGGAGGTCAATGATCGCGTGCTTACGAATATTGAAATCCTCAGCCTGAAGGAAATTCCGAAATCGCTGGTAATCGTGGGAGCGGGGGCCGTCGGAGTTGAATTTGCCTCTATTTATCGATCGTTCGATTGCGAGGTCACGATTGTCGAGATGCTGCCCCGGCTTGTGCCGGTCGAGGATGAAGAAGTCTCGAAGGAGCTGGCGCGCGTCTATCGCAAGCGCGGCATCAATTTCCACACCAACGCAAAGGTCGACAAAGTCGAGAAGACAAAATCGGGAGTTGCAGTCACGATTACGGTCGAGGGCAAACAGCAGAAAATCGAAGCAGAAAAGATCCTGATCGCGATCGGGCGCAGGCCGCGGACGGATAAGATCGGCCTGGAGCGAACCAAGATCAAGCCCGAACGCGAATTCATCAAAACCGATTCGTGGATGCAGACTGCGGAGCCGGGAATTTACGCCGTCGGTGATATCGTGCTCGGAACGCCGCAACTCGCGCACGTCGGCGCAATGGAGGCGATCTGTGCAGTGGCGAAGATCGCGGGCAAGCCGGGCAAGCCGATTAACCCCGAACATATTCCCGGCGCGACTTATTGCCATCCTGAGATCGGCAGTGTGGGCCTTACGGAAACGAAAGCTCGCGAAGCGGGATACAACGTAAAAATTGGCAAGTTCCCGTTTACCGCTAATTCACGCGCGTCGATCGTTGGCCAGCATGAAGGCTTCATCAAAATCGTGAGCGATGCCGATTACGGCGAGATTCTTGGTGTGCACATCATCGGCCCGCAGGCGACAGA
>DASXEG010000160.1:0-8839 GCA_036490235.1 Candidatus Sulfotelmatobacter sp. | reverse complement strand
GCGGCCTCCTGATCGAGAACATCAAAAGGAGAACTTTGCGGAGTCAATTTCTGACTCCCCGGTCCCAACGCGGCGGTCAAGCCGTATTTCTGCTCACTGGCAAGCTTGCTCAACTGCTCTTTCGCTTCCCCTGCGACTTGCGTATTACTGCTCGACTTCAGCCGGTCCAGCAAAGCCCGCGCCGCATCCCATTTCTTGGCCTCAACATAAATCTCAGCGAGATGGTACACATACTCCTCATCGCGCGGGCTAAGCTGCATGGCTGCGCGCTCCGCCTGCATCGCCGCTATCGAACCGCCGCCAACATTACGCGCAATCGCCAGCAAGTCGTAGGCGCTGGCAAATTCCGGATACCAATCCAGCACCGCCCGCAAATCCTGCATCATGTTGGGCAGCCCCTGAATGTCAGCATGGTTTGTGATCGACACCCGGTACTTCAATACGGAAAGGTAATAGCGAATCCACGGATCCCGCTGGCTGAGCGCTGCCGCATCGCCCATTTCTTCAGCAGCCGCATCGAATTCGCCGTGCTCCAAGTGATCCCACGCTAGAGACCGGTGCGCGATCTCATTGCCAACGACGGCCACGAGCGCCGCATTCTCGTCATCGGTCTTCTTGGTTTTCTTCTCGTAAAAGCTGAACTGCGTTGTTGGCTCTGGCGAATTGGACAGCACCTTCAGATCCTGCAACGCAACCTCGCGCCTCTCAGGAATTCTGACCCTCATATCATCGATGAGTGCACGAGCATCGTTCTCCGAGACCGGTTTCGTGGTGATCGCACTATCTTCCGGCCCTACCGGCGACGGTAACTGATATGGCTGAGCCGGATTCGGCGCTGCGTTCGGCGTCTTCGATGCATCCAGCGCAGCGAACAACGGCGTAAGGGAATGAAAGTAGTCTTTCACCGCTTGATCGAACTGCGCGGCCGTCATGCCATAAGCTCTCTGGATCGCCTCATCCACCGGCAGATGCTGATTTTCCACGAGACCGAAGTATGTTCCAGTCTGAGGGAGCAGCTTCTTGTTCAGCAGATAATGAACCGTGATCCACGACTGCGCATAGAACAACGTGTGATGCGTGCCCTCGCTATAGCTGGATGTATCGTGCTTCATGGTGAACAGAGCGGGCACCGCCAGCCAAACCTGACCTTCCAGCAATTCAGTCAGCGACTTTGGAGGATTCCGCGCCTCCGTTTGGTTTTCCAGCAAATCCTGGGCGTAGAGGGGATTCAGTTCCGGATCGCCGCCGATCTCAACCTGCCGATTATCCACGCGAATGGAACTGAAGTATTCCGCGATTCCCTCGTCAAACCATCCCTCAACCAGAGGATAGTTATAGTTCATCAGCATGTGGGCGAAATCATGAGCGACGGCCCGCCACGATTCTTCCTCAAACAAATTCAGCACAATGTAGTTCTGATCTTCGCCGGGAACAAAAAATCCCGGGGCGCGGATCGGCTGCCCCTCATGCAACGGCGCGCTCTGGTAGTAGGTCTTGTCACTCTTGAACGCAAGGATAGTCAGTGGCAGCGATTGGTTCAGCCTGTCCCTCATCAGCAGAGAGGCGAACACAGCTCTCATCTGCTCAAAGCGCAGGGCGACCTCTTTTCCTTTTTTGTCGCCCGCATCCGTGATAACTGTGAAATGAGTGGAGTGAATCTCGAGCCATGGCGAAGGTTCCTGCTCGCGCGCGGACATCGGCAAAACCGAAGCCAGCATAAGAGCGAGCAGGGCGACGGAAGTAAGCTGGAACCGGGCCATTTGAGCATTCCGCGGGGGAAGCGGTCGATATCAAAATGCTACCACGCTAAGGCGAATGCCACAGCCCGTGGCCGATTCGCGAATTGCTTACTCCGGCAATCCCATCTTGCCCATCAGCTCTTTGTAACGCGGGTCGGAGCGCATCGAATTGAACGCGGGCATGCGGAGGCAGAGGTCAAGCTCGGTGTCGTCGCCAGAGAAAGCCTTGTCGAGATATTCGAATGCCTTATCTCGATTACCGGCGACCGCCAAAGCCAAGGCTGCATTTGCAGGACATTGGAACTGAGTTTGGAACGCGACCAGCATTTTGGCGTAGCCTTGTGCGTCCGGGCTGAAGTTACCGGGAACCGGATTAGCCTTGTTAAATTCGGCGATCGCTGCGCCAAAACGTCCGTCCGTGTCATATACCTGTGAAAGATAAAAATGCACTGGAACAAACGATGGGTCGCGCTCGAGGAGACTGCGCAACTGGTTGATCGCTTCTGTGGTTCGGCCCGCCATCATCAGGACCAACCCGTAGTTCAGATTTATGATGGGCGAGAGGGGGTCGAGCGACAGGGCGATGTGAAATTCCTCGAGTGATTGATCGAACCGCTTAAGCGGCATGAGCAGGCCGAAGGCATAAAAATAATGAGCGTTGGCATTATTGGGACTCATCTCTAGCGCCCGTTGGAACTCGGGCTCCGCCTCGCTCCATCTCCACGACGTAGCTAGCGCCATAGCGCGAGCCTCATGCGCTTCGGGAAGAGAATCATCCAATTGCACTGCCTTCAGGCTGGCTTGGTCTGCTTGTTCGCGAGCCTGCTTCGGGCTGACTCCTCCGCCAAAGGCGGCGATAACACTATATGAATCCGCCAGTCCCGCATAAGCGAGAGCATAATTCGGATCGTCAACGATCGCTTGCTGGAAAAGATCGATGCTTTTCTTAAGTCCCTCCGCCGTTCGCCCATACCAAGCCTGACGGCCTTCAAGATACAGCCTGTAAGCTTCGGAGTTGGACGTTCCCGCCGCGCCAATGTGTTGCTCTGCCCCGGTCATGCGAATGCGCAGGCGATTTGTGAGGTCGTGCGTAATGTCGCTCTGCACCTGCGTAATGTCGGACATCTTGCGGACATAATGCGAACCCCATATCTCCGTGCCATCCGCGGTGTTCACCAGGTCGGCGTCGATGCCCAGCTCGTCGCCGTGCTGCGCGATGCGGCCGACGAGCACTGCGCTGACCTGCAGGCTCTTTCCAATCTGTTGCGGATCTTCCTCTTTGCCTTTGAACCGGAAGACCGTGCTGCGCGCCATCACCTTGAAATTTGGCAACTGGGAGAGCGAGCTTATGATGCCCTCGGTCAACCCGTCGCTGAGATAGTCATTGCCCGGATCAGCAGTCGCGTTAACGAAAGGCAGCACAGCTACAGAGTCGATCTTTCCACTAGCGGTTCTGCTATGAAGAAACAACCAACCCGCCGCGATGGCAATTAACACGGCCGCGCCCGCAATCATCACGGCCAGCTTGTACGACTTGCCCGCCGCTGCTGGAGGCGCTGCTGCGATAGAACTCCCCGACGAGATCGCACTAGCTGCGCTCGACGATCGCCCGGAATCGAAATCCCGTTTCAGCCTCGCCAGATCGGTGCGCATGTCAGCGGCACTCTGATAACGCAGATTACGGTCTTTCTCCAGTGCTTTATCGATGACACGCTGTAGGTCCGGAGGAAGATCCGGATTCAGTCGAAGGGTAGGCGCAGGCGCCAAATCCAGAATCGCTTTAAAGATCTCTGCCGAACTGCCGCCGCGAAAAGGCAGCGTGCCAGTAGCCATTTCATAGAGCACCGCACCGAACGAAAACAAATCGCTGCGTGCGTCCAGTTCCTTCGCCCGCGCCTGCTCCGGAGACATGTAGGCGATAGTTCCGATCGTCGATCCCGGACTGGTGAGGTGTTGCTCATCCAGCGCCGTCATCGTATTCGCCGAAGCGATCTGGCTGGATGAACTCGCCGACTCAACCTTCGCCAGCCCAAAATCCAGAATCTTGGCGTGGCCGCGTTTGGTAACGAAAATATTCGCCGGCTTGATGTCGCGATGAACAATGCCCTGAGAATGCGCCGCATCCAGCCCGTCGGAAATCTCAATCGCCAATGACAACATGGTTTCGTTGTCGAGCGCCTTGCCCGCAATCATGTGTTTCAAAGTCAGGCCGTCGAGAAACTCCATGGCGATGAATGACTGCTCGCCATGCTTGCCGATCTCATAAATCGTGCAGATGTTCGGATGGTTCAGTGCCGATGCAGCGCGCGCCTCGCGGCGGAAGCGCTCCAGAGCCTGAGGATCGCGGGAAAGCTCGTCGGGCAGGAATTTGAGGGCGACGAAACGGCCAAGCTCGGTGTCTTCAGCCTTGTAAACTACGCCCATCCCGCCCCCGCCGAGCTTTTCCACGATGCGGTAATGCGAGATGGTATGGTCGATCACTCTGCGCTGATCAAACGGAGAAATGCCCGCAGGGCGGGTAGAGTTATCTTACGAATGCGGGAAGCGAAGAGTCAACGAGGAGAGATTTAGTCGCCGCTGGCGTGCGTCTGCGTGGGCACCAGAACCAGCCGGGGTCGGACTTGCACTGCCTTAGGCCGCGAAGCATGAGCGCAAACCTGCAGAATTCCGATTACAACTGCATACGCGGCAACAACTCCCATAGAAACGGAAGCAACGACGGTCGCGCAAAGGATCACAGGCATGAAGAACGAAATCACAATCTACCACCCTGTCTAAACCGCGATAATGAGATTCACTTAACTACTTCCGCAACCGGTTTCCACAACGTTCGGGAATCAGATGCCAACGGCCAGAATTTCGTCTAGCGGTTTCTTCACTCTAACTGCGCCAGCCCCCGCCGCTAGTGACCACCCGGATTCGTAGTAAAATACGGAGTAGAGCTGTGCACTCCTAATTTCGAACAGTCTGGTAGACCTGTCGATATTACGGAAGGCCAATCCAGCCTGCATTTGAACGAAAAGCCTCTTTTTCCGCCGTCACCAAATGGCTATTACTAAAATCTCAGTCCGGGGAGCGCGCCAGCATAACCTCAAGAACATAGACGTCGAAATTCCGCGAAATACGCTGACGGTCGTGACCGGCCTCAGCGGTTCGGGCAAGTCGTCTCTTGCATTCGACACGATCTACGCCGAAGGTCAACGCCGTTACGTCGAAACCTTATCGACCTATGCGCGGCAGTTTCTAGACCAGATGGAGCGCCCGGATGTCGATGCAATCGATGGACTTAGTCCGTCGATTTCGATCGAGCAGAAGACCACCAGCCGCAGCCCGCGCTCGACCGTCGGAACGATCACGGAAATCTACGACTATCTTCGCCTGCTTTTCGCCTCCATCGGTGTTCCGCATTGTCCGAAGTGTGGCAAGCCGATCAGCCGCCAGTCCGCCGACCAGATTGTGCAGCGTGTGATGTCTCTAACTCCGGAAGATCGCGTCATGGTTCTGGCGCCCATCGTTCGCGGCCGCAAAGGCGAATTTAAAAAAGAAATGGAGACGCTGCTCAAGCACGGCTACACGCGTGCCCGCGTCGATGGCGAACTAGTAAATCTCGACGACGACCTGAATCTCGACAAGCGCAAAAACCACACAATTGAAGTTCTCGTGGATCGTTTGCTGGTAAAACCTGGGATTGAGCATCGCCTGGAAATGTCAGTCGGTTTGGCGATGAAGTTGGCGGGAGGCTTGGTGCTGGTCGCAGTCGTCGGCGGGGAAGAAACACTTTACTCCGAAAAACTCGCCTGCCCCGATTGCGGGATCAGCGTTCCACAACTCGAGCCGCGATCATTTTCTTTCAATAGCATGTACGGAGCTTGCCCCGAATGTCATGGCCTTGGCAGCCGCTACGATTTCGATCCGGCGAAAGTCATCACAGATTGGTCGAAGCCGTTGCTCGATGGCGGGCTTGGTCCAGGCTCATCGTCGCAAGGATTGATTCATGCTTTGCAGATCGCTGCCGCCGCACACGGGATCAAGCTCGAAACACCATTCGAAAAATTTCCTGAGAAGATTCAGGACTTGCTTTTGAACGGCGAATCCGGCCGAGGCAAAACCGGCTTTCGCGGAATCTTCGGATATCTGAAGCAGAATCTCGAAGAATCAACCTCTGAAGGCTATCGCGACTGGCTGATGGATCACATGTCGGCGACCGATTGCCCGGTCTGCCACGGTAAGCGTCTGCGTCCCGAAAGCATCGCGGTGAAGGTGAGCGGAATGTCGATTGCCGACTTCACCGCGCTGCCGATTTCCCGCGGGTTGGAAGCCGCAAAAAAAATCAAGCTCGCCGGACGTGAGGAGCAGATTGCCGGACGCGTAATGCACGAAATCATCGAGCGCCTGCAGTTCCTGAACGCAGTAGGATTGAACTACATTTCGCTCGACCGCTCGGCCGCAACGCTTTCAGGAGGAGAAGGCCAGCGCATTCGTTTGGCGACGCAAATCGGCTCTCGACTCCGCGGAGTTCTCTACGTCCTCGATGAACCCTCCATCGGCCTGCACCACCGCGACAACGGCCGCCTACTCAACGCGCTGGAAAATCTTCGTGATCTCGGCAACACCGTGCTTGTGGTTGAACACGACGAAGAAACCATCCGCCGCGCCAACTATGTAATCGATCTCGGCCCAGGCGCAGGCCGCCATGGCGGCGGCCTAGTCGCTCACGGAACTCCGCAACAGATCATGAGCGAACCAAACTCGCTCACCGGCGCTTACATCTCCGGACGCACCGAAATCACAATGCTGCCCGAGCGCCGCCAAACCAACGGCGCCGCCCTGACCATTCTCGGCGCGAAAGAAAACAATCTCAAGAATCTCGACGTGACCTTCCCGCTCGGCGTGATGATCGTCGTTACGGGCGTTTCCGGCTCGGGCAAATCGACTCTGGTCAACGACATTCTTTATCGCTCCCTGGCGCGTCAGCTTTACCGTTCCCGCGAAAAAGCCGGCGATCACAAAGCCATCATGGGCGCGGAGAACATCGACAAAGTCATCCGCATCGATCAGTCGCCCATCGGCCGCACGCCGCGCTCGAATCCCGCCACGTACACTGGAGTCTTCACCGCCATCCGCGAGCTCTACGCCATGCTGCCCGAGTCACGCGAGCGCGGCTATAAAGCCGGCCGCTTTTCCTTCAACGTCGCCGGCGGCCGCTGCGAGGCCTGCCAGGGTGAAGGCCAGCGCCGCATCGAAATGAATTTTCTGCCCGATGTCTACGTACTCTGCGAAGTCTGCGGCGGCCGCCGTTATAACCGCGAAACGCTCGCCGTGAAATACACCGGCTACTCCATCGCCGACCTGCTGGAAATGCCAGTCTCCGACGCGCTGCCAATTCTCGAAAATATTCCGCAGGTCAAGCAGAAGTTGCAAACTCTGGTCGATGTCGGCCTGGGCTATATTCATCTAGGCCAGTCGGCGGTGACTCTCTCGGGCGGCGAAGCGCAGCGCATCAAACTCGCCCGCGAACTAAGCAAGCGCCAGACCGGGAAAACTCTCTACCTGCTCGACGAACCGACAACGGGTCTTCACTTCGACGACGTAAGAAAACTGCTCGACGTGCTGCACCGTTTGACCGACCTTGGCAACTCGATCATCATCATCGAGCACAACCTGGACGTGATTCGCAATGCCGACTGGCTCATCGATCTCGGCCCCGAAGGCGGCGAAGATGGCGGCCGTATCGTAGCGCAAGGCACGCCGGAGCAAGTGGCAAGGGTGAAGAAGTCGTATACGGGGCAGGCATTGGCGGGATATTTCGGCAAGGCGGTGGCGAGAGGTGAGTTTCCTGTAGCCAGGTCAGGATAGCTGCTCGTTATCGCCGCGGCAGGTATAATGCAAAATCCGGCATGCTTCCAGCACAATGAACCTTCAAGATTTGCCGCAGGGTCCCGGAAGCGTTTTTTCTGGCGAAGCGAAACCAATGCACCACACTGACAGCCGAAGAACAAATCTCTTGCATCCTTCCGAGTGGTAAACCAGATGCTATCTTAGACATTGAGAAGGCCCGCTTTGTCATCTTTCGATAATCCGCAAATCGATCCCACGGCGACGCGAAGCGAGCAGCCTACTCCGCTTCCGCTCGCGACCGAGCCTTTTCCTCCGCCCCCACCACCATCGGCTCCCAAGGCTGGAGAGAGCCCCATCTGGAGTGGCTGGGATGTGCTGCTGATCGCTGTTCTCACCCTCGGCATCCTTTTCGTCGCGCAACTTGTTGTCATTTTTACAGCACACCGCTTTTTCTATCCGCACCGGAGTTGGGGCGATATCTCCCAAAAGCCCGTGTTGGCCCTGATCGCCGAACTCGTGGCCTATGCGGTGGTCGGGCTCTACATGATATTGCTTATCGAAGTAAAATACCGCTCCCGCTTCTGGCACTCGATCCGCTGGAATTGGCCCGGCGCAGCCGGAATCAGCCTGGTCGGCGTCGGTGTTCTTATGCTCGGCTTCGACATGCTCGGCCGCTTTCTGCCCATGCCCAAGACAACGCCATTCGATCAATTCTTCGACAGCCCAATGGATGCCTATCTCACGGCGGCCTTCGCGATTAGCTTAGGCCCTCTGATGGAAGAGATTTTCTTTCGCGGATTTCTCTATCCAGTCATCGCCCGGCGCATTGGAGTGTTCTGGGGAGTTGTGCTCACCGCCTTGCCATTTGGCGCTATGCATTTCATGCAGTACCGATCCTGGTCGGCGGTGTTAATCATTATTCTCGTAGGAGTCGTCCTGACGATCGTGCGGGCTGTCACTAAGTCGGTCGGTTGCAGCTTTCTGGCGCACGTGGGGTACAACGGAACACTCATGGTGCTGGCGATTATAGCCACCGACGGCTTCAAGCACATGGAGAAGGCGAGTGCGCTACTGCTGAAGAATTAGGCTCGTGTGGAGCGGGCACTCTTGCCCGCTAAACCTCGAAACGTACAACTTGAACAAAACTATTCAAATTCTTTCCAATCAATTATCGGCATTCCTCTCACCGCCAGCCTTTCGCGGGCAGGAGTGCCCGCGCCACACCATCACAGCACTCATTTAACCGTGACGGTCAGCAACTC
>DASXEG010000127.1:0-10201 GCA_036490235.1 Candidatus Sulfotelmatobacter sp. | reverse complement strand
TGCACTCGCAGATGCAGCGCGGAGCCAGCGACGAAGAGCTGGCGGAATTCATTCGCGGAGTTGTGCAGAAAAAAGAAGAGCGGCATCATATTGGGGAACCAGATTTCGTTCCGGCATCGCGAACCATGGTGCATATTGGTGGTTAGTTAAAGCGACTGAATCAAAACCAGACGATCCAAGGAAGTGAAATGCCCGATCGACCGGATTACGGAGTGGACGCTCCCGGAGTCATTCGCAATCTATTTCTTGTCAGCATCGCGGGCATCGCAGTCGGCCTTTTCGCTCCCCGGTTTGTGCATATTGGTCCGGTCGATGTGGGTTTTCGGCCCACCGGTTGGGGCGCCGCCATTGGGTGCGGGATCGGCGGACTGCTCATGCTCGTCTACGCAAAGTTTGGCAAGTTCCGTCACCGCGACCGCATGCTCAAGCTCCATACCTGGCGGGGAGACGAGCAGGTGTTGGATGTTGGAACGGGACGCGGCTTGTTGCTGGTTGGCGCTGCCCGCCATCTGACTACCGGACATGCGACCGGCATCGACATTTGGAATAAAGAAGATTTAAGCGGCAATGCGCTGGAGCGAACCGAACAGAACCTCACTGCTGAAGGTGTGAGCGACAAGTGTTCGCTCGTTAGTGAAGGCGCACAGAACATGACTTTCGCCGACGGAAGCTTCGACGTAATTCTGTCGAATCTGTGTCTGCACAATATCTACGACAAGCCGACTCGTCTCCAAGCCTGCCGCGAAATTGTTCGCGTGCTTAAGCCGGGAGGAGTTGCGATCATCTCCGATTACAAATTAACCGGCGAATACGCCGAGGTCATGCGCAGCGCAGGCCTACGCGTGGAGCGCAGGTTTCCTAATCTACTAACGACTTATCCTCCGCTAAGGATTGTGCTGGCCCAAAAAATCTGAACCGGGCAAGTCGATTTACAGCAACCGGAAGGATAGTAGGACCGAAATCCTAAGGGCCCAGCTTTTCACCCGGCTGAAGATGGTAGCCGCGAATGAAATCAGCGGCCGATGTTCGCTTCTTTCCTTCCAATTGCAATTCGAATATCTCGATGGCTGAACCTTCGCCGCATCCGGCGAACAGGCGGCCGCCCTCTGTGAGCAATTCGGCAAGCGGCAACACTCTTTCGGCGATTGCAACTCGCCAAAGCTGGAGGCTTTTGCTGCGGAACGTCGAGTATGCGCCCGGCCACGGTTGAAAGCCTCGCAGGCGATTCGCGATTTCCGTTGCGCTTCGCGAAAAGTCGATCAGGCCATCTTCTTTCTTGAGAATTGGGGCAAGCGTCGCTTCTGCATCTTTTTGTTTACGCGGAATAATTTCGCCGCTTCGCAATCCACGCAACGTTTCAACCATCATGTCTGCGCCGAGATCTGCCAGCTTTGGGGCCATCGTTACAGCGGTGTCATCGGGAGCGATGGCCATTTCCCGCTGCAATAGAATGTCGCCGGTATCGAGGCCGGCATCGATCTTCATGCTTGAAACACCGGTAACGCTTTCCCCGCGCGCGATAGCCCATTGAATCGGGGCCGCGCCACGGTACTTTGGCAGTAAGGAAGCGTGCAGATTGATGTTGCCCAGCGGTGGAAGATCGAGCATCCATTGCGGGATGATGCGGCCGTAACCGACGACAATGATTGCGTCCGGCTTGAGGTCGGTGAGTTGGCTGCGGAATTCATCGTTGTTCTTGATTTTGTCGGGCTGAATGACCGGGATTCCGAGTGCTGACGCAGACTGCTTTGCCGGAGACTGAACAAGTTCCAAGCCGCGTCCTTTCGGGCGGTCTGGCTGCGTCACCACGAGTGGAACAGAAAATCCACTGTCGACGAATCGTTCGAGAGTAGGAACGGCAAAAAGTGGCGTGCCGCAAAAGACAACCTTGAGAGATTGAGTCATCGGGAGGATTGAATCAGTGAGGCATCGGACCAAATGGCTCAATGACTCGACGATTCAATTTTCTACCATTCTCCAGCTTTTACCAGTTTGCGAATCTTGCGCTTGATCAAGTCGCGCTTGAGGGCGCTGACATGGCTGATGTACAGCTTTCCGTTGAGATGATCGGTCTCGTGCTGGAAAGCCCGCGCCAACAAGTCATCGCCGGTTTTTTCAAAAACTTTTCCCGATAAGTCCTGAGCGCGAATGGTGACAATTTTCGCCCGGCCGACATTCTCGCGAAAATCTGGAATACTCAGGCACCCTTCACTCTGCGTGTGACGGCCTTCCTTGTGAATGACCTCGGGATTAATTAAGACAAGCTTGGCGTCCGGATCCTCTTTGAACGTCACGTCCACGACCGCGATTCGCCGCGAAATTCCGATCTGCGGCGCGGCCAGTCCTACACCGCGGGCCGCATACATCGACTCGAACATGTCGTCGACCAACTTCTTCAATTCCTCGTCAAAAACTGAAACCAGTTCCGCGGGCTTTTCGAGGACGGGGTTCCCGTACTTTACGATGGGGTAGATCATCAATAGCTTTCTAACTGCCGGCGATAGCCTTCGAAATTGCGAAGAGTTTCACCCATGGAATCGCCTCCGAATTTATCCAGAGCGCAAGTGGCAAGGGTGAGCGCCACCATCGCTTCACCGGCAACTCCCGCCGCCGGAACGACGCAAACATCGGAGCGTTCATATGCGGCGCTTACCGGCTCGCGACTGGCAAAATCTACCGACTGCAGAGGCCGGCGCAGGGTTGAGATCGGCTTCAAATATCCGCGCACACGGATTTCTTCTCCGTTGGAAATACCGCCTTCGATTCCCCCGGCATTGTTGTGAGCGCGGGTGAATTTGGTAAATGCAGCGTTGTCACCGTAGCCGATTTCATCGTGCACCGTCGATCCGGCGGCGGCCGCCGCGGCAATGCCGGAGCCGATCTCGACAGCTTTCACCGCTTGCAACGACATAACCGCCGCGGCCAGTCGAGCGTCGAGGCGCTCATCCCACTGAGCGTACGTCCCGAGTCCCGGCGGCACACCATGCGCGACAACCTCAAAAACTCCTCCTATCGAATCGCCCGTCTTCAAAACCTTGTCGACTTCGCCCTTCATCTTCGCCTCAGTTTCCCCGTCGGCACAATTCAGCAAAATTTCTGTCTGATCGTAAAGCGCCGAAACCTCCTTCCAGCAAACCTCTGCCTCCATCGCAACGTTTCCCACAGCGATAACGTGGCTGAGAACATTGGAACCAAGCTCGCGCAAAAAGGCTTTGGCAATTGCGCCCACGGCTACACGAGCGGCGGACTCGCGCGCCGATGCGCGCTCTAAAACATAACGAGCTTCGGGGAAATTGTATTTCAGCGCGCCGGCCAAATCGGCGTGCCCGGGACGCGGCGAAGCCACGCGCTTGTGACGCGCCGGATCTCCTTCACCAACCGGAAGCGATTCCTGCCAGTTTTTCCAGTCATTGTTCTGCAGCAGGATTGAAATTGGAGAACCGATCGTAAAGCCATGCCGCACGCCCGACAAAATATGGGCCGTATCGCGCTCGATTTTCATGCGTCCACCGCGGCCATAACCCTGCTGGCGACGCCAGAGTTCTCGATCCAGCGCGGCCTGCTCAACTTTCAGACCCGCAGGAACGCCTGAGATGAAGGCCACCAGGGCCTCGCCATGAGACTCTCCGGCGGTGAAGTAGCGCAACATGAAGGCTCGATTTTACCTGACGGCCCGCCCTCGACGGCGAGTTGGGTTGTGAAAAAAATTGCACAGACTGGCATTTTCATGGATTTTCGTGTGCACAGCAGCAGCATTGGTTGTTAGAATGTCACCTTGGTTGGATTCTTCTAGCGGGAAATCTTTTCGTCCCAGCGCTACAGCGTAATTTTCTCTGGCCAAATTCTATTTCGGAGGAGCGGTGTGTCTACCCGTCGTGGCGTAAAGCTAAGCTCTACCAGGAAAATAAAGTGCGTGCTCACGCACGAGCACATTTTATTGCGGCAGGGCTTGCGACGCATGCTCGAGGATCAGCCCGATATTGAGGTTGCGGGCGAAGCAGGAAACGCCATGGAGTGCCTCCGGCAGATTTTCGAATATGCGCCCGAGGTGGTGATTGCGGACCCGAAGAGCCTGGGACTTTCCGCAGCCGAAACCGACCTGCTCATTGAGCGGGAATCCCCCGGCACGAAATTGGTTTTCCTTGACACCGATCAGAGGAAAAATCCGTCGTCGGTTCGTCCCTCTGAAATGGATCGCTTTGCCACGCGTGAAACCTCGATGGAGGAGTTGGTTGGGATGGTTCGGGAACTTTGCGGGAACCAGTCCGATCTCTCAGAACAAGAGGAAGTGGCCGGTTCTTCAGAGGAACATCCCGAACAGCGCGCCCTCACTGCCCGGGAACGGGAAGTGCTCAAACTTCTGGCACAAGGGAAAACCGTACGCGCCGCCGCCAGCGACCTGGGATTAAGCAGCAAAACGGTGGACGCCCACAAGTTCAATCTCATGCGAAAGCTCGGTATTCACAACAAGGCCGACCTGGTGATGTGGGCGATCCAGAAGAAAGTTGTAACCGTTCCAGCCGAGTTGTAGCGATCAGTTCAAGCCGCAGGTTTTGGCTAGCTCAGCCAGGCTTGAGACTTGCAAATCCGGTTGCCCCTTCGCTGCTTTCACAGCGCCAACGCCGGTTCTCTTCGAGGGCCGGTTCACCCAAACCGTCGCCAATCCGAGCGACTGCGCCGGAATCACATCGTGAAAAATGCTTTGCCCGACGTGCAGAATGCGGTCGGGAGGCAGGCCGATGCGGTGCAACGCAAGCTGAAAGATTTTCACGGACGGCTTGTAAGCTTGCGCTCGCTGCGCGGTAATGATGTGATCGAATTCCACCCCGAGTTGCGGATGAGTCGCCGAAAAAAGATCGTCATCAATGTTGGAAATGATCGCCAGCCGAAAGCGGCTTCGCAACTTGCGCAGCGCGTCTACCGTGTCGGGCCATGGCTTCCAGTCCGGCAAAGACTCCACCAGTGAAGCAGATTCACTGGCGCAGGGCGAGAATTCGAATTGCTTGCCAAAGTCACGCACAACCTGCGCGAGAACATCCCGATAGCAGCGATATTCGCCTTGTTCGGCGTTCGCCTCAAAATCGCCATAGAGACTCAATATCGTCGAATCATCCAAACTCTTTCCGTGCGCTCCTAATAAGGGACGCAAAGCCCGAAGGATTCCATCTTCCCAATTAACCAACGTGCCATAGCAATCGAATGTAAGGATTTCAAAGCGGCTGAAGTCGAGCATATTTCTGAATTGTGCCTAATGCTCGATATCCGGAATGAGACTCGGCTGCATCGCGGTTTTCTCGCGGCCATCGGTGGCGTTATCGGAGTCCGCCCCGGAAGAAGAGCCATTTGGACTCGCGGGGGCCTTAGGCGCGAGAAACTTCGAACTGTTCAGCAGCGGGCGGCCCAGGGAAGGGTTATAACTCGTCCAGGGACTTTCAAGATCCGCTTCGCGTTCGAACTGGATGCGCATGGCCTCCATCTTCGAGTCCAGGTCGTCGAGATAATGCAGCACGAGAGCCTCGGGAAACATGGGCAGCTTGGGCGATCCGAATTCGTATTCACCGTGGTGGCTGATGATGAGGTGTTCCAGCAGCGTTTTCAATTCTGGAGGAAAATCCGGCACCGCCGCCAACTTTGCCTGCAACATCTCCAGTTCGATCACCATATGCCCCAGCAGTTGCCCGCGGGTTGTGTAGGAAAACGATCGATTGTAGGCAAGCTCATGAATTTTCCCGATGTCGTGGAGGAAAGCGCCCGTCAGCAGCAAATCGCGGTTGACCTGGGGGTAATTCCGGCAAATCAGATCACCGGAACGAAATAGCGAGACGACGTGATCGAGCAGGCCGCCGATATACGCATGATGCAGCGTTTTGGCGGCCGGAGCATTGCGATAGGCAGCGGCAATCTCCGGGTCGGCCATGAAAGCTTGTACCAGCGCCTTCAGATGCTGATCTTTGAACGACGCGACGAACTCCGCGAGAGTTCGCCACAATTCATCGATGTCTTTCGTAGTCTTCGGGAGATAATCCGAGTACTCAATCTCGGCGTCGCCCAGTTTGCGAAGCTTGTGAATCGTCAACTGAAAACGGTTTTTGTATTTATTGACCAGGCCCTTGATTTTGAGGAAGTCATCCTGCTCAAAAGAGTTCAGGACTTCATCTACGTTGTCCCACATTTTGGCTTCGAGCTGGCCGCTGCGGTCGCCGAGAGTCAGCGCTAGGTAAGGCTCTCCGGTTTTCTTGGGCTTGATCTGTTTGGCGACGACCACGAAATTCGAGGTAACAACTTTGTTTTCGTGGCGGTGGCATTCGCAGATATAAAAATCCTTCATTCGCCCAACAGTGTAAATCAGAATGCCCCTGCGCTGCGAAGGGGTAGATGCGGGCAGGGCTCTCGGTTAACCGCGAAGGGCACGAACGTACACGAAGGAACCTCGCAGCAATGCCTTTGTGTAACTTCGTGCCCTTTGTGGTTCTTAATTTTGGATCACCACCGACGCGGTGGTCGATCACAAATGCATGAACTTCTTTTTCTTCTTCTTCAGATTCTTCGCGTCGCTCTCCTTGGCGGCAGAGGTTTCAATCGGCTTGGTCTCATTCGGGCTGGCGCCGGAGTCGACGTAGCCATCTTTAATATCGATATAGGCATTTTCGCGAAGTTTGGTCAGATAGGACCGCAACGCAGGCTGGAGCTTCTGGTAATAGATCGCATCCTGAATTTTGTTGGTGACGTCCTTCATGGGCGGTATTCCCGCCATCTGATGGTCGGTCACCTTCAGAATCAGGTATCCCTGCTTCACCCGGGTCACGTCCGTGACTTCGCCCGACTTCATGGCGAACGCCTTTTCCTCCAGTTCCTTTGCCAGCGTTCCGCGCTTGAATACACCTAAGTCGCCGCCCTGCGCTGCTGAAGGGCCGGCAGAATATTTCTTGGCGAGATCCTCGAAGTTCGCGCCCGCGCGAATCTGCTTGAGCAGGTCATTGGCTCTCGCCTCGGCGGCGGACAATGCGGCCGCGGCCGCTGCTTGCCGGGCGGTATCGTCCGGAGTCTGGCCGGTGGCCGCCCCGTTATCGGCAGGCTTCGGATTTTCCGCGGGCTTTTCCGGAGCAATGACGATTTCGCTCAGCCGAACCGTCTCCGGCTGCTCCATTTCGCTTTTGTGCTCGTCGTAGAACTTCTGCTGCTCTTCATTCGTGATGCTCAAGTGCGAGCCGACTTCTTCTCCAATCACTTTTTGGGTAATGATCTGGTCGCGCATGTTCTGCTTGAAATCTTCGTAAGAAATGCCTTGTGCGGTTGCCGCCTTTTCCAGATCCTCCATGGTGTCCAGCTTCATGTCCTTACGCATCTGGTCGAGGCGCTTCACGAGATCGGTGTCGCCGGTAATACCAAGATCGTTGCCTTTTTCGATCAGAAGTTGCTTATCGATGAGGTCGCGGAGAACATCTTTCTCTTTATCGGCGAAGACGTTGTCGGCGCTGGACGGGCTTTGCTGTTTCACCTCGTCTGCAAGTTCATTCTTACTGCGCTGAAATTCAGAAAGCGTAATGATTTGGTTATTGACGCGGGCAACAATTTCTTCCACCACCTGGGCGGAGAGCAACACCGGCGCGCAAGCCAATACAGTCAACGTGAGGAGCAATTTTTTCATAGGGATTCCGGAGGGCCGCCACGCCGCCTGGCTTGCCGTGTGGATAAGGGCCGTGGAAAATATTTTACTACTTCCGGGCATTGTGGAGGGAGATTGCGGGAGAAATGATCGATTCCGGGTAAGGGCCAGATGTGACAGGCAACTCGTGAAACCAACTAATCTTGGCAACGGGCAGCAGTAGATGAACTACTGATTTCCCGTAGTATCATGAAACTCAAATTCGAGTGGGACGAAGCCAAGGCCCCGGGCAAATTTCCGCAGACATGGCGTGACGTTCGATTTGGCAACGACCCTGTTCAGCGACCCATTCGCCGTCGAGCGGATCGATGACCGCGAGGACTATGGCGAGGAGCGTTTTCTGATTATCGGGATGGCCGAAGGCAGGGTCTTACTGTTTGTAGCCCACACCGAACGTGAAGAGTGCATTCGCATTATTTCAGCCCGAAGGGCGACGCAACATGAGCAAGACAACTACTTCCACCAAAACGCTTAAGCTCATGACGCCTGCAGCCATCGAGGCCGCCGCCAGTGCCGACCGCGACGCGCAGCCGCTGACCGCCCGCGATCTCAAGAGGATGAAGCGAACCCCGCAGGCAAAAATCATTCGTCGCGCTTTGGCGCTAACGCAGGAGGAATTTGCCATCCGCTACCACATCCCGATTGGCACTCTTCGCGACTGGGAGCAAGGTCGGGCACAACCCGACCGCCCAACCCAGGCCTATTTGAAGATTATTGCCTGTGAACCGGACCGGGTTGAGCGTCTTTTGAATCGAACGGCGCAGTAGCTTTCCAGACGCACGGCGAAACAGATGTCAGCCGCGTCTATCCACCTGGAGCGGCCTGTTTAGTTCCTTGTTCTCCCTGGCCTTGATGATCGAGAACTTACTCCTTGACACCTCACCTTGGGTTTCGGTACCATCATGCATCCAACCGACCGGTCGGTCGGTAAATATCGAAAACGGCGGGCAAAGGCGCCCGCCTTCCATGTAATAAGGAGCTTTCCAGTGGCAACCATCTTTTATGAACACGACGCGAATCCAGCCGCACTGAAGGGCAAAACCATTGCCATTCTCGGCTACGGCAGCCAGGGACATGCGCAGGCGCAGAACCTGCGCGACAGCGGCGCCAAGGTAATCGTGGGCCTGGAGCCGAACCGTCCGAGCGCACAGCAGGCGCGCGCCGATGGCATGGTCGTCGCCGCTCCTGACGAGGCCGCAAAGCGCGCCGACTGGATTCACGTGCTCACTCCGGATGAGACCCAGGCGGCGGTCTACGAGAAGTACATTCAGCCTTACCTGCATCCCGGGAAGGTTCTCGGCTTCTCGCATGGGTTCAGCATTCATTTCAAAACGATTGTTCCGCCCACTGATGTCGACGTGGTGATGATTGCGCCGAAGTCGCCGGGACACCTGCTGCGGCGGGTTTTTGCCGAGGGCCGCGGAGTGCCGTCGTTAATAGCGATCAGCCAGGATTCGAGCGGCCGAGCCCACGAATATGCGCTGGCGTATGCGCATGGAATTGGCTCGACGAGGGCGGGCGTATTGCAAACCACATTCAAAGAAGAAACTGAAAGCGATCTGTTCGGCGAGCAAGCCGTGCTGTGCGGCGGGCTGACTTCATTGATCAAGAAAGGATTTGAGACCCTGGTCGAAGCCGGCTACGCGCCGGAGATCGCATATTTCGAGTGCCTGCACGAGATGAAGTTAATTGTTGACTTGATTTATGAAGGCGGCCTCGCCCGCATGAGGCATTCGATCTCGAACACCGCAGAATATGGCGATCTGACTCGCGGCGAAAAAGTTGTCGGGGACGCAACACGCGAAACGATGAAGAAGATCCTCTCTGACATTCAGGACGGCACCTTTGCCCGCGAGTGGATCAAGGAAAACAAGGATGGGGGCTATCACTTCACCGAGTTGAGAGAGGCAGAACAGCGGCATCCGATCGAGATCGTCGGAGCGCAACTCAGGGGCATGATGAGCTGGCTGCCGAACAAAGAAACCAGGAAGCCGGCTGCTGCGCCGAACGCTGAAAAACACCAGGCGGTGAATGCGTAGGGCTGCTGTAGCAAAAGGGATCCTTCGACTTCGCTCAGGATGACAAGTCATCGGGATAACGAATAACAAAAATGCTTAAAGGCGCCGAGATCGTTTTGCAGTGCATGAGAGCCGAAGGGGTCGACCTTGTTTTCGGTTACCCCGGCGGCGCGATCATGCCGTTGTACGACGCTTTGGATGGCAGCGGCATACGGCATATTTTGACTCGCCACGAGCAGGGCGCGGTGTTCGCAGCGGAAGGCTACGCACGAGTGACGGGCAAGGTTGGCGTGGCGATGGCCACCAGCGGCCCGGGCGCAACGAATCTTGTGACCGGAATTGCCGACGCAAAAATGGATTCGGTTCCCTTGGTGTGCATCACCGGCCAGGTGCGCACCGCGATGATCGGCACGGATGCGTTCCAGGAGACGGACGTTTTCGGAGTAACGCTGTCGTTGACGAAGTGGAGCCGGCTGGTGCGGACGATCGACGAGATTCCCGAAGTAATTGCCGAAGG
>DASXEG010000096.1:0-5617 GCA_036490235.1 Candidatus Sulfotelmatobacter sp. | reverse complement strand
GTGTTTGAAGTTGATCATCCGGCCACGCAAGCCTGGAAGCGCGAGCAACTCTATGAAACAGGCATCTCGATTCCGAACTCGTTAACCTTCGTGCCCGTCGACTTCGAGCATCAAACACTGCAACCCGAATTACAGCGCTTCGGCTTGAACTTCGAGGCCCCGGTATTCTTCTCCTGGCTGGGCGTCGTGCCATATCTCACGCGCAAAGCCTGCATGAGCACGCTCAGCCTGATCGCCGACATGCCCACCGGAAGCGGCGTAGTCTTCGATTTCGCCGTCGATCCCGCGTTACTGAATGCAGGGCAGCGCGAAGCGCTGGATGCCCTTTCCAAACGAGTCGCGGCTGCCGGAGAGCCGTTTCAACTCTTCTTCGATCCCACGAAACTGCGCGACGACTTGAGCAATCTGGGATTTCACCGCACCGAACTTTTGCAAGGTCCGCAGATCAACCAGCGATATTTCAACGATCGCTCTGACGGGTTGCTGGTACGTGGAGGAATAGGCCATCTGATGAGCGCATGGGTCTCAGAGGAAACAAAATAATTCATTGTCATCCTGAGCGTAGCGAAGGACCTGTGTATTCTGCTGCGGCGGCAAAACGCATAGGTCCTTCGCTGCGCTCAGAATGACAACGGAATGAGCTTAGCCCGCCACTGGAAGGATCCGGGCAATCGTCGCAATTTACAAATCCTGTAAAATCGAATCATCAACCCCGGAGCCGCTCCCGCATTGTCGTTTCTCGACCATCTCAACCCGCAGCAGCGCGAAGCCGTCGAAACCACCGAAGGCCCGGTGTTGATCCTCGCAGGCGCAGGCAGCGGAAAAACGCGGGTCATCACGTACCGCATCGCCTACCTGATCGACCACATGGGCGTGATGCCCGAATCGATCCTCGCGATGACCTTCACCAACAAAGCTGCCGCCGAAATGGCCGGTCGCGTGGAAAAATTAGTCGGTGGCCTGAGCATTGCCAAGCCGGTGATCTCCACGTTTCATTCTTTCTGTGTTCGCGTCCTGCGCCGTGATATCGAAGCCTTGCGAATTCCCTCGACCGTGCCCGGCCAGCCTCCAATCGGACACACAAAAAAATTCGTCATCTACGACGAAAACGACATGCAGTCGGTGGTCAAGTCGATCATGAAGCGCTTCGGCCTCGATGACAAACAACTCACGCCACGCATCGTGCTCTCGCGCATTTCCTGGGCAAAGAATCACATGCTCGACCCGCAGGAACTTTACCTGCAATCGGCTGATCCCAAAACCGAGAAGATCGCACACTTGTACGAGGAATACCGGAAAGAGTTGCGCAAAGCCAACGCCCTCGACTTCGACGATCTCTTGCTCGAAGCCACGCGGCTCCTGAAAACCGCCGCGCCAGTCCGCGAATATTACAACAAACGCTTTCAATATCTGCTGATCGACGAATATCAAGATACGAACCGTCCGCAATACGAACTCATGCGCCTGCTCGCCGGCGAACGCCATAACGTTTGCGCCGTCGGCGATGAAGATCAATCGATCTACTCCTGGCGCGGCGCCGACATCCGCAACATTCTCGAATTCGAACAGGATTTCCCTGAAGCCAAAATTATCCGCCTCGAACAGAATTACCGCTCCACGCAAAACATTCTGCAGGCCGCGTCGTCGGTGGTCGCAAACAACATTCGCCGCAAGGGCAAGAACCTTTGGACCTCGCGACAAGGCGGCACAAAAATCGGATACTACGAGGCGCCGGACGGCGAAAACGAAGCCCTGTTCGCTGCCGACTCCATCGCAAAATATCTCCGCGAAGCCGGTCATACTGAGAACTCGCGCGGCGACGAATTCCCGCGGGCTGCGATTCTCTACCGCACCAACTCGCAGTCGCGGCTGTTCGAAGAAGCCATGCGCCGCTACGGCCTCAAGTATCACGTAGTCGGCGGATTTTCCTTCTACGAGCGCGCCGAGATCAAAGACATGATCTCGTATCTGAAAGTGATCCAGAATCCCGACGACTCCATCTCTCTGCTGCGCGTCATCAACGTTCCAGCTCGCGGCATCGGGAAGGGGACGGTGGATACTCTGGAACGTCTCGCGCTGGAAACGGGTTTGTCGCTCTGGGGTGCGATTGCCGAAGCCATCCGCCGCCAACTCCTGCCGCCGCGCGCCCTCTCATCACTCAAGACTTTTCAGCAGTTGGTTCTGGATGCCCAGGCGATGCTCGCAGGAACTTTCGTGGAGCAGTTGGCCGCAACTGCGGACTCGGATGTAGCGCAGGCGCCATCGCCCGCGATCACCGATATCGATGAGTCGGACGAAGCCCTACAGACTGCCGATGCTGACGAAGTTGCTGAAGATGCTACCGCCTTCGATCCCACAGAGTTTGGAAATTTCTCGTTCGATTTCGGAGCAGCGGAGACCGAAACGAACGGCACCTCAGTCAGCCCCGACGAAACGCCCGCAAGCGAGGCTTCTACGGATCAAGAAGACAACTCCGCGGAAAACACTAACCGCGAAGTTGGTTTTCCCACACCAACAGTTAGCACCGCCGACATCCTGAAATTCCTGATCGACCGCACCGGATACATCAAACTTCTCGAAGCCGAAGACACGCCCGAAGCCTATTCCCGCATTGAGAACCTTCGCGAACTCGTAAACGCGTCCATGGACTCACGCGACCGCGGAGAAAGTCTCGATCAGTTCCTCGATCACGCCGCCCTGATCAGCGACGCCGACGATTACGACGAGCGCTCTCAAGTTACGCTGATGAGTCTCCACGCCGCCAAGGGCCTCGAGTTCCCGCTGGTTTTCCTAAGCGGCCTGGAAGAAGGTTTATTCCCGCATTCCCGCACTATGCTTCAGCCCGATGACGTAGAAGAAGAGCGCCGCCTTTGCTATGTCGGCATGACGCGCGCCATGGATCAACTCGTCCTCACGCGCGCGGTCTACCGCCGCCGCTACGGAACCGATCTGCCTGAAGCGAGCGTGCCCTCGCGCTTCCTCGAAGAAGTGCCGATGCAACTCGTCGAGGAACTGGGGAGAAGCAAAGCTAGTGTGGCGACGGGCACTCATGCCCGTCAGGGGCGAAGCCCCGCCTACGACGCTGGCACTCATTACTCCTACGAAGACGAAGATCAAAGAAGGGAAGATCAAACCGTAAGCTGGAGACGAGAATCTTCGCAAGCCAGCCGCCAAAAGGCCACAGCCCCAGCCCGTCCCTACAACTCCATCGAAAATATTGCGGAATTTTTCGCCAGCCGCGGTAAAAAATTTTCAATTTCGAAAACACCCGTGGAAGAGCCCACCGGCCGGCGCGGTTTTCGCCCGGGGCAAAAAGTCCGCCATCCGAAATATGGCGAAGGAACGGTCTTTCGTCGCGAAGGAGAAGGCGAACAAGCCAAGATTACGGTACAATTTCCTCGCTTCGGATTAAAGAAGCTGGTGGAGAAGTATGCCCAGCTGGAGCACGCATAGTGGTGGGAACCGCCTGACCGCAGGCGGCAATGAAACATAGTCCCGGGAGAAAAGTATGGCCAAATTGCTCAACTTAATTTCTGTCCTAATAATCACCTCGTCCGTCTTCGCGCAGCAGGCGCAAATTCGGGAACAGCGGCGTCCCGCGGCGAATGCGACTGCCACTCCGTCCGACTCGACGAAGCAGCCGAATTACGAATATTTTTCCATTCTCGATGGCACGCCCATTCTTCTTCAGCTTCATCACGATACGCAGGTCGGCACCAACGATCCCATCGATGTCTATGACTATGTGATCGAATTGCAGGTGCTGAACTCCGACGGCGATCTCGAGCCCGAAGGCCTGCAAATCCATAATTTTTATACGGCGAGGCCAGTGCATCCCTTGCAAGCGCCGAATCCGCACAACGCTCGCGACTGCGCCACCTGGAACACTCTGGTGCAAAATGAAATCACGCATCGCAACCAGAATTCACCAACGTGGTCGTACGTGGAGTTCACAGTGGCGCAAGGGGCGCGTGTCATTCAGACAAATGAAGATGGCGCCGTTTGGTGGAGTGACGATGTAGAGTGTTGGGGATCGCGAGACCGGTTCGCACCATTCTAAACACAATCGTTTGTAACCGGCATTTTGGTAATTTCTCCGGTTGCAAATAGTCGCTGGGCAGAAAAAATTACCAAATTAAAAAATCTCAAAGGAATTCATGGCGAATACAGCAACGCTTAGCAAAGAGGAACGCAAAAAGTCAAAGCGCGCGGCGCGCAAAAAAGCCAAGGCCGAAAAGCCGAAAAAGCCCCGCGACTACGCTCGCGGATCAAAAAAGCACAAAGTCAAAAAGTTGGCTCGCGGCCAGTCGAAGAGGTAATAAGAAGAGATTGAGTTCGGGCGCCCCATCTTTCCCATCTTTTCTGGGAAAGGTGGGACACCTCGGCTGAAAGCAGCGCGAATCACCAACGGTATCTCAGGAGACAACCACAACTTGTCCCAACCATCCACGGATCCCGCCCCGACGGTGCGCACGTCCAACAACCAGCTTTTCTGCTGCAAGTCCATCGACAAGCTGATCTCCGAGTCCGAAGTCCCTGGGCAGAGCCTTCGAAAAACACTAGGCCCATGGTCACTCACCGCGCTAGGCATTGGCGCAGTCATCGGTTCGGGAATTTTCATATTAACCGGCACCGCGGCCGCAGGGGAATATTTCCAGGCTCCATCGATCCTCCACGCCCAGGTTCTCGACATCGCCGTAAACTTTTTTCGCGGCGGCGGCATGGCGCAGGTGCTGATGCATGGCCGTCCACCCGCGGGTCCGTCGATTGCCATCTCATTTTTTCTGGTAGCAATCGCTTGCAGCTTTGCCGGGCTCTGCTATGCCGAACTTGCCTCGATGATCCCCATCGCCGGTAGCGCATATACCTATTCGTACGCAACGCTCGGAGAAATCTTCGCTTGGATCATCGGCTGGGACTTGATCCTCGAATACGTCGTAAGCAATGTAGTCGTGGCCATCGGCTTCGCCGCCTACACGAAATCTCAACTCGCATCCTTCGGCATAAACCTATCTGACAAGTGGTCGACGCCCGTATGGGAGTCCGGGCATTGGACAGGTTCCTATTTCAACATTCCGGCTTTTCTCATCATCTTCATTCTTACCGTGCTGCTGGTGCGAGGTATTCGCGAATCTGCCGAAGCCAACAATGTCATGGTTGCCATCAAAATCGGCGCCATTCTGGTTTTTCTTGTTGTCGGTGGAGCGCTCGTCAAACCCACCAATTGGCATCCATTTGCTCCTTCCGGCTTCGGCGGAATCGTTACCGGTGGCGCGATCGTCTTCTTTACTTATATTGGCTTCGATTCTGTCTCCACCGCAGCCGAAGAATCTCGCAATCCGCAGCGTGATATGCCATTCGGCATCATCGCCTCGCTAATCGTCTGCACGGTGCTCTATGTCGGCGTCTCCATCGTCCTGCTCGGCATGATGCGGTACACCACCTTCGTTACCGGGGACGCCGCTGCCGCTCCCGTTGCTTACGCTTTAGAGCATCTAGGCGCCAGTCGCTGGTCGCGCTCCATCATCGTAGTCGGAGCGCTCATGGGGATGATTTCCTCGCTGCTCGTTTTTCAATACGGCCAGGCCCGCATCTGGTACGCCATGTCGCGCGATCG
>DASXEG010000073.1:0-9990 GCA_036490235.1 Candidatus Sulfotelmatobacter sp. | reverse complement strand
TTTTTTTCTTTGTTCTGGCTTTCCTGGCCATGTGGCGATGATGGTGGTGGAGATTCCTCCGCGGGGGCGGAAGTCGCCTTTTACTTCGGCCCAGACTGGCCTGGCCCATCTCACTACATCTTCGAGAACTCGATTCACGACGTTTTCCTGGAAGATGCCGAGGCTGCGGTAGGACTGCAAGTATTCTTTGTACGATTTCAATTCGAGGCAGAGTTTGCTGGGTTGGTAGCGTAGCGTGATTACGCCGAAATCGGGGAGGCCGGTTTTGGGGCAGACGGAGGTGAACTCGGGGTCGTCGATGACGATTTCGTATCCGGGGAATTGGTTGGGCCAGGTTTCGATCTCGGGAAAAGCGGCGTCGAGCCCGGCGGCGGCGTGCTCGGGCGTGTAGCGGGGCTTGGTCATTGGGGTATTGTAGCGGTTGGGTGGGGTTGGGCGGGTTGGATCGGAAACGTTTGGGCTGCGAGAGCTTGACGCGGGCAGCGGGTTCCTCACCCGCGCTTTGCGCGTGTTCGGAATGACACGGGTTTTTGGTGGGCGGGCGGGTGGCGGGTGGTGGGGCGGTCTTGGTGCGATTTGTTCGGCATCAAGCTTTCTAGTGGTGCATCTAATCAGGCAAGAGGCGGGGGACTTGTGCGGGCTTTTCGCTCTTGCCTTGGTGGTAAATTAAGGCTTGCAATTGTCCTTGCGGCACATTGAAAGATAACCGGTTGGCAGACAATCACAATTCGAATGGGCATCCGGGGGGAGGCAGAGCGCGAACCTGGTGGATTGTTGGTGTGATTGCTGCGCTGGCTGTGATTCCGATGTTTTCTCGCAAGGGACCAGAGATGGTTCGCGTGACTACCGTGGAGCGGGGGCCGATCCGGAGCCTGATTTCGACTAACGGAAAAGTTGAGCCTTTGCAGAATTTTGAGGCGCACTCGCCTGCGGCTACTACGGTGAAACGGCTCTTGGTGAAAGAGGGGGATCACGTTCGCAAGGGACAGTTGCTGTTGCAGCTTGACGACGCCGATTTGCGCAGCCAGGCGGCGCGGGCGCAGGCGCAGATGAAGTCGGCGCAGGCGAATGAATCTGATTTGAGTACCGGTGGTACGCGCGAAGAGGTGATTACTCTGGATTCGCAACTGATCAAGTCGCGCACGGCGCGCGATGATGCGCAGCGGAATCTGGATGCTTACAAGCGGTTGCAGCAGCAGGGCGCGGCTTCGGCGGGTGAGGTTCAGCAGGCGGAAGAAACGTTGCGACGGGCAGAGGCGGACGTCAGCTTACTGGAACAGAAAAAGAAAGAGCGGTATTCGCAGCCGGAGGTTGCGCGGGTGGAAGCACAGGGCACGGAGGCGGTGGCAGCTTACGATGCGGCGGAAGATGCGCTGCAGAAGTCGAATGTGAGTGCGCCTTTTGATGGCGTAGTTTACTCGCTGCCAGTGAAGCAGGGCGCGTTCGTGCAGACGGGTGATTTATTGCTGGAGGTGGGCGATCTTTCGAAGATGTTGGTTAAAGCGTTTGTGGACGAGCCGGATATTGGACGGCTTGCGGTTGGGCAGAAGGTGGAAGTTACGTGGGACGCGCTGCCGGACAGGGTTTGGAACGGCAATGTGAGCACGGTTCCCTCGACGGTGAAGCTGCGCGGGGCGCGGAATGTGGGTGAGGTGACGTGCGCAGTGGATAACCACGACCTGCGGCTTTTGCCGAATGTGAATGTGGGCGTGACTGTGATTCTGGTAGAGCATAAAGATGTTTTGACGCTGCAGCGGGAAGCGGTCCGCAATGATGACAGCAAGCCTTATGTGTATGAGATCAAGGATGGGCGGCTGACGCGGCAGGACGTCGAGGTTTCGCTGCAGAATCTTACGAAAGTGGAAATCACGGGCGGGCTTCAGGAGCATTCCCAAGTTGTGTTGTCTTCCGCCGATTCGAAACCTTTGATTGAAGGTGCGCGCGTGAAGGTGGTTCGGTAGTTGTGCGCTGTTCTCCTCGTAGAACGGTCTTTTCGCCGCGACGGTTTGGTTCCGCATTCTCTTCCGTTGTTCTCTCGCTGGGAATCTGTCTCTACTCTACTTCCCTGCCCGCTCGTGCGGAAACACCGCAGGAACTTCTGGATGCGGGGCGCGTCGACCAGCTAAGGCAGATGCTTGAACAGCAGATTCAGCAAACGCCAACGGCCGAGGCGTATAACCTGCTCTGCCGCGCGGATTTTGAACTTGATGCGTGGGATGAAGGAATTCCGGCGTGCGAGAAGGCAGTTTCGCTGGCGCCGAATGATGGCCTGTACCACCTTTGGCTGGGGCGCGTTTATGGGGAAAAGGCGGATCGTGTCAATTTTATGAAGGCAGCAGGGTTGGCGGGAAAAGTTCGCCACGAATTTGAGAGGGCGGTTGAGTTGATGCCGGATTCGTGGGAGGCGCGCACGGATCTGGCTGAGTTTTATCTGGAGGCGCCGGGGATTGTTGGCGGCGGCGAGGATAAAGCGCGGGGACAGGCCGATGCGCTGCTGAAATTGAATCCGGGAATGGCGCACTGGGTGCTGGCTCGGATTGCGCAGAAGAAAAAGAATGTGGCGGAAGCGGAGCGGGAATATCGCGCGGAGATCGATGCGAGTCATGGAGGTGCGCGGGCGTGGGTGAACCTCGCCGGCTTTTACCGGCATGTGAATCGTTATGACGACATGGAGCGTGCATTGCGAACGATGGAATCACGGCCGATGGATCGTCCTGCGGCGCTGATGGATGGAGCCGATTTGTTGTACCGGACGGATCGGGACTTGCCGATGGCGATTCGGCTGGTGAAGCGTTATTTGGCCAATACGCCCGATGAGGAATGGCCGGCGTTTAAAGCTCATACTTTGCTGGGCGAGTTGCTGGAGAAACAGGGCGACCGCAAGGCGGCGCAGGAAGAATACAAGACGGCGTTAGGGATGGCGCATGAGTTTGAGTTGGCGCAGCAAGGGCTGCAGAGGACGCTGGCTCAATCATGACGGATCAAGTTTCGAGCTTGACTACATTGCGAATTGACAAGTGGCTTTGGGCGGCGCGATTTTTCAAGACGCGATCGCTGGCGGCAAGGGCGTGTGAACTGGGACGGGTGCGATCCAATGGGCAGAATGCAAAGCCGGCGCGGGAGGTTCGGGTTGGCGATATGTTGCGGGTTGCGAATGATGGCGGCGAGTTTGAGATTGAGATGCTTATGTTGAGTGAAGTACGCGGGCCGGCAGCCGCGGCGCAGCGGATGTATCGCGAGACCGAGGAAAGCCGTGAGATGCGCTTGAAAGTTGCGGCGGAGCGGCGGGCGGCGCGGAGCTTTGAGCAACTGCCTGCGGGGCGACCTTCGAAACGGGATCGCAAGCGGATGATTCAGTTTCGGAGTCGAGGGTAATGATCTCGTTTGCCTCGCTCCCGTCGGTGCCCGGAATTACCTGAGTCCGCGCGGGACTCTGGCGAGTTTCAATCAGGTTCCTCACCCGCGCTTCGCGCGCGTTCGGAATGACAAAAAATGCATAGAGCGGTGAACGTCCGCAATTTCTTCGGTAATCAGTTCCAAAGGCCTAGAATCGGTGCGATGAAAATTTCACGCGTACTCTTCACTTCCCTGCTCTTCTGCACTTTCTTATTTGGTCAAACTGCAAACACTGGATTCCGGTCGCTGCACATCGATGCCGGAAAGACGATCGGGGAGATTCGGTCGTTTCAGGGATTGAATGGGCAGCCTACGCCGGTGATGGCGGGATTGCCGAATCTTGTGAAGCAATATAAAGAGCTGCGCGTAAACATGGTTCGCACGCATGACTTCATGGGGCCGACGGAGATCGATTCCCATTTCACCGAGGACAATGCGGCGCTGGCATGGTTGATTCCTGACGCGGCGCAGCGCGCGGGCGTGGTGAAGGCGGGGAATGCGAGCATCATTTTTCCGGATTGGAATGCCGATCCGGAAAAGGCTGAGAGCTACAGGTTTGGGCCGAGCGACGAGGTGCTGGCGGCGATTCATGAAACCGGAGCGGAGGTTTACTACCGGGTTGGACGAAGCTGGGGAGCGAATATTAATCCGCCGCCGGATTTCGATAAATACGCCGACGTGGTGAAGCATGTGGCGATGCATTACAACCTGGGGTGGGATCACGGTTTTCACTACGGCATTCGCTACTGGGAATTCTGGAATGAGCCGGAGCTTTTGTTCTGGACGGGAACTCCGGAGCAGTTTTATTCACTTTATGAGAAGACGGCGCGGGCTTTGAAGTCAGTGGATCCCACGTTGAAAGTTGGCGGGGACGCATTGGCGATCGCTTCCAATGACGGGCCTTACCGCGAGGGATTTATCGATTACTGCGCGGCACATCATGTGCCGCTGGATTTTTATTCGTGGCATACGTATGCGATCGATTCCGCCGATCCTTACGACGGCGTGCGGCTGGCGCGCGAGATACGCGGCGTGCTGGATGCGCACGGTTTTCCGAAGGCGGAGAACGTTCTTTCGGAGTGGAACCTGACTCCGGATTTTACCGAGGGCGAAGCGCAAAGATTGCGGGGCGCGGAGAACGCGGCTTTTATCGGCGCGGCGCTGACTTACTTCCAGGACGCTCCGCTGGATCACGCACAGTTTTATCGCGGAGATGCGGCCTGGATGGGATTGTTTGACCTGCAGGGCAAGTACTTCAAGACCGCGTATACGTTCGAGGCGATGGGAAAGATGATGGATACTCCGCGGCGGCTGGCAGTGGATGGGACGGATACGTTTGGGTTTGCTGCGCTGGCGGGGGAGTCGGCGGATGGGAAGACGATTCATATTCTGATCAGCAATTATGCGATTGCGAACGGATGGAAGCCGAAAGAGATGAAGCTGCCGGCGGATGTGGCGAAGGCGGTTCCGATGCCGGATTTTTCGAAATTCAAAATGCTGCCGCGGCGGACGGACATCGTTTACCGCGACAATGCGGGATACGATCTTACGATCAATCATTTGCCGTGGGGCAACAAGAGCTATAGCGTGAAGCGGTATCGGATCAGCAATACGGAGAATTTGCAGTTGGTGGAAAGTCGAGAGGGCGCGGGAGAAAGTTTGAAGATATCGAGTCCGCTCGCGCCGGATGCCGTGGAGTTCATTGAGCTTCGGGCACATTAGAAAAGGGGTTTTGTTTGGCGCGAGCGGGCGCGTTGAGTTTGCCTACCTTCGGTTGGCAGTTTCGGCTGCCCTTTTAAGTTCGTTGTTTACTTGTACCAGCAGATCCCGGGCCTTCTCCGCATGGCCATGCATGTCCCATCGATTATCTCTCTGCGCCATGGCGACGTAACGGTTGGCCTCGACGATGAGGCGTTGCGCTTCAGCGAGATTCGGATGGATGGTTTTGTTGATGTCGACCACCGGTTCCTGCGCCAGGGTTGCGCCACAGAGTAGCGCAGCGATCAAAATCGCCTGAAACAGCCTGAGATGTTTGGTCATAGTCTCTCCTTTGAACGGACAATTTCGTGGAGGAGTGTACATTCCCGAGGAGCCGGTGGCCAATTGAATAGTGAGGTACCGCTTACGCGGCCTTTTCGAAACATTTAACACAGAGGCCACAGAGGGGCACAGGGTAAAGCTGCTTTTGTGCTCCCTTGGGTTGGCTATTCCACTTCGAAATCTGTTGAGCGGAAGGTGGTTGCACCTCCGGCTGAATCTACTCCTCTTATTTCAAGTTTGTAGCTCCCGGAGGCTAGCGAGCTAACCGGCAACTTGAGGCCCAGTGGCATTACTGGATTTCCGGGCTGAATGTCTTTGGCTGTGTCCGTGACGGCAATGTGAAATTTTCGCTGGCCGCTTTTGAGGTCAGTCACGACCATCTCGATTCCCACCTTGGGAGGATTGGGCGTAAGCAGTGCGGGAGCGTAAAGCTCCAGATAGATCGCGGCGGGATCTGTCTTCTTGAAGTGGTCGGAGGCCGATGGCACGATCTGCATGCCGCGAACGATGAGCGGTTTGCGGTCTTCCAGCAATTCGGAGTCGAGGCCGGTGGCAAGCTCGGCTGCAGGGTGAACATCGTTGCTCAGGGTGACCGAACTCAGGCTGAATTTCTTGCCGTCGTAGGGATCGATGGTTAATGGGACCACTACTTTGCCGAAGCTTTCGCTGCCGGAGCTGAAAACGACGCGCAGACTGTATTGGCCAGATGCGAGTTCGAACTGATTTTCGTAGTGGTAGGGTTGCTTTTGAAAGTTCTGAAAATCTTTTTTGTCTTCGAAGTCGAGATCGACAGTATCGCTGAAGCGGGCAGCAATTGAATTATCGGGGCGGTAGGCGATGCCGAGAACATTCACGCTGGAGTGCTGTTTGCCTTTCTCCTTTTCGAACTTCATGGCGGAGGAAGGGATGTCCATGGCGAGATTGACTCGGGCGGTATTCGGCGCGGTGTAGAAAAATGGCGCTTGCGCGGAAATGCCAACATTGGCGGGCATTTCGCTTGCAGCCCGGGTTTCGAGATCTTTCTCGATGGGTTTTCCGGCGAGAAAATCGAGTGGACGGACATTGCAGTATCCGCTGCGCGCTCGAACTTGGGTGCCGCCGCGCTCGACTTTCACGCGGATGATGTGGCAGCTTCCCTCGGCGGAGTCGGGCGGTTTGTAGCCCAGGCTGTAGTACTGAGATTGATCTTTGGCGATTTTTTCGAGACCACCGAGAAGATCGTTGGTGTTGAGGATGACAAATCCGCCCGTGCCGTCGGCGAGTTCGTAGAGCACCTGCTGATTGGTGGACGCGCTGGTCGGGAATTGAGGGACGATCTGACGCGGCTGATTGTAAGCGTTCTGATAGCTAGCTGCGTTGTAGTTGTAACCCGTCGAACCAGTGCCGCCGTGTCCGCCGCTGCCAGTTCCGCCGGTGGTGCCTCCAGTGCCCTTGCCACCGCCTGTTCCACCGCCTGTTCCACCACCTGTTCCACCACCGGTACCCCCACCAGTGCCACCGCCGGTGCCGCCTCCTCCGCCGTGGCCACCACCGCCACCACCTCCTCCACCGGTGCCATGTTGCGCGGGCTCGGCGGGTAGCGCGGCGGAAACGAGGATGAGACGGGGATGGGAAGAGCTTGGAGAATTGTCGGGGTTGTAATTGGCCGCTGCGTATTCGGGGCCGGTGCGAGCTGGCAACTGCATGCGTGCGCCGCCGGGGGCGGAGGCGACGAGGCCACGGACATCGATGGGATAAATGGCGACGTTTGCTTTGTTGCAGGCATCGATGACTGCTGTGAGTTCTGCGGTATGCTCCGCGGTCAGCGGGAAGCCGGAGGTCAGCATGACGAGGGTCTTGCGCCCCGGAACTGTGGAAAGACCTTTCGCCAGAGTTCGCAGGGCAAGCATTACGGACTGAATTCCGAAATCGGCTTCAGCATTGCTGAGATTGGGAATCCCGCTCGACATGCCGATGGACGGCGTAGAAAGCGATGCTACCTGGACCGGCGCATTGGGTGAAACATTGGCGAATCGCATGCCGCTGACGACCTGCTTTAAGCGAGCGGCATCGGCAGTGAAATTCTGAGCGATCTGGACGGTGCCGCCGAAGTTGATGACGGCCATGAGATGGTTTGGAGCGGCGTTCGCATCAATGAATTTCGCTGCGGCCTCGCGGGCGCGCCCCTGGTCGCTGTTGTCCATGGTGGAGTTGTCAAAAAACAGCACCAGATAGCGGCGCTGTGAGTTGACGGGAGCGGCGTTTTCGTCTTCGAAAGAAAAAGAAGAGATGGGTTGTTCTTTGTTGTCCTCCCAGACTTTGAAATCTTTTGCCGTGAGATCGCGTATGTAGTTGCCTTTCTTGTCGGTGACCACGGTATCGACCAGGACGAGGCGGGTTTGGGCTTTGATGACTGGAACTTCGGCGGTAGACGATTCGGCGGGCTGCTGGGCGACGGTTGGGAGAGGCAGAATCGATGCAGCGATTATCGCGAGCGTGGCGAGCTTAAGAAATTGAATGTCGATTCGCATGATGTACTCCTACTCCTTTAATTCTGTCTTTCCCTCAGCGGCTAAAGCCGCGGTTCCATCCAGATGACGCTTCGGCACGCCTGAAGGCGTGCCCTGACAAATCGTTGACTACGGGATGCGGACGGCGTCGTTCTCTGCGGAAAGCAGTTGCGCTTCGGAGTCACGGACTACGAGGCGCACAAAATAGCTTCCCGGTTTTACATCGAAACTTGTTTTCAGCACGATTCCCGAGTTCAGTTTTTTCTCGAGGGTTTCGTCCTTGATGTGCATAGTAATCGTCTTTTCGGCTCCCTGGACCAGATTGCCGTTTCCGTTAAAAAGGGCGGAAACGACGGTGAGCTCGTCATTATTGCGGCCGTCGGCCTTGCGCAAGTGCAGGCGGCGAACATCGATGTGAGCGAGGACTGTAAGTTTGGCCTCAACGTCGGTGGATTTGAAAAATTGTGTGTGTAACTCGACCGGGAGGCCGTGAACTTCCTCCTGGGAGAAAACTGCGTCTTCGATTTCCTCTTTTGCCTGCTGCGCCGGATCTGCGGCGTGCTTAGGAGCGAAGTAGCCGCGGCGTGCCTGGATATCGAACCTTCCCTGAGTTTTCAGCGTTACTTTCAGGCTGTGAAAGTTGCCGTCGAGCTTGAGATTCTGCGGAGAGAAAGCCAGGACGTAGGAGTATTCGGGAGCGGAAGCGGTTCGGCGGAAGCCTTCGTCGTAGTCGTTGTTGTTTTGGAAAAAGACTCCGCCTGTGCCATCGGATAAGGCTTCCAGAATTTCTGAGTTGGCTGAGGCCTCCAAAGTCTCGTACTGCTGACGAAGTACCTGCGACGCCTGAGAGGGGGCGGCGGATCTGCTGATGTCGAAACCGGGGACATAAAGACCGCGGGCGTCGAGAGCGCCGATGGTGACTTGTGCGCGGACGGCGCGGTCGATGATTTGCCCGTATTCAAAGTTCAGTTGAGGGGTAAGAAATCCGGGAGAAACCAAAACCATGCTGCGTTCCCCGGGCAGCGCGGACATACGGCGGACGATGTCATTCAGAACGGTGAGAGTGACGTGACTCTCGTGGCTGCCTTCATCGAGAACCTGCCTTGCGGTTGACTCAGCCATCTGCGCGGCGGCTGACAGAAATCTTGTGTCGTTGTTGAATTCGCACTGCAGGGCGTCCTGCGTGGTGATTTGGATCGCCTGCTGATCCTGTTTGTTTTCGATGAGGTCGGCCATGTAATAGCTAACCTGAAAGCAGCCGTTCGGATTGGTCGCGCCGCTCGAGATTGGAGTCGGCCGGAGATGGAGCAAAGTGTCGTGCAGGCGAGCGCGGTCGTCGGTGAAGTCGAGCATGGTTTGCCCGGAGGTTGAGAAAATGGCGGCGCGATCGGTGGGGCGCAGAGTGGCGATGTGGCGTTCAGCGGCCTGTCGCACCTGCACGAGATCGCCGAAGGAGACGTGAACGTCGTCAAATACGTAGGCTACGTAGCGCTCAGGAATAGAAGGTGGAGGGGTGGCTTGGGATGAGGCGCCAGCGTTATCGAGTTTGTGTTCTTCTTGAATTGCCGCAACGTGAGCCCCCGGCCGCTCTTCGGAAAACTGGGTGATGACCTGGGGCTTGCGGTTGTCGAAGAGTTGGAAGTCCTCTTTGTGGAGATTGCCGATGACTTTGCCCTTGGAATCTCGCACAACGACCCGGACTAGGACCAGGTTGACGTTGACTTTGAAGGTGGTGGTTTCCTCGTGGGAAACGATCTCGGCGGAAGTGTTGTTGGCCTGGGTTTGCGCGGAGGGAGTGGCTGTTTGTGGCGTGGAAGGCGCCGGGGTTTGGGCACTGAGTAATGAGCTGAAAAGAACGACGAAACAAAGGGCAGACCGGAGTCCGATTTGCGGAATGCGACTGCGAGAGTTGCTCGTTGAGCAATCCAGAATTTGCATCGCCGAGCCTCGAAACAGGCCGATGAAAATGGCCAGAAATATCCGTTATGAAACGGAGCTTGGGGCGCTTAGGAGCAGGGGAAGAGCGCCGGGGAAATCCTAGTCTCTTTTGCGGGAAAGTGCCAGA
>DASXEG010000053.1:0-8121 GCA_036490235.1 Candidatus Sulfotelmatobacter sp. | reverse complement strand
ATATTTCTTCGCCATCTTGTCGATGTGCGCGCTCGCGCCATCTTCCGTAATCTCCACCACGCGCCCGCGAATTTCCAGATACCGGTACGGATTCTCCGGATCGATGATCGCCATCGACACCCGTGGATCGCGCCGCACATTCTTATCCTTCTGCCGCCCCTTGGCGGAATTAAAGATCACGTGCTCCCCATCAAAGTCACACCACACCGGTGTAACTTGCGGCTGGCCATCGGGCATCAACGTGCCCAGGCTGGCGAAAGCGCGTTTCTGGAAAAGATCGCGATATTTCTCAGGAATTGCTTGCGGCATGAAAAGACCTCCTTGCGGCCCTCAAACAAGAATGACACGCCATTATAGATCGGAGAAAGGTTTGCAATGCCAGTGGAGTTTTTCCTCCCGCGCCCGAAATAAATTTCAACTCGCTGCCACCCCGAACAACGCGCCCGAAACAACACTGTCATTCCGACGCGCGAGCGGAGCGAGACAGGAGGAATCTGCTTTTTCCAGTCAGAAACCTATGTCGTCACATCCCCCGCCAGGCGCGGCAGCACCGCTCTCAACAGCGCCTCAAAGCTCGATCGCACCCGTTCGCCAGTCGCCATCACTTCCTGATGCGTGAGCGGCTGATCCAAAATCCCCGCCGCCATATTCGTAACGCAAGAAATTGCCAGCACTCTCATCTGCATATGCCGCGCCGCAATCACTTCCGCTACCGTCGACATCCCCACCAGATCCGCTCCAATAATTCGCAGGTAATTAATCTCCGCCGGCGTCTCGTAGCTCGGACCCGGCAGCGCCGCATAGATTCCTTCTTCCAACCCAGTCCCCAATTTCCCCGCTTCGTTTTTCGCGATCCCCCGGAACTCTCTGTCATACGCGTAAGTCATGTCAGGAAAGCGCAACCCAAAGCGCTCATCGTTCGGCCCCACAAGCGGGCTTACTCCCTGCAAATTAATGTGGTCACGAATCAGCACCAATGCGCCCTGCCCATAGCTTCGATTAATCCCGCCGGCAGCATTCGTCAGAATCACCGCTCGAACGCCCATCCTCCCCAACACGCGGACAGGAAACGCGACCTGTTGCGCCGAATATCCTTCATAAAGATGTACTCGCCCCTGCATCGCAACCACCGGCACATCGCCGGCTTTTCCAATCACAAGCTGCCCTGCATGACCAATCGCCGTCGACCGCGGAAACGAAGAAATATCGCCGTAAGGAATTCGCGCAGCGTCGGTCAGCGCATCCGCAAACCCGCCAAGCCCGGAGCCCAGCACAACTCCAACTCGGGGACGCATCGCCGTCCGTTTCAGAATCGATTGCGCCGCCGCTTCCGCGAGCGTGAATTGATCATCCATGCATACGCACCCGAAAAATTGCAGCCTGAGGTTGGCCGAAAGACATTATCACATCATGCCAACGGCTCACCGCCGCCGACAACTTCTTCGCACTTTCGTGATATAGTCCCTCCCCGGAAACGACCGAACCCGGGGGGCTTCATGCGCCAAAAATCTTTGCAGTCGTTTATTCAGTTCAGCCCAGCAATCACAGTCATCATTTCGGCCCTCTTGCTTGCCGCAGCTGCCTACGCCAGCTCCACTCAGCTCATCTACAGCTTCGCCGGAGGCAATGACGGCGAATACCTCGACACCGATCTCGTCATCGACAGCGCCGGAAATCTTTACGGCAGTTCCGTGCAGGGCGGAGACTTCGGCAGCGGCACGGTCTTCGAACTTTCTCCCGCCGCCGGCGGATGGACGCACACCGTCCTCTACAGTTTCACCGGCAGCGCAGACGGCGGCGAGCCCTACAAAGGCGTCACGCTGGATCCCCAAGGCGATATTTACGGCACAGCCGTTACCGGCGGTTCCGGTTCCTGCGAAGGCGGATGCGGCGTAGTCTTCAAGCTCACAAAATCCGGAGAGAGCTGGACTCAGACCGTCATTCATGCTTTCACCGGCGGCAAAGATGGCTCTGGTCCCGGCAGCGGTCTCACCGTCGACGCGCACGGCAATCTATACGGAATGACTCCCACAGGAGGCGCCTACGGCCTCGGTACCGTGTATCAACTGCATCCTGAAGCCAGTGGCCAGTACCGCTTGAACGTGATCCACGCCTTCACTGGAGGCGACGACGGATCATCCGGCTCAGCCGGACGCCTGATCTTCGACGGAGCAGGGAATCTCTACGGAGTTACAACTGTCGGCGGAGCCAACAATGATGGCATAGTCTTCGAAATCACCCACCACCAGGGCGGTACATGGACGCTCCTTCCGCTTTATGCTTTCCGCGATCAGCCTGACGGCGCGCTGCCCTACGGCGGCCTGATCTTCGACAAAGCTGGAAATCTTTATGGCACAACTTACTACGCTGGCCTCCACGACGTCGGTACAGTCTACAAGTTGACACGCGCCGGCAACTCATGGAAAGAAAGCGTTCTTTATAGCTTCAAAGGTGAGAAGGATGGCAGCAGCCCCATCAGCACTCTAGTGATGGATAAAGCAGGAAACTTGTACGGAACCACCAGCGCCGGCGGAGGCACGTGTGGCTGCGGGGTCGTCTTTAAAGTAGCTCACAACGCCAACGGCACATGGACCGAAACTGTTCCTTATCGCTTTCCCGGTGCGCCGGGCCCCGGATTTGCCTATAACGGCATGGTCACTGCCCCTTCCGGCATTTTTTACGGCGCAACCACCCACGGAGGCACCACGAACGACGGCACGATCTACTCGTTCGCACCCTAACTCGCGCACTGCCCGCTTTCCTCGCTGCTTCGCCCGAATGAGTCCTCTTCTCATGACCTCGGTAACCTTTCTCAACCCGCCATCCCTAAAGCAAAATGAAGCCTAAGTAGTGGTCCAAAGTTGCGGGAGATCGAGATTGCTCGTCCAACGCCTGATTCGTCTTTTTATTATCGTGCTCGTCGCCTCATCGTTCGCGGCGGCGCGCGACCTCGCGTTGGTTTCCAACAAAGCTAATACCGTAGAGGCCGTTACCTCCGCTGAACTGGTTAAAGTCTGCAAGGCGCAAACCGAGCGCTGGCCTGACGGCAAGCCCGTCACCTTTGTTATGCGTTCTCCCAGCGCGCCAGAAATGCAGTTGATTCTCGAAAAGCTTTACGGCATGTCTGAAAAGGAGGTCAGCAGCCTCATCGTAACCTCCAATCATGGACGCCCCGGCCATCCCGCTATCTTTGTCGCGACTTCCGACGAGGAACTCGTCAACAAAGTGGCCTCCACTCCGGGAGCCATCGGCGTGGTCGACGTCTATTCCATCAACAGCAGCGTGTCCGTCATTAAAATCGGAGGCAAGCTTCCGCTCGAACCAGGCTACTTGCTGCACGGAAATTAACGAAAACAGGAAACAAACGAAAAGAGAAAGGCCGCGAGTTTACCCGGGCCATTAGCGAGTTTGAAAAAATAGGCGCTCTAGCGCTGAAGTTCGAATTTAACCCTGAAACCCTGATCGCGATCAATGTCCTCTGCCGCTCCCAAACCAGCGCCCAGCAAGTCCGCCCGCAACCGCCGCTATCCGCGTTTCGCCATCGACCTCCGCCTGCAAGTTCGCATGTTCCAGAACGGCGAATTTCGCAACTGCTGGGGACGCTCCACTGAGCTCGGCCGCGATGGCATCGGCGCAACTCTCACCGGAGAACTCGAACCCGGCGAAATCGTCACCCTCGACCTCCCCCTGCCATTAAGTCCCTACCCGATGAAAATTCGCGCCATCGTCCGCTACCGCCAAGGCCTCCGCTATGGCTTCGAATTCTTAACCCTAGCCGAAAACCAGCGAGACACCATCGATCGCGTCTGCGAAATGCTAGCAAACAGGGCCTAGCAACGCGAGTAGCCGACCGTTCGAGACTTAATCGCTGGCCAGGCGCGATGCTCGCGTCATGAGGTAATTCCGTTCCGGGGTGCTCGTGGTCCGCGTAGCCGCAATTCGGTAGTGTTTGATCGCGGCCTCGTAATCTCCCGTCTTTTCCAGTAAATGAGCACGAACCGCATCGAGACGATAGTGACTGGCAAGGCGCGGATCGGTATCGAGCGCTTTCAATAGCTGGAGGCCTTTTGCCGCGCCGTACACCATTGCAGCTGCGATTGCATGATTAAGAGTGACCATGGGACTGGGGGCAACTTGTTTCAGTAAGTCATACAAAGCCAGAATCTGTGGCCAGTCGGTATCCTCGGCTCGCTCGGCCTCATCATGAACGGCGGCGATCGCCGCCTGAATCTGATACAGGCCCACTGAGGCTTTCGACAGTGCGGCAGTCAGAAGCTCGATTCCTTCGGAGATCTCGGTGCGATCCCACAGAGTTCGATCTTGTTTATCCAAAGGAATCAACTCCTCATCCGGCCCGGTTCGGGCTGCCCGCCGCGCGTCGGTCAAAAGCATCAGGGCCAGAAGTCCTGCGATCTCCGGACTATCGGGGAGAAGCGTTTTCGTGCCGCGCGCCAAACGGATCGCCTCGCGCGCCAAATCGAGCCGCTGGAGCTGCGGCCCTATGCTGCTGGCATATCCCTCGCTAAAGATCAGATACAGTACGTGCGAAACTGCGGGCAGCCGTTCAGTTCGCTCCTGCGGTGAAGGCAGGCGGAACGGTGCGCCCGAAGCTTTGATGCTCTGCTTCGCGCGGCTGATCCTTTGCGCCATCGTGGCCTCGGGAACCAGAAACGCATTGGCAATTTCACCCGTGGTCAAACCGCCAACCGCCCGCAACGTCAGCGCGATTGCAGAAGACGGAGTAAGCGCGGGATGGCAGCACATGAACAACAAAATCAGAGTGTCGTCCGGATCCATGTCAGCCTCGATCTCGAGTGTGCGTGACAAAGTTTCCGCTTCGGCGGCCACTGCTGTTTCTCTTTCGCGGCGGGCGATTTCGCTGCGCACATGGTCCGTCATGCGGCGCGACGCCACCTGAATCAGCCAGCCCCGGGGATTTTCGGGAACGCCCTGCTGCGGCCATTGCGTGAAAGCGGCGATCATAGCCTCCTGCACGGCGTCCTCGGCTGCTGCGAAGTCGTGAAAGCGGCGAGCAATCATTCCGAGCACCTGCGGCGCGAGTTCTCGCAACAGATGCTCGGAGGTTGCGTTCCATGGCGTGGTCATTAGAGTTCCGTTACACCATCTCCTTAGGCGGCCCGCTCATGACCGGTCGCAGCTCAATTGGCATGTTGAGCGGTACGCCCCCCGGTCCCGGCGCAGCCGAGATTCGTGCGGCAATCTCGTACGCCCGCTCGGGGCTGTCGACATCGATGATCCAGAAGCCCGCGAGAAACTCCTTGGATTCGGGGAACACTCCGTCGGTAATCGCACGGCCGTCCTTGCCCGCACGCACCAGCTTCGCCTGGTCCGGAAAAGACAGCCCTTCCGCCGACACCAGCTCGCCATGTTCGTGCAACTCTTGGTTGATACCTCTCATAAAGGCGATGTGCGCCTGCAGATCTTTCTTGGGCCACGCAGGCACGCCCTGGCCTGCTTTCATCGTGTTCATCATCACAATGTATTTCATTGTCTCGCTCCTTTGATTCAGTTTGTGAAATCCTCGTGCCTTCATTCCTAAGTCGGAGACCGCGGGAGATTCTCGACATCTGTCAGCGCGATTTTGACTCGTAGCTCGCGAACTGCCGCACTTCGATCGGCATGTTCGTGGGTTTGCCCCCGGGTCCGGGAGCTGCGGAAATCTGTCCCGCTATGGCATAGGCGCGCTCGGCTTTGGCAACATCGACGATCCAGTAGCCCAACAGAAACTCCTTCGATTCGGGGAAAATGCCATCAGTGACGGGCATGCCGTTTTTCTCGCCGCGTACGACCTTGGCTTCAATCGGATCGGCCAAGCCCTGCGTGGCGACGAACTCCCCGGATGTGGTGAGGTCCTTGTTGATGCGCTGAAGAATTGCCATGTGTGCTTCGATATCTTGTTTCGACCAGGCGTGATACCCTGCAACGCCTGCCTTCGTGCCTGACATCAGCAAAATGTATTTCATGTTTCCTCTCCTTTGCCAGCGCCCGCAATGTGCGCTTTCATGCGGTAGTCGGAGCTGCGCGCCCGTTCTCTACATCCCCTAAGAAAATATTTTTACCGGGAATCATTGGACCGTGTCGATTTCGGTGGGCCGGAACCGACATACGAGTGGAGGCTGCAAAATGACGACCGAGGAAATGGTAGTGGACGTTAGCCAGGATTAGGTACTGGCCTGCGACGTGCAACAGGGCTTTATGCAAGCGCCCTGCCCGGCTAGCGATTTCTTGGACTACAGCGCCCGTTGTCGCCAGATTCAGGCGCTCGGCGGCGATTGCTACAATTTTATTCCGCTTAAGAACGATACCCTGGCATTCATCGTTGCAGACGCTTCATTCCATGGATGCCTTCTCTCAGGGACACCAATCCGATGATGCGACCGTGGCAACTGTAAGGGTGATCTAAGAATGGCTTACCGGCATTCCAAGGTTCACCGTGAGCCCCTTTAAAACCTTGAAACTCTGAAGCCTTGAAACTTTGAAACCTTTTTTCTCTAATTACCCCGGTAACTTTCGAGCAAGCCTCGCCCCCTCTACCATTTACTCGTTCTGGTTTTCAGAGGGGGGAGCTTCAGAATGGGTGATCGGATCACCCGGTTAGCGCAAGAGGATCTTGTGCGCGCTAAAGGGCCGCGCCGTGGGTCGAAGCGCGGAACTGTGCCCACTTTCATTCCTCCCGAATTGTCCAACCGCCCCGCGCAATCCGATCTTCTTTCCTGGAATTCCGGTGACGCGAATCCGAACGTCGATTCCGCCCAAACCGTCCTCGATCTGCGCCGCCAGTGCCTCGAACAGCTCTTTCAGAATTCCCCCAACGCACTTGTTCTCACCGATTCTTCGTTTCACGTTCAGTGCGTAAATAACCAGTTCGAACGCATCTTCGGCTATTCCGGCGCCAAGCTATTCGGGAAAATGATTGATCCCCTCATCATTCCACCCGACCGGCTCGCCGAAGCCCAATGGATCGAACAATGCCTGCAGCGGGGCGAACACATCTCGCTCGAAACTCAGCGTCTCCATCACAATGGGTCGCTGCTCGATCTTTCCATCTCCACCGCGCCCCTGATCATCAACGGCCGTCCTGTCGCGTACTACGCGCTGTATCACGACATCTCCGAGCGCAAGCGCGCCGAGGCTCTCAGTTCCGCTCTCTGCCGTATCGCCGAAAAAGCCACCAGCACAGAGGATCTCCAGCAATTCTTCGCCGCGACTCACACGATCCTGGATGAACTGATGTTCGCCCGCAACTTCTCCATCGTGCTCTACGATCCTGAATCGCAACTGCTGACCCATCCCTACTTCGTCGATGAAAAAGAAGCTACGCCATCGCCAACAAAACAGGGCCGCGGTTTGATCGAGTATGTCCTGCGCACCGGCGAGCCCCTGCTATGCACTCCGCAAGATCTGCGCGAACTCCAGCAGCGCGGTGAAATCAAACTCAAGGGACCGGCCCCGCATCACTGGCTGGGCGTCCCGCTCAGCGTGAACCACCACGCATTCGGCGTCCTTGTCCTGAAAACATATTCCGATGCCGCCTGCCTGCGCGAGCGCGACAAAGAAGTCCTCACGTTAATTTCTCGTCAGCTCTCCGCCGCCATCGACCACAAGCGCAACGAGCAGCTTCTCCGCCGCTCCGAGCACCGCTATCGTTCGCTGGTCCAAACCGCCGTCTACGGAATCTATCGCTCCAGCAACGAAGGCCGTTTCCTCGATGTGAATCCGGCCTTGATCGGAATGCTCGGTTACAACTCCGCGCTTGAAGTTCTCGCGCTCGAGCCCGAAAAAGACATCTTCGCCGATCCCGCAGAATACAAGCGCCTCACAGACGAGTTCCGCCGCACCGGCAGGGTCGACGGTTTCGAAGTCCGCTGGAAACGCAAAGACGGCCGATCCATCACAGTCCGTGTCAGCGGGCGCGCCGTCGCCAGCGAGAACGAACCCTCCGACGTTCTCGAAGCGATTGCCGAAGACATCACCGAGAGACGCGTGCTCGAAGATCAGTTCCGCCAGGCCCAAAAAATGGAAGCCGTCGGCCGCCTGGCCGGAGGCATCGCCCACGACTTCAACAATCTGCTGATGGTCGTCAGCGGATACACCGAAGTT